>NZ_JAZQPV010000064.1:0-65360 GCF_045628685.1 Acinetobacter sp.
GCAGAGTTGACCGAAATTCTGATTGCAGAAGGTGGAAAGCCGAGCAAGGCAGCTGCGGCTGAAGTAGAACGTTTAATCAATACCTTTCAGATTGCAGCCGATGCGGTAACCCAACTGGATGATGGGCGCATGATTCCTCTGGCGGTAACAGCCGCGGCATCGGGTTATCAAGGCATGATGAAATATGCACCGGTTGGCGCAGTCTCATTAATCAGTCCGTTTAATTTTCCACTGAATCTAACTGCGCATAAAATTGCTCCTGCAATTGCAGCCGGTTGCCCATTTGTGCTTAAACCGGCCAGCTTAACTCCTATTTCTGCCTTGAAAATTGCCGAAGTTCTGGCAGAGACCGATTTACCCAAAGGTGCATTTTCAATTTTACCCTGTCCGCGTGGACTTGCCGATGTGCTAGTCACCGATGACCGTTTCAAGCTGCTCAGTTTTACCGGTTCAGATGTGGTCGGCTGGGACATGAAGGCCCGTGCCGGGCGTAAGAAAGTGATCCTGGAGCTGGGCGGTAATGCAGCAGTGATGATTGATGCGGACACTGAAATTAGTGATGCTTTGGTGAATCGTCTGATTGGCGGGGCTTATAACCACGCCGGGCAGGTGTGCATTAGTGTGCAGCGTATTTTGGTGCATGCAGATGTTTATGCCGAACTGAAGACAAAACTGGTGACTCAGCTGAAAAAAATTAAAGCTGCTGATCCTAGGCTAGACAGTACGTTGGTTGGCCCGATGATTAAAGAATCAGAAGCCTTGCGTCTGAAAAAATGGGTCGATAAGGCAGTAAAAAAAGGTGCTAACCTGCTGGTCGGTGGTGAGCTGAATGGAGTGATGTTTGAACCGACTTTGCTTGAAAATGTCGACGATTCTTTAGAAGTATATAAAGATGAAGTGTTCGGACCTGTGGCAATTATTGAGAAGTATGAAAGCTTTGAACAAGGTATAGAGCAAATCAATAGCAGCCGTTTTGGCTTGCAGGCTGGGGTATATACCCAGAACCTGAATAAAATGCTGTATGCCTGGGATCATTTGCATGTGGGTGGGGTGATTATTAATGATATTCCCTCTTTCCGGGTCGACAACATGCCCTATGGTGGTGTAAAAGACTCTGGTCTGGGACGTGAAGGCGTGCAATATGCGATTCGTGATATGCAGGAAGAGCGTATTTTAGCCATTAAAAAATAACAAAAATTTTAGGCAATCAGTGTGTTGAAAATATGCTGATTGCCATTCCTCTAAATAAATAAGAAAGCATACTGACTCCAACCGACGTTAAAATAAGCCACCTTTCAACCAATTCATAATTTATAGATTATAAAATTAAATAATTACCGCAAAAACTACAGAAAAAGGTCTGGAAAATGGGTATTGTTCAAACATTGAAAGGCAAAAAGAAGCAAAATACTTTAAGCAAGATTTTGTGATAACGGCCTGTTTGCAATTTAGACCAGAATGCTCAAAAGGCGTAAAACTAACTTCAGACATAAAAAATTAATTTTTGAATGGTACTTTTCTTGCTCGCCAGATAACTCAACAACAAGCAGCATTTAAAGATATCTAAAGGTTTAGGTGTTTTATGACAGATACTCGTGAAAACTGGACATCACGATCGGGCTTTATTATTGCAGCGGTTGGATCGGCTGTCGGTTTAGGTAATATTTGGCGCTTTCCCTACATCGCTTATGAAAATGGCGGTGGTGCGTTCTTAATTCCTTATTTAATTGCTTTAATCACTGCAGGTTTACCACTTTTATTTTTAGATTATGCGGTAGGGCATAAAAGTCATAACTCCCCTCCCAAAGCTTACCGGAAACTATTCCGGGGGGGCGAAAACCTCGGCTGGTGGCAAGTATGCGTCTGTATCATCATTGGTTTGTACTATGCCAGTGTTTTGACCTGGGCAGGCAGTTATGTCTACTTCTCGATTGGTCAAATGTGGGGCAGCGACCCGGAAGGTTTCTTCTTTAAAACCTATTTGCAGACTTCCGATGCCACAGGTTTTGACCCGCATTTTGTCAGCCACATTTTCTGGCCATTGGCCGGGATTTGGGTACTGACCTTAATCATTTTATATGGTGGCGTGAAAAAAGGCGTGGAGCTTTCCAACAAGATTTTCATGCCCTTGTTGTTTGTCTTATTTACTCTTTTGGTGATTCAAGCGCTTCGTTTACCCGGTGCGGTGGATGGTTTAAATGCCTTCTTCACCCCGAACTGGGCTGCGATGATGGACTATAAAGTGTGGTTGGCGGCGTATGGCCATACCTTCTTCTCGCTTTCAGTCGGTTTCGGGATCATGGTAACTTATGCTTCTTATTTAAAGCCAAAAACCAATTTGACCGGTTCTGGTTTAATCGTGGGCTTTGCCAATGCTTCAACTGAAATCTTAGCTGGTATTGGTATTTTCTCAGCGCTTGGCTTTATGGCCTATACCGCAAATAGCAATGTACAGGATGTGGTGAGCGGCGGTATCGGGCTGGCCTTTATTGCCTTCCCTAAAATTATTTCGAGTTTGGGTGCAGGGGCGGATTTATTCGGGATCTTGTTCTTTACCTCATTGTTTGTCGCAGGTATTTCATCGATGGTGAGTATTTTGGAAGTTCCAATTTCAGCCATGATGGACAAGCTGAAATGGAGCCGTAAAAAAGCAGTCAGTATTGTCGGTGGTGGCAGTGCACTGGTTTCTATCGTTTTATTCTCAAGCGTGAATTCGATTAAACTGGTCGATATCATTGACCATTTCATCAATAACATCGGCATTATTGGCGGTGCGTTGATATCAATTATCAGTATCGCCTGGTTCAAGCGTTCAGCCTTGGTGGAAATCCGCAATCACGTCAATGCCATTTCAACAGTGCAATTGGGCAAAGGCTGGGATTTTACCTTAACTGTCATTACCTCATTGATTTTGCTCGTGACTTTAGGAATGACCATCTTTAACTTGTTATTAAAAGGTTATGGTGACTATAGTGTAAGTCTGCAGTGGTTGTTTGGCTGGGGCTGCATCATTTTCTGTGCTGTGGTGGCGTTTGTGTTAGCCAAAATGAAAGATCGCTAGGAGAGAAAAGATGAATACTTCAGCAATTGTAATGATGATTATCTCGATAGTGTTCTTGTGGGGCGGATTGGCCTTATCGATTCTTCACTTAATGAAAAACCCTGAAGAGCTGGATGAGGTTCTTGAAGAAGTGAAAGATCAACATACGCTGTAATTTAAGATTATTCAGTCAAGACTGATAATACACGCAAATGAAAGTCATTATCATTTATGATGGTGGCTTTCTTGTTTCTGAAAGGGAGCAGATTGATGCAAACCATTTTGCAGCACCATGTGTGGATCGCATTTGCAGTGACCTTCCTTGCCGGATTGGCCACCGTGATTGGTGGAGTATTGGCTTTATTTTTTAGGCAGCCGAGTTATCGCCTGTTATCATTCGGTTTGGCTTTTGCAGCAGGGGCGATGATCTATGTTTCACTGACTGAAATTTTAAATAAATCGATTGCCTCTTTTAGTCAGGCTTTTGACCCTAAATTTGGTTTTGCCTTGGGTACTTTTGCCTTTTTATTTGGAGTGATCCTAGTCCTGCTTCTGGATCATTTCATTCCCAATCCGCATGAAACCATTGAACCCAACAATGCCACCGAGATTGAACAACGACAATTAAGGCGTACCGGTTTACTGACCTTGTTCGCCATTACGGCACACAACTTCCCTGAAGGTTTGGCGACATTTTTTGCGACATTAGAAAGTCCGACCTTAGGTGCACCCTTAGCGGTGGCCATTGCCATTCATAATATTCCTGAAGGTATTGCGATTGCATTGCCGGTATATATGGCGACCGGACGCAAAGATTGGGCTTTAGGCGCCTGCTTTATTTCTGCTTTAGCGGAGCCATTAGGCGCAGCACTTGGTTACTTTATTTTGGCACCGTTTATGAGTTTTAGTATTTATGGTGCGGTCTTTGGTGTGATTGGCGGCGTGATGGTGTTTTTGGCACTGGATGAGTTATTACCCACAGCAAAACGATACGCCCAAGGTCATGAAACAGTATATGGGCTGGTTATTGGCATGGCATGCTTAGCGCTCAGTTTAGTGCTTTTTAAATTTGTCAGTTAAAAAAGATATAGTCAAAAAGCATAGACAAAAAAGGTGGCTCAAAAGCCACCTTTTTGATTTAAATCGTCTTTATGTCGTGTCGTTATGCAATTTTCTGGATACGGCAATAGAAGAAACCATCACCATGACCCACTTTTGGCAGTAACTGGCGACCGTGAATTTGTTCAATTCCCCAGTCCGCATCAATTTTTTGTTCTTGCGCATCGGCATGATTGGCAAAGAAATCGACCATTTGCTGTTCATTTTCAGCTTTCAAAATTGAGCAAGTAATGTAAAGCAGGGTGCCACCGACTTTCAGCTGTTGCCACATATTTTCAAGAATCTGTTTTTGTAGCTCAACAGTTTTGGCAATATCACCCGACTGACGCAATAAACGAATGTCCGGATGGCGACGAATCACTCCAATCGCTGAACATGGCGCATCCAAGACGATGCAATCCGCAAGTTCAGGCGCAGTCCATGTTGCTGCATCTGCGGTGATAATTTCCACGTGTTTGCCATCAAGAATCAGACGCTCCAAGTTTTCGGATACACGTTTCAAGCGTTTTTCATCTTGGTCGAGTGCAATCAGTTTTTTTGGCTGATATTTCTCTAAAAGATGCGCGGTTTTACCACCGGGTGCTGCACAGGCATCGATCACGAATTTGCCGTCCAGATTAGGTACTAAAGTTGCGCAAAGCTGGGCGTGTTCATCCTGTACCGAAAAGCCGCCAGCTTCAAAGCCAGGCAGACTCGGCACATGAATACTTTCATCCAGCACAATACCGACATCGGAGAGTTCACAACGATGGGCATCGATGCCTTCATCTTCCAGAATGTCGAGATATTCTTCACGGCTGACCTGGCGGGTATTAACACGTAAAGTCAGTGGTGCAACCTGTTTAAGCTCGTAGCTGAGTTCTGCAAATTGATCGCCCCAATCTTTCTTTAAACGCTTAGCCAACCAGCTTGGTAAATTTGATGCATTTTCCAATACATCATAGAACTGCTCAGTTTCACGTGTTGCACGGCGTAAAATGGCATTCACCACGCCACTTAAACTTTCCATGCCCAGTTGTTTGCTGGCTTCTACTGTTTCAGAAATCGCAGCATGGGCAGCTACCCTAGTACACAGCAACTGGTATAAACCAACATATAAACAGGTTTCAACCACTGGATTTTCAAGTGGTACAGTAAGCAGCGGTAAAGTCACCTGTTTCAGTGCGTGCCACTGGCGTAGACAACCAAGTACCAGTTCGTGATATAACGCGCGGTCTTTGTCTGACACGATATTCATGTGCTGATTTAACACAGATGCCAGTGATTGACCATTTTGGACAGCCAATAACGTTTTAACAACCTGAGCACGTAAGTTTAAAGTCTTACCAGAGGCGTGGGGAGATTGTCTCATTATAAAATTTGTCCGATATTCAGTTTTTGAGTTTGTAAAATTTGTACGGCATTCAGCGGTTTGCCACCCGGCCATTGTAAAGCAGTTAGCGTGATTACAGTGTTATTTGCACAAGCAACATGGACGCCGTGTTTATCAATTGCAATGATTTCGCCCAGTTGAGCATTTTCTGCAGTGGCATTGGATAACTGGGAGTTCCAGACACGCAGGTTGTTTTTCTCATCCAGTACGATAAATGCCACAGGCCATGGATTAAAGGCGCGAATATTACGGTCGATTTGTACTGCATCGATAGACCAGTCAATCTGAGCTTCCGCTTTTGACAGTTTATGTGCATAGACAGTCAAGGCTTCATCCTGAACTTCACGTGTTTCTAAATAGTGTTGCAGTTTTTCTTCTGACTCTAAAACAACGGTAATTGCAGTTGCTCCTTGTACCGCTAATTTGTCATGCAAAGTTGCCGAGGTATCTGTGGCTTCAATCGGGCAGATGGTTTTATACATCATGTCACCGGTATCCAGGCCCGCAGCCATTTTCATAATGGTCACGCCTGTTTCGCTATCGCCGGTTGCAATGGCGCGTTGAATCGGTGCAGCACCACGCCAGCGTGGCAATAAAGAGCCATGAATATTGAGGCAGCCATATTTAGGCATGTCTAAAACCACTTGCGGCAAGATCAGGCCATAGGCTGCAACCACCATTACATCCGCATTTAAAGCTTTCAGTTCAGCCTGTGCTGCCAGACCTTCTTCAGTCGATGATTTAAAATGGAGAGGTTGATAAACCGGAAGGTTGTGTTCTAAAGCCAGCTGCTTGACTGCAGATGCACTCAGTTTTTGCCCACGACCTGCTTTGCGGTCAGGTTGGGTATATACCGCAACAATTTCATGTTCTGTTTTTAATAACGCGTCTAAGGCGACTGCTGCAAATTCTGGTGTACCCGCAAAGATGATTTTCACACATGAAATTCCAAATAAACTTAGCTTATTATAGGGCAAAAGCACAGTGAGACCTAAGATCGTGTGCAGGAAGTCACAATCCACTGAAACTCAGATCTTTATCACAGGTTTTTGAAAATAGATCTTGATGAAAGCGTGATTAGTAATAAAATAAAGTAATGCAAAATTAAAAAATTATTCATGAAAGTTTTGTATTTAATTCAGGGTTATGGCGTTATATTAGCTTTCAGTATCAATTTATTTTATATCAATCGTCGAAACATCCATAGATTTCTCTCATAAAAGATTATGCTGATGGGACTTTGCCTTACCGCAACCTGTAGTAAGATATGTCTATATTTCGACTGATTTAGCGTTATATATCAGTATCATTCAGCCAGATTGAATTCTAGAATTCATTTCGAGCACACACTTTGTTGGAAATACACAATGCCTGACTATCGTTCAAAAACATCGACACACGGAAGAAATATGGCTGGCGCACGTGGCTTATGGCGTGCAACCGGCATGAAAGATGAGGATTTTGGTAAACCGATTATTGCGGTGGTCAACTCTTTCACTCAGTTTGTACCGGGTCACGTCCATTTGAAAGACTTAGGCCAGCTTGTGGCACGTCAAATTGAAGCATCAGGCGGTGTAGCCAAAGAATTCAATACCATTGCCGTAGATGACGGGATTGCGATGGGTCATGATGGCATGCTGTATTCACTGCCTTCACGTGATCTGATTGCTGACTCGGTTGAGTATATGGTTAATGCACATTGTGCTGATGCCATGGTTTGTATTTCCAACTGTGACAAAATCACCCCGGGGATGTTGATGGCAGCGATGCGCCTGAACATTCCTGTGGTGTTTGTGTCTGGCGGTCCAATGGAAGCGGGTAAAGTCAAAATCCGTGGTAACGAAAAAGCCATCGATTTGATCGACGCGATGATTGTTGCCGCAGATGACAACTATACCGATGAAGAAGTGGCTGAATACGAACGTTCGGCATGTCCAACCTGTGGTTCATGTTCCGGCATGTTCACCGCCAACTCCATGAACTGTTTGACTGAAGCTTTAGGTCTGTCTTTACCGGGGAATGGTTCTACACTTGCAACCCATGCCAACCGTCAAAAATTATTTGAGCGTGCTGGTCAACTGATTGTTGAGCTTGCTAAACGTCATTATGAACAAGATGATTACAGCGTTCTGCCACGCTCAATTGCCACCAAAGCATCGTATGAAAATGCCATGACTTTGGATATCGCGATGGGTGGTTCAACCAATACGGTTCTACATTTGTTAGCCGCTGCAAACGAAGCAGGCGTTGACTTTACGATGGATGACATTGACCGTTTATCGCGTAAAGTGCCTGTACTGTGTAAAGTTGCGCCTGCAAAACAAGACGTGCATATGGAAGATGTGCATCGTGCCGGCGGTATTATGTCAATCCTCGGTGAGCTGGACCGCGCAGGTCTGTTAATCACCGATGTTCCGACGGTTCATGAAAAAACGCTTAAAGATGCTTTGGATAAATGGGACATCATCCGTACTGAAGATCCGGAAGTGTATCAATTCTTCCGTTCAGCACCGGGCGGTGTACCGACTCAAACTGCCTTCTCGCAAGATCGCTACTATCAAACTTTAGATGGCAACCGTGAAACGGGTGTGATTCGTAATGCAGAACATGCCTTCTCGAAAGACGGTGGTTTGGCAGTCCTTTACGGCAACATTGCTCTGGATGGCTGTATCGTAAAAACTGCCGGTGTAGATGAATCTATTTTGAAATTCAACGGTACAGCACGTGTCTTTGAAAGTCAGGATGCAGCCGTGGATGCAGTACTCGGTGGTGTAGTGAAAGCAGGCGATGTAGTGGTTATTCGCTACGAAGGTCCACGCGGTGGTCCGGGTATGCAGGAAATGCTGTACCCAACCAGTTACCTCAAATCGAAAGGTTTGGGTAAGGAATGTGCCTTATTGACCGATGGTCGTTTCTCTGGTGGTTCATCAGGTCTATCGATTGGTCATGTGTCACCTGAAGCGGCTGAAGGCGGTGCCATTGGTCTGGTTGAAGATGGCGACCGTATCGAAATTGATATTCCCAACCGTACCATTCACTTAGCAGTGGATGAAGCAACCATGGCTGCGCGCCGTGAAGTGCAAGAGCAAAAAGGCTGGCATCCAGTAGAAGAACGTCCACGTAAAATTTCGAAAGCACTCAAAGCTTATGCGATGCATACTACAAGTGCAGCAAAAGGCGCGGTACGTGAAATCTAATTTGTAGTTTTTACAGATTAAAAAAGCACTCCAGATGGGGTGCTTTTTTTATGCAATCTCATTTGAATATTTACTGTTATTCGTTTCCTGGAATATGACAGGAGGTCGCATGTTCCCAGTATGACAGGGATGTCATATCGGGAAACAACCTATCGCCCTAGATCTAAAGTGTGACTGTATGGAAAAATCACGGAGCTTGGATCTACAATCATATACTTTTACATATCATAGGCATTCTATACAATGATTTTAGAATAAATTGCTCTAGACTGAAGCTTAAAATCGGTCATCGTCAAGGAATAAAATAATGAGTAAAGAGAATATCCGCGAGCATTCCGCACCGGTGTATGAAGGAATTGAAAATGCCCCTGCACGTTCCATGATGCGTGCCACAGGTTTTCAGGATGAAGATTTTACCCGTCCATTTATTGGGATCGCTTCCACTTGGGCCAATGTCACGCCATGTAATATGCATATTGATGGGCTGGCACGTGAAGTGGAAAAAGGCGTCAATGCCGCAAATGGTAAAGGGATTATCTTCAATACCATTACTATTTCTGACGGCATCTCGAACGGTACCGAAGGCATGAAATACTCACTGGTTTCGCGTGAAATTATTGCAGATTCGATTGAAGCCGTTGTCGGTTGTCAGGCTTATGATGGCGTGATTGCGATTGGTGGTTGTGACAAAAACATGCCGGGTTGCATCATGGGTCTGGCACGTTTAAACCGTCCGGGTTTGTTTATTTATGGCGGAACCATTAAACCGGGTGTGGATCATACCGATATGATTTCCGTATTTGAAGCAGTCGGTCAGTATGCCAAAGGTGAGATCAACGAAATTCAGGTTAAGCAAATTGAGGAAGTGGCATTGCCAGGACCGGGTTCATGTGGCGGCATGTACACCGCAAACTCCATGGCCTCTGCCATTGAAGCACTTGGCATGAGCTTGCCGGGCTCATCTGCACAGGAAGCGGTTTCCGAAGAGAAGAAAACTGACTGTTTGCGTGCCGGTGAAGCGGTGATGAACTTGCTGCGCTTGGACATTAAACCGCGCGACATCATGACCAAAGCAGCATTTGAAAATTCCATTAAAGTGTTAATCACACTGGGTGGCTCGACCAATGGTGTGCTGCATTTATTGGCCATGGCACATACTGCAGGTGTTGAACTGTCACTAGATGATTTTGTGCGTATTGGAAAGGACATTCCTGTGGTGGCAGATGTGCGTCCATCTGGTAAATACTTGATGTCTGAACTGATTGCAATAGGTGGTATTCAGCCATTGATGAAACGTATGCTGGATGCCGGCATGCTGGATGGTTCTTGCTTAACCGTGACAGGTAAAACCTTGGCTGAAAATCTGGCCAATGTTGAAGATTATCCTGAAGATCAGCAAATCATTCTGCCATTTGATGCACCAATCAAAAAAGACTCTCATCTGGTGGTTTTAAAAGGTAACTTGTCACCAACGGGTGCAGTGGCAAAAATTACCGGTAAAGAAGGTCTGTATTTCGAAGGTCCGGCACGCGTGTTCGAAGGTGAAATCGGTGCTATGCGCGGAATCCTGGATGGCGAAGTGCAAGAAGGCGAAGTCGTGGTCATTCGTGGTGAAGGACCAAAGGGTGGTCCAGGAATGCCAGAAATGCTCAAACCGACATCGGCGATTATTGGTAAGGGACTAGGTAAATCTGTTGCCCTCCTTACCGATGGTCGTTTTTCTGGAGGGAGCCATGGTTTTGTCATTGGTCATGTGACCCCGGAAGCCTATGAAGGTGGTCCGATCGGTTTGGTTAAAAATGGCGATAAAATTTCCATTAATGCTGAAACCCGAGAAATGACTTTGCATATTTCCGATGAAGAAATGGCAGCACGTCATGCCGCTTGGGTGAAACCAAAGCCGAATTATACCTACGGTGCTTTGGCGAAGTTTGCCAAATTGACCACCGGAGCTGAAAAAGGGGCAGTTACGGATCTAAATTTAGATGTATAATTGATCATTCCCTAACAAATTGTTATAAACCCTTGCAGCACTACAAGGGTTTTTTCGAGGCTTATCTCATGTCACTGTTGCGCCGTTGGTTTGATCCACTTCGATCGCGTTGGTTTTACCAAAAGCCGACTCGTAAAGTGGTGTTATCTACGGAACAGGGTTTAAGTATCCATTTACGTTTGGATGATGTGTATAGCTATTTGGCTGTACAGCAGTTGCCTGAACTTGAGGAAATTTTGAGTGATAAACTCAAACCTCTAAAAGTGATTATTTCCAGCCGAACGGCAGAACCGCCCAATCATATGTCCGCAAGTGAGTGGCAAAATTACTGCTTAAACGATGCCAAAATTCTCTCTAAACAGCATCGCTTTAGTTTCCATGAAACCCCAGAACAACCCCCGCTTGATGCTATAAGACAGGCGGAAACCATCCTTCGCAACACTCCATTACGTGGTCAAGATTTTCTCTATTTACTTGAAGATGTATTTCACATGCTGTGGCAAAAACAGTATGGGAAATTACGTACTTTGTATGCCATGGCCAGTCGTCATCACACGGCTCAAGACTTTCCAGAACGTATTTTTAACGATGACGAAGTTTTGGCCAGCTATTTCGAATTTGGTCAGCGCAAATACTATGCGGTCGATGATCTACTTCGACTGGTGCGCCGTTTAAAACAACAAAAACTGCTGACCGGAAATCCCATCTTTCTGATTAATCATATTGATTGGCGTGAACATTTGATTAGTGATGCAGAAGAACTGAATGAAATTCAGGCGCTAGACCCAGAACTGGATTTGTATATTGCGCTTGAAGATCCTATCTCCTGGTTACTGTTGGCTTATATTAAAGAAGAACTGGCAAATTATTATAATATTCAGCTGAATGTTTATCCTATTTCTTATCATGGGCGTGATCTGTTTGACTGGAGTCTGGCGACTCGTCTTTCAAAACGCACCCAAGTGAAATTTACTCCATTTTGTCGTCCTACCCAGTCCGCCACTTTTGAGATGGCGCAACTGTTTTATAGTGTGCCCGAAGATCAGCGTGTTGAAGCGATGTATCGCATTTTGCAAGCGGTATGGACCCAGGGCAAGGATATGTCGTTTAAGTCACATTTTGATCAGATGCAGCGTGATTTAGAGATCAATGAATTAATCCATGAAGATATCACTGCCAAACTCAAAGAAAATGACATACTCTGTGAAATGAAATCACAGCCTGATTTTCCTGTGCTTGAACTTCGCATTGACGGCCAAAGTTATGTGTTTAACAGCTTATACCGTGTCTGGATGATTGAAAGCATTTTTAGCAATGTTTTAGAAGACCAATATAAAAGTGAAAATGATGATAGAAAAGATGAAAAAAGAAAAATGTGAGTCTTTAGAACAAGCGCGTGAAAAAATTGATGCCATTGATACTGCACTAATTGACATGATTGCAACCCGTCAATTTTATGTGGAACAGGCGGTACGCTTTAAACGCACTGTGCAGGATGTGCAGTCGCCGGAACGGGTTGAGCAAGTGATTAACAAAGTGCGCGCACAAGCGATTGAGCTGGGCACCGATCCGGATCTGGTCGAACATTTATATAGAGAAATGATTCAACGTTTTATTCAACGCGAGTTGAAAGAGATTAGACCCTAATTTGATTGAGGCGAATGCCCAATATGCGATAAAAAAGACACCTTAAAAGGTGTCTATTCGAAGTGTGCGATTCAGCTATTACGCCAGTCGGTAATAGGTATAGCTCACCTGATCATTCCTATACACCGCATGGCTGTTTTGGCGAAAATCAGAAACCCATTGGCGACCGGTATAGGCAGCAATATGGCCATATACATGTTTTTGGGTTCTGTTAATAATATAAATGTCGCCTTCCTGCGGTTGATCAAATGACTGTTTGATCTTCTTGTAGCCAATGCTCTGGAGTGTATGACCCCAATCTGCAGCTGCCACAGGGTGGTTTAAAATTCTGGCGCCTGCTGACTGTAATGCAATACGAATGCTTCGTGCACATTTTTTGGTACTGGTGGCTGACGACATGCTATGTAACTTCTGGGTAAATTTACGCACATCAAGATAAGGGATACCTTTATTCTTCGGTGGATTCTTGGCTGTTAAACCAGCTTGATTATCTTGATATTTCTGGGAGATCACTGCAATATTCTGGTTTGCAGCATTAATCGTATTGCTATGATGTACATCATAAATCATTCTTAAATTTCTACCTTATCTTCAATTGCTTTTAGAAAAAATAGACAGCATTTTTCAGAACTGAAATACCAATATTTTTTCCTTAAATCTATATAAATGATATGTTATTACATATCGCCTGATCATCAGGAATTGGTACTTTAAAAGCTTTTTGATCAAATATCCACCTGCTTTGTCACTTAAAAAAGCAAATATGGGGGTGTGAACCCCCAAAAATTGGCACTAGAAAAGTGTGAAAAGCAGAAGGGATAATTTAGAAATCAGGGAGTTAAGAAGAACTTATAAATATGTTATTAATTGAGTGAATTTTTATGTAATTATACAACTAATTGACCAATTTTTAATCAAAAATTAACATTTTGTCATATTTCTAACATGTGAGGGTTAAATTGGCCTCAATTTTTCCTTGAGGCTGAGTCCAAAAAACAATGATGTTTCAATTTTCCCGATTCATCTAGCATAATGCTACGATTTGAAGAGTGTTGAGCATGGTTGGATTTATCATTGCGGTATTTGCCATTGCCGGCATGATTAAAGGTACGATTGGCTTGGGTTTACCTGCTGTTTCCATGGGCTTGCTGACGATTTTTATTAGCCCTTTCCAAGCTGCGACTTTGCTTATTGTGCCCTCAATGGTCACCAATTTTTGGCAACTGTTTGCAGAAGGTCAGGTGCTGAAACTGGTTCGCCGTTTTTGGCCCTTGTTGCTCGGTATTATTATCGGTTCGATCTGGAGTATCTTCCCCACACTTGGACATGGCGAATTTCAAAGTGAGGCTTTACTCGGTGGAATGCTGGGATTGTATGGGTTGTACGGGTTATTTTCTAAAAATATGCCGAACCTTGCACCCTATGAAAAATGGCTATCTCCAATAATCGGCTATCTAGGTGGCGCGCTGACGGTGGCAACCGGCGTGGTGGTGATTCCGGTGGTTCCTTATTTGCAATCGCTGCATTTAAAACGTGATGAGCTGGTGCAATCCTTAGGTTTGGCTTTTACCATCTCAACCATTTGCCTCGCGGTTTTTCTACAGCAAAATCCAGTCGAAGGTATTCCGATTGACTATAAAATGTCAGTGATTGCGCTCTTGCCTGCTTTGCTGGGAATGTGGCTGGGCACAAAAATTCGTTATCGCATTCCTGAGCAGAAATTCCGTAAAGTGTTTTTTTGTGGCCTGGTAATTTTTGGTGGCTATATGGTGTTGCACCAGTTTGGAATGATCTAAAACCAGGTTTTAATTACAATAATTATTAATTAAATCAGATCAGTAGCTTGGACTTTTTCAAAAGTAAAAACTGATTGAAATGTTGATAGGATATGGGCAATTAGCCAAAATTTCTGGCGGCCAATAACAGCTTTCAGTTTGCCCAGTCTCCAGTCAGCTCAACCTGATGAAATGCATAAACCTTCTTTAAACGATTGGCAGCGCGTTTCGGCATGATCGCAATACCGACCTCATTGGCAACTACTTGGGCAATCGCGGCAAAATTGGGTAAACGTAAACAGTACTGAATTGTGTAGCCTAATAATTTTGCCTGCGTTTCAATGGATTGTTGCAGGGAATGATATTGCATTAAATCGACAAAGGGGTAATGCAGCACATCGACTAATTGCAGTGCCGATTGATCTTTTAGTTCATGATTCAGGGGGCAAATCAGGACTAAAGGATCATCGATAAATTCCAGCGTTTGTAAATGACCAGAATTAAAAAAACTCGAAATTAAGCCCAATTGTGCCGTGTCTTTTTCCAGTGCCTGAATAATATCATTGGTTTCTGCTTCTTTTAAATCGATGTGTATAGTGGGGTTTTCGACCCGATATTGCGGAAGAAGCAGGGGAAGATATTCACTTTGTGCCGACGAGTTACACCATAAGATCATTTGCGAATTTAGGCCTTCGGCAAAAGGTGCCATGACCTGTTGCAGGTGTTTGCCTTGTTTGATCAGTAATTGTACTTGCTCTGCAAAAGTTTGCCCCGCGATGGTCAATTTGACCACCGATGCATGACGGGTAAATAACCGCACAGCAAACTGTTGTTCAAGTTTTTAATCCGTTCACTGGTAGCTTGCAGGGAAATAGAAGAACGCTCTGCACCTTTGGTTAGACTGCCTGTGTCCATAATATTTAAAAACAGCTGTAGATCAAAAAAGTCCAGTCGCATGTAGGGTGTCATCTAAGTGTAATTCACCTCATTATACTGAAATTTTCTTGCGATCAGCGATAAAAAAAGCAGCCTTGCGGCCGCCTGAAAATGTATATTTATCGTTATAATTTATCGCCCAAGCTAAAGAACCAGTTAAGTATTAATGCCGCAAATGTAGCCGTACCAATACCACCTAAGTTAAAGCTACCGAATTGCAGTGCAAAATCACCTGTCCCTAAAATAATGGTCACCGCAGCCACCATCAGATTTTTATTTTTAGAGAAATCTACTTTGTTTTCAATCCAGATTTTTGCCCCGGCAATGGTAATTAAACCAAATACTACAATTGAGGCACCGGTTAAAATTGCAGTCGGAATAGTGTGAATAATCGCGCCAAACTTGGGTGATAAACCCAAGAACACTGCAAATACACCGGCAAATACAAAGATGATGGTGGAATAGACACGGGTCACTGCCATCACGCCAATGTTTTCGCCATACGTGGTCATGCCAGGACCGCCAACACCACCAGATAATGTGGTGGCAAGACCATCTGCAATAAAGGCTTTACCAATATGCGGATCAAGGTTTTCACCGGTCATTGCACCCACAGCTTTAATATGCCCTAGGTTTTCTGCCACCAGAATCAAAGCAATCGGGGCGATGATGAGCATGGCATTAATATCAAATACTGGGGAATGGAAAGTTGGGACACCAAACCAGTCTGCCTGTTGAATCGGGGTAAAGTTGATCGGTGTGCCATAACCCATGACATTGGAAACAATGTAATACGTCAGGTAAGCCAATAATAAACCCACCAATAACAAGAGACGTTGCAATAAACCTTTGGTAAATACGGCAATCGAGCCCATGCACAGCACGGTCACCAGTGACATCCACATATTAAAGTTATTGCCAGCTACGCCTTTAACTGTAACTGGTGCAAGGTTTAAACCGATAATCATCACCACAGCGCCAGTCACCACTGGTGGCATCAGTTTTTCGATCCAGTGGGTGCCGGTCGCCATGACAATAAAACCAAAAATGGCATATAGCACACCACAGGCCATGATGCCGCCAGCAGCCACAGCCAAATTGGCATTGATTGCACCTGTACCAGACGCGGCATAACCGGTTGCAGCAATTACCACACCAATAAAGGCAAAACTTGAACCTAAATAACTGGGTACACGACCACCTGTAATCAAGAAAAACAGGATGGTACAAATGCCTGACATTAAAATCGCCAGATTCGGATCAAAACCCATCAAAAAAGGTGCAAGAACCGTTGCCCCAAACATGGCAAAAGCATGTTGTATACCCAGGACCACACTTTGAGCAGGAGGGAGATACTCATTGGTACCGACTGGACGTGCATCGATTTGACCTGAATAAGGACGCCATTTGGGAAACCAGCTGGACATAAAATGAGCGCTCAAAAGATAAATTGTGCACATCATACTCTTGTTTTTTAGAAGATTTAATCTCTTTAACAATATTTTTGTTCAAATTAATGTACTGACTTTTCTTGTTTTTTTACCGGATGGTAAAAGTTTTATTATTGGAAAATTAGCGTTAAATCAGCGCATTAATAGAGTAATTGAGCCAGTCCATTATTCATAACTAATACTTATTTTACTTATAAACAATATGATATTTTCTGCTAGTTGCTGAGCAATAAAAAAGCACATCCTGAAGATGTGCTTTGCGGTGCAGATGAAATACTTAACCGGTATTACGTAAACCTGCGGCAATTCCGGCAATACTGACCATTAGAGCATGATCGACTGGGGTATGTTCGGCCTGACATTCCGCTAAATAGCGGCGACGGCGTTTCATTAGCTCAGCCTGTAATAAATGCAGCGGAAGTAAATAAGGTTTACGCACTTGCATGGACTGATCGAGGACTTCATTGCTGCTCAGCAGTTGCGATTCACCTTTTAAAGCCAATAAGGTTTGTACCGCATCTTTTAAGCGTTGACGCAGTTGCTCACCCAAGATTTTTAAATCTTCATCATCGGTTAAATGCGATTCGTAATATAAGGCCACATGACTGTCGGCTTTAGACAACACCATTTCCAGCATATCAATCAGGGTCTGGAAATACGGCCATTGCTGGAGCATTTCATCCAATAAGTCTTTTTGACCTTGATTGATCACCTGATTAATCGCGGCGCCTGTGCCTAACCATGCAGGCAGCATCAAGCGAATTTGAGTCCAGGCAAATACCCATGGAATGGCACGTAAAGATTCAATCCCGCCGCTGACCTTACGTTTTGCGGGGCGTGAACCGAGCGGCAACATTTGCAGTTCAAGTTCTGGGGTAACGGTACGCAGATATTTCACAAAATGTGGATTTTCGCGCACTGTTTCACGATAGACCTGTACCGATAAATCAGTCATGCTGTGCATCAACTGGCGCCATTCATCTTTAGGTACGGGTGGTGGCAACAAGGTTGCTTCCAAAGTAGCTGCGGTATAAATCTCTAAATTTTGTAGTGCAATGCCTTCCAGACCAAACTTGAAGCGAATCATCTCGCCTTGTTCGGTGACCCGAATTGCACCTGAAATAGAACCCGGTGGCTGTGAAAACAGCGCTTGCTGGGTCGGTGCACCACCCCGGCTGATCGAACCGCCACGGCCATGGAACAGTGTCAACTGCACCGCATGTTTTTGCGCAACCGCAGTCAGCTCTTCCTGCGCCCGATATTGCGCCCAGTTGGCAGACATAAAGCCGGCATCTTTGGCAGAATCCGAATAGCCAATCATCACTTCATGCTTGCCCTGAATATGCTGTTTGTACCAGTGCATATTAAACAATGTGTTCATGGTATCGGCTGCGCCGTCCAGGTCTTTCAGTGTTTCAAATAAAGGAACGACCCGAAGTGCATGCTTAATGCCGGCTTCTTTTTGCAGCAATAACACCGCAAGTACATCACTTGGATATTCAGCCATCGAGATAATATAGGCACCCAAGCTTTCTTCAGGTTGCTGCGCCAAGGTACGCATGGTAGCAAAGACTTCCTGTACATCGGGATGTTCAATCAGGCTTTGCTTCGGTTCATTTAAATATTTTGGCAACAATGGACGTTTGCTTTGTAATTCTTGCAACAGGAAGTTTTGACGTGCCTGTTCGGTCCAAGTTTCAAAATTGCCCAAGCCCAAATATTCGGTAATGGCTGAAATGGCTTGGCGGTGACGACCTGATTCCTGACGGATATCCAGTTTCAACAGTTCAATGCCAAAGCAGTTGACCCGATGGATAAAATCGAGCAGTTTGCCATTGGCAATTTCCGGCAGGTTGCAGGCAATCAGTGAACGGTAACAGAGCAATAATGGCTGTAATAATTCATCTTTACTTTTGATCACCAGACTATCGTCGGCATCTTGACCTTGTAATTTTTCAGCCAGCCAGTGACGCGTAGCTTTTAGGCGTTCTCGGGTGTCGCGCAGATATTCACGGTACGGTTCTGCATGGGTATGACCCAGCGCCTGCATCAGTTCATGGCTTGCGTTTTGAATCGAGAGTTCCCAACGCAGGTCTTCAATATCACGCAGGTATAAGTCTGCCGCTTTCCAGCGTGAGAGCCACAGCACTTCCTGGGTAATGTTATGTGTAACATTCGGGTTGCCGTCACGGTCGCCGCCCATCCATGAAGCAAAACGAACCGGTGCAATGCTTAAAGGCAAACGCTGTCCGCATTGCTCTTCAACCAGTTCATCCAGTTCACGCACGAATTTTGGTACGGCATTCCACAGGGTCTGTTCAAGGGTGGTAAAGCCCCATTTCGCCTCATCAACCGGGGTCGGGCGGTGTTGACGAATTTCATCAGTCTGCCAGGCAGAACAAATCAGCTGTTTGAGTTCTTCGAGTACCGCTTTGCGTTCACGCGGGGTCAGTTTTTGCTGATCTGCCTTAAATAGGCAATCATTAATATCGTCATATTTTTGAATTAAAGTTCGGCGGCTAACTTCAGTCGGGTGCGCAGTAAGTACCAATTCAATGTTCAGTTCACAAATTTGCTTGAATAGTGTGTCTGATGAAATTTCATGGTCTTTAAATTTTTGGAACAGATGATCGAGTGGATTCGGTGAAGGCGCATGTTCATCAAATTCACTCTTACGACGGCTACGAACCACATTGTACTGTTCAGCAATATTGGCAAAATTCAGAAAATGGGTAAATGCACGCGTCAGAGGAAGAATTTCCTCATCTTCCAGACTTAAGAACAGTTGTTCGAGTTGTTTTTCTGCTTCCACCTGACCATCACGTGCGCCTTTAGCGAGCGCACGAATTTGTTCGACCTGATTAAACAAATCTTGTCCCGCATGTTCCTTAAGGGTTTCTCCTAACAAATTCCCAAGTAAGCGTACATCCTCACGCAGTGGAGCATCAATTTGTTGAATCATTTTTTTCATTCTCCTAGGCTTCTGTTTTGAATATACCCCGATTCAATGACATTCCAAGTAGGGTACAGACAAAAGTATGTAATCTATTGCTGCTAAAAATAACAATTGAGCTGCCAGTTGAGCTGTTAGAAAAATGAAGGCTGACTTGTTAACGGACTTTTGACCTGATTTTTTTAAGCCGTTTTTTGATATTTCAGCATAAACAATTCAATGCTGCTTAAAATAATCTGCTGCTTTTCTTCGGGCGTCGGGACGGTGCGAATACCCAGCAAGACTTCATGATGGCGCATCCCGAGCAATAAGGACACAATCAGCAGGGTTAAGGTTTTTAATCCTTCTGCCTGAATAAAACCCAGTTCAATCGCTTGCTGAAAGAAGTTCTCCCACACGGCATTCATGCGCAGATGCGAAGCATTATAAAACTTCTGCGCCAGCGGACTTTGTTCAGCCGCCAGTTCCAGTAACAACAGTTCCAACTTGATGGCTTCGGGCAAATTAATAATATTCATTGCCAAATCACAGGCATGAACAAATTCTTTGTGAAAATTGCTGTCGGGTCGCAAATTCAGTGGACGGGCACTGATCAGTTCCTCACAGGTCACCGCAATCGCGCAGACAAATAAATTGGCTTTATCCTGAAAGTGATTGTATACGGTCAGTTTGGTCACGCCTGCTTCGTGGGCGATTTGATTCATGCTCGAACCATGATAACCACACTTCAAAAATAAGTTTTTTGCAGCATTTAAAATTTGCTGACGTTTTTCCAAGTCCTTGGGACGACCCACATTTATTTGCACAATTTTTTCCAAAAAAATCAAAAAGGTCATTGCTTTGACCGGCGAGTTTTAATTAATGTACCACTAAGTATATTAATTAAAAAATAGACAATTTAAGATAGTCCTTATTTTGCCCTAAAAATCATTTTTAAATAAGAGCGAACTTCATGAGCACAATCAAGACTGCAGTTGCCAGCATGATCATCGTTTGCAGTGTAACCTTATTGGGGTGCAGCACGGATGCAACCGAAACAGAACAAGTGCCCTTTGTCATGGTGACTCAGCCGAATACCACCCATAATGAACAAAAAAGTTATGCTGGTGATGTGCAGGCACGCCAGCAAACTGCTTTGGCATTTCGGGTGGCAGGACAAATTATCGAACGTTATGTCGATGTCGGTGATCAGGTCAAAGTCGGTCAAGTGCTGGCAAAACTGGATGTCAAAGATGCCCAATTGCAACTGAATGTGGCCAATGCTCAACTGGAAAGTGCGCAATCTGCAGCAAAAAATGCTGATGATGAACTGAAACGCTTTAAGCAGTTGCTTCCCATGAATGCGGTGAGTCGTTCGCAATATGATGCGGTGGATAACCAGTACAAAGCAGCGCTTTCGAACTTAAAACAGGCAAAATCCAATTATGACGTCAGCCGTAACCAAACTGGTTATAACCAGCTGGTTGCCAATAAAAATGGCGTGATCACTGCACGTAATATTGAAGTGGGGCAGGTGGTTGCTGCAGGACAGGCAGCCTATCAAATGGCGATTGCCGGTGATCGTGAAGTGGTGATCGGAGTTCCCGAACAGGCCATTTCCGAGATTAAAGTGGGTCAAAGCACATGGGTAACCTTGTGGTCTAAGCCAGAAGATAAATTTGCAGCCTATGTACGTGAAATTTCACCTGCAGCCGATCAATCGCGGACCTTTAGCGTGAAAGTGGCATTACGTGAAGGCAATTCTGCCATTCAACTGGGTCAAAGTGCGCGGGTATTTTTTAACAATACTGAGCACAATGTATTGAGCGTGCCTTTGTCCAGTGTCTCTGCCAACGACCAACAGGCTTATGTCTGGGTAGTGAAGCCGGATCAGACTATTCGCAAGGTTTCAGTCACTTTGGGGGCGTATGGCCGTGACAGTGTGCCGGTATTGTCTGGTTTAAATGCCAATGATTATGTGGTGATTGGCGGTGTGCATTTGTTGCGTGAAAAACAAAAAATCCAGCCGATTGACCGTGATAACCGGGCCGTGAAAATCCAGCTAGGGACTGCATCATGAATCAAGACATGAAGTCTGAATCACGTTATAACCTGTCGGAATGGGCACTCAAAAATAAAGGCTTAATCCTTTATTTTATGTTGCTCTTGGGCATAGTCGGAATTGTTTCCTATTCCAAACTGGCACAAAGTGAAGATCCGCCATTTACCTTTAAGGTGATGGTGATTCAAACCTATTGGCCCGGTGCAACCGCTGAAGAAGTTTCATTACAGGTCACTGACCGTATTGAAAAAGAACTGATGAGCACGGGCAATTATGAACGTATTATGGCCTATTCACGTCCGGGTGAATCGATGGTGACTTTTGTTGCCAAGGACTCGTTACGTTCAAACCAGATTCCAGATGTGTGGTATCAAGTCCGAAAAAAAGTCGATGATATCAAACAGCAATTGCCCAGCGACGTACAGGGTCCATTCTTTAACGATGAATTTGGTGATACCTTTGGCAATATTTATGTCCTGACTGGCAAAGATTTTGACTATGGGGTACTGAAAGAATATGCCGACCGCTTGCAGTTGCAATTGCAACGGGTGAAAGATGTCGGCAAGGTCAATCTGGTCGGCCTGCAAGACCAGAAAATCTGGATTGAACTCTCCAATACCAAAGCTGCTCAACTCGGCATTCCGGTCACGGCGATTCAACAAGCGCTGCAACAACAAAATACCGTGGCCAGTGCCGGTTTCTTTGAAACGGGCACTGATCGTATCCAGATGCGGGTCAGTGGTCAGCTGCAAAACGTTGATGAACTCAAGCAAATGCCACTGTTGGTGGCAGGCAAAACTATTCAATTGGGTGATGTCGCAGAGATCTACCGAGGCTTTAGTGAGCCGGCTCAGCCGCGTATGCGCTTTATGGGCGAAAACGGGATTGGTATAGCGGTTTCGATGCGTAAAGGCGGCGATATTCTGGCTTTAGGTAAAAATCTGGAAACGGAATTTGCACAATTACAAAAATCTTTGCCTTTAGGTCTGCAGCTACAAAAGGTTTCCGATCAACCGGTTGCAGTAAAACGCAGCGTGAATGAATTCATGAAAGTGTTGGCTGAAGCGGTGATTATTGTGTTACTGGTCAGCTTCTTTTCACTGGGTTTTCGTACCGGACTGGTGGTGGCATTTTCGATTCCACTGGTCTTGGCGATGACCTTTGCCGGTATGAATTTATTCGATGTCGGGCTGCACAAAATTTCATTGGGTGCGCTGATTTTAGCACTGGGTTTATTGGTTGATGATGCCATTATTGCCGTCGAGATGATGGCGATTAAAATGGAGCAGGGCTATAGCCGGCTTGAGGCCGCAGGCTTTACCTGGAAAACTACTGCTTTCCCCATGCTGACCGGAACCTTGATTACTGCAGCCGGTTTCTTGCCGATTGCAACGGCTGCGTCCAGTACCGGTGAATACACCCGTTCCATTTTCCAGGTAGTGACCATTGCGCTGATTGTGTCATGGTTTGCCGCAGTGCTTTTTGTCCCCTATCTGGGCGATAAATTGCTGCCAGATTTTACCAACTTGCCACAAAAAGCGCCGTGGTATCAGCGTTTATGGGCACGTTTGCGCAAGCAGCCTGAACCGCAACCAGTGCAGCATCATGCCGGTGAACATCATGATCCATATCAAACCAAGTTTTATCAAAAGTTTAGAGCATGGGTAGATACTTGCCTGACCTACCGTAAAACGGTAATTGCAGCCACGGTGGGAATTTTTGTCTTATCTCTATTGATGTTTAAACTGGTGCCGCAACAGTTCTTTCCGCCCTCAAATCGTGCCGAAATTTTGGTGGATTTAAAACTGGAAGAAGGAGCATCGCTCACTTCAACTGAAAATGCGGTGAAAAAAGTCGAAAAATTCTTGTCGACTAAAGAAGGAATTGATAATTATGTAGCCTATGTTGGTACAGGTTCAACCCGTTTCTATTTACCGCTAGACCAGCAGTTGCCACAAGCCAGTTTTGCCCAGTTTGTGGTCTTGGCGTCTTCCTTGGATGATCGTGATGAGATTCGTCAATCTTTAGACAAGGGAATTCGTAAATTATTGCCGGACGTGCGTACCCGCGTATCGTTATTGGAAAATGGCCCGCCCGTCGGTTATCCATTGCAATATCGTATTTCCGGTGAAGATTTGCATCTGGTCCGTCAGTGGGCACAAAAAGTTGCCGCAGTCGTGGGCGATAATCCGAATACCAGCAATGTTCATCTGGATTGGGGTGAGCCCAGCAAAGTTATTCATTTGAATATTGATCAGGACCGTGCCCGTCAAATGGGCGTATCGAGCTTGGATTTAGCCAATTTTTTAAACAGTTCGGTAAGTGGCGCAACCATTAATCAATATCGTGAAAAACGTGAATTGATTGAAATTCGCCTGCGAGGAGATCAGGCTGAACGGATTAATGTTGAGGCCTTGTCCAGTCTGGCGGTATCCACAGCAAATGGAAGTTCCGTGCCGCTGGCGCAAATTGCAAAAATTGAATATGACTTTGAAGATGGTCTGATTTGGCATCGTAACCGTTTGCCGACCATTACCGTACGGGCTGATATTCGCAGTAAATTACAGCCCGCCACCGTGGTGGGCGAACTGTCTGAAAAAATGGATCAACTGCGTGCTGAGCTGCCAAGTGGTTATCTGGTTGAAGTGGGTGGAACTGTAGAAGAGTCCGCGCGAGGACAAAACTCGGTCAATGCCGGCATGCCATTTTTCCTGGCGGTGGTCATGACCTTGCTGATGATTCAGCTCAAGAGCATGTCACGTGCGATGATTGTCTTGTTAACGGCACCTTTGGGCTTAATCGGGGTGGTGTTATTCTTGTTGTTATTCAATAAACCTTTTGGTTTTGTGGCGATGTTAGGCACAATTGCACTTTCGGGCATGATTATGCGAAATTCTTTAATCTTGATTGATCAGATTGAACAGGATATTCAAGAGGGACATGATCCATGGTCAGCCATTGTGGATGCGACCACGCGTCGCTGTCGTCCAATTGTGCTGACTGCATTGGCTGCGGTACTGGCAATGATTCCTTTGTCACGTAGTATTTTCTTTGGTCCGATGGCTGTCGCTATTATGGGCGGATTGATTGTTGCTACCGTGTTAACCTTGTTCTTCTTGCCTGCATTGTACGCACAATGCTTTAAAGTGGAAAAAAATAAGCAAAGTACATAATTATTTGATAATAATGAGGTGCGAAATATTGAAAATTTCAATATAGTAGCACCTAATATTTGTATACATTTTTATCAAGCAATTTACTACATATTAAAAAACTAAACGTGTAGTGAATGGGGTTAAAAAGCACATGAAGCAAGACAACTTAAGCCGACTTCGCCGTTCCATTGCGATCTCTTATGTCTTCATGTTTTTTGCTTTATTTACCGTGATTAGTGGCATATTTGCTTACTGGTTTGCGCGCAAAGTCACACAAGTGGATGGTGCTGAAGTATGGCTTGAAGCTCAAGGACTTTGGGTGATGCGAAATATTGTGATTTATTCCATTTTGGTGGTATTTGCTGCACTCTGGTTTATTCCGCTGATTTTCTTTTATTGGGATAGCGCACTTTGGGTAACCGGTTGTACCGTTGTAGGGGTAGTATTTACGATGATTGCCTTTTTATTTTTGCTTAATGCATGGCTCAAAGGCATTACTCGATTTTTCCAAAATAAAGCCGTTTTCTAAGCTAGCCAATTTTTTTTCCAACCTTACCCTTGTAAAACTTGGATTGACCCCCAATTTCAGTCCACAGTTAAGCATTAAATCAAATTCCGTGAGGAGCATCGCCAGACATGGCTAAACGTGATTATTATGAGGTTTTGGGCGTCGCTAAAACCGCTAGTGATGATGAAATTAAAAAAGCCTACCGTAAGTTGGCGATGAAATATCATCCAGACCGCAACCCAGACAACCCTGAAGCGGAAGATAAATTTAAAGAAGCTGCTGAGGCTTACGAAATTTTATCTGATGGCGAAAAACGCAGCATGTATGACCGAATGGGGCACAATGCCTTTGAAGGCGGTATGGGCGGCGGTGGCTTTGGTGGCGGTTTCAATGCAGAAGATATCTTTAGCCAGTTTGGCGATATCTTTGGTGGCGCTTTTGGTGGCGGTGGTCGTCAACAACAACGCGCACGTCGTGGATCCGACCTTCGCTACGTGATGGAATTAACCCTTGAAGAAGCAGTCAAGGGTGTGAAAAAAACCATTACCTTTAGCGCACCTGCGCCTTGTGATGCGTGTGATGGTAAAGGTTCAAAAAATCCGAAAGATGTCGAAACCTGTAAAACCTGTCATGGTGCTGGTCAAGTACGTATGCAACAGGGTTTCTTCTCTGTTCAGCAAACCTGTAGCACCTGTCGTGGTCAAGGTACCATCATCAAGAACCCATGTAATAAATGTCATGGTTCGGGTGTAGCTGATCGTCAACAAACGCTAGAAGTGACCATTCCTGCAGGTGTGGACAATGGTGACCGCGTACGTTTAACCGGCAAAGGCGAAGCGATTCGTGATGGCCAGTCAGGCGATTTATACGTTGAAGTTGTGGTTCGTGAACATGAAATCTTCCAACGTGATGGTGCAGACCTGTATATGGATGTGCCTGTCAGTATTGCTGATGCAGCGTTGGGCAAAGAAATTCAAATTCCAACCCTCGATGGCCGTGTCAGTTTAAAAATTCCTGAAGGAACTCAAACCGGCAAACTGTTCCGTTTACGCGGTAAAGGGGTTAAACCTGTACGTACCAGTATGCAAGGCGATTTACTCTGCCGTGTTGTAGTCGAAACACCGGTGAATTTAACCGCGCGTCAACGTGAATTGTTAAAAGAATTGCAAGAAACGATGGATGGGGAAGACAGCAAATCATCTCCAAAGAAAAAATCGTTCTTCGGTCTGTTTGATTGATTGAATGACATTAAAAAAGGGCGCCTTGGTGCCCTTTTTTATGATCTCTAGAAAATTTTATGTTTATAAAGGTTCCTTAAGCAGAATAGCTTGCACAGCCTTAAGCAGAATAAAGCTCGGTAAAACCCAATTTTATATTTTTATATATAGTTTCCTAAATATGAATAGGTTTTAAATTTTTTTTCTGCTCTGATTTTTTCAAAAAGATCTCGGTCACCTTTAGTAAACTTAATGATTCTAGGTAAGAAAATGATTTCATTCTCTCTATTGAATGTTAGATTAGTGTATCGATCTGGATTAGACCAGCCATGTCTATCTTTAAAATAGAAAGCTGAATAATCTGCACAAAAGGCCTGAATACTCATATATTTTTTATAATCTATAAAGAGTTTCTGTTGGCATAAATAAGGTAGAAAGTAGAGTAATGACCCATCTGAGTAGGTATTTTTAATTTTTTCAAAGTTAATATCTTGTTTTAGCTTTTCTAAAAGTGACTGTGGTGAAGAATATAATGCCTCTAATAAAATTTCTAGCCATTTGCCTATGATAAAGCTCCCTTTGGGAGAACCTAAAAGCCATGACTCAACACAAGGTAAATCATTGATAAAATGACGCTTTCTATAGAATCCAATAAGTTCATAATGGGTGTGGTTATATTGATTTAATCCTGTAATATTATTGATTGATGTATTGATAAGAGTTGATGCATCAATCCAAAAACCACCATAATTGTATAGCAGAATAAGTCTTAATAAGTCACTACGGAAAGTAGGATTCATATCATTCTTAAATAAATCATATTCTATATAGTTTCTTATAGTGTCTTTATTAATTAAGGTGATTACATAATCCGGATTTAAATTTTCAAGTTTTTTAACTATTTTTTCAACCAATTTAGGAGGGGAAGAGTCCCAATATAACCATATATTTTTTTCAATAGTTTTTGGTTTAATCAGTTTATTGTATTCGAACAAATCTGAATAATGAAATTTTTCTATCGTGTCTTGATAATAATTAAAATTTAAATAAAACTCCTCCCATGCTAAAGGCTTATCTGAGCCATTCACAATATTCAGATCTGATTTGCAGGATACATATTTATTTTCTATTTTTATATTAAGATGTAATCCATAATTATAAATAACCAGATTTATTTCTTCTGGATTGTTTGTTAAAGAAAATCTATCTTCTAAAAAAAATATATATTTTTTAGAATCATTCAGATGAATAAAAATATTTTTTCCATCAAATAGCACTTCATATATACCAGGAGGAAGACCATCCCTATAGCATTTTAATGAATTGGTTTCTAGGTCATAGCCCAATAAACCGCCATGGAAACCTACTAAATTTACATTATTCAAAATTAAACCCTAAATATCAAATATTTATATAAAACTATATTTAGACTACAAATATAATTGATGAATTTTGTTGTATTTGTGAATAAATTATTGATTTTATTATAAAAATTTTTATTAAAAATATAAAAACCAATATATTATATTATAAATTGTCTTTATGGCAAATACATGAACTCATACCATGAATATGAAAAATAATTACAATCATAAAGCCTGAGCAATGAATTTTTCTAAAATTAGCATACTGCTAGTTATCTATAATATATTTAAATTTATACATATAATCAATATGATATAATTTTATAAAAATTCTATTTTGCCCTGTAATGGGTGTTTTTAATACATCTTTGGGGGTGTACCTGTTCCTTCATGATCAGGCCACAATTTAGACTGAATCTGTAATAGGCATCTATATACAGGGTTGAAGATCTGATCAATATCAGGGACTTTACTATTGAAGTATTTTTATTGAATTTATGCAATGTATCTTAGTGTTATTCCGGAGTTTTGATATAGTAAGAACAATTTAGAATCAACATTTAGGAATATGTTATGTCAGCAGCTCCACGCATTGGTGTACTGGGTGCAGGCGGTCGTATGGGACGCATTCTCATTCAAGCGGTTAAAGAAGCGGGTTACCAGCTTGCGGCGGCAGTTGAACGCCCTGAAAGCAGCTTGATTGGTGCAGATGCAGGCGAGCTTGCCGGTATTGGTGCTATTGGAGTTAAGGTTGTTGGCAATCTGCAAGAGGTATTAAAAGACTGTGAGGTGGTGATTGATTTCACAGCGCCTGCCGCAACCGAACAGCATTTAAAATTATGCCGTGAAGCAGGCGTTGCCATTGTGATTGGTACTACAGGCATGAACGACCAGCAAAAAGCATTTTTGGATGACAGCGCAACTGAAACCCCGGTGGTGTATGCCGCGAATTATTCAGTGGGTGTAAACGTATCCATCAAATTATTGGAACTTGCCTCCAAAGTGTTTGGTGACACGGTCGATATTGAAGTGATTGAAGCACATCACCGTCATAAAGTGGATGCGCCATCGGGTACAGCGCTGATGATGGGTGAAGCGATTGCCGGTGCTTTGGGCCGGAACTTAAAAGAAGATGCAGTGTATTGCCGTGAAGGGCATACCGGTCCTCGTGATCGTAAGAGCATTGGCTTTCAGACCATCCGCGGTGGTGACATCGTGGGTGAACATACTGCCATGTTTATTGCCGATGGCGAACGTGTTGAAATTACCCATAAAGCCACCAACCGCATGAACTTTGCTTCAGGTGCAGTCCGTGCTGCTGCTTGGGTAGTGGGCCGTGAAGCAGGTAAATATGATATGAAAGATGTGCTTGGGTTTAACGATATTCAAGTATAAAAATGCATTAAAATCATTTATAACAATATAACAAAATTAAAATAAGATGCTCAATGGAATGAAAAAAGTGATATTGATGGCTTGTGCTGTAGTAATGTTGGCTACAGTACAGGCTAAACCTACTGATCATGCTAAGCTCAGCATTAATAAAAATAATATTAAAGTCTGGACCATCCAAAACAGTCAAAACCCGGTATTTTTATACAAAGCTGAAACCACTTACGATAGCCCTTTAGAGAAAGCTGTTAGTCTGATTTTAGATGCCGAGCATGCGGTGCAATGGGTACCGTATATGGGCAGTATCAAAGTCCTGTCACGGGATGACAAAAAAGGCGAATTTTTATTGTATATGGTGCTGGATTTTCCTTTTCCGCTCAAAGATCGTGATTTGGTGGTGCAAGGTAAAATGCTCAAAGATGCTCAGGGCATCATTACCATTAAAAATAAAGCCGTCGATAAGGGCTATGCCAAAAATCCGGATTATGTACGTTTAACTCATTATGAAGGCGATTGGACTTTTCAGAAACTGGCCAATAATAAAACCAAAGTTTCAACGTATGGGTATGCCAATCCAGAAGGCTCAATTCCTTTGACCTTTGTGAATATGTTCGTGCAGCAACAACCCTATCAGATGCTGCAAAAAATGAAAATGGAACTTGGCAAGCCATTTAGTATTCCTGCCTTACCCGAAGCTTTACGCTAATCCATAATATTACTTTGACTTGCATGCAGCTCCTTAGTCCCAAAGTGGTGCCAGCTGTTCCGGATTCACTTCACGGCCGTTACGTTCCAGCTTCGCGATGGCTGCCATTTCATCTGTGCTGAGCCGAATTTCCTGTGCCTCTAAATTGGCGATCAGGTGTTCGCGTTTGGTTGAAGAGGGGATTACGGCAAAACCTTTCTGTAAGGCCCATGCCAAGGCAATCTGTGCACTTGATGCCTGATGTTGCACAGCAATTTTTTGCAGGACAGGATCATGCAGCACTTTGCCATAGGCCAAGGTCATATAAGAGGTTATATCAATATGCTGGGTTTGCAAAAAATCTACCAGCCGTTGATTTTGCAGATAGGGACTCAGTTCAATCTGGTTGGTTGCAATATGCTCCATGCCAATGCTCTCAATGGCTTGCTGGGTCAACTCAATATTGAAATTGGAAACTCCAATATGTTCGGTCAGGCCTTGTTGTTTGGCTTCAAGTAAGTTCTGCATCAGCTCAGGAATGGCAATACCCAGTTTCGGTGCAGGCCAATGGATCAGCGTCAGATTCACAGCATCGGTACGCAGCTTGTGCAGGCTTTCTTTCAAGCTCGGAATCAGCTTGTCTGGCGCATAATTATCTATCCAGATTTTGGTGGTAATAAACACCTCGTTGCGGTTGACCAGGCTTTCTGCGATTGCCTGACCGACTTCGGCTTCATTGGCATAAATTTGCGCCGTATCCACCGCCCGGTAACCGACTTCAAGTGCCGTCCTCACCGAATCAATCACTGTCTGTCCGGATAAGCGAAAGGTACCCAAACCAAATTGAGGAATAATATTCATAGATTCAACCTTGAATTATTTTTGATACTGGTTATTTTGTGCTCTTTATTCAGCTTAAAACATAGCTTGATTTACAGAATATTGTTGATTAAAAATTAACAAATAAGTGGAAGATAAAATCGAGCATTGAAGAATTACAGATTTTTATGGCCAGGGGAGATAGTGGTTCAATGGGGAAGGCTGTAAAGCGTTTAGGAGAGACTGTCTCAGAAAATCAATATTTTCTGGTAGAAGAAAATTTGCAGGCAATTACCTAAAAGTACTATTTGAAGATCAGGATGATCTGCATTATTAAAAAATTCATACGGTCTATTACCGGCAGGAGGATCTGCCTAAATATGCGCATCTGTTTATTGAGTTTCTGGCCCGAAAGCATGCCAAGTTTCTATAAAAAATTTAACGGTAAAATGTTCAAAAAAATCTGCCCTGACATACTGCCAGAACAGATCTGAATAGAATTGAATAAGAACTAGAAATCAGCTTTGAGCACAATCCGGTAACGTGCTTTACCAGAATGCAGATGTTCAATGGCCTGATTGAGCTGTGACATCGGGAAAACTTCTATTTGCGGGGCAATATTTTTACGCGCAGCAAATTTCAGCAGCTGGCGCAGTGCAGCTGGAGATCCCGTCGGTGAACCAGTAACTGACTTGGCCCCACCAATCAGCATGCCAGCCGGAATCTGCATTGGTTCCAAGAGTACGCCCAGCATATGTACAGTACCATTCGGTGCCAGAGTGGCCAGATAAGCCTGCCAGTCCAGCGTCACATTGACCGTACTGAGCAATAAGTCAAACTTGCCCCGCTGTGCTTTCAGGGCAGCCGAATCACGGCTATTGACCACATGGTCAGCACCCATGGCTTTCAGCTCATCGCTTTTATTCAGGTTCGAGGTGAAGGCAGTAATTTCACAGCCCCAGGCTTTTAGCAGCTTGATTGCCATGTGCCCTAAACCGCCGATACCAATTACGCCAACATGATGAATGGCCTGAATCTGATGCTTCAGGATCGGATCAAATACGGTAATTCCGCCACAGAGCAGAGGGCCGGCACTTTCAGGATCCAGATCTTCAGGTAGGGGAATGATCCATTGCCAGCCAGCACGCACCTTGTCGGCAAAACCACCAGCATGTCCGACAATAGTCGCAACTTGGCCACCAGTACATAACACCTGTTGGCCTGAAATGCAGGGATCGCAATATTGGCAGCTTTCTGCTGTCCAGCCGATTCCAACCCGTTGACCCACTTTCAGGCCTTTGGCTTCTGCACCCAGATGGGTAATGGTGCCGATAATTTCGTGTCCAGCCACCACCGGATAGACCGATGAACCCCAGTCATTATTGATGACTGAAATATCGGAATGACAGAGGCCGCAGTATTCCACTTTAACTTCGACCTGATGCGGCTGTAGTTCTCCGGCATCGAATTGATAGGGTTGCAGTTCAGCACCTGCAGACATGGCGGCATAAGCTTGAATAATATTATTCGACATGATTTCAGCTCTTATTTAAATGGGAGGATATTGTTTTAAAGTCACAATGATTTTCATGGTCATCGACCATACCGACGGCCTGCATAAAAGCATAGCAAATGGTGGGCCCGACAAATTTAAACCCGGCCTGTTTTAATGCTTTAGACATTTTCTGGCTTTCAATTGTGTGTGCTGCTGCCTGACGATAATCTGGAATATCATTGTTTTGTCGCGGTTGCTGGGCAAAAGACCAGAGCCATGTCACCGGATTGATTCCTTGCTGTTTTAGCTTCAGCCATGCTTGGGCATTTTCCCGAATGGCATTGAGCTTGCCGCGATGTCGTATTAGGCTAGCATCTTCAAGTTTCAGTTGGAGTTGTTCATCTGTAAATGAGGCAATAGATTCAATGGAATATTGAAAAAAATGCTCACGATAGGCTTCACGTTTTCTGAGCACGGTAATCCAGGACAAGCCCGCTTGTTGTCCTTCCAGGCACAGCATTTCAAATAAATGGGCTTCATCACGACTGGTTTTGCCCCATTCATGATCGTGATAAGCCAGATAAAGAGGATCATCGGAGCACCAACTACAGCGTTGAATCGACATTATTGCTGCTCCCGACAGGGCTTAAAGCTTAAATTCAGCCCATTGATCGTGTTGGTTATCCCAGTAATACAGTTTTGCCTGGGGCAAGTCTGTGAATTGAATCCACATGTCTTGTCCCGTTTTTTCGGCAAAACCGGTACTGATCAAAAGCGCTTCTTCCGTGATTTCCATCACCCAGCCTTGATGGCTTTGCCCAGCCAAAACAATTTTTTGTTGATTGCCTGATTCAGCAAATTCGACCAAACGATTGATCAGCGCTTCTGACATGAAGAGTTCCTAAAAAATTAACGTAAATAAGGATAGGGATTCACCACACCACGACCTTTACCCTCGAGATAAATTCCATAGTGCAAATGCGGTGCCGTATGACGGGCATTGCCGGTATTGCCGACATAACCAATCAGCTGACCTTTCTTGACATAATCACCGACATTCAGGCCGCGTTTATGATTATCAAGATGGGCATAATAATGCCAGGTTCCGCCAGGCCCCATAATCCAAACCACTTTACCACCCAAATTGCTATTGCGTAAGTCGGCAATTAAACCTTCTGTGGCACTCAGCACTTTTGTTCCACGTGGAGCCATGATGTCAATGCCTTCATGGGTGCGTCCATAACTGCGTGATGCTGCCCAGGTGTCACGTAACTGTTTGGCTTTTATATTATGCACGGGAATAGGCAATGAAGATTTCAATTGCATACTTTTCAGCTTTTGTACCTGAGCCGGTGGCAGCGGTGTTGTTGAAGATTTTTTTGGGCTTGAGCTACATGCAGCAATCCATAGCAGGCTAAAACCCAGTAATAATGCATAAATACAACGAAACACTGTTCATCCTTTTTCATTCTGATTTATGTGAAAATTATTAGAATTACAGTGCCTGACTATGTCATAAATTTATGGCAGAGATCAATTTTTTCATGGCCGTTGGAATACCCATTTCACTGGCAAGGTATGGAGCCAACCAGCTACCTCCTAATTCAATAGAAAGATGTTCTTGCTGGTCCGCATCCACCTCAAAACAGATGGCTTCAAGTTGCCAGGTGAAATGGGTAAAGCTATGCGTGATTTCAGCGCGTTGGATGACTTTTTTGAGTCCCAATGTTTGGCACAGGCTTTCAAATTCAACTGGATGTTCAATAATCGGCAAGCACCATAAGCCACCCCATAAGCCACTATTCGGGCGTTGTTGCCATAACCATTGGTTATTTGACTGAATCACCAGAACTTGTGCTGATTTGACCGGCACGGCTTTTTTGGGTTTTTTAAACGGCAGTTCAGTTTCTAAACCCTGTTGATGCGCTTTGCAGTGCGCCTGCATCGGGCAATATAAACACAGCGGTTTTTTCGGGGTGCAGACAGTGGCACCCAGGTCCATAATCGCTTGAGTATAGTCATGATTACGCTCAACAGGGCAAAGGTGTTCGGCCAGTTGCCACATGGCACGTTCATGTAAGGGTTTAGACAGATCATCTTCAATGGCAAAGAAACGCGCTAATACCCGCTTTACATTGCCATCCATAATCACGCCGTATTGACGTAAACCCAGCGACATGAGGGCACCGGCTGTGGAAGGACCAATCCCGGGAAGCTCAATCCATTGTTCTAATGTGGCGGGAAAATGACCCTGATGTGCCACCATTCCCGCAGCTTTATGTAAGTTTCGTGCACGCGCATAGTAACCCAGCCCGGCCCAATAGGGTGCAACATCATCCCAGCTGGCGAGGCCCAAATCTTTAACTGTAGGGAACCGAGTTATAAAACGATCGAAATATTGCAGTACGGTTTTGACTTGGGTTTGCTGTAACATAATTTCAGACACCCAAACTTTATATGGATCATCTGCTATTTGCCACGGTAAATCATGACGGCCGTGGATATCGAACCAAGCAAGAAGGGCATCGGAAAAAGAAAACTTTGACATGCGAACCGGGGATCGGGAATAGATGAATAGTATAACGAAAATTGTGCAGCATTGCGGTGGTGACCAGACATAAAAAATGATGCCAGAGCATCATTTTTAAAGCGGACGATCATGTTTTTTATTTACTGGTCATACCCCAGCGCTCATCCAGTTTTAAGGTTTGACCTTCATAACGCGGGATAATATGAATGTGCAAATGTTCTGAGGCTTCACCAAACACGCTCCCATCATTGAAACCAATATGAAAGCCAGAAGGATGGTGGCGCAGCTGCAGCTCATTACGTGCAAGCTCAAGTAAGGACATTAAGCTTTTACGTTCTTTGTCGGTGACATCGAAAAAAGAGCTGACATGGCGTAGAGGAATAATGACAGAATGACCTTTAGATAATGCATTCGGCTCAGGTAAAATCACACCAAAGTCATTTTTATCAATGATGTCATATTCATCAAAGTTGCAATATGGGCAGTTGTTTTCAGTCATTGTTCTATCCTCTTTAAAAATATAATTTTTAAAATATCCAGTTCACTGGATGGGTAAAGATGGCACAGCCATATTTATCTTCGTTGCTATTCACCAAGTCGCTTATTTAATAATTTATACATGGCAGATAAGCCTTGTTGTTCTGCGGCTGCATTATAGCCAAGATCAACACCATTAGCTTTGGCACGTTCATCTGCAAGTGGATTGCTAAAGCCATGTTTGGCACCTTCAAAGATTATCACTTGATACTCGACTTGAGCCGCCCGCATTTCTTCTTTAAAGCGTGCAACATCATCTAAACTGACCATGCTGTCGAGTTGTCCATGCAATACTAAAATTTCAGCTTTTACTTTTCCGGGCTGTGCCGGTGCTTTCGGCGTCAAGGTGCCATGGAACGTCACTACCGCTTGTAAAGGGGCACCGGAACGTGCCAAGTCAAGCACCACTTTGCCACCATAACAGAAGCCTACAGCAGCCAGTTTATCTGCATTTACTTCTTCTTGCGCAGCTAATGTGGCTAAACCTGCAGACGCACGAGTCACAATTGTTTCAGGATCCTCAAAGGTTTGCATCATCCATTCACTGGCTTGTGGCACTGCAGTGGTGACTTTTTTATCGCCATACATATCAATGGCAAGTGCTGCATAGCCGTGTTCCGCAAGCTCACGGGCACGCTGTTCGGTATATTCATTTCGTCCCCACCATTCAGGTGCTACAATCACGCCCGCGACAGGTTTTTCTGATTCAGGTGCTGCAAAATATCCAATCAAATGAGTTCCATCTGCAGCAGTATACTGAATTTCGCGAGTTTTGATGGGTAGAGCCATAGATGCAATCCTTATTATTGGTAAAGAAAATATAGTGATGGAAACATAGAAATAAAACATCTTTGATGATTGTACAAGATCGGTTTATTTTCACTGCATATTATTATCAATAAATTGAAACATGCTATTAATTACAACTAATTTGAAATATAAATATTTAATAAATATAAATTTTTATTATTTTGTGCTTGTTAGACAGGGTGATATACATCGCTTGAAAAAGAAAAAACATGCTTATATTGAAAGCTAATATCAAAAAGAGCTTGATTAAATCATTAAAAATAACGAGTAAGGGAGTGAGCATGATTTTTGCTCACCTGGATCTACCCGCTACTTTTTAACACAAACTAAAGCGGGATTATTGAGATGACTTAGGCAGGACTTCAAGAAGTTCTATATCAAAAATTAAAGTACTATTTGGTTCGATCACATCACCAGAGCCAATTTGACCATAACCAAGTTGTGCTGGAATGAAAAAGCGATACTGAGCACCTTCTTTCATCAACTGTAAGCCTTCAGTCCAGCCTTGAATGACTTGGCTGAGCTGAAATTCAGCAGGCTGATTTCGGGCAATTGAACTGTCAAACACTGTACCGTCTATTAAACGGCCTTCATAATTGACTATAACTACAGAATTGGCTTTAGGTGATTTTCCAGTGCCTTGTTTCAGTATTTGATATTGCAAGCCAGATTTGGTGGTTTGCACACCGTCTTTTTTAGCATTGCTCTGTAAAAATTCTGTCCCAGTTTTGGCATTGCTATCGGCTTTTTGTTTCAGCTCGATGAGCTGTTTTGCATCACTCAGCTTTTTATGTTGAGTCAGAACGCGCGCCATTTCTTCATCAGAAAGAGCAGGCTTACCCCCCTGAGCTGCAGTCTTTAACCCAAGCATGAAAGCATCTAGGTCTAAATCTTTTACAGATTCAGCATTGCTACGCCCCATTAGATAGCCAAAGCTGTAGCCGACTTGTTCATTTAAACTACTGCTATTGGTCACGGGTTTTGCAAAGCTAGCTGTGCTAAAAAGGCAGAAACAAAGCAATGTTATAGGTGTTTTCATTCTCTCATCCCAAGATAAATAAGGAGAGCAAAAGCTCTCCTTGAATTTTTTTATTTTACTTTGATTAGTTCAACATCAAAAATCAGGGTACTGTTGGCAGGAATCACTCCTGGAACACCTTGTTCACCGTAGCCCAGTTGAGAAGGGATATAAAGAGTCGCTTTACCGCCTTCTTTCATCAGTTGCAGACCTTCGGTCCAACCTGGAATAACTTGATTCAATGGGAATTCAATCGGTTCACCACGTTCAATTGAGCTATCAAATACTTTACCGTCAACCAATTGACCTTTGTAATGTACGGTCACCATCGAGTTAGCGGCAGGTTGTTTACCAGTACCTTCCTGGGTGATTTTGTACTGCAAGCCAGAAGGGGTGGTTTTGACACCCGGTTTTTTAGCATTTTCAGTCAGGAAAGAGTCGCTGGCTGTTTGTACTTGTTGTGCTTGCTGAACTTGCTTCTGTTGCATTTCTTTTTGGAATTGCTCATAGGCTTGTTGAAGTTCTTGCTCTGTATAAGCCGGTTTATTTCGAGCGTGACCTTCACGTACACCAGTCACAAAACTATTAATGTTTAATTCAGGTGGTGTTTGCTGTGCAACTTCATAGCCTAATGCATAACTGATTTTCTCAACAGCAGATGCATTCTTTGATGCTTTTGATGTCACAGTAGCGGGGTTTTGAGTTGCATAATAAACAGGTACAAGTGCAGCACCGCCTAGAAGAACAGCGACAGCGATGGGTAAGGCTTTACTCATAGGTTTTCCCAAATTCATTTTATATTCAAAAGTTGCAATAATTTTAGCAGACTTTTCTATCCAACACGTTTCACAAAAGCGGTATTGCACAGAAATCCAATATATTCTTATCAAGTTAGTTATTCTATAACAGACTGAATATATAAAACATTTTTAATACAATTAAATATTAAATTCTTTTTTTGATTGAAGAAAGTTTTTATGGTCCTATTTTTTAAATAGGGAGTTAGGTAAAGAAAAAAATTAGGTTTACTCATGCTACCTTATGATGATTCATCATTGAAAGCTGAATATGATTTTTTGGGTGGACTCGATCACAGTTAGAAAATTATTTCCAGAATGAACAAAATCTTTTAAATGATAGAAAAAAATAAGTGGATGAGCTCAATCTCAATGAAATGAGATAAAGAAGGCATAATCTACTGTAATATTAAATTTAGCTTGTTGGAAAGAGCCATAAAAAATGAGTGTATGTTGATACACTCATTTTTATTGCATTTCAGTCGTTTTGTCTTAACTGATCAACATTGGTAATTATCCTGTTTTTTTATAAAAACTGGATGATCTGGTTTTGTAACTATAAGTATAATCATAGCTATAGCTACTACCAGCTGAACGCTGGATATCATTCAGGATAAAGCCATTTACTTTGGTACCCGCTTGTTTAAAACGGTTCAATGTTTGCTCTAATTCTTTCATTTGAGTTTTTGCATAGCGTGCCACCACTAAATTGACCCCTGCATGTTGAGACACAATAATAGCATCTGTGACAGCCAATACAGGGGCTGTATCAATAATGATATGGTCATAGTACGGAATCAGTTGTTGTAGTAATTCATAAAATCGGGATGAATTGAGTAATTCGGATGGATTAGCTGGACTTTTACCACATGTAATTACACTTAAGTTCGGCACATTGGTGGTTTGAACCAGCTGTTTCAATATGATTTGCTCATTCAGGTATTCAGTTAACCCATATTGGTTATTCAGGTTAAAATATTTGTGTAGGTGCCCACGACGTAAGTCTGCATCGATGACTAACACACGTTTATTTTTTTCTGCCATGATGACCGCGAGATTACTGGAAACAAATGATTTTCCGACTTCTGGTGTTGGGCCCGAGATCATGATGATGTTGTTTTTGGCTTGTGTCAGTGCAAAATGAATTGCTGTGCGGATGCTTCGCAAGCTTTCAATAGCAATATCATTGCTATGTTTTATGGCTAATAAGAATGGGGTCTTTTTCTTTTTCAGCAGTTTCAGTCCAGATTCTTGAATCGGGGAATGGGCTATAGTGGCATAGACGGGAAACCCTAGTTCGTTTTCTATTTTGCTGCTATCTTTCACGCCAGAATGTAACATATTGCGGAATAATGCCAACACGATACCCAGAAAAACACCACACAATAAGGCTAAAACCAGAATCAGTGGTTTTTTTGGCTTAATGGGTTCAATGGGTTCAAGTGCGGTATCAATGATAAGTACATTACCAATTTCACCCGCTTTGGCAATACGCAGTTGTTGGTAGGAATTCACCAAGCTGGTATAAAGTTGTTGTTTGACTTCTACATCACGGGACAGTTGCAAATATTGGCGTTGTAACTCTGGAAGATTCTTTAGGATATTATTCAGTTCACGAATCTTGCCACTAATTACTCTGAGTTGAGCATTGATTTCTCGCATGATCGGATGCGCTGCTGTATATTTAGCCGCCATTTCTGCCTGTTTCTGTTCCAGTAGTGCTTTTTGGGTTTCCAAAGAAATACTTTGATTTAAATACAATTCAGATTCTTTGCTAATATCGACCGTATTGTACTGTTGACGGAACTGGTTAAAGACCTCTTCTGCATCATCCAGCTGTTTCTTTAAATCCGGTAATTGTCCGTCTAGGAATTTTAATGTTTGCGCCGTTTCTGCCGAGCGACGTTCAATATTCTGTTGGCTGTATGCAGTTAAAATAGCATTGAGGACCTGGGTGATATATTGTTTGTCTTGTCCCTGATAGCTAAGCTGTAAAATACCGGTGATTTGACCTTTTTCTGCAACTGAATAATTAGCTAAAATTGAATTAATCGCTGCAGGTAATGACTGTTTCTGAATCTGATAGCTGGTATTTAGCTGATCCTGAGTAAAGATCGCAATTTTCCAAATCCCTTGTGCCGATGTGGCTTGTACTGGTCGGTTAAGTGCTCCCTGAAATATGATTTCTCCTGTTTTAGGATGGGTCAGGCTAAAGCTTTGTTGCTGAAATTTGAGTAACAGATTTTTATCTAGATAAGCTGCCGGAATTTCAAACTGACGGATATCAAAGCTTTTTTTACCATCTTTAAAACGCACATATTGAGGCTGATATTCAGTTCGATAATTTTGAGGTTGAAACAGACGATTGCTAAAGCTATCTTCGGTACTGTAAATTTTGATATCAAGATTTAAAGGATCGATGACTGAACTCAAAATCAGTCGGGATGTTAAAATTTCAATTTCAGCCTTAGCTGAAGACATCTGTCCCACTACATCTGAAAGATCACCTAACAAAGCAGCTGATACACCTTTATTCTCTTCTATTTGGACTAGTGCATCTACCTTATAGGTATTGGCCGCAGTACGTAAATAAAGCAGAGCGGCAATTAGGCTAAGAAAGGCGCATAGGACAATTAGTTTCCATTGTGCAATCAGGGACAAGAACAACCCTTTTGCATCAATCATATCTTCGGTATTGTTATTTTTGTTCATAATTTTTCTTATCAAAAGTTTAAAAATGGTTTTCCAATCTATGAGGTCGCTTTGAATCAAATCCCAGGTTTCAAAAGACTTGCTGCTACTGCGGGGGGGGAGGATATGAAATCTCCTAGTTTTGCCACTGCCGCTTAACGAAAATCTTGCCTTTGGTAAAGAACCATATATTTTTTACTATTACCAAAATAAACCGGATTTTTTAATCTGTTCCCCATTTAGTTTTCAGGCTATATAGAGTTGCAGTTTAATTCCATGCGATTCCATGTAAAATTTTGTCTTATCATCCGTGCGATACTCACTCAGACCAGCAGTACTTAAATTCAATCTGCAGGTGTAGTTATATATTTTTAAGAAATATTCCGTCATTGAACTCCGACATATATTCCCGACCAAGCCCCAAAAAAGATGTCGAATGCTTATACCTGAGTTAGCTGCTACCGTATGGCTGTACTAACGATATTTGAAAAGGGAATAATCTGGCTGATCACCCGTTGCCAGCGGGTCAGACCTGTTGCATCGACATAAACAATATCATTGCTATGCATTTGAAACTGGTTGGCCAGACCAAAATCCCCAAGGTTTTTTAGACTTAAGTGATATAGTTCAATCATTTGGTTATTTTGATTATTGCGCAATACGTAAATCCGACCAGCATTGGCTGAAAGTGGATTAATACCCTGGCTTTCGCCGAGAACATCACTTAGAGTCATCCCCTGATCACGCACTGGCAGTGCCTTATTCGTGCCGGCTTCACCAATGACATAAATTTTCTGGTTTTCACGGGAATTGACATACAGGGTGTCATTGGATTGAATCAACAGGTTATGTAATGAAAATCCAGACTTTTCTAATGCAAGGGTATTGAGATCATAGGTCAAACCTTGACGCACTAATTGAATGGATGTGGAATCGCCTTGCTCAGTCATACCCCCCGCTAGACCTAACGCTGTATAAACGCTTACGGGTTGGTCAGATAAGTAAAATTGCCCAGCTGCTTTCACGTTACCCAGAACTGAATAACGTTGCCCTTGATAGGCCAGTATTCTCACCACAACATCTGGATTTTTTAAATAATGAGCCAATTGACTGCGTAATTCTTGATTGACCTGGGTTAATGTTTTTCCAACAGCTTTATAACGACCAATCATGGGAAATTGAATATAGCCATTTTGGTCAATCTGATAGCCGTTGCTAGTATCCGTTGCAGCTGCACTGATTTCAGGGTAGGCCCATAATTGAAGGGATAAAATATCACCCGGACTTAAGTGGTAGTTCTGCATGTTGTTTTTGAATAAAAATGCGTAATTTTTTAGAGCATTAATTTGGGTTGATTGTCCCGCAGGTAGGGTATCTTGGGTCAGTTTTACGATATTAACCTGAGTTCCCAGTTGGGTCTTATAAATTCCCTCTTTTGGTAAATTATAGGTTTGAAAGCCCGAGATTCCTGCACACCCGACTAAAGAGAGGCTTAAGGTTAAAACGCTTAAAAGGTGTCTATAGTTCACTTGAAACCCCTTTATTTTTATATATTTAAAATTAGTAATTATTAGATTTATTAATTTTTTTAGTTTAAGTTTATGTGATTAACCTCTAAAAACTATAACAAATCGTATACCTTGTCCATACTTATTTTTAGTTCTCTGGGTGAGTTTGAGTTGAAGCATAACAATAAGATCGACCAGAAATGAGCGTACGATTCTACTGAATTGAGCGTAATGCTCCCCCTGAATAAGGTTAGAAATATAACTGAGTTGCTTAAGCTATCAATGCCGTGTTTGTTATTTCTTAACATTATTTCTAGTGATCAAGATTGCTGTCGCAACATACCTTACAGTCAAGAAATTGGGTGAGAAAAAAAGTATTTCTCTCATAGTTTGTTTCTAATTTAAAAATTTTAGATTTTAATTAAATTTCATAAATATTTAACGGGTTTGAGCAATAATGTCTGGATGAATGGATGGTTAATAAATAATTGTTATTTAATGAAAAATTTTTCGATATCTACCACGATTATTAGGTTTTATATAGTTAAAAGTTATCTAAAAATCAGCAGTCATGCAGTATTTGATAAATTCTACTCAGATGAAGACTTATTCATAAAGTGAAACTATATGTGAGAATAAGTTTTTTGTAGATAGTTTGTGTAATAAAACTAATTTATGCTATAAACAAGCGAAGAAAAATATATATGCCTAAAAGGCAGTGATTAATTAAATAATAATATTTGAAAAATAAAATAAAAATGAATAACAGGAATGCTCAAAATGATAATAAAGATATTGTTGACTGGGGGAGCCGGTTTTATTGGATCTGCAGTAATCCGGCATATAATAAAAGCTACTGAACATCATGTCTTAAATATTGATAAATTGACGTATGCCGGTAATTTAGAGTCTTTAACTGCTGTATCTGGCCATCCTCGTTATCAATTTTCTCAAACTGATATTTGTGACCATGCAGCTGTAGAACAACTATTTTCAGATTTTCAGCCTGATGCTGTGATGCATTTGGCAGCAGAATCCCACGTGGATCGTTCGATTGATGGTCCGGCTGCATTTATTACAACTAATATAGTGGGAACTTATACGCTATTAGAGGTTGCACGAAAATACTGGCAAAATTTGGATGATATAAAAAAGTCTAAATTTAAATTCCATCATATTTCAACTGATGAAGTGTATGGAGATTTAGAAGGTACAACCGACCTATTTACTGAAACCACTCCTTATTTGCCCAGTTCCCCTTATTCAGCAAGTAAAGCCAGCTCCGATCATTTAGTTCGAGCTTGGTATAGAACGTATGGTTTCCCGATAGTGGTGACTAACTGTTCAAATAATTATGGACCTTATCATTTTCCTGAAAAATTGATTCCATTGGTGATTTTAAATGCCTTGGATGGAAAGCCATTACCCATTTATGGCAACGGCCAGCAAATTCGTGACTGGTTGTTTGTAGAGGATCATGCTCGTGCTTTATATCGAGTAGTCACTGAGGGCATTGTGGGTGAAACCTACAATATTGGCGGGCATAATGAAAAACAAAATATAGAGGTTATTAAAACCATTTGTCAGATTTTAGATGAATTAGAACCCCGACCGAATTTACAAAGTTATGCAAGCTTAATGACTTTTGTTAAAGACCGACCTGGACATGATTTACGTTATGCCATTGATGCCTCAAAAATTGAGTGTGAATTAGGTTGGAAACCACAAGAATCATTTGAAACCGGCATTCGTAAAACAGTGCAATGGTATCTGGATAATTTGGAATGGTGTCGTCGCATTCAGGATGGTTCTTATCAGCGTGAACGTTTAGGGGAGGCAGTATAATGTCAAAAACAACAAAGGGCATTATTTTAGCGGGTGGTTCGGGCACACGTTTATATCCTATTACGAAAGGTATTTCGAAACAGTTGCTTCCTATTTACGACAAACCGATGGTGTATTATCCGTTATCGGTATTGATGCTGGCGGGTATTCGTGAAGTTCTTGTGATTAGTACGCCTGATGATATTGAGGGGTTTAAGCGTTTATTGGGTGATGGTTCTCAATTCGGTCTGGAGCTGAGTTACGCGATACAACCTTGTCCTGATGGTTTAGCACAAGCATTTATTGTGGGTGAAGAATTTATTGGCCAAAGCAATGTGTGTTTAGTTCTTGGCGATAATATTTTTTATGGGCCAGGTTTTACATCAATGTTACGTCAAGCTACAGCACGGCAAAAAGGTGCCACAGTATTTGGCTATCAGGTCAAAGATCCTGAACGTTTTGGTGTGGTGGAATTTGATGAGCAAAAACGTGTTGTCTCAATAGAAGAAAAACCGAAACATCCAAAATCCCATTTTGCTGTGACTGGGCTTTATTTTTATGATAATGATGTGATTGAGATTGCCAAACAGGTGAAGCCATCCGAGCGTGGTGAGTTAGAAATTACCACAGTAAACCAAGTTTATTTGGAACGTGGTGATTTAAACGTGGAATTGCTTGAGCGTGGTTTTGCCTGGTTGGATACGGGTACACAGGGGAGTTTACTTGAAGCAGCTCAGTTTGTGGAAACACTTGAAAAGCGTCAAGGTTATAAAGTTGCCTGCCTAGAAGAAATTGCACTGAATAATGGCTGGTTAAGCAAAGAGCAGGTTTTAGCCATTGGTCAAACGATGAGTAAAAATAGTTATGGTCAATATTTAATTTCTTTGGTGAAGGAATAAACATGAGTCTAGTTAAATTGGTCGATTTACCCAGTTTTGGTGATGATCGTAGCGGATTTGTTGCCATTGAGTCCAGTCAATCAATCCCTTTTGAAATAAAGCGTTTGTATTATATTTTTAATCCATCGGGTAATAAACCACGCGGTTTTCACGCACATATTGATTTAAAACAAATTGCTGTGTGCGTAAAGGGAAGTTGTCGTTTTATTTTGGATGATGGTTTCCATAGGGAAGAAGTCATTTTGAATTCTCCAACACAAGGGTTAATGATTGAAAGTTTAACTTGGCGGGAAATGCATGATTTTTCTGAAGATTGTGTATTATTAGTGTTGGCCAATACTCATTATGACGAGAATGATTATATTCGTAATTATGATGAATTTTTGGAGGGTGTGAGAAATGAAACTAGAGAATGGCTTGGTTCCTAATGCGCTAAAACATTTTTTATCTTGGTATTGAATGAGTTGTTTTTATAAACTTAATATTTTTAAAAATAAAAATTTAAGCGAAAAATTAATATAGGTAGTGAATAAGATCTATTATATAAATACAAAGGTAGAAATAATTTTTTGAAAAACAATGGAAGGAGTATATTAGGTACTTCTTTATTTACATGAGACCTAAAAACTGATGTTAGTATAACAATATTCATTACAACAGATAAGTTTTAGATGAGTAGCTATATTACAGATCAGATTAAGAAATATTGTAAATAGTTAAGAAATTAAAATAATACAAAGGCTATGTTAACAAATCAGGAATCTGATTTTTGTAGTTAGGAAATAAAAAATTATGTATCACTAGACTCGATCATTGAAAATATTGCTAATTTATTTATTTTAGATTCAATGAATAATTCTACTGAATATTCTAGAGGATTTTTAATATTGAAGTTTTCTAAATAATTCCAATAGAGATTGGTCTAGTATTCATTTGTAGTGACAAATTTAATATTAAAAAAAGAAAAAATTGGTTTGAGTCTTACATCAATATTCAAAAAAATTATTAAATTAAATTTTAAAAAAGTGATTAATAATTTGAAGTGTAGTCAATTGAACTGATTTAGCTATGTTAAGCAGACAGAGGTAGATGGCTTTAGTTTCAGAGCCGTAATCCCTAATTTTTTATGAGATTGATAATAATGATTCCATTTCTCGACCTTAAAACTATTAATGCTCAATATTCTGAAAAACTTGTAGCTGCTTGTATGCGTGTAATCGGTACAGGTTGGTATGTAGGGGGTAAAGAACTAGAGCAGTTTGAACAACATTTTGCAAATTATTGTGGAACACAGTACGCAATAGGGGTTGCTAATGGATTAGATGCACTTATTTTAACCCTGCGTGCATGGAAAGAATTGGGCAAATTGCAAGATGGAGATGAAGTAATTGTTCCATCAAATACATATATTGCAAGTATTCTTGCCATTACAGAGAATGATCTAAAACCGGTATTGGTTGAACCGGATGCTATGACCTTTAATATTGATTATAAAAAAATAGAATCTGCTATTACAGCTAAAACCCGAGTAATTTTACCTGTTCATTTATATGGGCAGCTCGCTGCAATTTCAGAAATTATGGATATAGCCGCAAAGCATAAATTATTGGTACTAGAGGATTCGGCACAAGCTCATGGTGCTGAAATAGCAGGAAGAAAGGCGGGTAGCTGGGGGGACGCTTCAGGCTTTAGTTTTTATCCAGGTAAAAACTTAGGCGCACTTGGTGATGCCGGTGCTGTTACGACCAACGATGCTGAGCTGGCAAATATGCTTAAAGAATTGCGTAATTATGGTTCACACGAAAAATATAAACATTTAGTGCGTGGTGTAAATAGTCGCCTTGATGAAATTCAGGCGGCTATGTTAAATGTGAAATTAAATTTTTTAGATGAGGAGAACCAGTACCGTCGACAAATTGCAGATTTATATTTGAAAGAAATTCAAAATCCAGAAATTGAGCTTCCATTAAAAAATATGAATGCGCAAACTTATTCACAACACGTTTGGCATTTGTTTGTTGTACGTACTAAGCATCGTGAAGCATTACAAAAATATTTAACAAAGCATCAGGTGCAGACATTAATCCATTATCCAATTCCCCCCCATAAACAACATGCCTATAAGGAATGGAATAATCTTATTTTACCAATATCAGAACAAATACATGCTGAAGTCTTGAGTTTGCCTATTGGACCGACCTTATCTATAGAGGATGCAAGGAAAGTTGTTCAATTATGTAATGGATTTAAAGCATAAATGAATTTACTAAAAACTAGTCTACTCAATGGTATAGCAGTCGTAATTAAGATTGCTGCTATGTTTGTAGTGAATAAAATTCTGGCTGTTTACGTCGGTCCTGCAGGATATGCAGCAATAAGTCAGTTCCAGAATTTTATCCAAATGGTAATTACCTTTGCAGGTACTGCTATTAATACTGGTGTAGTTAAATACACCGCAGAATATGATAAAGATAGAGAAAAACAAAGAGAACTTTGGCAAACCGCTGGAAGTATGGTTTTAATATGTAGCCTTATATTAATGGTGCTGATAATTTTATTTCAAAAAACCATTATAATTTACTTATTTAATTCTACTGAATATCAAATAATACTGATTTGGTTTTCTGTTTTTTTAATCTTTTTTAGTTTTAATGCATTATTAATTGCTATATTGAATGGTAAGGGAGATATCAATAATCTGGTAATTGCAAATATTGTTGGTAGCTTATTTGCACTTGCTATTATCTCATTATTGGCCATAAAATTTGGTTTAAAAGGTGCACTTATTGCATCATCTATTTATCAATCCCTAAATTTGGTGGTGACGGTTATATTATGTTACCGAACGGATTGGTTTGAGTTTAAATATGTCATTGGAAAAATTAATAAAAATATCGCAAAAAAACTAAGTGTATTTGCATTAATGGCATTAGTGAGTGTTTTTTTTGGAAATATAGTACAAATTTGGTTAAGGAAAATTATTATTTATGAATTTGGCATGAGTTATGCTGGCTATTGGGATGCGGTGAATAAATTAAGTGATGGCTACTTAATGTTAGTAGGTTCAATTCTAAGTGTTTATTATGTACCAAAATTATCGCAATTACAGAAATATGCAGAAATAAAAAAAGAAGTATATTATGGATACAAGTGGATATTACCAATGACAGCAATCACTTGTTTAATTATTTTTATATTAAGGGAGTGGATAGTTAACTTATTATTTACAGAGAAATTTTTACCTATGTTGCAATTGCTCTCATGGCAATTATTAGGAGATGTTATAAAAATAGGGAGTTGGATTGTATCATTTATGATGCTAAGTAAAGCAATGACAAAAATTTTTATAGGAACTGAAGTTTTTTTTGCATTAAGTGTTATCCCATTAACTATTATATTTATAAAAATTTGGGGATTTAAAGGAGTTGCAATAGCATTCACTATAAATTATTTATTATATTGGATAGTGTGCTCTTATCTGGCATTTGGAAAATTAAAAGAGAGTTAAATGATTAATTTAATAACTGTAATAATACCTTTATATAACAATGAAAAACATATTTCTACTTGTGTTGAGGCATTGAAAAATCAAACAGACCAAAATTTTGAAGTTATTTTTATAGATGATGGATCTCCTGATAATGTAATTGAAAAGTTGGAATATTGTTTGAAATCAGATATTAAATTCAGTTATAAAATTTTTCGGCAGAAAAATGAAGGTGCAGCTAGAGCAAGAAAGAAGGGGATAGAGAATTCATTGTCACAATATATTATGTTATACGATTGTGATGATGTTATATCGAAGGATTATATCAGTGAATTTTTTAGAATAATAAAAAATAATGAAGAAGTTGATATTGTAATACCAAATGTAAAGATGCAAAATGAAAAAATGGAATTCATAGATTTTAAATTTTACTCCGACGATATTTATCTTTCTAGTGAGGATTGTTTATTAAATTCTTTAAATGGATGGGATGTCCATACCTGGTTTATATGTAAAAAAGATATTTTTATAAAAAGCTATATATATTATGAAATTTTTAATTTTGATAATATTAATTATCATAATAATGATGAGGTGATCGGTCGACTGAATTTTATGAATTCTAAAAAAATAATTCGTAGTAATGCAGAATATTTTTACTGTTACAATCCAATCTCCGCCACAAAAAGTGTAAATAGTATTAAATACTTAATGATTAGAAATGCTTTTATTATAGATGAGATATTCTCAAATAAATTAGAATTACAATTAAGAGCTAAATCTGAGCTGATTAGCGTGATTTGGTGGATTTTAATCTATATGAATAGAAATAAATCACAAATAAAAAATTTAGTAGAATGGAAGAAAGAAATTAAAGATTCAATATCAAAAATTAATTATATAAAGTTTATGAGAATTTTAGAATTAAAGGAAAAAATAAAATTAACAATATTAAAATTAATACCCATATTTTGAGGAGCCTTATATATGACTATGCCTTTAGTTTCAGTTATTATACCTTGCTATAATCATGAAAAATTTGTACAGGATAGCATTCGAAGTGTAATTAATCAGTCGTATGAAAATATTGAATTAATCATCATTGATGATGGATCTAAAGATTCCTCTATAGAAAAAATAAAAGAAATGATTGTGTTGTGTAAGCAGAGGTTTACTCGGTTTGAATTTATAAGTCGATCTAATAAGGGTTTAAGTACAACATTAAATGAAGCTTTAGAGTGGTGTGAAGGTGAATATTTATCTCCACAAGATTCAGATGATATTATGTTGTCAAATAAAATAGAAAAACAAGTCAAAATATTATCTGATAATAAAAATATTGTTGCTGTATTTGGAGCAATATATCTGATTGATGAAGAAAATCAAAATATAGGAGAGGAGAGCATAGCTGAATCTAATTTATATGATTTCAAAAGTATTATTTTAAATGAGCATAGGATATTTTGTCCTACTCAAATGATTAGAGCTGTACATTTAAATAGGGTTGGAGGATATAAAGATGGGCTGATTATTGAGGATTGGTACATGTGGTTAAAATTGGCAAAAATTGGAGATTTGCTAGTGGTTCCAGATTTTTTTGCAAAATACAGACAACATGATAAAAATACAATCAAACAATTAGATAAAATGCATAATGGCCGATTAGATGTTTTGTCTTTTTTTAAAGACTCACCGTATTATGAAAAAGCGTTAAGAAACATATATTGGCTTAATTGTTTGGAACTTGCAGCTAAATCAAATTACGAGATTAAATACATATTAAAGCTTTTTTTAATTGATCCAAAAAGACTTATAATAGATTTTTTTAAGAAAGCACATGTTTTGAAAAAAATTTTCTTAGCTAAAATTAGTTAATTAGTAGATAAAAAATATATTTATTTAATATTTTTTTTGGATTTTATTTGTATATTATTAATATAAATGGGTAACTTGTGAGTTATTATTATGAAGTTATGCTTTATTTTAAATCATCTTTATAAATCTGGTGGTATTGAAAGGGTTATAAGTAATAGGCTTAGTGAGTTAAGTAAAGAGCATGATGTCTATGTGTTAACAACAGAGAATGGTCGTCTTCCATTTTATTTTGGAAAAGATGATAAAATTAAATATATAGATATAAATATAAAATTTAAAAGAAAAAAATATGATGGATTTGAGGTAAATTTTTATAATATATTTTCTAGTATAATTTTATTTGTTAAGCTTCAGATTGAGATTTTCAAGATAAATCCTGATGTAACGATAAATGTAATAGGAGTACATACTTTATATTTTGTTCCATTCTTATTTGGGAAGGGTAAAACGGTTTTAGAACATCATGCTAGTATTTATCAATATCCTCCTAGTAAAATTAGAATGGGGATAATGAAGAAATTTATGTATCATGTATTTTTAACGAATGAAGAAGCTGAATTAGCAGATTTTCTTAAAAATAAGATCGTTATTCCAAATCCAATAATAATTGGTCATCAAGAGTTAATTCCTTTTTGTTTAAGAAAAAATAAAATTCTTGCTGTGGGAAGAATAGTTGAAATTAAAGGATTTGATAGACTTCTATTAGCCTGGTCCTTAATACATAAAAAACATCCCCATTGGAGTGTAGAAATATATGGAGATGGAGATGGAGATGGAGATGTACTGGATAACCTTAAATCTCTTAGCAGCCAATTGAATTTGTTGGATACAGTTTTCATTAAACCTGCGACTCCCAATATTATTGATCGAATGCTGGAATCTAAGATATACACTATGACATCATATTATGAAAGTTTTGGTATGGTGTTATTAGAGGCTATGTCGGCCGGTATGTTAGTTGTGGCATTTGATTGTCCGACTGGCCCAAGAAATATTATCGATGATCAGGTGGGTTTCTTAGTTGAAAATAATAATATTGAATTATTATCAGAAAAAATATCAGAAATAATTTTGGGTGAAGATGATTTTCTTGCGAAATCTGAAAATGCATATAATAAAAGTTTGAATTATGATGTGATTAATATAAATAAAAAATGGAATAATTTCTTTTTATCTATTAGATGAGATTTATTTTATTGTTTTTTTATTCAAAATAAAAGGTTTTTAAAATAATATGATTATTTATTGGGTGATTTGGTTTTATTTGTGCTTATGTAATATATTTTATTCTTATAATGTTTGGGGGAGAATTGTTTTAATTATTACATTTTTATTTTTATTTTTATTTATTGGATTTCGTTATAATGTAGGGGTTGATTGGTATAATTATTTATTTTTTTATGAACTAACAAAATATACAGATTTAAAATCAGTTTTTCTTGGTAGCGATCCAGCTTATAATATTTTAAATTATATAGGTCATATTTTTGGTTATCAGGATACCTTTTTTGTAAATGCTATCTGCAGTTTTTTAGTGCTATTTTTTTTAATAAAAACTGCTTTGAAATTAGAAAATTATTGGTTGGTTTTATTAATATATTTTCCTTATCATCTTCTAGTCGTATCTATGAACTACAGTCGCCAAGCTGTGGCTATTAGTATTAGTTTATGGGCATTTTGTAAATTATTAGAAAGCCGATTCATTCAATTTTCTTTTTTAATTATATTAGCAACATTGTTTCATAAAACTGCTATTACTTTGTTGTTGTTTTTGCCTATATTTCTATCTGCTAATTTTCACCAGTATAAAATTATAAATATTTTTTATATTGGAATATCATTAGTTTTACTTACAATTATAATTTATTATTCTAGTTTGCAAGACACTAATATATATCTTAAAAGTAATAAAGACATGAGTTCTACGGGTTTTTTTATTCGCTGGACGTATCATTTAATACCGTTATTTTTATTTTATAAATATAATTATTTTTTTAAAAAACAAAATTATTATCCCGTGATCCGCTATTTTTGTATATTGGTTTTATTCATGCTGCCATTAGGCATTGCTTTTTCAACTTTGGCAGATCGTTTCAACCTCTATTTGATATTTTTTGATCTGTTTGTAATCTGTACTCTATTTAGTTATTTGCCAAAGATAAATAAAAGTATTTTGCTTATCATATTAATTTTATTTTATTCAGCACAAATGTATTTGTGGTTTTTTCATGGTATTTGGGCAATAAAATCATGGGTCCCTTATCAAAACTATATTTATAACTACTTAATTAATAGTGTTTTTTAATGAAAATTTTATATGTGATAACAGGCCTTGGAGGAGGGGGGGCTGAAAAAGTAGTTGCAGCTTTAGCTGATCAAATGCAATTACGGGGTCATCAAGTTAAAATAGCTTATCTGAAAGGAAGAGATATAGTTGTAAAACCTGAGTGTAAATCTGTTGAATTGATTTACTTGGGTTTTGAAAGTTTAAGTAATTTTATTTTTGCATCAAAAAACTATCGCACATTAATTTTGTCTTTTAAACCGGATATAGTACATGCACATATGGTACATGCGAATATTTTTGTACGTTTAAACCGTATGGTTTGTAATGTACCTAAAATTATCTGTACAGCACATAATTCAAATGAAGGTGGTAAGCTCCGTATGGTCGCATACCGAATTACAGATAGTTTATCTGATATTAATACCAACGTTAGTATTGAAGCAGTTGAAGCATTCATTCAAAAAAAAGCATTCAAAGATAATGCAATCGCAGTTTATAATGGTATAAATTTAGATAGATTTAAATCTATTGGACTGTCCCAATCGAAATTAAAGCCTTCTACTGAAAAGAAATTGATAAAAAAAATATTGGCAGTTGGCCGCTTAAATATTCAAAAAGACTATCCCAATTTGCTACAAGCATTGTTTTTTATAAAAGAATTGAAAAAATCTGAATTTAAACTTTGTATTGTTGGGGAGGGTGAAGAACGAAAAAATATACTCGGTTTAATCCATCAATTTTCCCTTGAAGATAATGTTGAGCTATTAGGCCGTCGTGATGATATTCCCGCATTAATGTCTGTGGCAGATATCTTTGTGTTGTCATCGGCTTTTGAAGGCTTTGGTCTTGTGGTTGCAGAAGCAATGGCTTGTAAGACTTTTGTTGTGGCGACAGATTGTGGTGGAGTAAAAGAAGTTATGGGAAATACGGGGATACTTGTACCACCTAAAGATAGCATGGCTTTGGCACAAGCCTTAATCAAAGCAATGGAAATGTCCAATGCGGATATTAAAATAAATAATCAGAAAGGTTTACAGTATGTTAAAAATAATTTTGACCTACAAGTAATAATAGAAAAATGGTTGAATCTATATGGAAAATAAAAAAATTATTATTGGTAACACTGCCTCTAATCTTTATGGTTTTCGCAAAGATTTCATTTTGTCATGTTTAGAACAAAACTATCATGTTTATGCTTTTGTCGCAGCATATACTAATGAATGATTAGCTAAAATACAAAGCTTAGGTGCTACACCGATTAATTATCAACTTAAATGTAGATATTAAAATAAATAATAAGAAAGGCTTAGAATACGTTAAAACAACTTTAACCTACAATTAATAATAGAAAAATGGTTGAATCTATATGAAAAATAAAAAAATTATTATTATTGGAACAACTGCATTTAATCTTTATTTTTTTCGTAAAGATTTAATACTGTCATGTTTAGAACAGAATTATCATGTTTATGCTTTTGTATCAGAGTATACCAATGAATGGTTAGCTAAAATAAAAAGCTTAGGTGCCACCCCAATTACTTATCAACTTAGTCGTGGTGGACTCAACCCATTGGCTGATCTGCAATCCACTTATCAGCTTATGCAAAAAATAAAAGAGATGCAACCTGATATCGTATTTTCATATTCAGCTAAACCTGTAATTTATGCCACTTTGGCTGCTTATCAGGCAAGAGTTCCTTATATTTTTGGCATGATTGAGGGTTTAGGTTCACCTTTTACGATTCATAAATACGGTCAAAGTTTTAAAACTAAAGTTATACGCTTCATACAAGTGTCTTTATATCGTCTTGCATTCCCATATTTAGATAAAATTATTTTCTTAAATCATGATGATCCTAAAGATTTAGTAGGCAGGTATAATATTTCTCATAAAACAAATGCGATTGAAGTTTTAGGACCGATAGGTCTTAATTTGCAAGATTATGTTTATACGAAATGGGATGATCAAAAAAATCTATCCTTTATTTTTGTAGCTAGATTAATCGCTGAAAAGGGAATTTTTGAATATTTAGAGGCTGCAAAAATAGTTAAAAAACAATATCCTGGAGTATTATTTAAGATTGTTGGTGGCTTGGATACGGAAAATTCAACCGGGTTAAAACAAGTAGAATTAGATCGGTTAATAGAAACCGGTATTATCGTATACGATGGATTTGTCACAGATGTCGATCAGAGAATACGTAACAGTGCAGTATTTGTATTACCATCTTATTATCGTGAAGGTGTCCCACGCAGTACGCAAGAAGCGATGGCCATTGGGCGTCCAGTAATTACCACTGATGTTCCTGGTTGTCAGGAAACTGTGGTAGAGGGAGTGACTGGTTTTCTTATTCCAAAATGGGATGTGGCTGCGCTAGTGAATAAAATGATTCACTTTATAGAGCATCCTGAGCAAGTTAATGTAATGGGATATCAAGGATTTTTATATGCTAAAAAACATTTTAATGCTGATCTTATAAATCATAGACTATTACAAATTATAGGGATAAATCAGTCATAAAGATTTATTTAATAATAATTTTTTATCTTAGTAAAACAAGAAGGGCTTTATTACCCTAACCTTTAGAAGTTGAATCTTGGTACAACTATCCAAATTCCAGATATGAGAAACATCGTTTCGTAAGGGATGAGGTTTCCTCATGCGGTGAATTTATCTTCCCTTATAATTTAATGATGAATGCTTAACTGTTTTGAGCAGCTCATTTTTTCAATTAAATTTATTCTTGAATCCCGTCCACGGTTTTGTATTACACCTTAGGTACATAACAGTGTGTGCCTGTCTTTGCGCAATGGCTTCATGGCATTATTGAGTGTATATGGGTATCGTCTGTATAGATGGAATGAATGGCTTTATCTAATTGTATTTGATCCAGCAAATCAGCCAGCACTTGAGAATCCCTGGACACTATGGGGCTGAGCTTAACAGCCCGTATGTGAAGGATTTTGGCATTTATACCTATAGTAATTTACGCCCTTGGCATTGATGCCTCGGGTTGATATTTCTTATCTTCCATTCTGCCTTCAGCTGGAAATTTCAGGCCTGTACTTTCCATAATGCATCACTGCTTTTTTGATAACTAATTATAATATTCATAATATGAAAATGTTTTTTTCGTCTGAAAATCGTCGTTTAATCCCATATCATCCAATCTGTTCCGCACAGTTTAATTTAGCTAAAACAGCCTAAATAGTGATTTGAGCCTCAGGCAGCATTGAATGGCTGTATCTGGGTCAGTATGCTTCGGCCTTGCTTGCTTTTTGAGTATGCATAGCACGAAGTATGTGGATCAAATCCAATACTTAAATTTCCTCGGTTAACCAAAGCGCGATTAATTCAGGATAGTTAAAAGTACGGCAGAGCTTAGGTACAACTTTATTCGTTTTAAAACTATAGGGATGAATCAGCCTTTAGTTATAGGGTTGGATAATTAAAGTCGTTGGATATGTCAATCAGATCTCATCACAGATAAATTCAGTGCATACATTCATACTATTTAACATAAAGTTACATCTTGTCACATTTTATTTAGTATGATATTTGTCATATTTGGTAAAAAAAAATTAAAAAAAACAATAATGCTTTTCACTATTACTACCTGACATCTAATAGGGATTATTGAATGGCTAAAATTTATGAATCTTCTTATTTTATTGAGAAATTTATAAATTTTTTATTCCTATATTAAATGAATTGTTGTTAATGTTTATCAAATAAAATTATTGATAAAGAAAACTATTAATGTCTTATAAATAATAAATTAACACTTTTTACAAAAAATACCTCTCTATTTAAAATAAAAAACAATTGATATGATTAAAAAAAAATAGACATATTGAGGTGTTTATTAATGGATCTACAAAAAGAAAAAGATAAGATCAAAAGCTCAGAAGAAAGTGCTGTTGTTATGTATAAGCCTTTATTTATTGAGAATAATGATATTCCCTTAAAAAAATATTCTACCAATATGTATGAATATAAAACCCCAACAATAAAATTTTCTCCAAATAAAAATCAAGTAATTGAATCAGAGAAAATAAAATCTTGGTATCATCTTGCTAAAAAGGAGGTGATTTTAAAAAAATATTTTATACGTCATGAATATTTTTATTTTATTGCTAATCTTTTTTCAAATAGAGCACAAGTATCTAAACGGCTAGTTGATATAGTTATTGCATTAATAGCTTTATTGGTATTATCTCCGATTTTTATTATTGTGGCTTATAAGGTACGGAAAAATCTTGGTTCTCCGATCTTTTTTTATCAAGAGCGTCCAGGGAAAAATGGCAAGCTTTTTAAGATGATTAAATTCCGTTCAATGAAGGACATATGTGATCAAGATGGTCAACCCTTACCAGATGAGCAGCGTATTACTCCTTTTGGACAAAAATTGCGTTTGACCAGTCTGGATGAAATGCCACAACTAATTAATGTGTTAAAAGATGATATGAGTATTGTGGGACCACGTCCGATGCTTAAAGAATTTGTAGAATTGTATTCTCCTGAACAGGCGCGTCGCTTAGAAGTACGTCCGGGTATGACAGGTTTAGCGCAAATCAGTGGACGTAACGAATTAGACTATGAAGAACGTTTTAAATATGATGTCTGGTATGTCAATAATCATAATATATTGGTCGACTTTAAGATTATGTTTAAGACAGTTATCGTCATGGCGAAATGTGAAGGTATTAATGCGCCTGGTCATGTTGGACCTTCATTATTTAAAGGGAATATAAAAGAAATAGATTAAGTAGAATTTAATTAAAATAATTAATTGTTATGATTAAAAATATATTTTATTTAGGTATTTAGGTTTGAAAATTATTCTTTCATTTAAATTATAAAAATCTGGATAAAATTAGCTGGCCGTATTTACCCGGTATGATCTAAGAAGGTAATCCTTAGAATACTTTAACATAAGGTGTATTGAGTAATCTTATTAGGTGAAATTAATGATTAAAGTATGGGGTAAAAGGAGGGGAGTTATATTGGCTCATATACCAGTGTTTAATTGCTGAATACAGCTATAGTTTGATGGCACTTGATAATTTAAGAATAGCAAATTGAAGTACTAAATTTTGTACAGCAACTGGCTGGTCCAATGCTTGATTTTATCAAAAATGAGATTTGTACTGCTCTGATGGATCAAATTTTTACATATTACTTGATTGATGTGGTGATCTATCTTTCTGGCCTTAAACTTGTAGGGAAAAGCTAGTCAGATTCCGCTGAAGCATTTTGATAAAAATATTGCTGGTTCAATTATTCTTAAGCAAGCCATGCAAAAGGCAAAGGTATTTAACCTGATATTTACTTCATCGGTTGGGATGACGGGAAGGGGGCATCCTTCTTCGCTAAATAAAAACTTGCTGACTAATAATTATGAATATAGCGAGCTTATTGTGGAGCATGCTGCAGGATAGTTGGAACTTGTAATTACATTATCCTATCTGGGCTAGATCTAGAATTAAACGAGAGTTGAGGAGGGCAGATTGGTTTTTAAAGCCTACGTATTATTTTAATCTTTTTATTTGATATTTTTTTGAGTTAATATTTATGAATAATTTAACAGATAATATTATTAAAAATGCAATAAAAATAAGATTAAAGAAATTTAATCATTTTCTTTTAGTAGAATTATTATTTTATTTTTATTTGATATATCGATATCTAGAATTTTTAGTCCATCTTGTAAAGGATATCTTTGCTACAAAAGAAATAGCAAGTGTTAAGGAAAGCAAAGAAGTTAAGTTGAGACCACTTAAATATGGTTTTGAAAATGGGGTTAAGGTTGATTTATCTATTATCATTCCCGCATATAATGTAGAGAAGTATATTAAACCATGTATTTATTCAATCCTAGAGCAGGATATAAAATGTAATTATGAAATATTAATAATTAATGATTGTTCTACCGATGCTACGAAAGAATTTTTAGATGAATTTTTATGTCATAAAAATATAAGAATATTTAATTTGGATAAAAACCAAGGTCTTTCTGCAGCCAGAAATTTAGGTATTTTAAATTCTATGGGAAAATATCTAATGTTTTTGGATTCAGATGACTTTTTATATGATAATTGTATACAAAAATCTATAGATCAGGCTATGAACCATAATTTAGATATAGTCGAGTTTGCTTATACCAGATTTCAATCTGAAAAAACTATAGATTATAATTCAATTAAATCAGTTACTAGGCCAATAATGACTAATATTTATAGCGAAATGCTTGAATTTTCAACAGGTTATGCCTGGGCTAAACTTTATAAAAGAGAATTATTTGAAAATATTCGATTTCCTGAAGGTGTATTATTTGAAGATGGAATTATACATAAAATAGTATTTAGACTTTGCCATCAGTATATGCATTTAGGGTGTGTTGGTTATTTATATAGGGATGCTCCAGATTCTATAACCAAATCCATAAAAAATAAAAACTTAGTCTGGGATCATTTGTACATGATTCAATACTGTATAGATGAAACTAAACGATTAAATTTATCCATAGACAACCTCTTTTTTAGACAACTTATTCGGGAGTCTGGTTTAATGATGAAGAATAGGAGTTTTTATTTAAATTCTCCTGATTTATTATTTATTTTTTCTAGATTAACGGATTTACTTAATGCGTGTAATAAAGACTTTAATTTAACAATTCGTGAGCAATTAATTTTGATTTGTATTAAATATAGATATATTAATGCTTGGAAAAGGATTGCATTTTAATTGTTATAGTGGGTTGAGACTCTGTTGTACAACCCTATATTTGTTGCACAACCTTATAACTAAAGGCTGATTCATCCCTATAGTTTTAAAACGAATAAAGTTGTACCTAAGCTCTGCCGTACTTTTAACTGTCCTGAATTAATCGCACTTTGGTTAACCGAGGAAATTTAAGTATTGGATTTGATCCACATACTTCGTGCTATACACACTCAAAAAGCAAGCAAGGCCGAAGCATACTGACCCAGATAAGCCATTCAATGCTGCCTGAGGCTCAAATCACTATTTAGGCTGTTTTTAGCTAAATTAAACTGCGGACCAGATTGGATGTCATGGGATTAAACGACGATTTTCAGACGAGAAAAACATTTTCATATTATGAATATTATAATTAGTTATCAAAAAAGCAGTGATGCATTGTATGCATTATGGAAAGTACAGGCCTGAAATTTCCAGCTGAAGGCAGAATGGATGATAAGAATATCAACCCGAGGCATCGACGCCAAGGGCGTAAATTACTATAGGTACAGATGCCAAAATCCTTCACATACGGGCTTTTAAGCTCAGTCCCATAGTGTCCAGGGATTCACAAGTGCTTGCTATTTGCTAGATCAAACACCATTAGTAGACACCACTCTCTATACAAACAATGCCCATATACACTCAACAAGGCCATGAAGCCATTGCGCAAAGACAGGCACATACCGTTATGTACCGAAGGTGTAATACAAAACCGTAGACGGGATTCAAGAATAAATTTAATTGAAAAAATGAGCTGCTCAAAACAGTTAAGCATTCATTATTAAATTATAAGGGAAGATAAATTCACTGCATGAGGAAACCTCATCCCTGACGAAACGATGTTTCTCATATCTGGAAGATAGTTGTACCAAGATTCAACTTCTAAAGGTTAGGGTAATAAAACTGCTTAAATAATATCTTTCTATATGCCGATATGCCTTAATTTTCTTGATTACTTTCAAGTATCTTATTTATAACTTTTGAATTTATAGAATCTAGTCCAAAAATTTTATCAAAAATACTGGTTCCTCTAAAAAAATAGAATATAAAACAAGGTATTAAAAAAGAAATAGTCGATAATAATATAAAGTAAGAAAATAAATTTAAATTATAATTATCTAAAATTTTTCCAAAAATTATAATAAGTGGGTGGTGAAGTATATAAACACATAATGAGGATTTAACAATAAATATTATCTGTTCGTTTGTGTGGTTTATTTTTGAGAAAATGTAGATTAAAATAAAACTGATACATAATGCATTAATTAATTGTAAGCTGGGTATAGCTATATCATAAAGAGTGAATTTTTCTAAAAATAAAGTAATATTTTTAGGCGTTGTTGCGGGAAATAGAAATCCATTTCTTTCCCAGATTATTTTGGTTAGGATTAATAATATAATACTAATTATCAGTGCAATGGTTGAGATTTTTATAAAGTTGTTGCGAATTTTTTTGATTAATTCCTCATAATTTAAATAGAAATATATTCCAATTATGTAATAAATTAGATATTTAAAAATATTGGATATAGATTCATGAAATAGGTTGATAATTTCGATTTTTGAAAATAAATAGTAAGTAGGTAGTGCTAGAAAATAAAAAAATAAAGATACTAGGATATGCTTTTTATAATTTATTTTATTTAAATAAAAGTATTGAATTGCTATAAAAGCTATTAATGTTTGAAGAAACCAAAAATGAGATATCATGGAGTCATAATTAAATTTACCATTATAAATTAGAAAATAATATTGTGGTATACCAATGAGCAAGAAGAGAAATATTGAAGGAATTAATATGCGATTTTTCCTGTTTTCTATATAGTATGCTTTTCCTTTTTTTTCTAAAATTAACGTAGAGAAAAATCCGCTTAATAGAAAGAATGTTTCCATTCTGAATAAGTGAAAGAATTCAAAAAAAAGTCCTATTGTATATGAGTCATAGTGAGGGCTTGCGTATACCCATGATGTTGGAGCGACAACTAAAGAGGCATGATAGAAAACACCTAGTATAATTAAAATAGCTCTTAATAAATCAATACCCACTAATCGGGTTGTATTATTTTTATTCATGATTTTTAGAATTTATTTTTATAAGAAATAAAATATACTATAAATTAAGACCCTATTGGTCTATTTTTCATAAATATTTTAAAGTTAAATTATTCCAATATCAGTCAAATGCAGGATATGAGGAAAATCATGTCGTAAGGTGCGCACAACCTGTCTAACTCAGTAAATTTATTCAATCCCTGGGCAGCACTGCTGCGCAAGTTGCATGAATTTCATTTATGTAGCTCTAAAAATTGCATGTTATTAATTTTTCCCAGTAATTTGATGCAGCGTATCTTTGCTTCCATTAGGATCTGCTGATGATAACCCGCCCACTTTTTTCTTTTTTCTGCTTAAATGCTTAATCGTTGTAAAAAGACCCTTCCATTTCTATGTAAATATTTTTTCATGGCCTAGAGTTTTATTTTAGCTAATCAGCGTGTAAAACGGACCAAAATTTTGGGATAAATAGTATTTGATTTTGACTACCTCCGATGTTTTGTAACTATCTCACTTTTAAGTGGGTGATTCCGGAGTTGTTATGTGTGGAAGCTATCGCAATGATCCGTAGACGATATTTAATACAAGGTGACAGCATTTACTTAATTGTCCATGAAAACGCTTGGCTAAAATTTTTTTAACAAGAGAGAGCAGTTATATTGGCTCACATACTTGTATCGAACTATTAAATTAAGGATATTTGATTATTGTTCTAGATAATTTTTTGAATAGTTTAGAAGGATTTTTAAATCGTCTATAAACACTCACCCAAAAAATCTTAGCCTTTGTTAAAGCTAATATTCGTGGTGCACAAGTTTTAGCTCAAGTTTATAGAGCAATATGCACTTGATACAGTAATTCATTACCAAGCAAAATTAACTATCTTTCATTTCATAGAAAAATATTACGATAAAAAAGGGCTTCAAACTAATTTCAACTGAATGAGTTTAAATCAGTGTGAAGACTTATCGCCTTAGCTTGCTTTATCGCTATATGTTCAAAAAAGCAGACCTTCATCAAAATCACTGACTTTCATAATAAATACATTCAGGGGATCTGATCAAATCTGCTTAATTATTGTCTTTCGAGGCTTTATAGCCATAGGCATAGTTATAACCATAACCATAACCATAACCGCCAGTACCACGTTGAATATCATTTAGAATAAAGCCATTGACTTTAACACCGACCTGCTCAAAACGATTCAATGTTAATTCCAGTTCTTTCATCTGTGTTTTTGCATAACGCGCAATCACCAAGTTCACACCCGCATATTGTGAAATGATAATCCCATCAGTCACTGCAAGTACAGGAGGGGTATCAATAATAATATGATCATACATAGGTGAAACTTGTTCTAGCAGGGTAGAAAATTTTGCTGAGCTTAAAAGTTCAGAAGGGTTTACTGGACTCTTGCCACGTGTAATCACATCTAAATTATCAACTTCAGTGGTTCTAATAATATTTTCAAGACTTTGTTGAGTATTTAAATATTCAGCCAAACCAGGTTGGTTGTCATGGTTGAAATATTTATGTAAGTAACCACGACGCATATCCCCATCAATGATTAATACGCGTTTATTACTTTGCGCCAAAATGGTCGCTAGGTTTGTAGAAATAAAGGATTTACCGACTTCTGGTGCAGGGCCTGAAATCATAATGATATTGTTTTTTGCTTTACTCATTGCGAAGTGAATTGCTGTACGCATGCTGCGTAAGCTTTCAATCGCAATATCGTCACCATTTTTAATCGCCAATATAGGAATATGTTTTTTCTTTTTCAGCAGTTTAATTCGGCTTTCTTGAATGGATGAGCGTGGAACCGTGGCATAAACCGGTAAGTCCAATTCATTTTCAATTTGGCTTGAATCTTTAATGCCCGAGCGCATCATGTTGCGTAGTAATGCCAGCAAGGTTCCAAGGAAACCACCCAAGAAGATGGATAAAATCAGAATCTGCAATTTTTTCGGTGCAATTGGTTTAACTGGCTCAATCGCAGTATCCACAATACGTACATTGCCAATTTCACCTGCTTTGGCAATACGTAGTTGCTGGTAAGAATTCAGCAATGCTGTATAGAGCTGGGTTTTAACCTCAACTTCACGGTACAGTTGTAAATAGCGACGCTGTAAATCAGGCAGCTGTTTTAATGTGTCATTCAACTCACCAATTTTTTTATTAATTGCACCAAGCTGTGCATTAATTTGCTGCATTGCAGGGTGTTCATTGGTGTATTTTGCCGCCATTTCAGCTTGTTGCTGTTCTAGTTGTGATTTTTGAGTTTCTAAAGTAATACTTTGCGTTAAATACAATTCAGATTCTTTGGTCACATCGACGGTATTATATTGTTGACGGAATTTGTTAAATTCACGTTCTGCTACATCTAACTGCTGTTTTAATTCAGGCAGTTGCTCATCTAGGAATTTAAGCGTTTGCGCTGTTTCTGCAGAACTGCGCTCAATATTTTGTTGGCTATAGGCAACCAGAATAGAATTCAGAACTTTAGTAATATGTTCTTTGTCCTGACCTTGATAATTCAGCCCTAAAATACCGGTTAGTTTGCCTTTTTCAGCGACCGAATAATTCTTTGTAATTGAACCCATGGCTGCAGGCAAAGACATTTTTTGAATGTTATAAGTGTCTGGGAGTTGGTCGTGGGTATAGATCGCTACCTTCCAGGTGCCATGGGCTGAAGTATGCTGGCTTTCCTGGTTAGTGGGTGCACTAAACAGGATTTTTTTCGTCTTTGCATCGGTCAAGGTGAATTTGTTGGCATCAAAATTCAGCAGTAAATTTTTGTCCAGATAATATGCTGGAATTTCAAATTTTCGAACCTCAAAAGACTGGGCATTATCCTGGAATAAAACAGCGTTTGCCTGATATTGCGTTTTATAATCATGTGGGCTGAATAAACGATCAAAAAAACTGTTTTCTGTACCTGAAATTATTAAATCCAGGTTGAGGTTCTTAATGACAGAACCGAGCACCAAACGTGATTTTAGCAATTCTATTTCAGCTTGAGCCGGCTGTTTTTGCTCAATCATGCTGGAGAGATCACCCAATAATGCAGCAGACGTCCCTTTGTTTTCTTCAACTTGTACCAATGCATCGACCGAATAAGTATCGGGTGTAGTTCTTAAATACAATAACGCACAGACCAGGCTTAAAATTACGCATAATGCGATGAGTTTCCATTGAGCAATCAGCGAAAAAAACAGCTCTTTTAAATCAATTGTATCTTCGGTATTAGTGGTTTGGCTCATAATTTTGCTATCAAAAAGTTAAATATGTTGTGTCCAATCGTTAATACAATTTTGTATTAACTGACAGGTTTCATTGAAGACCAATTGCTCATGCTGGTAGGGATCAGGTACATTTCTGCCTTGCCAATGCCCTAATCGGAAGGTCTTGCCTTTAGCAAAAGGCCAGGTTTGTTCTAGATATTTTTGCTGATTCTGGCTCATGACCAAAATTAAATCGGCTTTTTTAATCAGGTCACTATTCAGTTTCCTGGCAATATGCGACTGCATATCAATGCCTAAACGCTGCATGCATAGTATGGCTTTTGGATCCGCTGCATGACCGATTAACCCGGAAATACCTGCTGACTCAATATGAAGCTGCGGATATTGCTGTTTTAAAAAGTATTCAGCCATTGGACTACGGCAAATATTGCCCACGCAGACCACCAGAATATTGTGAATATTCATATTAATTGCCCAAATTGTTGGCGGTATTCACAAGACTGGAAAAAGGAACAACCTGATTAATCACACGTTGCCAACGAGCAAGTCCAGAAGCATCGACATACACAATATCATTGCTGCGCATTTTGAACTTGTTGGCTAAACCAAAATCGGCAATGCTGGTTAAATCCAATTGATAAACTTCTGTAGAGGTGTCGACGGCATTGCTACGAACCACATAAATTTTACTGCGGCTAGCAGACAGCGGATTTAAACCTAAACTTTCACCTAATACATCACTTAAACTCATGCCCTGATCACGCATAGGTAAGGACTGGTTTTTACCCGATTCGCCCATCACATAAATTTTCTGGTTTTCACGTGAATTGACATACAAAGTATCATTCGGTTGGATTAATAAGTTGTGTAAAGAG
>NZ_JAZQPV010000065.1:0-61660 GCF_045628685.1 Acinetobacter sp.
AAAAGTTGCCCCGTCACTGAGTCACCGTGACCAGACAGGTAATGTTCAACAACTTTCAATTTGAATTCTTGAGAATATTTAGCCATTAAAAAGCACCCTTCAAATTAGACTGAGAGTGTCCAACTTTCGGGGTGCAGATTATTTCGCAGGGTTTTTTTGAATCACTCGGGAGGATTAACCACCGAATTGGTTCATTGTGTTTTTAGCGTCATCACCCGCTTTAAGCGCGTTGTCACCAGCGAAGATTTCTTTGTGATCATCACCGATGTCAGAACCAGCCATTGCTTGGTGTTTAACACATGCAATCGTACCGCGGATTTCTTTACGTTGTACGCCAGCAACATAAGCAAGCATACCTTCATCACCGAAGTAACCTTTAGCAAGCTCATGAGTAGAAAGAGCAGCTGTATGGTAAGTTGGAAGTGTGATCAAGTGATGGAACACACCCGCTTCACGAGAAGCATCAGCTTGGAATGTACGAATTTTTTCGTCAGCATCAGCAGCCAATTCAGTTTCGTCATACTCAGCGCTCATTAACTTAGCACGATCGTATGCAGATACATCTTTACCTTCAGCAACATAACGATCATAAGTTTGTTGACGGAAGTTTAAAGTCCAGTTGAATGATGGGCTGTTATTATAAACAAGCTTAGCATTTGGAACTGTTTCACGTACACGGTTCACCATGTGCGCAATTTCATCAACGTTTGGAGTCGCAGTTTCGATCCAAAGTAAATCAGCACCATTTTGAAGGCTAGATACACAGTCAAGTACAACACGGTCAATTTGAGTGTCAGCACGGAACTGGTAAAGGCCAGAAGGTAAACGTTTAGGACGGTGTAATTTGCCGTTACGTTTGATCAGGATTTCATCTTCTTGCGCTTCAGAAATATCAATTTCAGAAGTTTCTAAATAGCTGATGTACTGAGAAGCGATGTCGCCTGGCTCTTTAACCACTGGGATTTTTTGAGTCAAGTCAGCGCCTTCAGAGTCAGTACGCGCAACGATGATACCGTCATCAAGACCCATTTCCAAGAATGCATAGCGAAGAGCGTGGATTTTCGCGATGAAGTCTTCGTGGGGAACTGTTACTTTACCCGCTTGGTGACCACATTGTTTCGCATCAGAAACCTGGTTTTCGATTTGTAGTGCACAAGCACCCGCTTCGATCATTTTCTTAGCAAGTAAGTAAGTAGCTTCTTCGTTACCGAAACCAGCATCGATGTCCGCAATAATTGGCACAACATGAGTTTGGAAGTTATCGATTTGTGCAGTGATTTCAGCCGTTTTAGCAGTATCGCCTGCTTCGTTTGCTTTCTTAAGCGCACGGAACAAGTCGTTTAATTCTTTTGCGTCAGCTTGACGAAGGAAAGTGTAGATTTCTTCGATTAAAGCAGGTACTGAAGTTTTTTCGTGCATAGATTGGTCAGGAAGTGGACCGAATTCTGAACGAAGTGCAGCAACCATCCAACCAGATAAGTAGATATAGCGTTTGTCAGTCGTACCGAAATACTTTTTGTTCGCAATCATTTTTTGTTGTGCGATGAAACCGTGCCAGCAACCCAAAGATTGAGTATATTTGCTAGAATCAGCATCATATTCAGCCATATCACGACGCATAATAGCAGCAGTATATTTAGCAATGTCTAAACCAGTTTTGAATTGGTTTTGCATTTGCATACGCGCAGCATCTTCTGGGCTGATATCGCGCCAAGTGTTGCCGAATTTTGCTTTTAATTCGCGGATTGCGTCAATCGCTGTTTGGTATGTAGTCATGATATTTTCCTGTATATAATTTTAGGATTTCATCAATCAAAGGACTAAATCTGCAAGATATTGATTTGTTCAGATTTAGAGCGCTTCGTTGCAATGGACACAGCTTAGATGCAGTCAAATAATTAATCCAATAGTCTGCGAGAATCTTCAGTATTTATTTAAAAAATATGTAGATTAAAGTCTAATTATAATTATCACCATATTTTACAAGTTACTAATTTTTAAAATTATATTAAAAAAGTAAAAAGTCTTTTTTTGTATAACAAATAAACGATATGCTGTTTTATTCTTCATTAGACCTAAGTATAGGGTTTATTAAAAAAGATCAATATTCTTATTTTTATCTCATTTTTATTATTTAATCGTCATTATTTTTAAAATACAATTGTATTTTATTTAGGCGAAATAAAACTGTTCATTTTATCTTCTATTCGGAAACTCCACTATACACATCAGAACGGCTTTTCTAGTCTAGACGTATGAAATACACCTATTCCTCTAAAAGCTCTCTGCCATTACAATAAAATCAATATAATTAAAACGCGCCGAATAGATGTAATTGGATCCGTTTAAAAATTACACTTTAAATGTCTATATTGAAGTGATGAAAATCACCAATTTTATATTTAAATCAGCTTAACAACTCAACTGATAATCATAAAAATTTAGTGTCTACAAAACAGACAATATGCCAAAAAATACACGTTTATACCGGCTTTTTTTTCATCATATTTCCTACACAAGCCTTGCTGCTTATGGCATAATCAACATAATTTCATGGTTTTATTGTCGGTATTTTCTGTATGAATCTGGAGCGGGTCGATCTCAATCTATTAATTTACCTTGATGTTCTTTTACGTGAAAAAAATGTTACCCGCGCAGCAGAGCAATTGGGTGTTACCCAACCCGCCATGAGTAATATTTTACGCCGTCTACGCAATTTATTTAATGATCCGCTTTTAATCCGTTCTTCTGAAGGCATGACACCGACAGAACGTGCTTTAGAATTACAACCTCGTATTCGTGATGCGCTTTCTGATTTGTCGATGATTTTAGAACCTCGTACAGAATTCCGTCCTTATACATCGAATCGCGTTTTCCGCATCATGACCTCAGACTATGCCGAAGCAACTTTGGTTCCTCGTCTGGTTAAAGCATTACGTTCAGAAGCACCGAATGTGGTACTCGACTTTTTAACCCCAAGTGACGTGTCTTACCGTGACATGGAACAAGGTAAAGTTGATTTAGCCATTAACCGATTCAATGAAATTCCACAAAGTTTCCATCAGGTCTTGGTTTGGCGTGACAGTTTTTCGTGTTTACTCAACAACAAACACCCCGCCAGCACAAACTTAAATCTGAAAAGCTATTTAGATGCACAGCATATCTGGGTGTCTAAAACCGGTATGGGCGTTGGCTTTGGGGTCAACCCGGATAAACAAGCCGGACTGGGCTGGATTGATCAAGCCTTAGAGCGTATTGGTCAAAAACGTAAGATTTCAGTATTTACCCGTCATTATCAAATGCCTGCACTGTTGGCATCTAATGTGGATTTAATCGCAACGCTGCCAAGCCGTATTGCAAAACTGCAATCAAACAATCCGAACCTGCTGATTAAAGACCCACCGTTTTATATTCCTGAATTTGAATTGAAAATGGCATGGTGTCCATTATTGCATCATCACCCTGCACACCGCTGGTTGCGTCAGCTGATTCTGTATGTCGCCCGTCAAATGATTGAAGAAGAAAATCGTGAATTTCTAAGCAATAACTCACAATTTTCTCACTATTAATCTTAAAAATTCTTAAATTCTTCTTTTTTAATATTATACTGTACGAATGAAGGTAGTAATTTACTTACTACCTTTAGTTTTTTTGTGTTAAAAATATTCCATAATAATGATGATCTACAGGTGGATTTGTGAGCCTTTTCCAGAATATCCTCATCATCGTGATACTGATTGTGGGAGCCGGTTTTCTATCATTAACTGAAATTGCCCTTGCCGGTGCACGTAAGGTCAAACTTAAAATTCTTGCAGAATCGGGTGATGAACGCGCCCAAAAAGTTTTAGATCTGCAAGAACAATCAGCTGATTTCTTTGCAGCTTCGCAAATTGGTTTAAACGCAGTTGCCATTCTCGGTGGTATTTTGGGTGAAGCAGCATTTCGTCCCTATATTGTAAATTTTGTGAATCGCATTTATCAAGGTCCATGGACCGAAACCATTGGATTTACCCTCTCCTTTACTTTAGTCACCTCGCTTTTTATTCTTTTTGCCGATTTAATGCCCAAACGCATGGCCATGATCGCACCAGAAAAAATTGCAGTCTCGGTCATTAATCCAATTCAAATTTTTATCAAAGTTTGTAAGCCATTGGCATGGATCATTAATGCCATTGCGAATTTGCTATTCCGCTTGTTTAAAGTCAATACCATCCGTGATGACAACATTACCTTTGCTGATATTTCTGCTGTAATGGATGCAGGTGCGCAGGCCGGTGTATTACAAAAACAAGAACATCATTTCATTGAAAACGTATTTGAACTTGAAGAGCGTAATGTGCCTTCAAGTATGACCACCCGTGAAAATGTGGTGTTCTTTACCTTAAATGAACCTGAAGAAAGTATTCGACAAAAGCTGGCGGAATATCCTTATTCCAAATTTTTGGTTTGTAGCAATGACATTGATAGTGTGATTGGCTATGTCGATGCCAAAGATATTCTGGTGCGTATTCTGAATAATCAGTCGCTGTTACAGTTAAATGAAAGCACCATCCGTAATGTATTGACCATTCCTGACACCCTGACTTTATCGGAAGTACTGGATCGTTTCCGCTCGACCAAGGAAAAGTTTGCAGTCGTCATTAATGAATATGCCTTGGTGGTGGGGGTGATTACCCTCTCCGACATTATGATTACGGTAATGGGCGACTGGGTAACAACGATTGAAGCGGATCAGCAAATCATCAAGCGTGACAATAATTCATGGCTAATTGATGGCAGCACACCAATTGAAGACATCAAGCATGCGCTCGAAATTGATGAAATGCCGGATGATGAAAACTATGAAACTATCGCTGGTTTTATGATGTATAAATTGCGCAAGATTCCACGCCCTGCAGATGCAGTGATATTTGGAGCCTATAAATTTGAAGTAGTCGATGTCGATCATTTTAAAATTGATCAATTGTTAGTGACACGTTTACTTGAAAGATCAACAGAAAATGAAATTCAGGAAGAAGCAGAGTAATCTGCTTCTTCTTTTTTATTGAATGTAAAATCAATACAAAACAATAAAATGAGAATGAATATTTCCTTATTAGCATTACTCGCTTGATCAAGTTTTTTATTCTTCTGGCTTTTATATGATTTATTATTTTTTGCCAAACCAGCACTTCCATTGATCAATCTAGTGGTGCACTACTGCTTTAGTGTTTGCTGGATTACACCTCATAGCGATAAATACGAGCGGAAAAGTGATGATTCAACTCTATGGAAGGGTAAATTTCTTTGAAGCCCTCTCATCATCCGGAGGGACTGTTTATTTGGCTAGTGAGTTTATTATTGACCTAGCTTTATCCATAAAAACTCAAAACAATATAAAAAAAGCACCATTCAACAGGTGCTTTTTTTATTCATGAAGCGCGATTTAATGGGGGTTATTTAAAATTTTCAATTAAGTTCTCAATCACAAGCGCATAGTGAATACCAATATCTTCTTCTAAAATATTGTAAGCATTATCAAACTGAACCATAGGCCAGCCTTCTTTCCAGAATGGAAAAATATTGTGTAGATCGTGCGTTACAATTGCATCTTCACGAACAATTGCTTGCGCAACTTGTGACAAAACCTGCGCTGTTTCAGCACCGTCAATTGCCATGTAATCAATACCACGTACTTTCAAAATACGGATACGATCTTTTTTATATTTAATTTTTTTGGCTTGTCCGGCATTTAGTCCTAATGCCAAAGTCACTGCTTCAACAAAGTTTTTTTCAAAAGTATCATGCAAAGCCACAATTGCCTGTTTATAGGCTTCCTGACGACCCGCTTTACCGCCCTTAAGGATAATCTCTTTCGCTTCAGTATTTAGTACATCGTCTTTCATGGACTGTAAAATGTCTAAAATTTCGATATCGCTTAAAGATTCAGGAGATTGATCAGTCATAAACTGTCCTTGGACAAAAAATAATAAAGATCTATTTTCGCATAATTCATCATTTAATACAGAAATAAAATCTGCTTCAGCACATTCTTCTTTCGCTACTGAGCTAAAAACAATAGTTATAAATTGCACTATTGATATAGCAACACGAAAATATCTTGAGCGACTTAAAACTTATAATTTTATCAGTACACCGCAATAGATCTATCTAAAAAACTGAACTCGACTTAAATGGCCAAAAGTTAACAGGAAATACTTTTTGCTCTCCATTTATAAAAGATTAGCCTACTTTTTCTCTGTCATATTCTGTTAAATCATTTATATTACATTTACTTTTTATACCCCCCTTTAATTCTTATGATCAGCAATAAACAAACCGCCCTTTTTTTAAAGCAAATGCGGGAACAACACCCGACAGCATTTAAAAGAAATTATTTGTTTTATAGCATGATCAAAACCAAGGGCATTTTAGATGAACTTAAAGAACTGATTCCATGGATTCTTGCAGCGATGATTTTTATCTCACTTTCGATGAGTTTGAGTCATTTTGTCTCGATTCAACTTCCGCAATTTGATACTTTTCGCTCGCATGGCATTGCAGTTTTAGCCATTATGTTGCTGTTTATGCTCTACACTCCACTCGTCATCAAGCAGATCAAACACAGCTCAACCTCCCTCTATCAACACTTACGTCATACGCCGATTAAGCTCGCTGTGCTAATTGTGCTGCAAACAATCAATATTGCTTATATTGAAAGTACTTTTTTGGAAATCATTCTATTTTTCTTGGCTTTAAGTTTTGGTTTTGTACGCTTTTATAAAGAAAATATGTTCCGTGAAAACACTCAAAACGAGCAATATTTTTATCTACAAGAAACACGTCGCATATGTTTTTGGTCATATAAACAAATTTTAAAAATTAAATTTAAAAGCTTATTTCATACAAAAAATTCCAAGGTACACGCTGCCCTTCAACGACAGGAAAAAAACTTTGTCGAGCTGCATATTCAATTGATTCGTTATGAAAATGAACTCTGTAAAACCCATAAACATATTGATGTTGAAACCTATTTAGATAGCTTGATGTAAAATCAAAAGCCATATTCTCTAATCTAGCTTTCATTCAAAAATGATTATTTTTTACTCTCTGTAGCAAAAGGGAAAAATAATGATGATCTTGCAAGAAAATCTCCAAAATAAACTATTTTTTAGTGATAAGCACATGAATTGATTGAAAAGAAGGCAAACACACCGAAAGATGCTTGCCAAGTTTTATTTCGTCCTCTATTATTGCGCACATGCCCGAGTGGTGAAATCGGTAGACACAGGGGATTTAAAATCCCCCGCCCACAAAGCGTGCCAGTTCGAGTCTGGCCTCGGGCACCATTTTAAGGCTGATTAAAATGGTGCAATAAAAGACCCAGCAATAAGCTGGTTTTTTTATCCCTAAATTATTAAAATAAAATCAAACTAATAAAAAGAAATAATAAAAATGAAAATAAACAACTTAGCACGCATGCTGTATTTCAGCCTGTTTATATCGCTCATCGCATCCTTTATTTATGCAGCAGAAGCCGAAGGTAAAGCACAAACCAAGGTCATTTATTCTTTATTTTCTGGAACAATTAGCCTAGATAAAGATCAGCTTATCTTACATCACTGCACTTTAGCCAAAGAACCCTACCTGCTTGAGTTTAATCATACACAAGATGAAAAACGGCTTCGCACCCTCCTGCAACAAGAGCCAGATTTTTGGCTCAACTTAAGAGCAGGTGCTTACCTAAAAAATGAAAAACGCCACTTAACTGTGGACGGGATAGCAGAGATCCATCCCAATGAAAGTTGTCATCTTTCCAAAATGTTATTTGATCTAAATAAGTCCTCAAATATCAAACTAACTGATAGAGAGTGACTTACCACTCTCTATTAGACACCAATTCTTCCATTTCAATACCCATATAACCGTTATCTTGCACCACCATCATCATGGCTTCAGCAATATAATCAGCCGCAGTATCATCCAAGGAGGAATCAAGGTCTTCAAACTGCGGTTTCATTTTATTAATGAACACCACTGTTTCGGCAGCAAAACGATAAATTTCTACTTCAGATAAATCAGACTTTGCTACTTTTTTCGCAAACTGCTTGATTATCTGTTTAACTTCAGCCACCAGAATATCGGGATAATATTCATCATCAAACATCGGGAGAAGTAAATTTTTAAACATACAAAACTCAAAAAAGACACGTGTTAAAGCGAGCCTGTATAACACAAAGCAATAAAATTACCAAACTAAACCATAAAAAAAGACTGTGTACTTACCCACCCTATTTTTTATTTAAACTTCCTGTATGCAATTAAACTGGAATCATCTCTTATGCACTTTAAGTAACTCACTAATTAATTAAAGATTATAGGTATGTACACTACACGCTCTTTGCTGGCTAGTTATCAAATGAACTGCACAAATAAAAAAATAAGTATTAAGTCCACTTAAATACATGCAGAATTCATGGAATATATGCACAGATTAGCTTTTAAAACATTTATATAACAAAGCCCTACTGCACAATATTAACTAAAGCTATCCACAAACAGCCAGAACGACAAAAGAAGGTGCCTTGTCTTATTTCGTGGGAAGATATCCAAATTCCCCAAATGCCAAAGGATTTGCACTCAGCGGGTGGCAGATGCAAAATTGATAATGCAGCTATAAATATAGCGGGTAACAGTGCGACCACCTTAGGCAAAGTTCACTTCACCAATAAAAATGGTGAAATGACAGGTGTAGATAAAAGCTGGAAATTTGTAAAAGATAACCCAGGTAAATTACGAATCGTTGTTCACCATTTTTCGCTTGAGCATCAAGGAAAACAATTACATCTTAAAGCAAAAAAGCTCGATACATTATCGAGCATTTTTCTTACTTATACGCCTAGATTATTCATTGCATTCCAGACTTTAATTGCTTCACTCATCACTTTGACATCATGAGATCGCACCATACAAGCACCTTGCTGAATACTGAATAAATGCGCTGCTACCGAGCCTACAGCACGACTTTGTGCATCCACCCCACCCAAAGCCTCCCCTATAAAACGCTTCCGAGAAAGTGCAGATAAAATGGGATAACCCATGTCATTCAATTTATAAAATTCATTTAATAATTTTAAATTTTGTTGGGCATTTTTAGCAAAACCAAAGCCTGGATCAATCATAATATTTTCAGGTTTTACTCCTGCTGTTAAAGCCTCATTGACACGTAGTTGTAACTCTTTAATTACCTCCGTCGTTACATCATTATATTGATTTAAATTATTCATGGTCGTGGGCTCACCACGCATATGCATAATGATGACAGGTATATTCAGTTCAGCCGCGGTTTCAAGTGCCTGAGGACGCGTTAATGCACGGACATCATTCCAGATATGGGCTCCTGCTTGAGCGGCTGCACGCATCACTTGCGGTTGTGAAGTATCAATGGAGATAATCACATCATATTTTGATAATGCCTCTACCACTGGAACAACACGACAGATTTCTTCTTCGATATCCACCACAGATGCTCCCGGACGTGTAGACTCACCCCCCACATCAATAACAGTTGCTCCATCAGCAAGCATTTGCAGTGCATAGCTAACAGCTTGATCTTTTTCATTATGCTTTCCACCATCACTAAAAGAGTCAGGGGTGACATTCAAAATGCCCATGACGTGCGGTTGAGATAAATCCAGACTTAGCCGTCCACATTGTAATACTCGTTTTGGTAATGGCATCAACCGCATAACAACTCTCCTTAATATCTAACGGACAGTGTATCAAGAGTTAGTTTTACACTAGCTAAAATCTTTTCAAAATCTCAAATTTTAAACATAAAAAAGAGCCTCAATTGAGACTCTTTTTACACTCAACCTAAACCCTTAGCTTGCAGGTAAAGGTGGTGGTGTAGCTGGACCATCCTTCGGTGTTACCTCAATTACTGGGTTATCAGCAATATATACCTTAGGTGGTTGAGGTTCACGACCTTCCATGATGTCACGGATTTGGTCACGATCAATGGTTTCCCATTCCATCAATGCTTTTACCATCGCATGGGCAACATCTTTTTTACTTTCCAAGATATCGCGTGCGATTCTATATTGTTCATCTAGAATTCGACGAATTTCACGATCCACTTCTAGTTGTGTCGTCTCAGAAATACTGCGACTACCAATACTGCCCATGAAAGATTGCTGTGCATCTTCTTCATAAACCATTACGCCCATTTTGTCAGACATACCGTATTTGGTGACCATTGCACGTGCCATTTTCGTTGCACGTTCAAAGTCATTTGATGCGCCTGTGGACATTTGATTAATGAATACTTCTTCGGCAATACGACCACCAAACAAAATGGAAATTTCATTCAACATTTTGTCTTTATAATGACTGGTTTGATCAAATTCAGGTAACTGCCAAGTTACACCCAAAGCCCAACCACGCGGCATAATGGTTACTTTATGCACAGGATCTGTACCCGGTAAACTTTCCGCAACAATCGCATGACCGGCTTCATGGTAAGCCGTAGCTCGACGTTCTTCGTCACGAAGCACCATCGATTTACGCTCTGGCCCCATGTACAACTTGTCTTTTGCATCTTCAAAGTCATGCATATCAACTGTGTTCTTGTTGCGACGTGCTGCAAAGAGTGCCGCTTCGTTTACAAGATTCGCCAATTGTGCACCTGAGAAGCCCGGGGTACCACGTGCAAGAACTTTTACATCTACACCTGTAACAGAAGGCAATTTTTTCATGTGAACATTCAGAATTTGTTCACGACCTTTAATGTCAGGAAGACCTACCATCACTTGACGGTCAAAACGACCCGGACGAAGTAAGGCTTTATCCAGTACATCTGCACGATTGGTTGCAGCAATAACAATAATACCTTCGTTACCTTCAAAACCATCCATCTCTACAAGCATCTGGTTCAATGTTTGTTCACGTTCATCATGACCGCCACCGGTACCTGAACCACGGTGACGACCGACTGCATCAATCTCATCAATAAAGATGATACATGGCGCATGGCGTTTTGCTTGTTCAAACATGTCACGGACACGGGACGCACCCACACCCACAAACATTTCAACAAAGTCAGAACCAGAAATACTGAAGAATGGAACTTTTGCTTCACCGGCAATGGCTTTGGCAAGTAAAGTTTTACCAGTACCGGGAGGACCGACCATTAAAACACCACGTGGAATACTTGCACCGAGACGTTTAAATTTAGTTGGATCTTTCAGGAAATCAACGATTTCTACAACTTCCTGTTTTGCCTCATCACAGCCAGCAACATCAGAAAAAGTGACTTTAATTTGGTCTTCAGAAAGCATTTTTGCTTTTGATTTACCAAAACTCATTGGCCCGCTTTTACCGCCTGCACCACCACCCATGTTTCGCATAAAGAACATGAATAACAAAATGATCAACAGTACAGGGAAGCTGGCGATAAGAAGTTGCATCAACAAGCCTTGACGCGCAGGAGCAGTACCCTCTACGGCCACACCTTGTTTAATGAGGTTGGGCATAAGTTCTGGGTCTTGAATCGCAGGACGAATACTCTCAAACTCTGAACCGTTTGTTTTTTCACCACGAATTCTTTCACCATCAATTGTGACTTGCTTAATTTGACCAGCATTCACCGCTGAAACAAACTCTGAATAATTCATTGCAGTCGGTTGATTGCGGTCACTGATGTTGCTGAAAATCAGAATCAGCACACCGAGTATAACCAGCCACAATACGGCATTCTTGAAGAGATCGCTCAAAGCTTTATTCCCATATCAATCTAATTTGATCATGCCCAAAACGGATGACCTTAATTTAAGCTGAAGATCAGCTTTGCAATATTTTAAAAATGTACAAAATGCACAATTTTTAACGTCTTGGCAAGTAAACTTTATTTAGAAGCCTTCTTGCGCCCTTGTCCAATCAAAAATACTTCTTTAGAACGGGCACGCGAAGCAGCAGGTTTTGCTGTCTTTAATACATCAAAGCTATCTACGACTTGTTTACGGAATTCATCAAATCCTGTGCCCTGGAAAACCTTGACCACAAACTGCCCTTTCGGCCCTAAAACCTTGTTGGCAAAATCTAAAGCAAGTTCACACAAGTAAATTTGACGCGGTTGATCTACAGCCTTGTTACCTGATGTATTGGGGGCCATATCTGAAATTACAACGTCTACGGTCCGTCCGTTTAAAAGATTTAACAATTTTTCGAAAACTTCTTCTTCTCGAAAGTCACCTTGCAAAAAAGTGACATCAGGTAATGCATCCATTTCCAGGATATCAGAAGCTATCAGTAAACCTTTATCGCCGACTAATTTTCCGGCAATTTGTGACCAACTGCCTGGGGCAGCGCCCAGATCGACCACGGTCATACCGGGTTTGATAATTTTATATTTTTCTTGCATTTCAAGCAGCTTGTAGGCAGCACGCGCACGATAGCCTTCCTTCTGTGCTTTTTTCACAAACGGATCGTCTAAGTGCTCGCGCATCCAATCTCGACTGCTTTTCGATAACTTTTGGTTGGTAATGCGTGTCGCCATAACTCTCTAAATAATAAAAAACTTCTAATTCATGATTGTACGTGAAAAATATATCCCTTGCAGTATACATCTGTATCTAAATCTGATCTTTGGTATGTTTTTTCAATAAACGAAATTGTTTTTTTCACAGAATATAAAGCGTTTAAACCTGGCATTTGCTATACTAAGCCGTTTTTAAAATTAGGTTATCTTTATGGCGGCTTTATCAATTCAGGAACGCAAGCGTTTGCGTCAAATCGGACATGCACTTAACCCAGTGGTTATGCTTGGTGGTCAAGGTCTGACTGAAAATGTCATCGAAGAAACAAACCGTGCTTTAAATGATCATGAACTGATTAAAGTTAAAATTGCCGGCGAAGATCGCGAAGCACGCGTTGCTGCAATTAACGAAATTGCTCAAGTAACTGGCGCCGAAATAGTACAAACGATTGGTAAGATTGCACTGCTTTATAAAAAAGCTGCAAAACAAAATCCAAAACTTTCGAATCTTGTACGCCACGCACATTTGTCTAACTAAGCTGTATGGCCAGTTACGAACTTAATGCTTTCGATCGTCGCTTTCAATCCATCTCTCTAGTGGGAGCGATTGAACAACAAGGTCCATATGGTATAAATGTGGGCTATTGGTTACGTGATCCCAATCAATTCATGCAATGGCCTGACTTGGTGGAAGGTAATCCACGTCAAGATTTCTTATGGGAAAATACCTGTTATGAAATTTTTATTGGCGTGCATGGTGAAGATTTCTACCGGGAGATCAACCTCTCTCCTTCACAAGCTTGGCAGGTCTATCAATTCGAGGAGTATCGTTATCCTGAAGATATGCCTCCGCAAGCTGCAACCGACATTGAACTGAATCAGCTTAAACGCACACATTACGGCTTAAATGTGAGTCTGGATTTGACTGAATTTATGTTAAAGCACAAATTACAATGGTCAAATATGTTCTTGGGTTTAAGTGCTGTACTTAGCACCTCGCAAGGTACCCAATACTACGCGATGCAACATAGCAGCCCGAATGCAGACTTTCATAACAAACGTGATTGGCTACATCAGTTCTAAAACGCAGTCCAGATATTTAACAAATAAAAAAGTGAGGCATAAGACCTCACTTTTTTATATTTTTAATTTTTATATTTTCATTACTTAAATTCAGGAAATATTGCGTATTTCGATTATTTCCTGCTTCCCCGTCTTTCATTTTGAATTAAATAAGAAATCAGCTATTTAAAGTTGATTTATCATCCGCTTTTTCTGACACTTTTTTCCAGACATCTAAAGTATGCTCCTTTGAACGCTTAAAGGTTTCAGCTAGATGATCTTTATGTTTAACAGAAATTTGACTGACATCCTCTTTCAACTCTTTACCCATTTTCGATAATTCATCAATTACCGCATTCAATTCAGATTTAATAAATTCTTTTAATTCATTCAAATCTTTTTGCGAAAAATTTAGTTGCTTCTTAATGATATCGAGTCGCTGCATTAGATCCTGTTTCAGATTTTGAACTTGATCTTGTACATCTGATTGCACTTCTTTGGCTTCGGTCTTAACATTTTCAGCAGATTCAGTCACTGCTTGTGCGACTTTGTGCTTAGCTTCTTTAGATGCTTGTCCCAACTTTTCAGCACCTTCAGCGACCACCTCTTTTAATGCAGGTTTAGCTTTAACTTGTTTTTGTTCTGTAGTCATGGCCTTATTCCTAGAGTTATTACATGAGAGCTATAGACTAGTGGATTTGATAAAATTTAAGTTTTGATTTGTCAGACAATTATCATTTGCTTACATTTTACATACACTATCTGGAACAGAATTTTATTTAAAACACAAGGTATTTATCTTCCACATTTGGCATAAATAGCATGGACTTCAACAAGTCGACTGCGTATAATGCCGTGTTAAGTTCAAGCGAGCAGACACAGGGAGGGTTGGTTAAAAAAATAGCCTTCCTTTTTTTTCGTCTTCTCGCTTTTTTACAGCCTAAATTTCAGGAGCTTTGGTTTGAGCACTCCCGCCATTTTAGCCCTCGCAGATGGAACGATCTTTAAAGGTACGTCTATCGGTGCATCGGGTAGTACGACTGGTGAAGTCGTTTTTAATACAGCAATGACTGGCTATCAAGAAATTTTGACTGATCCAAGTTATGCACAGCAACTTGTGACTTTGACTTACCCGCACATTGGTAATACAGGTTGTAATGATGAAGACACTGAGTCAGGTCGAATTCATAAGGTATGGGCAAACGGTTTAATTATTCGTGACCTTCCTTTATTGCATAGCAATTTCCGTGCGAATCAATCTTTGGGTGAATATCTTCAACAAAACAATGTTGTTGCGATTGCCGATATTGATACACGTAAATTGACACGAATTTTACGTGCCAAGGGTGCGCAGAATGGTTGCATCCTTGCAGGTGACAACATTACAGAAGAAGAGGCTTTAGAAAAAGCACGTGCGTTTGGCGGCCTAAACGGTTTAGACCTGGCAAAAGAATGCTGTGACCCCACCGGTTTTGAATGGACAGAAGGTTCTTGGAAACTGGGTCAAGGCTTCTCTCAACCTGAACTTAAATTCCATGTTGTGGCATATGATTACGGTGTCAAAACCAACATCTTACGTATGCTGACGGATCGCGGATGTAAACTAACTGTAGTTCCAGCTCAAACGCCTGCAGAAAAAGTTCTCGCATTAAATCCGGACGGTGTGTTCTTGTCGAACGGCCCTGGCGATCCAGCTGCATGCGATTATGCCATTGAAGCTGTAAAAACCATTGTGGAAACGACAAACTTGCCTGTATTTGGTATCTGTTTAGGTCACCAAATCCTTGCGCTTGCCTCTGGTGCTAAAACTGTGAAAATGCCTCACGGTCACCACGGCGCAAACCATCCTGTACAAAATCTTGAAGATGGTACAGTGATGATTACTTCTCAGAACCATGGCTTTGCAGTGGAAATTGATACCTTGCCTGCAAACCTGAAAGCGACGCACATCTCGTTGTTCGATCAAACCCTTCAGGGTATGCATCGCACGGACAAACCAGCGTTCAGCTTCCAAGGTCACCCTGAAGCGAGTCCTGGTCCACATGATTGTGCACCATTATTCGATCATTTCATCGAACTTATCGAAGCGTCTAAGAAGTAATTAAGGAAGCGATCATGGCTAAACGTACAGACATTAAAAGCATCTTAATTATTGGTGCAGGTCCGATTGTGATCGGACAAGCATGTGAGTTTGACTACTCAGGTGCGCAAGCATGTAAAGCCCTTCGTGAAGAAGGCTACCGTGTTATTTTGGTGAACTCTAACCCAGCAACCATTATGACCGACCCATCAATGGCTGATGCAACGTATATCGAACCGATTACTTGGCAGACCGTTGCACAAATCATTGAGAAAGAGCGTCCAGATGCTGTCCTACCGACTATGGGTGGTCAAACAGCATTGAACTGTGCGCTTGCACTTGATGAACACGGCATTTTAGAAAAATTCAATGTTGAATTGATCGGTGCGAGTAAAGATGCCATTGAAATGGCAGAAGACCGTAAATTGTTTGATGATGCAATGCGTCGTATCGGTCTTGAATGCCCACGTGCTGCTGTTGCAAGCACCATGGAAGAAGCATTTGAGATTCAGGCAAAACTCGGCTTCCCTTCTATTATTCGTCCATCATTCACCATGGGTGGTTCAGGCGGCGGTATTGCTTACAACCGTGACGAATTCATTGAAATCTGTGAACGTGGTTTCGATCTCTCTCCTACTCACCAACTTTTAATCGATGAATCATTGATTGGTTGGAAAGAGTACGAGATGGAAGTTGTTCGTGACAAAAACGACAACTGTATCATCGTATGTGCGATTGAAAACTTCGACCCTATGGGCGTTCATACAGGTGACTCCATCACTGTTGCCCCTGCGCAAACATTGACCGACAAAGAATACCAGTTGATGCGTAACGCTTCGATTGCTGTTCTGCGTGAAATTGGTGTAGAAACTGGTGGTTCGAACGTTCAGTTTGGTATTAACCCGAAAGATGGCCGCATGGTTGTGATCGAAATGAACCCGCGTGTATCACGTTCATCTGCACTTGCATCGAAAGCAACAGGTTTCCCAATTGCACGAATTGCAGCAAAACTGGCTGTGGGTTACACCCTTGATGAATTGAAAAATGACATCACTGGCGGCGTAACACCTGCATCGTTTGAACCTGCGATTGACTATGTGGTAACAAAAATTCCTCGCTTTAACTTTGAGAAATTCCCACAAGCAGATGCAGTATTGACCACACAGATGAAATCTGTGGGTGAAGTGATGGCGATTGGCCGTAACTTCCAGGAATCGATGCAAAAAGCGCTTCGTGGTCTTGAAGTGGGTGCTTCAGGTTTCGATGAAAAAATCGAAATCGGTGCTGATGGCGCAAAGGATAAAATCCTTCAGGAACTTAAAGTTCCGGGTCCTGAGCGTATCTGGTACATCGCTGATGCATTCCGTCACGGCTTTAGCCTTGATGAAGTGTTCGCAGCAACCAACATCGACAAATGGTTCTTGATCCAGATCGAAGACATCATTAAATCTGAAGAACAAATCAAAACGCTTGGCTTCGGTGATTTGAATGCCGACAACATCCGTGCGTTCAAACGTAAAGGTTTATCTGACCTTCGCATTGCGCACTTGATGGGCATTTCACAAAAACAATTCCGTAAGCACCGTTGGAACTTGGGCGTAACTCCAGTTTACAAACGTGTGGATACCTGTGCAGCAGAATTCGAATCTGATACTGCTTACATGTACTCAACTTACGATGAAGAATGTGAAGCAAATCCATCGAACCGCGACAAGATCATGGTCATCGGTGGCGGTCCTAACCGTATTGGTCAAGGCATCGAGTTCGATTACTGCTGTGTACACGCGGCGCTTGCAATGCGTGAAGACGGTTATGAAACCATTATGGTGAACTGTAACCCTGAAACGGTTTCTACCGACTACGATACTTCAGACCGTTTGTACTTCGAACCAATTACACTTGAAGATGTACTTGAAATCGTGCGTATCGAGAAGCCTAAAGGCATTATCGTACAGTACGGTGGTCAAACGCCGCTTAAATTGGCTCGTGCTTTAGAAGAAGCCGGTGCGCCAATTATTGGTACATCACCTGACGCGATTGACCGTGCAGAAGACCGTGAACGTTTCCAGCAAATGATTCAACGTCTGCAACTTCGTCAACCAAGCAACAGCATTGTAAAATCTGCTGAAGAAGGTATGGCTGAAGCATCTAAAGTGGGCTACCCGCTTGTGGTACGTCCTTCATACGTGCTTGGTGGCCGTGCGATGGAAATCGTTTATAACGACGACGAATTGAAACGCTACTTACGTGATGCAGTTCAAGCCTCTAACGAAGCGCCTGTATTGCTTGACCACTTCCTTGATGATGCAACCGAAGTCGATGTTGACTGTGTATCTGATGGTAAAGACGTGGTCATTGGCGGTATCATGCAGCACATTGAACAAGCTGGTATTCACTCTGGTGACTCGGCATGTTCTATTCCTCCTTATTCTCTATCTCAAGAGATTCAGGACGAAATGCGCCGTCAAACTGTTGCGATGGCGAAAGAGCTTGGCGTAATTGGTTTGATGAACGTACAGTTTGCGGTTAAAGGCAACGATGTTTACATTCTGGAAGTGAATCCACGTGCATCACGTACTGTGCCTTTCGTTTCTAAATGTATCGGTGAGTCTTTAGCAAAAGTGGCTGCACGTTGTATGGCAGGTCAATCTTTAGAATCTCAAGGATTCACAAAAGAAATCATTCCGACTCACTTCGCTGTAAAAGAAGCAGTGTTCCCATTTGCGAAATTCCCGGGTGTTGACCCAATTCTTGGACCTGAGATGAAATCTACAGGTGAAGTGATGGGTGTGGGTACAACTTTTGGTGAAGCCTTCTATAAAGCTGTGTTAGGCTCGAATGATCGCTTACCTGGTAAACCTACCGAAGGCGAAGTAAAACATGCATTCTTGTCTGTACGCGAGTCAGATAAACCGCATGTTGCACGTATTGCGCAGCAACTTGTTGATTACGGTTTCAAACTTGTAGCAACAAGTGGTACGCATAAAGTGATTACTGAAGCGGGTATTGCATGTGAACGTGTGAATAAGGTAACCGAAGGTCGCCCTCATATCGTAGATCGCTTGAAAAATGGTGAGATTCACCTCATTATCAATACATCTGAAGGTAAACAAGCTCAGCAGGATTCGTTTTCAATCCGTCGCTCTGCGCTTCAAGGTAAAGTGTATTACACCACGACCTTGAATGGTGCTGATGCTGTATGCCAAGCTTTAGCAATTAAATTGCCGATGGATGTATATCGCTTGCAAGATTTAACAGTAGGTTAATAAATTACCGATAAGTCCCGTCACCTTATTGGTGGCGGGATTTTTTCATTTATAAGCCATTTATTTTTATACTCAATTAGAGGGACAACAATGCAACGTTATCCTATGACTCCCGAAGGCAAACTTGCCTTAGAGAAAGAATTACATCAATTAAAAAGTATTGATCGTCCACGTATTATTGCGGCTATTGCTGAAGCGCGTGAACATGGGGATTTAAAAGAAAATGCGGAATACCATGCTGCTCGCGAGCAACAAGGTTTCTGTGAAGGCCGTATTCAAGACATCGAAGGCAAACTCGGTGCTATGCAAGTGATTGATGTTAAAACACTTGAACAAAACGGTCGTGTCGTTTTCGGCGTAACAGTAACGATTGAAAACCTGGATACTGAAGAGAAAAAAACTTACAAAATTGTAGGCGATGATGAAGCAGATTTTAAGATCAATAAAATCTCTGTGAACTCGCCAATTGCACGTGGTCTTTTGGGCAAAAGCGAAGGCGATGAAGCCAAAATTCAGACACCAAACGGTGAAGTGGAATACGAAATTGTGAAAGTTGAATATCTTTAATTTTAAAGATTGAATACTTTTAAAGCCCCTCTAATGAGGGGTTTTTTATTGCAAAATCTTCATTTTATCTTTAATTTATAGATTAATAACAAAATAGATAATACAAATGGATGATCGAGTCATACAAGCTTTTTACGGTGCAATAGGTGGTTTGATACTGGGTATTGCCATCGCAATTAACTGGTCATACTTCATCGATACACATACCAGTTCCGCACTTATTATCTTTATCATTACAATTAGCTCTGCAATTTTAGGTTTTATTTTCCCCCAGAGCATTCCTCGTATTTTTAAGATTTTTTTGAATTTTTTTAAATAAATTTTTCATAATTTTATTATTCTCCCTCACCCCTTGCGAAGCAGTGCTTCTCATCCCATAGGGAGAGGGAGCAATCTTTACAAATCCCAATTTACCATGGGAGCTCCTTCTCCTTTAAGAAGAGGTTATGAAATTCAGTTATAATTGAACTTATCCTCCCAGCACTACATTCCTATGTCTGATCAACTGCTTAACTCCCCTGTCAAACACTGGTGTGAATTCGAATTCATCTCTAAAACAGTGAAAAATCCGAATATTCACATTAAGGGCAATTATTCTTACTACTCAGCCTACTGGGATCAGGGTTTTGAGCGCTGTGCGGTGCGTTATTTACATGACAAACCCTCTACACCCGAGAAACCGATTGATCAGCTTTATATCGGCAATTTTGTCTGTTTTGGCGCAGAATGCGTGATTATGATGGGTGGTAATCACTTACACCGTACCGACTGGATTTCAGCTTTTCCCTTCGATACGCGTAGTTTTGTATCTGCCGGTGACACCATTATTGGGGATGGTTGCTGGATTGGCTCTCGAGCCATGATTATGCAAGGTGTAAAACTAGGTGAAGGTGCGGTAGTGGCAACGGGAGCTGTGGTTACTAAAGACGTGCCACCATACGCTGTTGTGGGGGGTGTGCCTGCCAAAATTATTAAATATCGTTTTTCTGAAGAAGATATAGAAAAACTGCTTTCTCTTAAGCTCTATGATCTAGATGAAAAGCAGTTTTTAAAAATGCGTGAACAATTACAAACAGATGACATTCAGCAATTGTCACTTTATTTAACATAGAGGCAGTAAATTCTGCTCAGTCCGATATCGATAACTAGAAATTTTTGATGCAGAGTTTGTAAAAATACCGCCAAGGTGTTCAATTATAATTAGAAAATCCAAGTTCAGGATAGTGTATGCATACACCTAGAGAGCTCGCAAGCACTGTAACTCAAAAGATTGAAAGCTGGCAAAAACGCTCACCCTTTATCATTCTTATATTAGCGAGCATTGTAGGTACTGCAACAGGTCTGCTTGGCTCCCTTTTTCATATTTGCATTAATTATACCGTTAGCTACCGTGAACAGTTCTCACAGCATGTTGAGCATGCCTCACCCTATTTAAGCTATTTTTTAATTTTTTGCATCACTGCTGCTATGGGTGCTTTTGCCTATTATCTTGTACAAAGGTTTGCCCCTGAAACAGGAGGATCAGGAATTCCCGAAGTCGAAGGAGCACTACTCGATTTACGCCCAGTACGGTGGTGGCGTGTTATTCCTGTAAAATTTTTCAGTGGTTTAGGTGCATTAGGGAGTGGAATGGTCTTAGGACGTGAAGGCCCTACTGTGCAAATAGGTGCCAACCTTGGGAAAATGACTGCCGACCTCTGTAAAGTCAAAAATAAAGAATCTCAGCATACCCTCATTGCAACTGGTGCAGGTGCGGGTATTACAGCCGCATTTAATGCGCCGCTGAGTGGTATCTTGTTTGTCATTGAAGAGATGCGGCCTGAATTTACTTATACCAAGGCGTCTATTAAGGCTGTTTTTGTTGGCTGTATTACTTCTTGCATGGTCTATCAGTTCATAATGGGGTCTAACCCAATTTTAGATATTGGGACTTTTTTGGCAGCCCCTTTAAAATCTGTCTGGATTTATATTTTTTTAGGTTTGTTCCTGGGTCTGATTGGTTCTTTATTCAATTCTCTTATTTTAACTTTACGTCGTATTCTGGGTTTGTTTTATCAAAAGAAACGATATTTCTTTCCTTTAACGGGTGCTGTGCTTGCAGGTACTTTTGGGGTGTTAAGTATACTGAAACCTGAAATGACAGGGGGTGGTTTCGCTATTTTGCCAAATCTTGTAGATGGCATGACCATGTTCTATCCGCTTTTGATACTTCTGGGTTTACGTTTTATTGCGACTATTTTATGTTTTGGCTCAGGTGCGCCTGGCGGTATTTTCGCACCGACAATTGCTTTAGGTGCAATTATAGGGGTGATGTTTGGCATGATCGCACAGCCCGTTTTTCCTCAATATGATATTGAATTACTGAGTTGTGCAGTGTTGGGGATGGCGGGTCTTTTTGCTGCCACAATTCGTGCCCCACTAACAGGCATCATGGTTGTCATGGAAATGACGGGAAGTTTTGTACTCATTCTACCGCTGATTATTACCTGTCTGGCAGCGACATTTATGGCGCAAACTTTAGGTGCCACACCAATCTATAGTGCAATTTTAAAAAGTACTTTAGACAGTTCGGAGAATGAACCTGATCAGAAAAAAGAGAGATAACTTTAACCATTTGACAAGGGATAATTCATAAATTATCCCTTTTTTGATCTTAAATTGCCTTATCTTAAGCTCTATGGGTTAGATGAAAAGCAGTTTTTAAAAATGCGTGAACAGTTGCAGACGGATGATGTAGCACAACTTATTACTTATCTCATGCAAAGTGGAATAAAAATAACAGAGAAGTAAAAAATTAAAGTAATACTTTGCTTTCTTCGCCGCCTTTACGATAATTATAGAATTTTAAAAGTTCTTACTTAAATGGGCTATTATTCATAATTTTAAGTTTAATTTCAGTTTTTGAGCAAACTCTCTACTCTTTAAATCTCTCATAGCTGCATAATCATTTTCAAGACATTTCAGGCTTAAGGTTAAAATCTCAATAATAGGTTGTCGTCCAATACGTAAAATTTCATCAAACATTTCATGCTCGTGATCCATGAAGTTTTTCGGTAAATGCTCAGTCATATCTGCCCAATCGATGCCATTTTTATAATCATTAAAATCACGGACACAATTCAATAAGGCCTCAAAAGAAAATGCTTTAATTTTATAATTATCTTGGGTATCCAATAAAAAAGAAAAGAAAAAAGTATAAATTGGACAAAAGTTACTAGACTCCATTAAAGGACATGGAGAAAATTCTATTTGAAAACTTTGATATCTATTTTCAAATATCCACTCTTTATAATCTTCCATATTTTGTATATAAGTGGAACAAAATGACGACTCGATAATGAATTCAAATTCTTGATAACCTGTAATTTGCTGTAACGAGTATTTTGAAGATTTTAACTTAAGCAATAAATTATTAAGCTCACCAACAATATCTACTCCATCAAATTCAGTTTGATAAATATTTCTGGTGTGCCTACCCGTTAGATTCCAATAAATACAACATTTATCTAGAAAGTCATTTATAGATTCAAAAGTTTCATCCGAATCAAAGTTAAATTTATCCATCACAATTATTCTTTTCTAAGCAATAGATAAATATAGCAATTATTACTATAAATGTAACAAGTGATAACTTATATTACGTCACAACCTGACGCTAAAATTAATTAGATCTTCTTATAGCCTCTAAAGCCAAGACTGCACTACATTTTAAACGATTCACATAATTTGTAAGCTGCTCACCTAAACAACGATGATCACACAAATCACTTTCCCATGCTTCTGCAATATTTTTCAAAATGATTACGCTGTCAATTTACTTGCTTTATTTCAGTCATTTCTAATTCATTATTAATAATTTATTACACTTATCATATGACAATTTTCAAAGGTAATTTACCTATATTTTTACATATAATTTCAAATTAAAAATCTGCTTACAATTTCATCATACTTTAGTTCTAAGCCTTCTAATTTCTTAACCATTCCATGATAGATTAAATTGTAAAATATTTTTGGGTAATTTAAATATCCCTATGAAATTACTAGGTTTTATTTTATCAAAAATACAGCTAACATCGAGCTTTAATCTGTTTTAATCCACAATAAATCATAATGCTAAAAGCATCTATTTAAGTAACGATTATAAGGAGAAATACCCATGGCTTATCACAATATTTTAGTCCCTATTGACGGTTCAGAAACTGCAAATGCAGCGGTAGCAAAAGCAGTTGAATTTGCAAAGGCATTTGGCAGTAAGGTTACCGTGGTTCAAGTATTAGCTCTCGACCCCTATATCGCAGCGGAATATATTTCTGCCAATCAAACCAATGATTTAATTGAGCGTGCCCGTACAGCAATTATTGAATCTCTGGAAGCGGCAAAAGTAAAATTTCATGAACAAGGAATTGAAGTAGAAACCAAATTACTAGAAGGACAAGTGATTCATAGTGAAATTGTCCAAGCTGCAGAAGAAAGTAATGCAGACCTGATTATTATTGGTTCACATGGCCGTACAGGTTTAAAAAAACTTTTCCTTGGCAGTGTGGCACAAAGCGTATTGGGCGAATCACGTATTCCGGTACTTATTGTGCGTGAATAATAATTCCCCTTGGTCTATCCCATCTTTTTTTAAAGGTGGGAAGTCACTACTCCTGAACATTTAATCCTGTGATGAATCATTCATCCATTGATATTGTCTTAAATTAATTTTATCCCCTATCACCCTCACGCCTTCTTTCATTAATTTTAAGCGTTGGAGATTATCCCCACGATTATCCAGTCTACTTAGGCTGATTTTCCCTTGCGAATTAATCACTCTATGCCAAGGAATTTCTGTCTCTGCCTCCAAATGCTTTAAAATATAACCCACTAAACGTGCATGTTTGGATAAACCTGCCAGCTTGGCGATTTGTCCATACGAAGCTACTTTCCCATAAGGAATGAGCACCACCACCTGCAAGATTTGACGGGCTAATTCATCACTAGAACGACTTAAATGGGGTGGCATAGATTGTTCTTAAATCATCCTATTTTAAACTATCGAGCATAAAAAAATCCCGTTAAGAGCTTCTTTTATCAGGTTTTTAGGTTTAGAAATTATCTGGGCTTTCTAAGCGTTTCACCACTTTGACCTTTTCTGGATTATGCATAACCGCAACGCCATCTTCGGATTTTTCATCAATTAAATCCTCTGGATTATAGACCGTAATGGTTTCATTACCATTCGCATCTTCCCCGACGATATACTGGAAACCTTTCTTGTTCATTTTATGGCACATGCGCTGATACCAACCTTTAAAACCTGTGGTTTCTTCATTCGGGTTATAATAAAACGCATTCATAACCGCGGGTAAACCCAGCCCACACACCAAGCCTGACAGTAATACCGTAATAAAGGTATAACCGATTAAGATACTGCTATATTCACTTAGTTCAGGAATGTTCGCAACCGCCAATATCAAGGCCAGTGAGATCCCTCCGCGCACTCCGCCCCATGATAAGATCGTTAAACTGCCGTTGTAGCTCTTGTGGCGAAAAGTTGGAAAAAATGCAAAAGAAAGGTAGTTGGCTGCAAAGCGTGAAGCATGCAAAATAATAAAGGCAACAATACCGCCTAAAATCAGACTGATGCTTAAATCTAGAATAAACAGTTCCAGACCAATCAAGGTAAACAGGAATGAATTGATAATCCCTTCAACAGTATGCCAAAAATGGTTTACTTCCCGAATTTCACGTTCCTGTAAAATTTCTTTCCACTTATTGCCCACAACCAGGCCGCCAATGACACAGGCAATTGGTGCAGAAGCATGGGCAAATAAGGCAACCAGATAGGAACCACAGGCCAATAATGCAGTAGTTAAAATTAAAGATTCCATTTCATGTTTGCCACGAAGTAATCTTAAAATCCCCAGACCAAAGCCCCAACCAATAATAATGGCCACCACAATTTCATAGAGCAAGGTTTCTAAAGTACCGATAATGGTAAAATGCTCACCCTGTAATACATTTAACAAAGTCATGAATACGGCAATACACATAGCATCATTAAATAGTGATTCCCCTTCGAGTTTTACTATCAGATGATGAGGTGCACGTACCGAACTTAAAACAGCTTTTATCCCAATCGGATCTGTTGCACCAAGCGCAGCACCTAATAACAATAGAACCAGGATATCGACATGCTTGCCTATCAGAAATTGATATCCGTATAAAACCACCCCGAAAAAGACTGCACAAAGCACCAGCGCAATACTCGCCAAAATACTAATGGGTTTCCAGTGTCTTTTTAAATCTGACACTTTAAATTTTAAAGCGGATGATGTCAGGATGAAGCAAATCACCCCATTAATTAAAAAATCATAAAAATCAATATGACGAACTGCTTCTTCAATATTATGAATATTAATAGTTATAAACTGGTTGCCGCTGAGTAAGCTTGCACCCCATTGTAAAATAAAAACAAAGATAGCAGATACAATTGGCACCCCAATGGCTTGAGGAAAACCCAAAACACGTTTATTAAAAATTGTCGTGGCAATAGAAAGTGCGAAAATGACAGTAAAGATTTGAAGAAAAAAGAAATTTCCCATTCAGGTTCCAATTTTTGCGATTCATTGGAATAAAGCGAACTCATCCAACTATTTCCAAATAAAATATTTCATGAAATAACATTTATGAACTGGATAAGTTTAACGACTTTTTGTAGGGCAAACAAAATAGTTAAGTTTTTTTACATATTTTTAGCAATGATTTAACATAGACAAACATCTGAGCCTTTAGTTTAGCAACACTTTCTTCAATCTCCACATTAAGTTGACTTTATTCATGCATCAAACAGTTAAAACCCTATTTCGACTATTTTTTGCAGTTGTGATTTTTCTTATTACCTTGGCTTTATTTTTCAGTGCCTACTCTAAAAGCAAAGAAATTTTACAAGCAGATCAACAGCTTCAGCAAGCCAAACACATCTCGCTCAAATCGACCGCTCAAGAACAATTGGTTTTAGTTTCAAATAATAAACGACCGGATCAAGCCATTTTTATTTTAATTGCCCAGAATGGTTATATTGCTAAATTGCCCTGCGAGCATTATCAGCAAGATATTTGTACCGATGAATATAACCAGCTACATACTAGACAAATCGCGCAGCTCGATCTATTAAAAATAGGTCAGCTGAATTATATCAAAAATATTACTTATCAAGACAGCCGCACTCAAAAGCCGCAACAATTGTCTTATTCTACGCAACAAATTCAACAGTTTTATCAGGCAGATATTACCAGTTTTAAATACATTGTTTTTAGTATCCTGCTGTTTGCATTTGCGGCCCTGTATGTCTCTATCCGGATTCTCCGCAACTTTAAAAAGTTTTTAACGCGCTAAAAAAATAAAAAAGATGATTTAAAATCCTCTTTTTTAATCACTTTATTAAATGGCTTGATTAAAAGTATCGCAATCGTTCATATTTCCTGATTTCAAACCGGTTTGAAACCATTTCATGCGCTGCTCACTACTTCCATGGGTAAAGCTGTCTGGAACCACCTGCCCTGTCGAACGTTTCTGCAAGTAGTCATCACCAATTTTGTGCGCTGCATCCATTGCTTCTTCAATATCGCCTTGTTCCAAGAACTGGGTACGTTGCTGATTATGATTGGCCCAAATTCCGGCAAAGCAGTCTGCCTGTAATTCCTGACGCACAGACAGTTGATTGCCTTGTACTGTACTAGATTGAGCACGTGCTTTTTGCACCTGATCCGAAATGCCTAACAGCGTTTGAATATGATGTCCCACTTCATGCGCAACTACATACGCTTGAGCAAAATCGCCTGCCTGATCTTGGCGTGAGAGCTCAGTACTGTTCTGCTCACCGGAAATGCCCATTTGCTGACGCATGTCTTTAAAGAAGGTCGTATCGATATACACTTTTTGATCTGCCGGACAATAAAAAGGTCCCATTGCAGATTGCGCCGTACCACAGCCTGAATTCACCACACCACTAAACATCACCAATTTAGGCGCGACATATGGACTATTCAATTGCTGTTGAAATACTTGCGACCAGGTATCTTCAGTATCAGCCAAAACTGTCCCGACAAAATCCATGGCTTCTTGCTGTTCAGGAGTTGGATTATCCAGACCTCTGGTTTCAGCTGGCTGTGATTGGGAAGTAACCTGTTTGGTTGCCTGATAAGCTTGCTGAGGATCGACGCCAAAAAATTTCCAGGCCACAAATGCAACCACCAACCCTAAAATACTAATACCACCTGCTTTGGCTCCGCCTCCACCGCGGCGATCTTCCACATTCGAACTTACACGACGTCCTTTCCAGCGCATAATGATATTCCTTTTAGTTTGCTTTCACTTAATTTTAGTGAGTTTTTACGATTATGCCTGTTTTGATTTCGGCCAAAACTTTTGAATAGTCGAAATCACCAATAAAACCAGTAAGCCAGCCACAAAACCGATAACAAGGTTGATTAAAGTTGGCGTGAGTGCGCCAACAATATTTCCAATATTGGGAAGATTTTGCGCCTGATCAACCGAGTTTTCGGTTAAATGATGAAACCACGGAATGGTATGCGTAATAAGCCCGCCCCCCACTAAAAACATTGCAATGGTTCCGACAATGGTCAGGGTTTTCATCAGTTTGGGTGCAAAAGCCAGTAAACCACGTCCAATACTTTGCTTGAAACTCGATGCCTGTTCGGTTAAATATAATCCCAAATCATCAATTTTCACAATCATGGCAACAAAACCATAAACGCCCACCGTCATCACAATTGCAATGATGGAGAGCACCAGCACTTTGCTACCAAAAGTAGCCGTCGCCACCGTGCCCAATGAAATCACGACAATTTCAGCAGACAAAATAAAGTCGGTACGAATTGCACCCTTAATTTTATCTTTCTCAAACTTCACTAAATCGCTTTCAATGGTAGTGAATTCTGCTTCAGCAGCTTCTTGGGTCTTGGCTTTTTTATGATGCAAACTGTGCAGCACTTTTTCTACGCCTTCATAACATAGAAACAAACCGCCAATCATCAATAAAGGATTGATCAACCATGGCGCGATCACACTAATCAGTAAGGCAAGAGGAACAAGAATTAATTTATTAACAAAAGAGCCTTTGGCAACACCCCAAACCACAGGCAGTTCACGTTCAGAACGCACACCGCTGACTTGTTGAGCATTAAGGGCCAAATCATCTCCCAACACCCCTGCGGTTTTCTTGGCTGCCATTTTACTCATGACAGCAACGTCATCCAATACCGTGGCAATATCATCTAATAATATTAATAAGCTACTCGCCATTCTTTTTATCCTTAAAATTTCTATCTTGTATTTTAAAGACAAAGAGCTAAAAGAACTGTATCAACTTCATTAAATTGTTCTGGTTTTTTTTCTATTCTGTTTTCATTGTGCCTGACATTGAAAAACATTATGCCGTACAATACAGCAATTCATCAGCATATAAATGTAGTGCTAACTACTTTGGAATAGAGAGATAATGAGTAATCAAGACAATCGTCCTGTTATTTTGACTGGCGACCGCCCAACCGGACAACTTCATTTAGGTCATTTTGTTGGTTCTTTACGTTCACGTGTAGGACTACAAGATTCTCACCATCAACATCTTCTCCTTGCCGATGCTCAAGCCTTAACTGATAACGCAGACAACTTTGCAAAAGTACGTCGCAATATTATTGAAGTGGCAACTGACTATTTAGCCGTGGGTATTGATCCAAGCAAAACAACGATTTGTGTTCAGTCATGCTTGCCGGCATTGAATGAACTCACTATGTTGTATTTGAACTTTGTGACTGTGTCACGCCTAGAGCGTAACCCGACCATCAAATCTGAAATTCAGATGCGTGGGTTTGAGCGTGATATTCCAGCAGGCTTCCTGTGCTACCCAGTCGCACAAGCAGCCGACATTACTGCTTTCAAAGCAACGGTTGTACCTGTCGGTGAAGATCAGATTCCAATGATCGAACAAACCAACGAAATAGTCCGTCGCTTGAACCGTCAAATTGGTCATGACTTGCTTCCAGAATGCAAAGCACTGCTTTCAAATGTCGGCCGTTTACCCGGTTTTGATGGTAAAGCGAAAATGTCGAAATCTTTGGGTAATACCATTGTGTTAGATGCTTCTGATAAAGATATAAAAAAAGCAGTAAATGCAATGTATACCGATCCAAATCATCTTCGTGTTGAAGACCCAGGTCAGGTTGAAGGTAACGTGGTATTTACTTATCTAGATGCTTTCGATACCAACCTGGAAGAACTTGCAGAGTTAAAAGAACATTATCGTCGTGGTGGCTTAGGTGATGGTACGGTGAAAAAACGCCTTGAAGGGATTTTAAAAGAATTGATAACCCCTATTCGCGAACGCCGTATGGAACTCCAAAAAGATCCTGATTACATTATGGATATTTTAAAAGCCGGTACCGATAAATGTCGCGATATTACCCAGCAAACCCTTGATGAAGTTAAATCGGGCTTAGGGGTTTTTCATTTCTAAAAGTATCTGATCTAAAAAATGCCTTTCTTATCAAGAAGGGCTTTTTTGGGCTAAATAATGAGCAGTTAATCACACTAACCAATAGTTATTAACCTGAATTTACACAATTTAACTCAAAGACTCATGAAATGACTCACCATTCATTTTATTATACTTTCAGTGCTTAGGGCTCAGTAGAGTTCTAACATTCTCCTTAACCGAAACTGTGTAAACAGATTCGTTGTGCTACGCAATGGTCACCCCAATCATTGCGTATTTTTTTGTCTGAAATTCTTAAAATTCAAATGACTATTCATAACACATATAAATTTGATATTTGTGCTGTCTTTAAAATAAAAAACCCGCTCTAAAGCGGGTTTCTTGACATCAACAAATTAGTTTTTATGGCGCATATGCGGGAATAAAATCACATCACGAATACTGGCTGCATTTGCAAACAACATTACCAGACGGTCAATACCAATTCCCTCACCTGCTGTTGGTGGCAAACCATATTCTAGCGCTTCTACGAAGTCTGCATCGTAATGCATCGCTTCATCATCACCTGCATCTTTTTCAGCTACCTGCGCCTGGAAGCGCTCTGCCTGATCAATTGGATCATTCAATTCCGAGAAACCATTCGCCAATTCACGACCACCGATGAAGAATTCAAAACGATCAGTGATGTGTGGATTGGTATCATTACGACGTGCCAATGGAGAGGTTTCCGCTGGGTATTCAGTAATGAAAGTGGGTTGACGAAGTTTAGTTTCAACTGTTTCTTCAAATACGATGGTTTGAAGTTTGCCTAGACCAAAACCAGGTTTAACTTTTTCTTTCAATTCTTCTTCAACAAATTTCGCCAGGAATTCACGGTCCGCTACATTTTCAGGCGTGAATTGTGGGTTATTTTCCAGAATCGCATCAAACATCGAGATTTTCTTGAATGGACCTTTGAAGCTATATACTTCTTCGCCATATGGCACATCGGTCGAACCTAAGATATCAAGCGCTAGTTTTTCTAGCATTTGCTCTGTGAGTTCCATTAAATCCTTGTAATCTGCATAAGCCTGGTAGAATTCAATCATGGTGAATTCCGGATTATGCCGTGTAGATACACCTTCATTACGGAAGTTACGGTTAATTTCGAACACGCGTTCAAAACCACCCACCACCAAACGTTTTAAGTACAGCTCAGGTGCGATACGCAAGAACAATGGCATGTCCAGTGCATTATGATGCGTTTCAAAAGGACGTGCAGACGCGCCACCTGGAATCACATGCATCATTGGGGTTTCTACTTCCATATAGCGTTTTTCAGTTAAGAACGCACGGATGCCTGAAACCACTTTGGCACGAATTTCAAAGGTTTTACGAGTTTCTTCGTTTACGATCAGATCAAGATAGCGTTTACGATACTTCATTTCAGTATCGTTTAAACCATGGAATTTATCTGGAAGTGGACGAAGCGATTTGGTTAAAAGCTCAAAATGCTCAATATGAACATAAAGATCACCTTTGCCAGAACGGCCAATATAACCTTCAACGGCAATAATATCGCCCAGGTCTAAACCTTTAATGGTTGCGAGTACGTCTGGATCTAATTCTTTACGTGCAACATACAGTTGAATACGTCCAGTCATGTCCTGAATCACGATAAATGAACCACGGTTCAACATCACGCGACCTGCAACTTTTACATAAACCTTTTCACCCGCTTCAATTTCTTCTTTAGACTTATCAGCAAATTGTTCTTGTAAGTCTTGAGCGTAATGTTCACGTTTAAATGTATTCGGCCAAGGGCTGGTTCCCTTTTCCTTAGCATGTTCTTCAATATGCTTTAACTTGGCATGACGCTGTGCAATTAAATCGTTTTCGGAAATGTGTTGTTCAGAAGTCGATTGAGCGTTATGTTGCGTCATCTCTGCCTCGAATATATGTAAAAAACGGAAGTTGCATAGGATAGCAGATTTAGCATAAATTTCGTATGACTTATTGCCAAACAAAAGCATTGATTTGCTCCACATAATGTTGTTTCACTCACATTTTGGCTTCGGCCAATTGTTTGACGATCTCAAAACCTCTTTGTAAACCATTATTCATCAATTCCACATGTTGTTTAGAGGTTTCCAGTTCTACACTCAGCATGGTTGAGACATTTACATCTTCAAGCACATACTTTTCTAAAACACCGCTCCATTGCTTAACTTCTTCACTGTCTAAATCTTCAATGCCATCTTCCAGCATGCCCAAGTGCTTAAAGGTCACTACTTTAAATTCTTCCAGCTCGGTAATGGTTGAAACCATGCCATCACCATTGGCATCGAGAAAAACAGTTCGTCCATTCACTTGCCAGTCGGAATGCATTGATGAACCCGGAGCAAAATATTGTGTCCATTCGGTATAAGTGTCTGCATCCCACAGAGTCTGCCATACCTTTTGTGGAGAGGCGTGAATCAAAATTTCATAATTCAAAATTTCCATAGGCTCACCTCAGCTTATATTTATCCAAGCTATCTAAATTTATTTTTGCGCGATAGGCAGGTTTTGTTATCTAGGTTCAGAGCAACTTAATTATTTTTTATCTATTTAATTTTAATCAATAATTTATTTTGTAAGTGGGTTTATACCCTATTATTGTGTCGATTTATTAGACCAAAAGCTAACTTCTTTATTCTTCATAGTCACCTACAATAATTTAAGCAAAATGGTTGAAAAGGAAACGATTCAACTTTTCTATCTTTGTACATAAAAACAGCGTGAACTATAAAACAATGAATACATGCACTTCGAAAATCTTGTTTTTACATGGACTCGATTCCTCGCGTGAATCGACAAAATTCCATGCCATTGATGCCAATCAAAAATATTGTATCGATATAGATTACCGCAACCTGAATTTTCAGACGGTCGCCGATTTTTATCGCGATATTATTGCCAAAATCAAGCCTGAAATTCTGGTCGGACACAGCTTGGGCGCGTATTGGGCCTTAAAAATGTCTGCCTTGTGTAAAATTCCGACTGTGATTGCCAACCCGAGTCTTCGTCCAGATTTTCGTGAAGACTACCCTGCAATTAATGAAGAGGATCTCGAACACGACATTGCACAAATTGCCTATTTAGAGTTAGGCGATGAAATACTAGATATGTATGCCGTTCAGGAATATCTCGAACCCTATATGATCGTTCAGGCTCTAGAAGGTGGACATCACCGGTTAGCCAGTCCAGAAAACATAAATGATCTCATTCAACACATGCAAACACATTTTCTAAAAAATAAAAAAGCCTTGGTTTAACCAAGACTTTTTTATGACATCAAACCAATTAAGCGACTGCTTGTTCTGGCTGGGATTTATCGTCTAACACAGACCAGACATCTAAACCTAAATCACCGTGCAAATCAGGTAAATCGAGGAAAATGCTCGCACCCAAGATTTCATGGTTGCATTTGTCTACCAGCTGTTTCACTGCTTTTAAAGTACCACCTGTTGCTAAAACATCATCCACAATAATAATTTTTTGTGCTTCGATATTCGCTGACATTTCCAGACGATCCATACCGTATTCAAGGCTATAACCTACGCCCACAACCGGTGGTGGTAATTTGCCTGCTTTACGCACCAGCAATAAACCTTTGCCCAAACGTTGAGCCAACAAACTTGCCAGTACAAAACCACGTGCTTCTACCGCGACAAAACTGTCTACCTGTTCCAATTGTTCAGCCGGGATACTGGCAATTAAAGCATCGGTTAATGGGCCAATATTACTCATAAACAACGGGGTTAAATCAAAAAAGCAAATACCCGGTTTAGGGAAATCTTGGACAGTACGAATGTGAGACCACAAAGTTGTAGACAAATTGCTCATGGGAGAAAAGTAATTTAGAGGAGAATATGTTAATTTTAACGCTTTATCAGGTTCATGACCAGTAAATGAGCGCAGTTACCAGGGTTCAAACTAAGCTAACAAATCTCAATAAATTGATTTAATTATATTTATTTTTTAAATAAATATAAGATATAGAGTTATCTGATCCTAAATGAACAAACTTTGTTTATTTTCTCTCCCCCGACCTTCGTCTAAACCCAAATTTTCACCAGCATAAAGTTATTTCTTGATCTTCTTAAAGCCACACCGATTGATTGACATTTCAAAATTCAGATTCAATTTAAATTGTTAAACAAAAACCATATTTACCTATTTATATGACAAGTTTTGTCCTGCCATGCAATTCTGGTTTCAAATTCACCGATTAAACTCGGATATTTGCTTTACATTAATGCTAGAACTGCGTAAAAATTTGAATGAATATGTAGATTGAAAATCATATCATTAGAGTCACCCTGTATATGCGATTTTACTGGCTTCACTTTTTAAAAAGTCAGTGTTTTGGAGAGTCAAATGAAAAAGTATCAATGCATCGTTTGTGGATGGATTTATGACGAAGCGGAAGGATGGCCACAAGATGGTATTGTTGCAGGGACAAAATGGGAAGATATCCCAGATGATTGGACTTGCCCCGACTGCGGTGTATCAAAAGTTGATTTTGAAATGGTTGAATTCTAACAATTGATACCAAAGACCATAATGAGTGGTCTTTTTTACGTCTTATCAAAAACAGTTTGGAGAAAACTATGCATCCTATCGTCATCATTGGTTCGGGTATGGCCGGCTATACTGCAGCGCGTGAGTTTCGTAAGCTAAATCCCGAGCATGAACTGGTCATGATTTGTGCAGATGATGCGGTAAACTATGCTAAACCCACGCTGTCTAATGCTTTAGCCGGAAAAAAAGCACCTGAGCAAATTGCCCTAGGTGATGCCAGAAAAATGAGTGATCAACTGAAGATGCGTATTGAAGCGCATACTTCGGTTAAAGAGATTCAAGCTGAACAGCATCAACTGGTTTTAGAAAAAGATGGACAACAAACCACTCAACCTTATTCAAAACTGGTTTTAGCCGTAGGTGCAAATCCGGTTCGCCTCGCGATTGCAGGCGATGGCAGTGATGATATACACGTGGTCAACAATTTGGATCACTATAAAGCCTTCCGTAAAAATCTTGCTCAACATCACGATAAACGCGTGGTGATTCTGGGTGCAGGTCTGATCGGTTGTGAATTTGCCAATGACTTACAAAATACAGAACACCAGGTCACGGTGATTGATTTGGCTCCACAACCTTTAGGACGTCTCATTCCCGATTATGTAGCTGCGTCTTTTCAAGAAAAACTTGAAGAGATTGGCATTCGTTTTGTACTGGGTACCACTGTTGAAAAAGTGATTAAAGTTGAAAATGGTGACTATCAAATTACTTTAGCCAATGGTCAGTCGATTGTTGCAGACATTGTACTTTCAGCGATTGGTTTACAGCCAAATTTAGAATTGGCAAAAGCTGCGAATATTCACTGCAGCCGCGGTATTTTGACCAATAGTCATTTGGAAACCAATCAAGCCGATATCTATGCAATTGGTGACTGTGCAGAAGTCAATGGTTTGCTGTTGCCGTATGTGATGCCGATCATGCAACAAGCACGTGCTTTAGCGAAAACCTTAAATGGTGAACAAACCCATGTTCATTATCCAGCGATGCCTGTTGCCGTTAAAACTCCTGCGGCTCCCCTGACTGTGCTTCCTGCCCCAGTGGGTGTTGACGTCATCTGGGAGACCGAAGAGCTTGAAGATGGCATGATTGCCAAAGCCCTAGATAGTCAAAATACCTTGCGTGGTTTTGTTTTATTGGGCGCGACTGCGGCAAAACAGCGATTAAGTCTAACTAAACTTGTACCTGACTTGCTTCCTGTAGCCATTTAAGGTTTTAATACAAAGGACGTTTTTTCAACAAAATGTCCTTTTTTAGGAAAACAACAATGAATAGCGCACTCAACTTTACAGGCTCTCCCTATACATCTTTTATGCATGAAACCAAAGTCAATTTAGGCAATGGCGTTGAACTGCATGTAGAAATGGGTGGAAATCCTGAACATCCTGCAATCATGCTGATTATGGGCTTAGGTGCGCAAATGTTGTTTTGGCCTGATTTTTTCTGTAAATCACTGATTGACCAAGGTTATTATGTTATTCGTTTTGATAACCGTGACATTGGACTGTCTTCAAAAATTCGTCATTCAGGTCCACGACTCAACACCTTAAAACTGATGAGTCGTTTTGCGCTCGGCTTAGAAAATCAAGGTGCACCGTATAATTTATATGATATGGCTGAAGATGCTGCCTTACTCATTGGCCGTCTGGGACTGGAAAAAGTCTCTGTAATTGGAGCTTCAATGGGTGGCATGATTGCACAAATCCTAGCAGCTAAGCATCCTGAAAAAGTTAGCAGCCTCGGTTTAATGTTTACCAGCAACAATCAGCCTTTACTGCCCCCACCTTTTCCAAAACAGCTTTTTAGCCTGATTGGCCGACCTGAATCTACGGATGAGGATGGTATTGTCAATCATAGTGTGAAAGTTTTTAACATTATCGGTTCGCCTGGATATATCAACCAAATCGAGATTATTCAGACCGCCCGTAAACTATATCGACGAAGTTATTATCCAGCGGGTGTACTTCAACAATTTTTAGCAATATTATGTACCGGTTCTTTGCTACAATTGAGTAAGCAAATTCAGCAACCTACCCTTGTGGTACATGGCTCTCGTGATCGTTTACTGCCACCGAGTCATGGCAAAGCAGTTGCAAAGGCAATTACAGATGCTAAGTTTGAATTAATTGATGGAATGGGGCATGATATGCCTCCGCATTTTATTCCATATCTTAGCGGACTATTTGCTGATCACTTTAAATTAAAACATTAGGACACTATGGCTGCATTACCCTCTTTAAGACAGCTGTCATACCTCGTTACACTGTCTGAAACGCTACATTTTACTGAAGCTGCGCGCCGTTCATTTGTGACCCAATCGACTTTGTCAGGCGGAATCATGGAGTTAGAGCGTTTGTTAGGTGGAGTCCTCGTTGAACGTGACCGCCAAAATGTACGTTTAACTCCGCTTGGAGAACAGGTTGTTGCTCGAGCCCGTGTTTTATTGGCTGATGCTCAAGACTTGATGCGTTTAAGTCGCGAAATGAGTGAGCCTTTAACTGGTGATTTACATTTAGGCATCATCCCCACTATTGCCCCTTTCATTTTGTCGCAACTTTTAGACGAAGTGCATAAACAACTGCCTAAAATTCAATTGCATTTGTATGAAGCACAAAGTGAGAAAATTGTTGAAAAATTAGAACACGGCAATCTGGACATGATTGTTTTGGCACTGCCTTTTGATACACGTGGCTTAAAAGTTGCTGAAATCGCGAAAGAAAATCTTTATTTGGTGCATCACAAAACCGATCAAAATGCACTGAATGCCAAAACTTTAGATGATTTAGATTTATCACGTTTGGTGTTACTTGAAGAAGGTCATTGTTTACGCAATCATGTTTTAAGTGCCTGCCCGATTGGTGAACGTAAAAATGATCATCGTTTAAAAGCAAGTTCGCTACCCACCTTGGTTGAAATGGTCTCTGCTGATTTGGGCTTTACTCTGCTTCCTGAAATTGCCATTCATACCAATATGATTAAAGCGAATCCAGAGTTGGTGGTTAAAGCGATTGAAGCGGCACCAAGTCGCACGCTCGCTTTGGTCACGCGTAAAAGCACACCATTGCAAAGTGAATTTGATGTGTTATTGCAAATCTTGCAAAAGATCACCAAAAATCTTCACTAAAAATAAGCGATACATTAAAAGGAGCAAATGCTCCTTTTTTTACTGCCCCATTTCCTTGCGAGCTCTTTGCTTAAATAAACTTTTTTAAAAGTAAGACACTTACATGTGTCTAAATAAGAAAGCTTTACCCTAACGACAAGCTGGGTTTAAAGTTAAAAAACAATATTTTGTACATAAAATTATGCTGCGCGGTGGAGCACCGATCCATCATATTCTGACACAGTATATTTTGTTGCATAAACCTGAATCTAAACAAATAATATCAACCACTTAACTTAGAAAACTTATAAAGCTAAGCACCCTTGAGCCCTTGAGTATGAAATTTTAAATCTAGTATCAGCGGGTCTTAACCTACAGCAAGTTGCAGATCAGACCTCAACCTCCCTCTATAAAATTGAGGGTAACATTCAAAGCACTGATCGAAAAATCACCTAATTAAAAGTTAGATCTTTTGATTTCCAATATTTTCATTGCATAAAAAGAGTCCAGATACTTCCTTATTTCGTCGTCAACACTTAAATAAATTATTTAATCAAATCTAATAATATTCTTTGTGCATTATGCGGCTGTTGGCCATCTGCAACCTGCGCACGAAGCCAGGTACCATCCCCTTGCAACAACCATGCTTGCTGATTGTCTTTCAAATAGGTCAGTAGGCCTTGCTGATAAATGCGTTTTTTCAGCGCTGGATCTTCAATCGGGAAACAGACTTCAACCCGGTTAAATAAATTACGATCCATCCAGTCCGCACTTGAACAGTAAATTCGCGCATTGCCATTATTGCTAAAATAGTACACACGTGTATGTTCCAGGAAACGCCCCACAATTGAACGTACACGAATATTTTCTGAAAGCCCCGGTAAGCCAGGACGCAGACAGCAAATGGAACGAATAATCAGATCAATGCTCACACCGGCTTGTGAAGCTTCATATAATTTGTTAATCAGCTGCATTTCAGTCAAGGCATTCACTTTGACAATAATTTGTGCCGGCTTGCCGGCTTTGGCATTGGCAATTTCTTCATCAATAAAGTTGATCAGTTGTGCATGCAGGGTAAAGGGTGCATGCAGAAGTTTTTTCAGCTTCGCCATTTTGCCCATACCGGTCAATTCCTGGAAAATGCGGTGCACATCTTCACACAATTCTTTATCTGTGGTCAGCAAGCCATAATCGGTATAAATGCGGGCATTGCCTGCATGATAGTTACCGGTACCTAAATGCACATAACGCACCAGTTTATTGTTCTCACGGCGCACGACCAAAATCATTTTGGCATGGGTTTTATAGCCCACAATACCGTACACTACCACCGCACCAGCTTCTTGCAGTACATTTGCCACTTCAATATTGGATGCTTCATCGAAACGCGCTCGCAGCTCAATGACTGCTGTGACTTCTTTTCCATTTCGAGCAGCTTCTGCCAGTACCTGAACAATTTCAGAATCTGGTCCACTACGGTACAAGGTTTGCTTGATAGCAAGCACTTGAGGATCTCGCGCGGCTTCACGCAACAAATTAATGACAGGTGCAAAGGATTCAAATGGATGGTGTAAAAGGATGTCCTGTTTCTGCATGGCAGAGAAAATATTTTCAGACTTCTTCAATACTTTCGGAATGACCGGGGTATGAGTGTCATAACGTAAATGTGGACGTTTAAAATTCGACAATAAGCGCGCAAGGTTGACCGGACCATCGACTTTGTAAAGCTGGTCTTTGTCTAGATCAAATTCCTCAAGCAAATATTCATAAATATGTTCGGGACAATTTTGCGTCACTTCCAAGCGCACTGCACGGCCAAAACGACGCGAATTCAGCTCCCCTTTTAAGGCTTTGGCCAAATCTTCAACATCTTCATTTAAAGCCAAATCTGCATTTCGGGTCACACGAAACTGATAACAACCGGTTGCCGTCATACCCGGAAACAAATCTGAAACATGCTCATGAATAATGGCAGACAACATCACATGATGCTCTTTGCCGTCAGTCAATTCATCCGGTAAACGGACCACTCGCGGCAATGAACGTGGGGCTGGCACAACCGCCAAATCAATTTGACGACCAAAGGCATCTTTACCTTCGAGGGTCACAATAAAGTTTAAGCTTTTGTTGACCAAACGCGGAAATGGATGAGCTGGATCCAAGCTAATCGGAGTGAGTACCGGCGCCACTTGCTCCTGAAAATACTTTTTAATCCAGGCCGATTGAGCAGGTGTCAGTTCTCCACGACGTAAAAAACAGATGTCTTCTTCACGCAGCTTTGGCAAAATTTCTTCATTTAAAATACGGTATTGACGTTCGATGGCAGCATGGGCAGTTTTAGAAATAATCTCTAACACTTGCTTTGGGGTTAATCCATCCGGACTGTGACTTTCATTGCCTAAATCGAGCTGCTCCATCAGTCCCGCAAAGCGGATTTCAAAAAACTCATCTAGATTGCGCGAGAAAATAAGCAAAAAATTCATCCGTTCAAGTAAAGGATGCAGTGGATCAACCGCCTGTTCTAATACACGAAGATGAAAATCTAAAATAGAAAGTTCACGATTAATGTAGCGATCGTTATATGTATATTCTGTGTGTGTAGGAGATAGCCCTGCTGCAGTATTCATACCTAACCTATGCTTGTTCGAAAGTAATCCGTATCTTGATCAGTATGCTTCAAAATTATGACAATTTCATAAAAAAAGCCCAAAAATTTGGGCTTTTTATTACAGTCTTCAATTAAGGAATGTGGCTATAACGCATATACTTTTGAATCATACGTTTACGGTATTGTAGTTTCCGGTCATCACGGTGGTCTTGGTAATATTTGGGATTGGGCAAAATGGCCGCTAAGAAGGCAGCTTGTTCACGGGTTAAACTTCTCGCGCTTTTACCAAAATAATACTGGGTTGCTGCTTCCACCCCATAAATATTGTCGCCAAATTCAACCGAGTTTAAATAGACTTCTAAAATACGTTGTTTAGTCCAAACCCGCTCCATCATCCAGGTCGCAACAGCTTCTTGGCCTTTACGCAGAAATGAACGCTTGTTATATAAGAATAGATTTTTTGCCAATTGCTGTGAAATGGTCGAACCTCCAGCCACCACTTTGCCTTTGTCTTTATTCCGCTCCAAGGCAAATTGCATGCCTGCCCAGTCAAAACCGTGATGTTGCAGAAACTTGCCATCCTCTGCGGCAACCACGGCATGTTTAAGGTAGTCACTGATCTGATCATAATCACGCCATTGATGCTTGATCGGCTTAGAGGGCTCAGACCAATAATCCAGACGCATCATCATGGTGGTATCCACTGGATGAGTTCGCCACCATACCAGACTTGCAAAAATCCAAAGCTGTATCAAAAGCACCAAACTGACAAGTATTAACAAACTACGAACAATAAAAGCTTTCATGTCAGTGAGTTACTCCAAAATATCTGTTTTTTCGTGCTAAGCTTGAAGCTGAATATAGCAAAGATTATAAAAGAATAGCATGGCTAAACTTTCCCCTCCTCCCATTCAAAGTAAACCCGAAGTTCACCTTTGGTGGCTAACTGCAGTTTTGATTGCCATTAATGTCGGTTTATTTCTCTGGCAAGTACTCACAGGGGTCAATATTACCAGTCCAAGTCTGGTCGATGCTATTCATTGGGGAGCTGATTATGCACCTTTAACCTTTTTAGAGGAACCCACTCGCCTGTTTACAAGCATGTTTTTTCATTTTGGCTTGATTCATTTAATGCTCAATATGTGGGCCTTGTATATTTTCGGCAGTGTGACTGAACAGCTTTTTGGCCGATTCTATTATGGGGGTCTGTATATTCTTGCCGGCCTGATGGGAAGTTTGCTCAGTGGCTTGATCGATATTCAAAATACCTTTGAACTGCTGCAAAGCAATGATCCTAAACTTTTCCCGACGGTCAGTGCCGGTGCTTCTGGTGCAGTGATGGGGATCGGGGGGGCTTTGACCGTTTTGTCTTTACTTCCTGTTTTACCAAGGCAACGCTTTATTCTAGACAAGAAAACCTTGGTTATGGTGATGGGGATTAACCTGTTCATAGGCTTTACCATGCCCGGTATTAACAATGCAGCCCATATCGGTGGTATGCTGATGGGTGCATTATTGGCAGCTATTTGGTATGTGGGACAACGTATCCACAAACCCAATTTAGGGGTTATTCTCGGTTTGGTTGTAGGCGTTGTAACTTGCTATATGTTGTATGATTACTGCATGCAGCAAGTACAAATCATCGAACCTGTCTGGCGTCAAATCCTTGCAGCCATGCGCGCACAACTGCGTTTTTAATAAAAGGATCAATCTTCTTTGTGAGATGAAACTATTATTGATTCATCTCGCGCAAACTTTGCAGTGGTGGAATGTCACATAAATAACTCAAACGATAACGCCCAATCAAGGCACACACGACAGTCATTAAAATTGGTAAAATCAGCCAAATTTCCCAATGCACCTGAATCACCAAATTCATTTTATAACTGGCAATCGCACTAATCACTTCTGCAAACAGACATGAAACTACACCTGCCATGAATCCGATAAAGCCGATCTCCACAGTCATCATCTGTTTTAGCTTTTGTTTAGAGCTACCAAATGAGCGCAATAAAGCCACTTCACGTTTGCGTTCATCCATCAACAAGTTCAAGCAGGCAATTAAAACCAGAATACCCGAGACACTGACCAACAGCGCGAGTACGGTAATAATTTGAACCAGCACATTTACCAGGCGTTTTACTTCATCCAGAATCAGACTGACATCAATAAAAACCGTATTGGGAAATTGTTGAATCACAGAAACCAGTTGTTTTTTATCCTGTTCAGGCACATAAAAACTGCCTAAATAACTGCCCGCATTTTCATCCATAGTCTTCGGTGCAAAAATAAAGAAGAAATTCGGACTAAAGCTTTCCCATTCGACGCTACGCAAGTTAACGACTTTGGCTTGAATCAAGCCTTCAGGCAGACTAAAAGTGAGCCGATCGCCTATTTTAATGCCCAGTTCTTCTGCAGTTTTCACCTCAATCGATACATCACCGACCTGCTGCAATGCGGCTGTGCCCTGCACGATTTTATTGTCAGTAGGATATTCTGCTGTTTGGGTCAAATTGAGCTCACGACGTAAAGAGTTATTGTTTTTAAGTAATTCATCCGAAAAAGGTTGATCATTCTTTGCCACCAATCGTCCCCGAATATTGGGATAAAGTGGAGTACTGTGCCAATCCCTTTGTTCAAGTTGCGCTTTAAATAAAGGCATATCAAACGGCGGCAAACCGTAAACAAATTGATTCGGCGTACCTTCAGGCAATTGCTGCTGCCAACGCTCGAGCAAATCTGTTCGCAATACTGCCAAGACCGTAATTAAACTTAAACCGAGGGCTAAAGCGGTAATTTGAAAGGCGCTTTGATAAGGTGCACGTATATAAGCTGAAATGGACCACTTCAGGCCCTTGATCAGTTTTAAACACCCCCAAATCAGTATATATAGAACAGTACACAAGATGATAATCGCACCGATAACCCATGCAGTCAGCACTATATTTTCGGTTAGCACAACACTAAACAGCACCAGACTTGCCGTGCCCATCAGCAACATCCACAGCATCGACTGCACAGATTTTTCTTGCTGGCGAATCACACGAATAGGTGGTGTATTGAGTAATTGCCATAGACTTGGCACGATAAATCCGAGTAACACCACTGCACTGGTCAGCATCGCAATCGGCAATGGACCCAGCAACATATCCAATGCAGAAAATTCAATTTGCAGATGTGGAATCAGTTGCAGCATCAGTTGCAACAAACCATATCCAAGCGCGACCCCTGCCAGACTGCCAATCGCCATTGCGGCAATTAATACCACGCCCAATAAAGCCAGATAGGCGCTCAGAATTTGTCTTTTGGTTGCCCCGATACAACGCATCAGTGCAATACTATCCTGATTTTGTTGCACATAACGTTGGCTGGTTAAGGCAATTGCAATACCACACAGCAAAATGGTCAAAATATTGGCAAGTTGTAAAAAGGTATCTAGATTGGCAATCGGCTTCATTAAGCGGGTATTGCCTTCGCTGGCATTACGCAGTTTTAAGCTGGATTGCTCATTCTGTATTTTGCTCTGGGCTGATTTATACAGCTGTTTGAAATCTTGTTCAAACTGTTTGGTCTGTTGTACAGGTCCTGCCATTAATAAACGATATTCAACCCGACTTCCGACTTGAATAGCATGGGTTCGGGCAACATCAGCCTGGGAGATAATCACCGTAGGCGAAAAGCCGGAAAAACCCAATTCCTGATTGGAATCATGTTCAATTTTAGCAGTGACTTTAAATGTCCCATCGGCAATATTGATAGTATCCCCGACTTTGACATGCAACAGATCCATGGCACGGTTACTCAACCAAACCTCTCCTGGCTGAATTTTCCATGCTTGGGGTACAACCTGAATTTCACCACGCAAAGGAAATGCATCATCAATGGCTTTGACATTGACCATGACAAACTGATCATTGGTATGTGCCATCGAACTAAATGTAGTGACTTCGGATTTTTTTAGCGCCAACTGGTCAGCTTTGTGTTGCCATTTTTTTTCAAGCGGCTGATTGTCGCTCAGAACCAAATCTGCTGCCAACATTTCAGCAGCCTGTAATGCCACGGCATTTTGAATCTGTTCATTGCTAAATTTCAGTGCCGTGGTCGCACTAATGGCCAGAGTCAAAGCAATAATTAGGAGGTAAACACCGCTACTTTTAAAACTTTGAGTCAGCAAGGGTCGAAAGAGTGGATTCATTTCAGCCCTCACCGTTACGATGTTCAATCAAGCGACCGTCTAGCAGTTCAAAATGGCGCTGACATTGTTTAGCCAATGCTGGATCATGGGTCACCAAAACCAGGGTCGTGCCAAACTCACGATTCAGCTGAAATAAAAGTTGTTCAATTTCTTTGGCTGTTTGAGCATCTAGATTCCCTGTTGGCTCATCTGCAAAAATGATTTTCGGATTGCTAATTAAAGCACGTGCAATGGCAACACGTTGCTGTTCACCGCCCGAAAGTACTTTGGGCGTTTGTGTTGCCTGGCGTTCTAAACCGACTTTCTGAAGTAAAGCCAATGCCTTTTTTTCAGCGGAAGCAAAATTAAAATTCTTTTCTAAGCGTAGCGGTAACATCACATTTTCTAGCGCGCTTAAATGCGGCAACAGCTGGAAAGACTGGAACACAAAACCGATATATTTTAAGCGTACCAGCGCACGTTGTTCTTCATTCAATTCTGTAATTGATTCACCACAAACGATTAACTTTCCTGAACTGGCCTGATCCAAAGTCGCCAGAATTCCGAGTAAGGTCGATTTTCCGGAGCCTGAACGCCCGGTAATGGCCACCTGTTCACCTGCCAAAATATCCAGACTGAAATTTTCGAAAATAATAAATTCCTTTTGAGGAAGTTTTATCTTTTGTGTCAGTTGCTGTGCAGAAATTATTGCTTGTGGCATGATGGAATGGTCGCTCGTCACTTGGATCATAAAATCCCTATATGCAAAATCGCAATCTAAAAATTCGTGTATTTGCTTGCCTGGCGATGTTCAGCCTGTGTCTTGTTCCAGTCGTGGTGTCTGCTAAAACCATTATGATTCTGGGTGACAGTATTAGCGCAGGCTATGGAATGCAAGCACAGCAAGGTTGGGTGCATTTACTACAAAAACGTCTAGAACAACAGTATCCGAAACAACATAAAGTGGTCAATGCCAGTGTCAGTGGTGAAACCACCAGTGGTGCTTTGGCGCGGTTGCCTAAATTATTGCAAATCCATAAACCGAATATTGTGGTGATTGAGTTAGGAGGAAATGACGGTTTACGTGGTCAAGCCCCGCTATTGATTCAAAAGAATCTGGCTCATTTAATTCAACAAAGTCAGAAAGCTAAAGCGACGGTAATCCTGCTTGGAATGAAAATTCCACCGAATTACGGTACAGCCTATAGCAAAGCTTTTGAAAAAAATTACAAAACTGTCAGTCAACAGTACAAAGTCAAATTGATGCCTTTCTTTTTGGAAGGAGTTGCAGGCAAGAAAAACTTAATGCAGCAGGATTTAGTTCATCCCAATGCTAAGGCACAAAGTATTTTACTGGATAATGCTTATCCCTATATAAAAGGCGCTTTATAAAGCGCCTTTTATGCAACTCGAAGATTGATTGTATTTTAGAAATCAAAAAAAGTGACTTCACCCGTTTCAAGTGAATACTCTGCTCCAACCACTTTTAATTTGCCTTTGGCAATTAAGTTTTCTAATACCGCCGAACCATGACGCAGCTGATTTACAGAGGCAAATACATTTGAGCGTATCGCATGTATAGACAGTTTATCCAAATCATTTTTCAGTTCGGTCTGCATTAAAATTTCAACTGAAGGACGGACCCGGTTCACAATGGACATCAAGTTGGCTGATGGTGGAGTCGCAGGATTGGTTAAAGCTTCAATAGTGGAATGAATTGCGCCACAGTGCGTATGACCGAGGACAATCACCACTGGGCAGCCAAAACTTTCTGCTGCAAATTCCACACTACCGACTTGCGAGGGTGCAACAATATTTCCGGCAACGCGAATAACGAACAAATCACCCAAGCCTTGGTCAAATACCATTTCAGCGGGTACTCGAGAATCTGAACAGCCTAAAACAATTGCAAATGGGTCCTGACTTTCCGCCATTTCTGCACGTTGTTGGTGAGTCAAAAGCTTTAAATGGGTGGTTTCACCATTTACAAAACGCTGGTTCCCTTTTTTTAAACGATCTAAAGCTTCTTCTGCTGTTAGCATGCTGGTCTTCCAATGTTTTAAGTTGCAATATTTTAATGCGATGAAATTGGAAAGTCACTTGCAAAAAGGTATAGCTGTTGATTTTATGACTAAGGTTACAAAATATTTCATTTAGCTCATAAACTTGACCCCTATCACACTTTTAAAGTGACATGTAACGCAATTCAAAAAACTATTCAGTGACAATTATTTAATAATAATTACAATATACTACAGACATTTTTAAAAAAATAAAATGCAGTCAAAATCAGATGATTTTTATAGAATTACTTATAAACAATTATCGTCATGAATACATTAGGATGATGATCAATGACAGCGCTTCAACCGACTTTATCGCGCTTTTTGCAAATAACATGCTTGGCACTTTCTATCAGTACGCCTGTTTATTCCTACGCAGCAATCAATAAAAAAACCTATGTTGTTAAACCTTCATTCGAGAATTATTTAGCCAAAGAACGCAATGCTGCTGGCTTACACAGTAAAACCATTAAAATTAATGATATTAGCTGGAGCTATAGTGAAGGTGGCTCGAGCAATAAACCGGCCGTATTGCTTATTCATGGTTTGGCAGGAAACCGGGACAACTGGAATGGAGTGGCACATTTTTTAACCCCCTACTACCATGTCATTATTCCCGACCTTCCCAGCAACGGGGAAACCAAAGTTGCCGATAATTTTGATTTATCGGTTCCTAATGTCACTGAACGCTTACGCCGTTTCGTGGAAGCCATTGAGGTGGAAGACAAACTGAATATTGCAGGACACTCTCTGGGCGGATCGATTGCCACGGTTTATGCCTCACAATATCCATTTGATACTCAAAGCCTGTTTTTACTCAATAGCGCCGGAATCTATAAACAGGCCAATACCGCCTATAGCAAAAACCCTTATTTTTTAAAGCATCTCATTGTGTCTAAACCGGGTGATCTGGACGATGTGATGGGTCAAGTCATGCAAAACCCACCCGACTTACCGATCTATTTTAAAAAAGCCCAAGAAAAAATGCTGATTTCCCAGTCCGTGCAGACCCGTAAAATGATTGACCAGTTGATCACCCTGAGTCGTATTTATACGCCTGAATCTTTTGCCCGAATGACGCAATCCATTGAAGCCCCCACACTGATCCTGTGGGGCAAGCAAGATAAAATTATTAATGTCGAAGCTGCAAATGAATTACAATCTTTATTAAAGCGTGCAGAAACCCCGGTTATATTAAATAATGTCGGGCACATGCCTATTTTAGAAGCAGAACAACAAGTGGCGAACCACTATTTACCTTTTCTAGCAAGAACCCAAAAGTTAAAAAACCCACTTGCTGATAAACTTATCCCATTAAATTAGTTTGTAGAGACAGTATGCCGAAACACCCGATGATTGAGCAATTGATTGAAGCTCATATTGACTTTTTAGAGCAAGAGTTTTCACATACTGCCACTATTCAGAGCGAATTTTTAAATTTCTATCAGTGGTTTAGAAAACAAACCTTGCAGGATATCTGGTCATTTGAGCAAATCAACGCGCTCTTACAAAAGCAGGTTTTAGCCAAACCTGCCAGTCCCTTTTTAATTGAGCAAATTAGCGAACATCTGCGCTTTGCCTTAATTCATCCTGCTAATGAGAGCACTCAGATTGCGGATGTCATTCCGGTATTAACCGTCGATAAAATTGCCCAATATGTCGCAAGTAAAAGTGGACATCGTCAACGCCTGATTAAAACCGTGGTCAATAGCCCGGCTTTTTCAGCCATGATCACGCAATTGATTCAACATTCCATTCAGGATTATCTGGATAATTCAGTGATGGCAAAACGTGTGCCGGGTGTGTCACGTTTTATGAAAATGGGTAAATCAGTTTTAGAAACCGTTACTGACTCAAATCTGCAGGAGACCATTGGGCATTATCTGCAAAAGAATATTTTAAAGCTCAGTCAAATGAGTGAGCATGTTTTAAATCAGCACTTTGATGATGAAAAGCTGTACCATTTTCAGGCCAATCTGTGGCATAAAATTAAAGACATGCCTGTAATAGTTTTGAAGAACTATATCGAAGTTCAAGACCTGCCGAATACTGTCGGCTTAGGGCATGAAATCTGGGATCATCTGCGTCAAACAGAATATTTAAAACAGCAAGTTCATGATGGTGTCTATGCCTGGTATACCCGGAATCAGGAGCGTAGTTTTGACTTGTTACTGCGCGACTTAAATATTGATGAAGCTTTAATTCAACATGAATTGCAGCAGTTGTTAGCACCGGTTATTCAAAAAATGCTTTCCTCTGACTACTTACGCATGCGTGCTCGCGCATATTTAGAAAAATTTTATTATGCTGAAACCGCACAGAAAATTTTAAAGATTCAATCATAAAAAAAGCCGCTTGAAGCGGCTTTTTCTTTATTCAACATTCAACTGATTAGAAATTGGCAACAAAACTGACTCCATAACGACGGCCATCTAAAACCTGATCGCCATCTGCATCTTCTGCTTTTTCATCCAGAATATTATAAACCCCGAATTTACCTTTTAAGCTTGGGGTAAATTGATAGTTAAAGCCAACATCCAGGAATTGATACGCAGGTGTCGGATCAGACATTGCTGCACGACCTAAATAAGAAGAGGTTTCACTACGATAATGTAGGCGTGTCCAGACATCTAAAGCATCATTGATGTTGTAATCCACAGTTGCATTAAACATATGCTTTGGCATTTGATTTAAAGGCTGACCTTTTAAACCACCTGATTTCTGTTCGGTTTCCGTATAGGTGTAGTTGGTATTTAGATTTACCCCTTCCGCAAGCTCGGTGTCAAATGAAGCCTCCACACCTTGCATGGTGGCTTCATCCACATTAATTCGTGAACTGATAAAGTTCCACAAGCGGACATTCCCCGTCGCTGCATCAATGCGACCAAATGGGTCTGCACATGTCCAGGTCGCCGAATCACTGTTATTCCCGTTTGGAGATGAACAATCGCGTACTTCAGTAATTTTATCTTTATATTCAGTATAGAAGGCGGTTAAAGATGCTTTAGACTTGTCACCCTGCCATGCAGTTCCAAGTTCATAGCTCAACGATTTTTCCGGCGTTAAATCATCATTACCCATAATAAAGGCACTGCCTTTACCGGTCACAGAATGTACATCACTTGATGATTGTCTTAAGTCAGGTTGTTTATAACCTGTAGATACCCCGCCCTTAAATGTCCAGGCATCTGTCGGGTTGTACACCCCATATAAGCGAGGCGAAAAGTTACCATCATAATTTTCATCGTGATCGTAACGTAAACCCGTGGTTAAGTTAAAAGTATCGGTAATTGCCCAGGTATCCTCTGCAAAAACTGCAAATGCCCAACGGTCTAATTCAGTTACAGGCATCTCCAAATTTTGATTGGTTGCTTTATCAACCACTGACTCATTTTTAAAATATAAGCCCGAAATTAAATTATGATTACTTAACTGCCAATTCCATTGAGTATTGGCAAGCCAGGTTTCAAGTTCAATTCCGCTTAGACCTGAAGTCGTGTTTTTACGATCCGGATTTTTTGATTTTTCATATTGAATATAAGAACTGCTATTCAATACATCGCTATAGCGGCCATTATGCGTTAAACCAAAGACTTCACGATAATTTCGACCGTATGAATCTATTCCCGTACTTAGAATGGTTTGACCCGCAGTAGATTCAGATTCCTGTTTGGTGAAATTTGCATCAAACTCTAAATCATGATTATCATTGATTAAATAAGTTAGTCTGGAATTTAGACTTTCTACTTCTGTACCGCGGAAGCCGCCTACATAGCTGTCTTCTTCACGCTTTTGCTTATTCACTCCAAGCTGCATGCCCAGTTTATTTTCAATCAAAGGCCCGGCTAGATAGACCGAACCATTTTTGATATCTCCAGAATTATTCGAATCCTGTAAAACCGTTCCTAATTCAGCTGTTCCCGACCATTCATCACTGACTTTTTTGGTAATAATATTGATGACACCACCCATCGCATCACTGCCATATAAAGTAGATGCAGGCCCACGAATCACTTCAATACGTTCAATGGATGCAACCGGCGGCAAGATATTTTTTTCAAATCCGCTGTCATCCCCATTCGGATTGACATCTTTAGAATATTGACGTTTACCATTGACCAAAAACAAGGTGTAACTTGAACCCATACCACGAATACTGACCGTTTGTGCAGAACCTGCGCCAGAAATCACCACCCCCGGCGTATTTCTGAGTACATCAGTAATATCGTTATATTGTCGCGCTTCTAGTTCTTCTTTGGTAATCACAGTCATGGATGCGGGAGCTTTGCTTACATCCTGTTCATAACCTGCCGCTGTAACGACTATTGTTTCTAATTTGACCGGATTGGAAACAGAAGATGTATTCTGATCAGCTGCAAATGTCACTGAAGCGATAACAGATAAAATTGAAAGTGAGAGTGCAGATCGAACAATACGCTTGGTCATTCAAATTTCCCCAAGTGGCAAAATAATGGATAAGTAATGCAATTTTCGTTGCACAGTGTAACAAAAGTTAAACTTAATGCAATTAATTATAAGAATCATTCTCATTTTTTTATTTTTTAGGCAAAAAAAATAGCCTCCAATATGGAGGCTATTCTATTCAACTATTTGGACTTATTTAAAATAAGCACCTTCGGTATTGCTGTGGTCAGTTTGGTCAACCACATGTGCCAATTCAGGAATATGTTGTTTTAATGTTGTTTCAACGCCTTGTTTCAAGGTCAAATCAATTGATGAACAACCTTGGCAGCCACCACCAAATTTCAATACAGCAGTTAAGCCATGTTCTTCATCTTCAACAATTTCAACCAAGGCACAGCTACCGCCATGACCTGCAAGACCGGGGTTGATTTCAGATTGCAATACATAGGTAATACGCTCTTCAATTGAGGCATCCGCACCTACACGTGGCACTTTCGAGTTTGGTGCGCGGAAAGTCAACTGACCACCAAAACGGTCTTTATTGTAGTCAATCACGGCATCTAACAAATATGGGATAGAAGGCGCATCAATATAAGCCGCAAAATTTGGATAATCCTGTTTATAGTCTGTAGGAATCACTTCTTCAGGTGCACTATATGCCATACAACATTCAGCACGTGGCGTACCAGGATTTTCCACAAAAATACGCACAGCAATGCCTGGAGTGTTTTGTTTTTCAAGCAGGTCAAACAAATACTCTTGTGCCGTTGGCGTAATCAATAAATTTGGAATTTCTTCTGCAACTGCAGCGCTGATGTTCTCAGTCGACATAATCATATTTCCTCAAGCTGAAGTTATCATTTTAACTGAAGATGCGGGGTAATAAAAAAAAATCAACTAAAATTGTCGGAATTATTATAAAAGTTCATCTTAATGCTTCATTTAATGGCATTATTAAGTATAAATATTTAAAAGTTGAACTTCCACTTTATGCTAGATCTACCTTTTAACCATACTGTTTGCCTGATCCTGATTACAGTGGCTGTTTCACTGATTGCATTTTCAAATCAGAAGGTCATGAACCGTCTTATTTTTTGGCCTCCTGCAATGCAGCGTGGACAATATGACCGCTTTATTACCCATGGTTTCGTGCATGCCGATGGTGGGCATCTGATCTTCAACATGATTACGCTATTCTTTTTTGGTAGTGTAATTGAAAGTTTTTACCGCCAGTATTTTTTTGATCTTGGTTTTGTATTGTTCTATTTAGGCGGCTTAATTGTTGCCATTATTCCAAGTTATCTCAAACATAAAAATGACCATCAATGGGCAAGTTTAGGTGCTTCTGGTGCCGTTTCGGCAGTCTTGTTTGCTTATATTTTATTTGAGCCGTGGAAACTGATTTTTGTGTTCTTTATTCCTGTACCAGCTATTATTTTTGCGATTTTATATGTTGCTTACAGTATCTGGTCAGGTAAGCGTGGCAATTCCCACATCAACCATAGTGCGCATCTTTGGGGAGCTGCATATGGTGTGATCATGACCATCATTCTTGAACCACGGCTTATCCCCCACTTTTTCAATAAGCTGATGCAATTACCTTTCTAAAATGGATTGTTTAGCTATCAATATTCCAAAGCGCTGAATTTTCAGCGTCTTTTTTATGTTAAAAAAAAAATTATTTCTACTTGTTAATGATTATCATTTTAAATAATTAAACTATTTGTTACCCTCTTGCACAAATTTAAGCGAAGATCATATTCAAATGAAAACTAAAGTATTATTTTAAGTGCCATTTTAGCTTCAGTGGGATTGAATAGTTTGGCACATAGTGCAGTTTTCAATCTAGCTACAGAAAAATGGAACATTGAACTTAAACAAATCCCGAAAAAATTGCAGTTTATGATCTCTCCATTTTAGATACTTTAAATACCCTAAACATTCAGGCTCAAATTGTGCCTAAAACCACATTTACAGGCAGCCTAATTGAATATAATCAAGCGCAGTTTGTTAAAGCAGGTAGTCTTTTTGAACCCGATTTGGCTCAATTAAAACAGTTAAAACCCGATTTAATTTTTGTCGGTGGTCGTTCCGCGAAAACAATGGAAAGCTTGCAATTGATTGCAGCAACGGTTGACCTTTCTCCCAAGACTGACCATTACATGAGTGATTTGAAAAATCGCACATTAACTCTTGTAAAAGCCTTTAAGCGTGAAGATATTGCCGCTAAAAAATTAAAAGATTTGGATTAATTACAGCTGAAAGTGAAGCAACAGACTGCCAATAAATCAGCAGTGATGTTCTTTGCTGCCGGAGATAAATACATGCCGCATTCAACCAATGACCATTTTGGTTTTATCCATGAGTTAACAGGTTTTAAATCTGTTCTTCCGCTGACTGAAAACACGGATACTGCACGCCCTGAAGCAGGATCAGCTGAAGCTTTAGCCACACAAAAGAAAAATGCTGAACAGCTAAATGCTGCCATTCAACAAAACCCGGATTATGTAATTGTGGCTGGATCGTGGCGCCTTGAATACCCAGAAATATGCTACCAAGGACGGCATTAAAACCCATCCTGTTTTGGGGCAGTCTCACGCAGTAAAACAGAATCGAGTTATTTTTGTAAATGCGAATGCCTTATATATCTCTGGCACAGGTCTGGACAATACTGTATTCGGGCGACATTTCGAAATCATCCTAAAAGGATAATATTCATAGATTAAGGAGCCTCGACTCCTTTTTACTGTACCTTTTGAAAAAGATTCACACAATTTTGTCATTAAATGCTACCCCTCAAATCAATTTGGCATAGATAATGTAGACATCTGTATATTAATGATCAAAAAAACGAGATTTTTTGCATGTCCACTTCATTAGATGGTCTTCAATTTCCTATCAATCCCAGCAGTAATAAACCCAGCAGCTCGCAGACAGGCAAAGAAATTATTGCTGAAGCTTTATCAATTGTTGGCAACAAGTCATCAATGAATGCACTTGCGGAAAAAAACTGGCGTAAGCATTATCCTGTCTATTTTAAGGCTCTGGTTGAACAAGGTATTCGCAACCTCAATAATCCGATTACCATTGCAAAACAAGGCTTACACAAAGCCCATCATAGCTTTGACTTTTATAGAAATGGTCAACGCTATTTGCTTAAAGACATTATGAAGGATATCGATACAGCCCCTTTGTATACGGTTCAGCTAAAAGGTGAAAGTGATTCCGCTCCAGAATGGTACGTGCCGTATAAAGGTCAAAAACTGCAAGGTCAGGCTTTACTCGATCAAATTCAAATCTGGCAAGATGCAGGCATTATAGAACCCAGCCATGCCGATGCTTTACGTGCTGCACAAGCTCATCCTGAATGGTTCGATCTTTCTGACCGCACCATGGTCTTATTTGGTGCAGGTTCTGAAGCGGGTCCACTGACCTGGCTGTCAAAATGGAAAGCCAATATTGTGGCCGTCGATTTACCCAACAGCCGTGTTTGGGATAGAATTTTAAAGACCATTCAACAAGGCAATGCCATCCTATATGCACCCTGTTCGGAAAAATTGGCGGAAGATATGCCAACCACTATACTCAAAGAAAAACTGGGGGCGAATTTACTTACTCAAACACCTGAAATTGCCCATTGGCTGATCCAGAGTGAGCATCAGCTAGACCTAGCAGCCATTGCCTATTTGGATGGTGAAAAGCACGTTCGGGTATCCATGGCCATGGATAGCATCATGCAGTACGTGAGTGAACAAAAGGCTGACACAAGCTTAATGTTCATGTGCACCCCAACCGATGTCTATGCCATTCCTAAAGAGGTAGTGGACGCTTCAACACTTAAGTTACTCACACGCTCAAAATCGCAACGTGTTATTAGTGAAAGCATTTCGCTGATTTCTGCAAAGCACTTTTTCCAGAAAAATCTGGATGGATTAATTCGCTGTGAAAACGGCCATGACTATGGCATTGCAGACTGCCTGGTGGTGGAGCAAGGTCCAAACTATGCTTTGGCAAAACGGATTCAGCAATGGCGTGCAATTTTGGCGCGTCATTATGGACAACGTGTCAGCATCAATATTGCACCCTCTACCACTACGCATTCGGTAACTAAAAATCCGTTATTAAAAGCCGCATTTAATGGTGCAAGTTTATTTGATGTGGAATCTTTTCATCCAGAAACCACCAATGCGCTGATGGCCGCATTATGGATTTATGACTTACGTCATCCTGAATCGGTAGCGAATCCGGAAACGCCTCTGGATCATCCATTAGAATTGATGATGAAAGGTGCCAACCATGGCGGTTTATGGCGTGTGGCTTATTTGGCTCGTACCGCGCTGCCTTTTGCTGCACTGTATGGCTTTGCCAATGAGAAATTACCGCTTAAGAAGGTGTTTGGTTTATTTAAGAATAAGAAGTAGTGGTTATACTGTTTCCTTTTGATCAATATATTCATTATTCTGGAAAAGTTCCCTCTCCTTAAAGGAGATGGTTAGGTAGAGGTCATTTTTTTACTGTACTAAAAAGGTACATATATTAATAAAAACCCTCCACCCAACCTCTTCCCAAAGAGAGGAGGAACTTCTCTATTTAAAAAAGATGAGTAGTTCTGCTAGTCCAGGAAGAGTTTATTTTTTAAACTACGTATTCCTTAAAAATAAAAAAGCTGCAATTGCAGCTTTTTTATTTCAAATAAATTTCTTAAACAAACTGCAGAAACAACCAGAACAAGCCACCCGATAAACAGATTGTTGCGGGTAGAGTAAAGACCCATGCGGAAAGAATGTTTTTTACCGTCACAAAGTTCAGTCCGGATTTATTGGCCACCATGGTACCTGCAACTGCACTGTTCAGCACGTGAGTCGTCGATACGGGCATACCAAAGCCATCAGCCGCAGCAATGGTCGACATTGCCACAAGTTCTGCTGACATCCCTTGACCAAACGTCATGTGGTCTTTACCAATACGTTCACCCACAGTCACCACAATACGTTTCCAGCCTACCATGGTTCCAAGGCCAAGTGCCAGTGCAACTGCCACCTTCACCCAAGTGGGAATGTATTGCAGGAACGAATCTAAATTGTCGCGATATGCTTTCACTGTCTTGGTTTGATCAGCTGACATTGCAGGCAACTGTTCATTTTTATCCAAACCCTTAAATGCTGTCGTACTCAAGTACATATCATTACGAATAATCGAAATTTCAGTTTCTGGAATCTGTTTTAAATCGCCATATTGCGCAACACGATTACCCAAATGATCCGTCAAACTTGCTAAAGCAGGTACAACTTCTGGAGATATTTCTTTGGTCTGGATATAACGGGTCAAAACTTGACGTGCTTCGCCATCTGTAATGTCAGAATGGTTGGCATAAATGGCAGTCGCAGCCTGGTTAGATAGCTGGTCAAATGATTGAATATGTTCAGGATCTAAATTTTTATTTAAAGAATAAGCCAAAGGTACAACACCAATCAGAATGAGCATAATCAAGCCCATGCCTTTTTGACCATCATTTGAGCCATGCGCGAAACTTACACCAGTACAGGTGAAAATCAAGATGGCACGAATTAATGGTGGTGGTGGTTTATTACCTTCAGGGGGTTGAAAAAGTTCAACTTGTTTTTTAAAAATCTTCTTGACCAGAAGGAAGAGCACTGCCGCAAAGGCAAAACCAATTAAAGGCGAAAACAACAAGGCTTTACCGACTTTGATCACTTGGTCGATGTCTACACCACTTGCACCATTACCCATGTGCAGGATGTAATTCATAATGCCCACCCCTAAAATCGAACCGATTAAAGTATGTGAACTTGATGCTGGAATACCTAAGAACCAAGTCCCCAAGTTCCAGAGAATCGCAGCAATCAGCATGGCGAAAACCATGGCGAAACCTGCGCCAGAGCTGACATTCATGATCAACTCTACCGGCAACAAAGCAATGATGCCGTAAGCCACTGCTCCACTTGCAACCATCACCCCCAGGAAATTACAAAAACCTGCCCACATCACCGCAACAGGTGCAGGTAAGGCATTGGTATAAATGACCGTTGCTACAGCATTGGCTGTGTCATGAAAACCATTAACAAACTCAAAGCCTAAAGCGATTAACAATGCAGTCGCTAAAAGAATAACCGAATATAAACTGAGTGTTGGAACATGGGCCAAATCAGCTGAAAGTTGAAAGCCGATGTACAGCAAAGTAGAAACAATAACCGTGATAAACACCGGCATAAAAAATTTCGGTGTAGGAACATGCACATTCGTCGATTTCGATGGTGCGGATGGCACCTGATCTTGGACGGGAGGAATATTAGAATTCATGCAGACGGTTCAAGGAGATAATAAAATCCCCTTATTGTTCAATTTAATTGTGACAATTATATGACAAACAGATGTCTTATAAAGCCAAATTTCGATAATTGAGCTAATTTAACTCACTCCGCTTTATCGTGGGGAGTGGAACTATTTTAAATACATCATTTTAAAATAATTAAAGCCTAAAATAGTTTGTGCCTCAATATTTCAAATGACCTGAATCTATGCATAAAAAATCTTTTCGATCATCCAGTCACTCAACTTTTTCTTATCTATAGGGAATGATAAGGAGATCATATTTCAATTCGATGAAAAAACCGGCACAAATGGACTTATTTTAAAGCTGTTCCCCACTCTGCAGACTGAATATTCCTCAAACGCAGTGTAATTCTGCTAAAATAATGCCCATTTTGTATTCCATCGGATTGGGGTTATTTATGTCCACGCTTGCCACCCTGAAAGAGCTTCTCGCCAAACGCATCCTGATTATTGACGGTGCCATGGGTACCATGATTCAACGCCATAAACTAGAAGAAGCAGATTATCGTGGTGAGCGTTTCGCTGACTGGGCATCTGACCTAAAAGGCAACAATGACCTTTTAGTCCTCACTCAACCGCAGATTATTCAAAGCATTCACGAAGCTTATCTGGATGCTGGTGCCGATATTATTGAAACCAACAGCTTTAATGGCACACGTGTTTCAATGTCTGACTACCACATGGAAAATCTGGTTCCCGAGATTAACCGTGAAGCAGCACGTATTGCCAAAGCTGCTTGTGAAAAATATTCAACGCCAGATAAACCGCGTTTTGTTGCCGGTGTGCTTGGTCCGACATCCCGTACCTGTTCGATCTCGCCAAATGTAAATGATCCGGCATTTCGTAACATTACATTTGATGAACTGGTCGATAACTATATTGAAGCAGCTCATGCCCTGATTGAAGGTGGCGTCGATATTCTGCTCATTGAAACTGTATTCGATACGCTAAACTGTAAAGCAGCTATTTTTGCAGTCAAAGAAGTCTTTAACCAGCTTGGTTATGAATTGCCGTTGATGATTTCCGGCACCATTACCGATGCTTCAGGCCGTACCCTTACCGGCCAAACTGCTGAAGCGTTCTGGAACTCAGTTCGTCATGGTGACTTGTTATCAATCGGCTTTAACTGTGCCTTGGGTGCAGATGCAATGCGTCCGCACGTGAAAACCGTATCTGACATTGCCAATACTTTCGTTTCAGCACATCCAAATGCAGGCTTGCCGAATGCTTTCGGTGGTTATGATGAAACCCCTGAACAAACAGCAGCATTCCTGAAAGAGTTTGCAGAAAGTGGCTTGATCAATATTACCGGTGGGTGCTGTGGTACAACTCCAGATCATATTCGTGCCATTTACAATGCTGTAAAAGACATTGCGCCGCGCCAGATTCCTGAGATTAAACCGGCTTGTCGCCTTTCAGGTTTAGAGCCGTTCAACATTGATGAAAATTCTTTGTTCGTCAACGTGGGTGAACGTACCAACGTGACTGGTTCAAAAAAATTCGCCCGTCTGATTCGTGAAGAAAACTATACCGAAGCATTGGAAGTTGCCTTGGATCAAGTCCAAGGCGGTGCGCAGATTGTCGACATCAACATGGATGAAGGCATGCTGGACTCGCAAGCAGCAATGGTGAAATTCCTGAACCTGATTGCGTCTGAACCAGATATTTCCCGTGTGCCATTAATGATTGACTCATCGAAATGGGAAATTATTGAAGCGGGTTTAAAATGTGTACAAGGTAAACCGGTTGTAAACTCGATTTCCCTAAAAGAAGGTTATGACGAGTTCGTACATAAGGCACGTTTATGCCGTCAGTATGGTGCAGCAGTTATTGTCATGGCATTCGACGAAGACGGTCAGGCCGACACAGCTGCGCGTAAACGTGAAATCTGTAAGCGTTCTTATGATGTACTGATCAATGATGTCGGCTTCCCTGCTGAAGATATTATTTTTGACCCGAACGTATTTGCAATTGCAACCGGTATTGAAGAACACAACAACTACGCAGTGGATTTCATTGAAGCAACCGGCTGGATTAAAAAAAATCTTCCGCATGCCATGATTTCGGGTGGTGTATCCAACGTATCGTTTTCTTTCCGGGGGAATGAGCCGGTTCGTGAAGCCATTCATGCAGTCTTCTTGTACCATGCCATTCAACAAGGCATGACCATGGGAATTGTGAATGCCGGTCAGCTGGCAATTTATGATGACATTCCTGCTGAATTAAAAGCTGCGGTTGAAGACGTTGTTCTAAACAAAAATCAGGGCGAAAGCGGTCAGGATGCTACCGAAAAATTACTTGAAATTGCAGAACAATACCGTGGCAAAGGCGGTGCACAGCGTGAAGCTGAAAATCTGGAATGGCGTGAACAGTCAGTTGAAAAACGTCTAGAATACGCACTGGTTAAAGGCATCACCGCTTATATTGATGTCGATACTGAAGAAGCGCGCTTAAAAGCTACGCGTCCTTTAGATGTGATTGAAGGTCCGCTCATGTCCGGCATGAACGTGGTGGGCGACTTGTTTGGTGCAGGTAAAATGTTCCTGCCGCAAGTGGTGAAATCTGCCCGTGTTATGAAACAGGCCGTGGCCTGGTTGAACCCGTACATTGAAGCGGAAAAAACCGAAGGTCAGACCAAAGGTAAAATCCTGATGGCGACCGTTAAAGGCGACGTGCATGATATTGGTAAAAATATTGTGGGCGTGGTTCTGGGCTGTAACGGTTATGACATCGTTGACCTTGGCGTGATGGTACCTGCAGAAAAAATCCTGCAAACCGCAATTGATGAAAAAGTCGATATTATTGGCTTGTCTGGTTTGATTACACCGTCACTGGATGAAATGGTCTTTGTCGCCAAAGAAATGCAGCGTAAAGGTTTCCATGTTCCATTGATGATTGGTGGTGCAACGACGTCTAAAGCGCATACCGCAGTAAAAATTGATCCACAATATTCCAATGATGCGGTGATTTATGTTGCCGATGCTTCACGTGCAGTCGGTGTTGCGACTTCCCTGCTTTCACCTGAAATGAAACCTGAGTTCATTAAAGGTTACCGTGAAGAATATGCCAAAGTACGTGAGCGTATTGCCAACAAGCAACCGAAAGCGGCAAAACTGTCTTATGCAGATTCAATTGCCAACGGTGTGAAAATTGACTGGGCGAACTATGTGCCACCTAAGCCAAATGTGCTGGGTCAGCACGTTCTGAAGAATTACCCACTTGAAACTCTAGTACCCTATATTGACTGGACACCATTCTTTATCTCTTGGAGTTTGGCGGGCAAGTTCCCTGCAATCCTGACGGATGAAGTGGTCGGTGAAGCCGCAACTGATTTGTACGAACAAGCGCAAATCATGCTGAAAGATATTGTAGAGAACAAGCGTTTTGATGCACGCGCCGTGTTTAGTCTTGCTCCTGCGAAACGTACCGGTGCAGATACGGTTTCGATTTACGATGAAAATCAAACTGCAACGCATAAATTCGAGCATACCCGTCAGCAGTCAGACAAAGTTTCAGGTAAACCGAACTTCTCATTGGCAGACTTTATTGCGCCTGAAGATACCAAGCTAGAAGATTACTTGGGTGGTTTCACCGTATCGATTTTTGGTGCGGAAGAAATGGCGCATGAATACAAAGCCAAAGGCGATGATTATTCTGCAATTTTGGCGCAATCTTTAGGTGACCGTTTTGCAGAAGCTTTTGCTGAGCATTTGCATGAACGTATTCGTAAAGAGTTTTGGGGCTATCAAGCGTCTGAACAGTTGTCGAATGATGAACTGATTAAAGAGAAGTATGTCGGGATTCGTCCTGCACCGGGTTACCCTGCCTGCCCTGAACATTCTGAAAAAGCCACCTTGTTTAGCTGGTTAGATTCAACCAATGCGATTGGTACTGAACTGACTTCAAGCTTTGCAATGTGGCCACCTTCAAGTGTCAGCGGTTTCTATTACAGCAATCCGCAGTCTGAATACTTTAATGTCGGCAAGATTGCGCAGGATCAGTTGGATAGTTATGCAGAGCGTAAAGGCTGGTCAATAGATGAAGCGAAGCGTTGGTTGATGCCAAACTTGGATGATTCGATTGATATTTAAGGCTTTTAAGATGTAAAAAAACCCCTCACATGAGGGGGTTTCTTTTTTAATCTCCCTAAATCCCTCTTTTAAAAAGAGGGATTTTGCCATGTGATTAGATGAATTACGTGTGTAGTGGTCAACAAATATTGGACACAGTTTTAAGTTTTTGTTCAGCCGCAAAAGGGCTGATACCATTATTAAATTGATGTGGTCGTATCCGATTGTAGTATTCCATCAGATACAGCCCTATATCTAGTTTTGCTTCCTC
>NZ_JAZQPV010000066.1:0-3636 GCF_045628685.1 Acinetobacter sp.
AGCAAACCGTGAAAGAATATATTCACTATTACAACCATGAACGAATCAAGGTTAAATTAAAAGGACTGAGTCCTGTAGAGTACAGGAAACAGTCCTTAAAAGCTGCTTAATCAAACCGTCCAACTTTCGGGGGTCAGATCAGATTGGGCGGCTTTTTTATTGCTAAAATTAGATTATGATTTATCTATAGTTTTATTTCAGGCCTACCATGCATCTACTTCCTCCCTCAGAATTCATTTTTCCCGATCCTATCGAAGCTGATCCCGATGAGCAAGGGCTAATTTGCATAGGTGCTGACCTCTCCCCTGCTACGCTTTTTGAAGCTTACACCCACGGTCTGTTTCCATGGTTTTCAGAAGGCGATCCGATTTGCTGGTGGAGTCCTGAACCACGTTGCATTATTCGTCCGCAGGATTATCACCCAAGCAAATCGCTCGTACGTAATATGAAAAAGTTTGATTATAAAATTACAGTTAATCATGCTTTTGAACAGGTAATACGCTGCTGTTCCCTGCCGCGTAGTTATGCTGAAGATACCTGGATTTCTGAAGAGATTATTGAGGGATACTGTCACTTATTTGATGCAGGCTATGGCTATAGCATTGAAGTATGGGATGAAGGCAAAGTGGTGGGTGGTCTGTATGGTGTGACCATTGGACGTGGCTGTTTTGGTGAATCGATGTTTAGCACCCAAACCGACGTTTCAAAAATGGCTTTTTACACTTTAATGCTGCTTGGTCAGGAAAATCATCTGCCTTGGATTGACTGTCAACTGGTCAACGATCACCTTTTAAGCCTAGGCGCCTGTACGCTTTCTCGCCAATCGTATCTTAATTCGTTACAAGATGTTGTTAAACAGCCCGGTATAGATTGGAAAAAATATCAAGAAGGTGTATTTTCAAGTAAAACAATAGCGCAATACGCACGATTAATTGAATGAAAATAACAGAGGGATTGCCATGAATTCGTATCACCCAAAATCCCTATTAAATGATTTACAGTATTATATTACGCCACCGCATAGCTGTAGTTACCTAAAAAATAAATCAGCGCGGATGGTCTTTTTAGATCCTGCACATCGTATTGATGTGGTGAGTTTATCCGAACTTTCTCGTTTAGGATTTCGTCGCAGTGGTGATTTCGTCTATCGTCCTGAATGCCACCTATGCCGCCAATGCTTATCCAGTCGTGTACCTGTCAGTGATTTCCACATGAACAGTATGCAAAAGAAGGCATGGCAACGAAATCAAGACCTGACTGTGAAAATTACTCGCACTGCAGATGCATCTGACATTCATTATGCTTTGTATGAACGCTATATTTACGAGCGCCATGCAGATGGGGATATGTTCCCCCCCACTCTCGATCAATTCGAAAAATTTTTAGTGCATAGCTGCACAGACAGTTTTTTTGTTGAATTTTGGAAAGATGATAATCTTATTTGCGTTTCAAGTTGTGATCCTTTAGATGATGGAGTTTCCGCGGTTTATACTTTTTTCGATCCGGATGAGAGTCGGCGCTCACTTGGCGTATTTGCAGTACTTAAACAAATTGAACATGCCAAAGCTTTAGGTTTGTCTTATGTTTATTTAGGCTATTGGGTGCCGCATTCCAATAAAATGAATTATAAATCTCAATATATTCCTTTGGAGCTTTTAATTGATGGACAATGGCGCCGTTTAAACCGCTTGCTCAATCAAGAAGAAATTCAACAACTGGGAAACTCGCTAATGACGACGCTGCCATCCGGATGGAATAACCCAATTATCAAATAATATTATTGATGATTTAAAAAAATTTACGATTTAAAAAGTTTAGAAAAATCATCACTGCATGATTTCACCATAATAATGGCATGCTCGCGAGAACCATCTGGCTTTGGATAATAATTTTTACGTAAATCAATTTGATGGAAACCGGCTTTTTCATACAGTGCAATTGCCGCCTGATTACTTTCCCGTACTTCCAAGAAGATTTGTAGCGGATTATTTTTCAATTGCGCAATTGATGCTTCAAGCAATTGAAAGCCTAGCCCTTTGCCCTGCTGACTGGGGTGAATGGCCATCAGTAAAAGATTAGCTTCATCCAGCACTGGTTGCAGTATACAAAAACCGACCACTTGACCATTTTGTTCAATGACTGTGCTGTGATAATTTTCGATAGCATCTTCAAACTGTTTTGCCGTCCACGGATGGCTTTGTACCAATTGCTCAATTTGAGCGATGCGGCTAACGTCCGCTTTTTGCATTAAACGAATCATCTTCGTTCATCTTTTAAATAACATGAACTTGGCATTATAGAAACTTTGCATAAAAAATCGAGTAAAAAAAAGGGCAATATCGATTGCCCAAAGCGTCAACACATCTTAAAAACCCAATTTAGCTTTCCAATTCACCAACAAACCGACAGTATCTAAATCATTCGGATGAAAACCCGGTTTAAAATAAGCCCACATTTCCTTACCCATACCCGTAATAATACCTTTAGATGGGCTATAGGCATAAGCATAAATTTCTTTTAAAGATTCAAGATTTAATTGATTATCAGCTTTTAGTAACCGCACAAGAAAGTAGGATTGGGTAATAAACAAAATTACCATTGCGAGGGTTAAAGATCCGGTACGTAAAACATATGCTTTTGGACCCTGACCAAATACACCTTCAAAAACATCATAGGCGACTGCCTTATGTTCATTTTCTTCAATTGCATGCCATGCCCACATGGTTGCCATCGTCTGATCAGTCATTAGTGTTTGGATATGCAGATTACGTAATAATTCTGAAGCAATGGTGGCAGTAAAATGCTCAAGTGCTGTAGTCGCCGTCAAATCAATCATTTCCTGCGTAATGCCGAGGGGCTTACCCATTTTTGCCATAAACTTACGCGTGGTTTGAATGACTTTATCGGTATAACGATCGAGTGTATCGACATCATGCCCATACTTTTGTGCTGAAGCATTAAAACCCACATGCTCATGCGTATGCATAGCTTCTTGACCAATAAATGCAGAAATTTCTTTTTGCAAAGCTTCATTATCTTTAATGGTTGGATGTTGACGCACTGCACGTACGCTATCAATAAAGAATTTTTCACCCGCTGGAAACAAGGCAGATAATGCAGTCATAAAATGAGTCAGACCTGCAGAACCATTCATCCAATATTCTGGCACGTGATCAAAATCAAAATTCATACGACGCACAGGAAAGCTTGCACCTGCACGATTGCTAATATTGACCTTTGCATTCATGACTCTTACTCCTATCTAGCAAAATGACTTTGTTTAATTCGCTTATGTTTGTTTTTCTTCATTCTTATATTACGTATTTAAAAAATTGCTATAAGTGCAGATAAGGTCAGGAAAATATCAGTTAAGGACATAAGGAGAGAAAATAATGATAAGTGAAATTATTTTTATAACCCGAGCAATCTATATAAAAATTATTACACATAAAAAAAGCGCCCCCAAAGGAGCGCTTTTTTATACAATCAATACTGATTATAGAGTTACTTTAGCAACTACACCAGCACCAACTGTACGACCACCTTCACGGATCGCAAAACGTAGACCTGGGTCCATTGCGATTGGGTGAATTAGCTCTACTGACATTTCAACGTTGTCACCCGGCATTACCATTT
>NZ_JAZQPV010000067.1:0-8463 GCF_045628685.1 Acinetobacter sp.
GGACCACCACACCAAGCTGGGTGAGCGAGGCATCGTGCTGGCGCCTTCGTTCGCGGTCGTTGAATCCCTCGCTGAGACCCTGCGCATGATGAAAGGCGGCTACAAGGTGTTTGAGCACGTTCGTGGTGAGAAGTTGGCTGAGCTGCTCGAACAGTTCAAGGCGTACAGCGGTGGACCAGCGGTTCTTCTGACGCCATCTGGCTTCGAAGGTCTTGACCTTCCTGGGTCTCTTTCTAGATATACTATAATTGTTAAAGCTCCTTATGCTTCATTAGGAGATAAACGAATTAAGGTCATTCTAGAAACATATCCAATGATTTATGCAGAAGCTGCATTAATGAAAATTGTTCAAGGGGCTGGCCGTTCTGTCAGATCACAAGACGATTATGCCACCACATATATTCTTGATACAGCAGCTCAAAAACTGTGGAGAAATAATGAGTGGGCAGATGAATTTGAAGTATCATATTCATCCGAGCTTGGAACGTAAACCAGATTTTGAATAATTATGGCCTTCAGGGCGTGAACAGAAAACGACTTGCCAGCCTTTTAGTTTCCCACCAAAAGGCAATTGCTGTTTTCTGTATTTCATTAACATTTGATAACTTAAACCTAAACTTTGAATAAATTCTTTTCCTGATTGATTTTCTGGTTGAGTAAATGTTTCACCAGCCGGAGATAACAATACCCATTTAGTCGTATTTGCATTCTTACTTCCTTTAGAAGTCCCATGCAGTTTCATACCGACACTAATATTGTTGCCAACATCTTGACGTTGGTTGTGTGAAAGATTATTCCAATAAGTAGTTTTTCTATTTGACGCATCAATTATTTCTTTTTGTGATTTTCTTTTTCCTAAATTCTTCAATCCAATTTTTGCTGCCACTTCTGGCGTATTGCGTAAACCCATACGTGACGCTGAAATCTTTCGCTTTGTTTCTTCACTTTTTGGGCCATAATTAACCCATTTTCCGTTTGCCCGATTAATAGATTTATTTAATAAACCTTTATTATATCTAAGTTCAAGTTGCCATTCCATTTCTTTTCTAAGCGCATCTTCAGTTGAGTGTGTTTCATAAAGTCGTGTAATTTTCCATTTTGAAATATTCTCAAGAATTATAGGCTTAGCATAATTTGATGAAGTGAAATAAGTAGTTAATAACTGTGATGGGTGTGCATTAATACAATATCGTGACCCAACATAAATGTGACCATCGGTTGATTCAATTACATAAGCAAATGGTATTCTCATGGCTTCTCCTATCCAGACATTTATTTACGGATCGGCTCAACCTATACTTCTCAACCACACATCGTCTTAAGCGGCTTATAATGGCTTCTATAAACAGACCACTCAGAGCATTACGCGGAAGAATAGTTCGTGGTCTTTCGCGTGCTCCGCTTTTGAATAGAGATATGAACAAGATAAGGAAAAATAGAATGCCTAACTCGTTCCCTAAACGCCACGAGACTGCAATGGAGGACCTGCAGAACTTCGGTCCTCAAGAACTTCCACGCACTGAGGTCATGCTCGGGGTGTACGGCACTGAGGAATGGATCTTCGCAGATGTCCTGCGCAAGCGGCACCTGACCGGTGTCAACACGATCCAGATCGACATCACCTGGCTCATCCCTGCCTCGTTCGACCTCGCTGAATGGGTGCTCGACAACATCGACACAAACTATACCTTCTTCTCCGCCAACCGCGTCATCGCTCAAAGCGTTGATGGCCTGCTGAAGGTTACCAGCGGTCGTGACAAGATCGAGGTAGAACACGTTGGTGATCCCAAGTGGGTCAAGTCCTGGATCGAGAAGTTTGATGCGCAGTTCAAACGCGCCGAAAGTCTGATTGAATGGGTTTACAACAGTCGCGGTGATGAGATCAGTGTTCCGTTGAACTACCGCCCTGCTATCCGTGCTGCATATCCATGGATCAAAAAGGACCTCAATGAGTACATCGATGACTACCTGAACTCAAACGCTAGCGTCCTCATCCTCATCGGCCCACCCGGCGTCGGCAAGACCTCCTTTATCAAGTCACTTATCCACCGCTCGGGCGGCAACGCAAAGGTCGCGTACGATGAGAAGGTGATGGGTGACGATGGTCTGTTTGCTGGCTTCATCGATGACGATTCCCGCTTCCTCATCATGGAAGATGCTGACGCGTTCCTCCAGGCACGCACCGACGGCAACACCATGATGCACAAGTTCCTCAACGTTTCAGATGGTCTTATCTCAGCTGCAGACAAGAAACTTGTCTTCTCGACGAACCTTCCAAACGTTAAGGACATTGACTCTGCTCTCATGCGCCCTGGTCGATGCTTTGATGTCCTCGAATTCCGGCCTCTGACTGTTGAAGAAGCTGAAGCTGTGATTGCTGAGACAGGTCACGGCTCTCTGCCTAAAGACAAAAGTCAGATCACCCTTGCTGAAATCTTCTCTCAACAGCCAAGTGAAGGAAGCCGTCGTAAATCTGGCATGGGGTTCTACTGATGATTCTTTCTTCCCGCCCTGACGAACTGGTGGTGGGCTCTGGCCCATACACCATGAAGTTCAAAATTGAAGAGCTTGAACTTATTGGAGCACTTCTGTATGTCACGCGTCTTGGTAATGGAATGTACCAAGACGCGGCCTTCAATTTAATTGCTGCAATTGAAAGCTTAATGGGCGGCGATTTTCTTGAGGAATCCTCAAACGCCGTATCGCCAATTTTTTCGATCTTGGACGATCAGTGTGATATAATAGAGCAATACAGCAGTGAGTCGATTACGATAGAGGTTTAGTCATGTCAAAATTCGTGTACGCGGTCGAGGGTCTCGACCGCCTCGGCAAGTCAACCCTCATCGAGGGCATCAAGCAAAAGCTAGGGTTCTTTCAAGTCATTCACTTTGGAAAACCTGAACGCCTTGATGCCTACAAGGGCTCAGTTGCATCTATCCCCGCTGAAGCTGACCCCCAGCTTTACAACTATCAAGCCGTTGGGTTTCGCAACTCGATGAAGCTCTCTCAATCTGGCGCTCGAATCATCTTCGATCGCTGGCACCTAGGTGAAGCAGTCTATGCACCGCTGTACCGTAAGTACGACGGCGACTATGTCTTCGACATGGAAATCCGCTTCAACCTCGATCAGACCAACATGGTTCGCCTAATTCTCCTGGTCGAGGACTTCGATGTCAGCCGTCACTTCATTTCTGATGGCGACAGCTTCGACGATACGAAGCGTCAAGAAGAGCAGAGTCTCTTCATCGAGGCTTTCAATAAGTCTCATGTCCGCGACAAGCGGATCGTTTGCGTCACCGATAGACAAACTGGTTTGTTCCGTTCCACTGAATCCATTTTGAAGGATGCTTTGTCATGAAAGCGAATGTTGAAATTACCTGCGGTGAACCGATCATCGATCACAACCCGACCAACTGCTTTCAGCTCGTTCTCGAGTATTCCCATGGCGACGCTGACGGTAAGTCCGAGAAGACCATCCTCTACACTGAAGGTGAAATCGAGGACCTCAAGCAGGACTACGCTGCGGTCAAAACGATCGATGACTTCGGCGACAAAGACAAGATCAAGGAATACTACCAGGGTCAGGGCATGAGCGAGGACGAAGCTGAAGATGCGGCCAGCGACTTCCGCGACAACTTCCACGAAGGCGATCACACCACCGACTACAGTGAAACCGCGGCGTGTTCGAGTGTCGAGCTGTTCTGGTACGACGCGGGTGGCGTGAAGCACGACGTCAAGGTCAAGATCGACGGCGAAGAGATATGAAATTCTCGGCGATAAGTGCTAAGGACGGTGCTGCTGAGCGGCTTCACACCAGTTTGGCGCAAGGTTACCTGACCTTCATTTATCACCATGCAGACCCTGGGCATATCCTGGTCAGGGACAAGTTCTTGTATGTGCACAGCGATAGTGAATTGGTTGAAAAAATTAACCTTCTTAAATGTGATTTCACAATTAGGAGTTTGATAAAATCATGATCATTGGAAAAATTGATGCGCAGCTTAAGGGTCTGACACATTACTTTACAGGTGCTCCTTGCAAGCACGGTCACCTCGTAAATCGTCTTGTGACAACTGGGGCTTGCATTGAATGTGCAAAAGTCAAAAGGAAGAAATGTTCTCCACCTACTGGATTCCCAAAAGGACGACCAAGAACTGGAGAAATTCGGCCTCTTTCTGTAAATGCTATCAAGATGGCTGAGTACCGAAAGAACAGACAAGCCTGCGACCCAACATACAAGGACGCGCATAACACGCGCACCTCAGCTTGGCAAGCAAAGAATCCTGAACGAGCACGAGAAATTGCTCGTAATTCTTATAAACGCAGAAAAGAGCGAGAAAATGGCAACGAGTAATTTTGGTGCAGCGTTCGATAAGCTTCATCCAGACATTCAACTGAAGATTGCACGGGCGCTGCAGACGCGTAAACTGCATTACATTGAGGCCATGCGACGTGGTTACAATGGCATGTCCAAGGTCGTCATCATCGGCGACACACCTGGTCCTGGTCGTCCCACGACCCCAGGTTATCACCACACCCCCTTCTACAGCACGAAGAACTCCAGCCTGTGGGTGAACCGCCTGCTTGCTGAAGCGGACATCGACGAGCGTGCCCTGTTGTGGTTCAACGCCGAGCTGGCTGACGGGAAGGCGCTAAATCCAATCCACGTGCAGGACCTCATGCGCTTGAACCCGACGTTCATCGTGCTGGGTGGCAACGCCGAGAAATGGTTCAAGATGGCCGCACCTGGTGTGAAGTACGTAAAGGTCTATCACCCGCAGTTCGCAAAGCGGTTCAAGTCCAAGGAACCGTACGCCCTCATCGATGAGATCAAGAAGGCAATTGTATGACACTCCACGAAGCTTTCAGCTACGCAATAGGCCTAAGAGAAGATTGTAATGTGATGCTCGACAAAAAGAATAACGAATATCACGTGATTCGTCTTTTTGGCGTAGAGCACTGGCTTCAGCACTACAAGAACATCGCAGAGGTGCGAGTCAAAATGGACGTGAGGATTCTATGAGAAAGTTTTATTGCATCCAGGCGGTGAGCTCGCAAAAGTGGTTAACTTCAAGTAAGCACGAGAGCATTCTTGGTGAGTTTCATGAGGCAGCTATCTATCGCGGGTCTCAAGACCGATAAGTAATACGAGCACGGCGATCATGGTAAAAGCAACACCATGATCGCCGTCGTGTTATAATTATTTACAAATAACCTGTCCTTAATTTTTGGGTCACACTCCCTCGCGATATCTTGATCCAGCATACCAAGTGTCAAGCGTAGTCCAACCAATAACATAAACGAAAGCATTTCTCATGGCAAAAATCCTCATCTGTGGTATGAACAAAAACCAATGCACACGAAAATTTTATTTACGTCAGCAACTAAAAGTAGTGCCCAGTCATTATTCTCTGTATAACTGTTTAATTGATATGGGACATACTGTCGAACAACGACAAGTGACAATTGGCGAAGATCTTAGTATGTTTGATGAAATAGTTGTCTTTATTGCGGGGCCTAGACAATTAGTGGCTACACAGGTTTTTGAAGGTCTTTATGCTATCGCACAACGTCCAAATTGCATACTTGCCGTAGACGATTGGCAGGTGCCTGACCTCTTCAAAGGAATTATTAAATGTGAAGACTGGAATGAACTGACTGCAAAATTTATTCTTGATGTTAATAAGAAAACCATTGAAGATGTTGAGCCGTTCAAAGAACAATTTCTTGCAGCTACGAAGCAAATTGCTTCAATGAAGAACCGCATGCTCATCAGTGCGTTCCGCACTGAGCACCTGAATGATCCAGATAATTACGGTCCTCACCTGCTGTTCGACAAGATCGAGTACCCACGTGAGAAGCTGTTCGTCTTTAACCCGAATCCATATCACCGTAATCGCTCTTGGGAAGATGTTGGTCACGAGGGCGACGAAGACCCAACGTGGAAGAGGTCGCCACTCGACATCACTCAGACACCGCGCCCTGAGAAGGAGCGTCGCTTCAACTTCGCGTCTCTGGTGCAATCAAAGACCCAGAAATGGTTGAAGAAGCAGGGCTACACTGGCAATCCGAAGAACGACGAGCAAGGTGACATCGCTGGTTGGCCAGTTGACCTCTACGGCTCTAAGGCAGACACTCAGAAACGTCTCACCGAGGATGAAATGGTCAAGGTTCTCACCCGTGACTGGGGGTGCTTGATGCCAGGATACGAGCATGCTGGTTCTGGCTGGTGGCGTGCACGTCCGCTTCAGTGTGCTCATGCTTTCTCGATCCTCATCGGTGAGGAGAAGGAACTCCGCGTCTACTACGGCAAGGAGTACAAGTACTACGGCCTCAAGGCGACTGACCTCGTGAACCTCAGCGAGGACGAGTTGGCAGAGATTGCCTTCGAACAGCACAAGTGTCTGTTCGAAATTCACGGTCTTGACAAACGCCAACAGCAGAACGAACTGCAAGCTGTACTAGACGCAAAATGAATGAACCACTTCGTCACCCAATCTTTACACGGCTGTTTCGCCTAAAGATATTTGACAAACGCCATCACGAGCTGAACAATCGGGGCCAAGCTCTGTGGGACGAAGTGGTTGAGCTTTGCGAAGAAATCCGTAAACATGGATGGACTGCTGAACGCATGGCACATTGTTTAAAAATTTTAAAGAATCAAAAATGAAACCATACGAACTGAACCGCAGGTCATGGCACTTCCAATTGGCGAGCCGCTTTGGTGGGCTTGCCACTCACGACGACATTTGGGGCAGGGAACTCAGCCTGGACTTCTGTGCATACATCCGTTGTGTCGCTTGGGCGATTATCACGATCACGTTTGTCGGCGGTTGTGCCGCGTTCCTCGGCTTCTGTATCTATGACCTCGGGCATTGGGTCATAGAATGCATCAAGGCAGGAAGGCTGATCACACTCCAGCAACGTCTCGCAGGACTTCTCGTATACACACTTTGCGCTCTATTGTTCATTGCAACGATAGTTGGAGGAATAATTGGTACGATAAAACTGCTGGACTGGGGGACTGCCCGCACCTCAAATACTGAGCCAGGTTTCATTAGACACACGTACAGGGCGCTGAGGCATAAGACATGCGTCCGCATAATAATTAAGGACTGAGCAATGACCCAAACCACTGAAGATATTATCTTTGTTATTCATACTAATAAATATTCAGGCAGCTTTGAGCGGCAACTATGTGCGTATATCACCGGACAAATTGGTGAGTGCGATGTAGGACGCGAGCTTGCTGAGTTGTTTAAGGAAGAATTAGGCGAACAGGAACAAGGTGGCATATATGACTTCGAGAGCATCATTGGCAGTCAGCCTGATGACCATGGCATCTATCGCCCCTGTGAAATTTGGCCAACTCCTGGTCGATGGAACGACGGGCACGGAAAGCACTTTGATTTGAAGGAAGGTGACACGGGTCAGCACTGCCCTGCGTACGAGTCAGTCGCGATCTATTTTGATGAAGTTCCATCAATGGCAATGATCAAGTTGATGAAAGAGCGGTCCTATGTCTACGCGAAGGAGCACTACATGGAGCCATATTTCAAGGACCGCACTCCTCTGACGATCACTGGATTTACGCTCATAAGGAAGACGACCAAAACAGTGCTCACCGAAGTTGAACTTCCACTGGAATAAAAATGAACATCACAATTGAACAGCTGCGCGAGTGCGTCGAGGCTTCTCGACGCACTATCAAGGTCCACACGCCAAGTACGGACTATTACGCGAGAAGCGGCGACCATGACACCGATGAGCTGACGTACATGGGCCCTGAGCGCTTCCTTGAAGCAGTCAACAACATCGTGGCCGCGAACGAGTAAGCCAGATGTGGGAGCGACGCGTCGCTCCACCACCAGTGTACAAAATGTAGGGCATAGGTTATAATTGACCTATGTTCTACATTCTCATACCCATGCTTTCAGCATACTGGATAACATTCCTGGTAATTTCAGCAATTGTCCAGTACGCATGTGATCGACCACATCATGCTCTGCTTTGTGCGGGTGGTGCCGTCGCCTTCTTCATCGTCTTCATCGTCTCTCACCTGGTAAATCGCTATGCACTGGATTCTGCAAAACAACCTGTTCAATGAGTCGGCCTATCAGGTCCTCTTGGAGACCCTCGAGCGCTTCAACATTCCGCACTCGATCCACAAGGTCATCCCCTTCATCGGTGAGCTCGTGCCTGAGCCTGAGCTCGACACGAAGAACGTGATCTGCATGGGATCGTACTCGCTCCGTCACTCTGCTGACAAGTTCGGCTGGAATCCTGGCGTCTTCGACCTCGAGCCAATGGACTTCCTGGCGCAGATGATGCGCTGGGGGAAGCACATGCTGAACCACGACTCAGTTGTGAACCACTTCGACAACTCCTACTTCCCAGAAGAAGAGATGTTCGTGCGCCCGATTCACGACTCGAAGGTCTTCGCGGGCCAGGTGATGAACAAGC
>NZ_JAZQPV010000068.1:0-19975 GCF_045628685.1 Acinetobacter sp.
TTCAACGGTTACTGAGAATGATCCAAGTAAACCTGTTTGAGAGAAAAACCTTAAAAGCTTTATTCATGCCAGATAAAATACCCATAAAACAAAGGGAAGCTCAAATGAGCTTCCCTTTATGAAAATTATGGGACAGTAGTGGATCTCTAGATCCTTTTTTATAGATTTGAAAACAGGTTTTATTTAGCGCCTAGGCTAATTTAAATGATCTAATAACTCTGCAAAACTCTCGATCCTGGCTTTAGGATTCGCTGCCGTTAACTCTTCATCTGAACCATAGCCATATTCCACTGCAATGGTTTCAATTCCATTACGGCGCGCGCCGAAAATGTCATGTTCACGATCACCGACCATCAAACATTCATTAGGATTTAACTGCTCTTTTTCAATGATATAAGCAATTAAATCAGCTTTATTGGTGCGCTCTCCGTTGAGTTCACTGCCATAGGCATATACAAAATATTGCAATAAATCAAAGTGCTCTAAAATTTGCTTGGCATAAATTTCAGGTTTCGCCGTGGCCAAAAACAAATGGTAACCTTGGGCTTGCAATGTTTTTAAAGTTTCAGACACTTCAGGGAAAACATGGTTTTCATATAAGCCGGTGACCGCAAATCGTTCGCGGTAGCCCATTAACGCCTGTTCAGCCAAAATATCATCTGTTGCCACATTTAAAATTTTTGCCAGCGAAGCCTGTAAGGGTGGACCAATAATCCAGTCAATATTGACATCATCTGCAATAGGATGGCCAATTTTATTTAAGCCATAACGTGCGCTGGTGGTAATTCCCACTTTTGGATCAGTTAATGTTCCATCTAAATCAATCAAAATATTTTTAATCACAGACTGACCCTTTCATCTTAAATTTTCACTTCACAAATACTATCGAGACTTGGCTCAAAATTGCCTATACTAACGCAAATTTTGTGAAGAAGGACATCATTGTGCGCCCTACTGTACTTTGCTTTTCTGGTTTAGATCCCTCGGGTGGCGCTGGCTTGCAGGCAGATATTGAAGCAATTGGCCAAAGTGGTGCCCATGCGGCAATTGCCTGCACTGCCCTGACCATTCAAAATTCACAACAAGTCTTTGGTTTTGAAGCGACATCGAAAGAATTACTGCTCGCTCAAGCACATGCAGTGGTGGATGATTTACCGATTAAATGCGTTAAATCCGGTATGTTAGGCACCACGGATAATATTGCAGCGCTGGCTGAATTTCTACGTGAACATCCAGAATATTTATATGTACTTGATCCAGTTCTGGTTGCCAATAGCGGTGGTTCACTGGGCAATCAGAAAACGCTGGTAAAAGCGTTTGTGGAACTTATTCCACTGGCTACAGTGCTGACACCAAATACAGTAGAGCTTCGGGCATTAACAGGTGTGGAAGATATCGACCAGGCCACCGCAAGACTCTTTGCAATGGGAGCCCAAGCCGTGCTGGTCAAAGGCGGCCATGAAGATACGCCGGACTATATTCGCAATGCTTTATATATAAATGGCGAGATGGTTTCCGAAACCAGCTGTCCTCGTCTTGAAGGCGAATATCATGGTTCAGGCTGTTCATTGGCAAGCTTCATTGCCGGTCGCTTGGCGCAAGGCGATGATTTAAAACAAGCGGTAAATCATGCCGAAACCTGGTTATTTGGTGTGCTTAAAAAAGCGGAAACTCCGGTACCCAATGGTCAAAAAATTCCTAAGCGTTTCTAAAAAATAGAATTAATCAACTGATCATAAACGACTGTTATGCTGTTTGAGATCAGGTTTTTTATACCGATTTTTTGTCGATAAAATCTGGATTTTATTGTGCCATTTAAAAATAAGGCATGTATAAATACATGCCTTATGATGCCCATCATTACACTAGGCAATGAGTTCTTTAATTTTGGTGGTTGATCCATTATTTTTGACGGATTCTATACCTTTCTCACGTGATTGCTCACTTGAATAGAATTGACTGCGACCAATAATCTGGTAATTCACCGCTTTCAAGTTGAAATAAGGCTTACCATTTTTCGCTTCTAGGCGTTCATAACGACTATTATCTCTGCTATTTCGCTGAACCGATTCAATGCCAATCTGTACAGAGGCTTTTGCCTTATATAATTCACTGGTTAAAATGACTTCCCCATTTCGAGCTTTTAACACAAAACGATATTGTCCATCTTCTACTTGACTGATTTCATACCATCCGGTCATTTTTAAATCCTCTATATTATTTTAAAATTTATAAGAATTTGATTATTTTTTTTGTTTTTCAAAACATGCTGTTTTATAAAATATAAATAGTTTTTAGTTTCTTAATGTGGTTATTTTGTAATCACAAAATCTCTAGACTTTTTTAAAAAGTGCATTTCACCCAACCAAATTTGGCTTACAGTGACTCAATAAAAAAAATAAAGATCAAGAGAATAAAGGGAAATTTAATCTCTTGATCATTGTTAAGTCTAGACAATTTTCTTAGCGTAAGTGGCTTTCTGCATTTCGAGAATTTCCACACAGATTTGTACCTGGATGTGGCTCTGCTGGGGTAAATGCTGTTCAAGCGTGGTTAATAATACTTGTGAAATTTCCTGTTGTAATTCCACACTGCGCCCAGTCAATAAAGAAACTTTGGCATGTAAATACCCTTGTGACGCATCCCCTAAACCAATGACATAATCTTGCTGGCAAATAGCACGGCTTTTCACATCATTGGCAGCCTTAATATATGCACCATCAAGCATGGCCTGGTTTAAGGCTAGTAATATAGGTTTTGGCTCAAGATGTTCAATATTGTCTGAATATTCAAGATGGATGTGAGGCATAACAAAGAATTCTTAAGGGATTGCTGTTGTTATATCATGGCATTTGCTCATCCATAAGGACAATCTATCAATATTTAATGCGCAATGCTGTTTTATAGATCAAAGATTTATAGACTATTTGATTTCCTTTTAAAGGGTTCATCCTGCACGTCTTTTTGGGATTTATTAACTGAGCATAGATTTTCAAGCACCTGATGGCTGCCTCATAAAAACGGTCTCATTAAAAAAGCCCCAACATTTCTGCCAGAGCTTTTACATTTCAATCTGGCTGAATTAAGCTTTTTTCACAAAATCAGATTTCAATTTCATTGCACCAATCCCATCAACTTTACAATCAATGTCATGACCATCACTTGAATCGGGTAATAAACGAATATTTTTCGCTTTGGTTCCCACTTTAATCACGGATGAAGAGCCCTTAATTTTCAAGTCTTTAATTACAGTAACCGTATCGCCATCGGCAAGGACATTGCCATTTGAGTCTTTAATAATCGTAACCTGCTCAGCGCTGCTTTCACCCTCTTTCCATTCATGAGCACATTCCGGGCAAATCAGCAAATCGCCATCTTCATATGCGTATTCTGAATTACATTTGGGGCAATTCGGCAAAGACATAAAAAACCTCAAAACAGCTACTATAGCATTTTATACGTCCATCTCTTGCTTAAAACCTTATTTATTTCATGGAATAAAAGTAGACAGGATAAATTTAAGCCTTGCTCTAAAAGCTGGTTCAGTACAATCATATGGTTATAAGTTTTGCTCTTGGCTGCAGTACTCAAAGTGACTTTTCCTATTGAGTGATCTCTCAAATTTTCTGCTACTCAACAAGTTCCGCTTTATAGTGCTGTTGAAAGGCTTCCTAATGTTGGAGATTGTGCGCGTACCATTTCCGCAGTCCAGTCGACGGTGTGATTGCCTTGAGCTACATTGAGCATCTTGTTTTTTAATACCTCTGGGCCAAAGTCGATCGACCAAAATCGTTTACCATCTGATGCTAAAACTTGAGCATAGGCATGCTTGATTAAATTTGCATGGGTCATCTCGTTATTGATCTGGAATCTCAGCATTGACCAATAATGTGAGCAATTGCAACGATTCCTGCCATCCCAGATAGCAGGCTTCTGCTGGAATCACATCGGGAATACCGGATTGGGTGATATGTACTTCCGTGCCCACAGAAACGGGATTGAGCTGAATCCTGACTTCAATTTGACCAGGTAAGTTTGGGTCGTCGAACTGGTCTGTATAACGCAACAATTGATTAGGAATAATTTCATGATAGGTTCCACCAAAAGACTGGCTGGTACCGGTGGTAAAATTGCTGAAAGATATTTTATAAGTGCCGCCCACTTTTGCATCCAGATGATGGACTTTAGCAGTAAACCCATGTGGTGCCATCCATTTTACCAAAGCATCAGGATCCATCAAGGCTCTAAACACCCGTTCTGGTGGCGCGGTGAATATACGATGAAGTTTGACAGTACTTGGCATTTCTTTTTCTCCCTTTTTGTTGTTTGGTTTATTTAGTCTACTGCTGTTGATCTATGACTATGTCGGGCTTTGGTATGACATTCGGAGCGGATTTTTTACTGTATTTCTCGACCAAAAGACGCTCCGCAGAGTCCTAAATATTTCTACATTAAAACAGCAGTACTCAAGCAGATAGCTTTAATTAAATTCTAGCATCTGAACTAAACAGCTTAATCAGGCATGTCATCAATCTGATGGGGTTCTGTGCGCGGCTGGGTATTCATGCGATGTCTAAAAGACGATGAGCGTTCATATGCCTGCATACGCACCCGCATAATGGAACCCAATGGCTGATGTTCTATCACTCCATGCCAAGGGTTAAAAGACAGCACGTCATCGCAATAAACCCGACGTGCCGGACTAAAAGTATCCTGCTGGGGAAAGTGCAAATGACCAATGACCTGATGCGGTGATTCTTGTTCTTTCCACAGCACAGCCGCATCCTCGACCGGCATAGTCCTCAGATCGGTACATAGCTGCGCACGAATCGCATAATCTGCCGTACTCTTCTTGAAAAAATCCCGAACGATGTCACGAATACTGGAATCATTATTAATTTGCATCTGGATGCCGGTCAGTTTCTTCACGGAGTCAGATTCGGGTGTGACACTGATTTTGGCAATATAGTCACCATAACGAAGTGCGGCCATACTATGATAGGTTTCACCCAACACATGATGCTGGCTACGTGCCAGACCTTTTAAGCTTGCAGGTGCGGGAAAGCCTGCGCGATTCATCAGATAATTTACTCCTCGCATGACCTGACGCAGGCTACGCATCACCGGTTCAGGCGCCTGCTCTGCCTCGGTAATAAAAGGTAGCATTTGCTTATATTTACGCACGGTTCCAAAACTCAGCACCGGAATATTGACCATCAGAAAATCTTGGTGATGACCATCGCTTGGATCGGTCGGCAATAAACGCTGCCCCGGCACATTTAAAATTTTAAGCGCGAAACCATGAGGGGCGGGAGTTTTATCACTATGCAGATCACCCGGCGCAGCCGATAGGCGTACCATCACGTCATAATAGCCCGGATGAGCAAAAATCCCTTGAGCCAAATGAGCGGGTAAATTTTCTGGAATGGTCAAAAGACCTTTTAAGAAACCGTGAGATTTTGCATGTGCATCACGAACCGCATGACGGTGCTGGTCAAAAACCTTGCTGTTGGTCTGTGCCATCTGTTCTGCAATATGCTGAATATCCTCCTCTTCATTTTCCTGTTTTTGCTCTACTTCTGGACGATAGCTCACATAATTCGCGCTCATACGCCTTTCCTTTTCATGGTTTGAATATGGATCAACTGCACTGAATTTTTTGTATTAATCTAACAAGGAGTTCGTTTTACAAGTTAATTTATTGGTTGACGTTTTGAGGGTCTTTGGTAAATACCACAGAACGTCTTGCTAAAAGTCTTCCCTCATCAAAAACAGAGCAAGTCAAAAATCAAAAGTAATGTTCCCAATTTCATCCTTATGCTTTACTCGGAGATCCAGCGCATTTAGAAGCGAGTTTTGTTTTGAGCTTTTAGCTTAAAACATCGTGAGGAGCCTCCCCTTTGGCTTGTTGCAACTTGGCGATTTCCTCTAACTTTTGTGTTTGTGCCTTATCACTCGTCAGCGTCTGAATTAAATCGTCTGCAAGCTGGTTCAATAACGCCAAATCATCTTCACTCATCTGCCGCACCTGCTTATCCAAAACACATAAACTGCCTAATACCAGGCCCTGCTTATTACGTAAAGGAACCCCGGCATAAAACTTGATTTTATTTCTGTTTAGCTCCGGGTTATGGTTAAAACGCGGATCTCGGTCTATATCTTCAATAATCAGTGCTTCATTTTGATAAACCAGATGGGTACAAATGGATTCCTCCCGCGGAATACCTGCCTCTATTGGATTTTGATTTTCATCTGCTAACGGACTGGCTGGAGTATTCACCCACGCTTCATCCACCAGAGAAATTTGCGCATATTTTACGTTAAATGCCTGGCAGGCTTCTTCAATATACTGCTGATAAATCAGTAAAGTTTCAGGTTTAAGCAACTGCAATTCGTGCAAAGCAGCCAAACGTTCCGGTTCATTTTCGGCAAGCAATTCACGTGCAGGGTTTTCCCCTTGTTGCAGCATCAGCGCATCAACACTCAACATCAATTCATTTACACTGGATACCACAGTCTCGGGTTGAAAACGGTTTTGAATCTCATCGCGTAATTCATCGCTGACATTGCCCCAGATGGCAAAAATAATTTTAATATTCGGCAGACGTTTACGGATACGGTGATTCAGCAGACGAATTTGTGCCACAGGCTGCCGGTGAAACATGGAAATGCACAGTATCTGAGTATTTTCTGGCAAAGATTCCAGCACATCTGTTTTTGATTGAATCAGTACTTCATTATGACTTTGCGCTGCAATTTTTCTTAAGCTTAAACCATGGGCCAGCATGGAAGATACCAATACATCAATTTCCCAACGCGCTCCCAAGCACACCACTTGCACCGGATCAGCTGTATTTGGAGCCGGATATTTTTGCTGAAAATCATGATTAAACAATTTTAGGCCTTGATGCATTCTTAAACGGTGCTCAGCACTTGCTTCAGTACTATGCCCTTGTGAAAATAGATGAATGGCGGGAATGGCAACCTCGTCATAAAAGGCATTTACCTTACGAACGATAACTTCCTCACTGGGCTTTTTCGGCAATTTTTGTTGAATATAATCTTGTGCTACTTCAAGAGCATCCTCTACCTCATCGGCAACCAGGCGCTGATAAAACCGCTGTGGAGGTGTCAGTACCGGTTCACTGCCAATCAGGGTTTTGATAAACCCTAATGCCGGAATATAATGAGATAACGCCAATAAACATGCTGTGAGTGGAGTTGAAAGAATCAGTCCGGCAGGTCCCCATAGCGTAGTCCAGAATGTTGCCGCAAGAATAATCGCCAAAGTTGAAAGACCGGTACTTTCACCATACAACCATGGCTCAATCACATTGTTACTAATCAGCTCAAGTAACAGAATCAGACCAATGGTCCACAGCACCATGTTCCAGCCGGGATCGACTGCGAATGCCAAAGTAATGGGAAATAAGGCCGAAATCATTGGACCAACATAAGGGACGAAGCGCATTCCTATCGCGACAATTCCCCACATAATGGCAGCAGGTACACCAATCAGCCATAAGCCCACTGCCATGGGAATACCGTAAGTGACATTTACCAACAGCTGCATCCGCAGATAGGTTCCAAGTCGATCCGCCGCATCATCCAGTGCATCTGTACCGACATTTAAATTACCACCCAGCAATTTCAACAAGCGGTCATGCAAGTCTTTTCGACTGAGTAAAATCAGCACCACAAACAGAAAAACAATGCCTATTGTGGCTAAGGGATGAAAGATTCTCGCACCCCACTGCATGGCAGTTTCAGTTGTACTCTCTTCCTGCCCCACCACCTGAACCTGTTGTACTCCTTGGGGTTTTTCAACTGGAGTCACGTCCTGTATCGAACTTTCTACCGTATCAATGGTCGTGATGGCGCCGTCCCATACACTCGGCCCAGAAGTAAAACTTTTTACTGAATCGAGTTTTTGCTTAATGGTGTCCTGATATTGCGGCAACTCCTGACTTAAATTCCCCAGTTGATAGCCCAGATAAGTTGCAGCACCGCCTAAAAGAGTTAAAGCAAATAGCACCACAAGCGCAATTGATGGCAGTTGTGGTAAACCCCATTTTTTTAAGCGTGAGACTAAAGGCTCAAGTAAAAATGCCAAAAGCACCGACAGAGCCAGAGGAATCAGAATATCTTTTCCAAAATACAGGGCTAAAATAATCAGGGCGGCAATCACGAATCCCGCCATCACACGTAAAACATGTCTGGTCTGAGCTTCATCACTGACTGGGGGTAATGGAGATTGTGAATTTAGTGTTTTTTCCTTCTTCACCTTAATATCCTTATTATTCTTTATCCCTGTCCTTATATTTAAGATTTTATGTGCTAGAAATTCTAGAGTGTTACTGTAATTAAACGCTCTATTCCCCTCAGGCTAGTTTCAGTTCAGGCAGCTTATCTTTTATTTTTCGCCGAATATGAAGCATTAAAAAACCCTAACTGTTTGCACTGTCAGGGTTTTATGGTATCTCATTCAATGAAAGCAATTATTGCTTAACCTGAATAACAGACACTATTTTTGAATATTATTCTATCACTTGAATTAACTTTGAAGTTCATCTTCCAAGTCTTCGTCATCATAGACATACGCCATGCAACCCCAACCATCATATTCACCGCCATGTTGTTCAGCAATTTTAGTGAACCATTCTTCAATGTCGACGATGTCTGAATAATCAGGTTCCATATACACATAAATAGTGATAATCCACTCTAGCGTATCGGCTTCTTCATCTTCAAACAGGCTGATTTTTTGTTCTTCTTTCAGCAAATAAAGCGCACATTTTTCGGCTTGTTCTTGGGTTTGAAAAGCAATAGAAAATTCAATTTCATGGGCTTCAGTCAGGTCATCGCCATCTTCAGCCATTTGCCAAAGTACGTTACCGTTTTCGTCATTTGGGAATTTTTCAAAATCACGTGTCATGGGCATTTCCTTATCGTAATCATTTAAATCTGGGGTATTGTACCCAGATTAGCTCAGGTTTGTTTCATTTTAGCGATTCAAAAGATCCATTGTTTTGCTTATATCGTTAACATGCGGGCAAAATGGCATGTTCTGTCACTGGCATCAGTAGCAGTGACTTTGTTTCAAGTTTTGCTCACTTCTACAAAGTTCTCCACTTGATTTTGTCGCTCGGCTACATATTGTTCAATGTCCAAAATAGCTTGATAGCGGCTGAGTTTTTCGACCTTATTGCTTAAAGTTCCCGTCTCTGCACAAAAAGTATTTAATTCATGTTGCAGCTCATCATTTTTTTGTTCATGGGCAGCCAAATTTGCTCGTGTGCGATCCAGATTGACCAGTTTGTTCTTGCCCCGTTTTATTGCACCATAAAGCAATCCCGCTAAAATACTTATTGCTGTAATCGTGGTTATGATAGAGAAATAAATCATTGTTATAATCTCCCACACCCCACCCTACACTAGTTATTTTTCGATCAATTTTCAACCGCAAAAAGCAGAGATATTATTTCTATTTTTATTCCATGAAAGTGAGAAACAGATATAAAAACTATACTTTTAAAATGATGAATGATTTAAAAATATTTAAAATTTTCTTATTCACTATCAGTAGTTACAACTCGTATCGACACTGGTGACTACAACCAATATGCCTAGACCCGCCCTACAATTCCGGCTATTCTAGATTATGGTTTGCTTCCTCATCAGAAAGGGACATCGCCTTTAATTTCAACATTTACCCCTGTTAATGGTTGTTTAAATGCCAAATAACTTGCATGTAAAGCCATGCGTTTTAATGGACTTTGATAGGGTTCGGGGTGATACAGCTTATCGCCCGTAATCGGATGCCCGATATATTGCATATGTACCCGAAGCTGATGCGAACGTCCGGTAACAGGGGTGAGCAATACACGGCTAATATCTTCAGTTTCCGAATAATCCACAGTCTGATATAACGTTTTGGCAGCCTTGCCCCATTCAAAATGCACCATTTGACGCGGACGGTTCTCCCAATCAGTAATGAGAGGAACCTCGACATTTCCCTCCCCGGCAAGCTTGCCTTGTACCAAAGCGATATAGTTTTTCTTTACCGTACGCGCCTGAAACATTTTACTGACCGCAACTTCTGCCTCCCGGTATTTGGCAAACATGAGGATACCCGAAGTTGCCATATCTAAACGATGGGTGATTTTGGCCTGCGGATATTTTTCCAAGACACGCAAATAGGCACTGTCTTGATGCTCAGGCAAACGTCCCGGTACGGATAACAACCCTGCCGGCTTTTCGATTACCACCAGATCATCGTCTTCATAGACGATAACAAGTGGTTCTTGTGGCGGCATATAAACAAAGTTGTTGTCGATAGGCATGTCCATACAGCGTTTGGGAGAATGGGCGAAAAATAACAAAGCGAGATAATGCTGTCAATGCATCCTCAACACAGGAATGAGATTGGATTATTTATTGTTTGCACCTAATTTTCCAAATGCAGGTTTAAGCTGATCTGAAAGATCATCTTCAATCAACTGCAGCACCTGATTTTCTACCTCATATTGCTTAATGGTAATTTTAAACTGACCTTGAAACCATTGATTTAAATGCAATGCATAAGTTGCTTTGTGACCTAGTCCCAAATGTTGTTTCAGCCGACTTTTAATTCCTGATGTAGATGAACCCACATACATGATTTTGCAAGGTGCATTTAATTTTGCACAGGCATGGGTTCCCCGTTGCTTAAAAGCACGAAAATGATTAAATGTCTGGTTAATGTCATCCTCTACTTGTTCAATAATATAAATTGCTTTAGAGATTTTGGGTAAATCATCCAATGTTGAAAATATATATTCCTGAACAGGTAGAGCGGTTTTTGCAATGTGGCACTGCTGAATAAGCATATCTAAATAACTCATATAATTTTATTACAATGCAATGACTTACCAAATATTTTAGCAGTTAAACACCCAAGATTTAAGGATGTTTTTTATTTTCAAATTTTAAAGGATGAAATAAACTTTTTTAGTGGATAAAAAGCATCAATATTGAATATTTATCTAAACTTATCTTCAACACTCTAACTCACATTCTTCATTACATTAATCCGCAAGATAATAATCGACCGTTGAAACCACGCGTACTTTTTTCAAATACGGGGTATTACTGTCCCGGTCTTCTATACTAAACAGCCCCTGATTTGCCGATTTAATTTTTCCCAAACTACTTTTAGAATCAGCGGCAAATTTTTCAGCAACACTACGTGCATTTTCGGTGGCTTGCTCAATCATGGCAGGTTTGATGTCATTGAGTTTGGTAAATAAATATTCGGTTTTTTGTCCAGAATCATCTCCGCTAAAGGCAATGCCTTTTTTACCCAAAGCCACCAAACGACTTTGTGCAACGCGTACCGCATCTATTTTGTGGGTATATACAGTTATGGTTTGATTTGCGGTATAGCGGAGCGCGACATTTTCATTACCACCATATTGCTGGGCATATTTATCGGTTATATTTGGCGCAGCGGAGGTGATTTCCTCGGCAGTAAAACCTTCACTTTTTAAGAAAGCCTGAACTTGCTGGGTATTTATTTCCATGGTGTCGTATAACTGAGCCAGATCTTGGCTGGCAGAGCTAAAGCGAATCGGCCACACTGCCACGTTGGCTTTGACTTCTCGTTCGGACAAGCCCTTGACCGAAACAGTACGCTCATATTGCTTAATTTTCAGTGCACTGTTGCCTAATACCCCTGCTGCAATAATCATTCCCAAGCAAATAAAAACACCTAAGATAAGTGCGGGTTTGAACTGATTCATCGGATTAAGCTCCTTTTTAATATAGACATTATTCTATTTAAATTTTGCAGTTTTTTAAGTAATACAACAGCATAAAAATATGAATTAAATTATTGTGATAGCCCCACATTTTCCTGGTCGTTAAAATTTTAAAATGCTTCAATAAATTTTAACTTTTATCCATAAAATATAAAGCAATTAAAGAGACTAAATTAAACGGTAAAATACCAATTTGATAAATCGTCCTTCCGCCCTAATGAATTGTATCGAAAGTTGCATCTGACAGATTGAACCATTTCCCATGCAGTTTTTTAATCCAGTTATGGATAAAAATAAAGGCCAAAAACCAGATCATTCATATGAAGTAATTGATGCTTACTGAGGACAGTAAAAAACGGCACCAAAAATCAAGATTCATATAGATTCTCTGTGCGCCAGCTTGTGATTGCTAAAATAACAGATTTGATATACTGAAACGAGTTGCTGATTTGTATCTACATTTTGTATTTTAAATTATATTTTTAAACTATGATTTTTAATTCATTTTTATATTTTGTTACTTTTTTATTCGGTAGAGAATTTTTGAGGGTGTTAGGGAAAACATAATGTTTAACTTCAACAATTATAGCTTTGTAAGCGATAACCTTATGCCTATAAACTCGTGATCTATAGCGTCCTAAGCCGAATCGAGACCTTTTGGGTAAGTACTACACTCACGTTATACGCAACTGGTAGCAATCTACTCTTTTCGATCCCTGTCACACCCTTGAAATACATAGTAGCCAAAGATGCTCGGGATTAATTTCCTAAGATTTACGATTTTTTATTATTTATGGAAAAAATTTTCTTTAAATAATATATTTAAGGTATTTTTTACCTTATGGAATAAAATAGCGATTTTTTATTGCAAAATAAGTCAATTTTAAAGAATTTTATACCCCTATAACACTTCCGGTTTAGTTTCTTAAAACCGCCTATCATGCTTGGGTTTCATCAAGTTTAAAAATCCATGCGCTGCATTAAATTATGTCAGGAGTATCAATCACCACTCTTGTTTTAATGTTTTTTACTCATTTCCGATAATAAATCCAGTTGTATTTCCTGTATTTGAGCTAGCCTATCCCACTGATGCATTAACAGGTGATCGAGCTTTTCATGTAGGTGTCGAATTTCCAGTTCAGCTTTTAAGTTGATCTGATAATCATTTTGCGAACGTAACCGGTCTTTCGCTTCCTGGCGGTTTTGACTCATCATAATGACGGGCGCTTGAATGGCAGCTAAACAGGACAGAATTAAATTTAATAAAATGAAAGGATAAGGATCTGCCGGATGAACGACCACCACAACTGTATTTACGATAATCCATAATGCCAAAAAAATGGCAAAGCAAATCAAAAATGTCCAGCTCCCGCCGAAACTTGCAATTTTATCGGCCAGTTTCTCCCCCAAAGTCCAGTGCTGATCTAACTTTGTTTCAATATTTTTTGTGATCAGTTCATGCTGTTGCATACTGTTAATCACTTCATATTCAAGATCCGTCACTTCACCGCGTTCAGATTTTAATAATGAATGAACGTACTGAATTCGATACTTCGCCAAGTCAGTTTGACAAATAAAGTCGTCAGGTGACCATTCTGGAAAATCATGCGAAATTTCTTCGGTAATGACTTTACGTATAGTACCCATCGGGATTAGATTTTTTATCGGGAAATTTTTCCCGCAGGCCATACAGCGTTGAGCTTCTACTTTTACGTTCATGCCGCAGACCCTCTTTTTATTCATCTTAAAATTATGCGTTAATAGATCTTAATGCTATAACACTTTTACTGTTTTTTATGGCATCTCAATATCACTACTCATACATAGCGTATTATCTATTTCACATAAAGGTGATACACATTTTTATTGATATAGGCATTTAAGCCATCGCCATACTGGGCCAGTTGTTTCATGTTCTCGACATGTTGATAGCCGGCACTGGCATAACTATAAGTATAAATTTTGGATTTTTTCTTGAATTGAACCCGAATAAACTCATTGCCAATTTCATAATTGGCAATACCGGAGTCGTGATTAAGGTCAAGATAATGTTCCAAGTGAGCAGTCCTGAAAACCATGAATTGCTTGTTTTTATATGGGGATAATTTGATCAATTTTCAAACAAATACCCAGTGTAAACTGGCAATGTTCAAGTAATAAAAAAGCCCTATAGAGTAATAGGGCTTTTATTCAAAACAGAGGGTAACTGTTTGATATGTGCTGCTTAGGCAATTTTGTTGTTAAATATATTGCCAAGGCATTTGGTACACGGGGGTAAACGATCTGTACCAATTTCTAAGTAAGTGCGTTTTCCGCACTGAACACAAAAATAGAAGCCTGTTCCGGGTTTAGAGCCAGCAGTAACCATTTTTGTTCTCCATGGGTTTTAGAAATGGTAGAACCAGTATATCCCTCTTATGATGAATGTCTATTGTCCATTTCGCCAATTGATAGTGGCGTTTGGGCGAAGTTGTATTTCCTTTACTTATTTTCCAATATAAATTTTAGCTAATCATATCTACTTAGATTTCTATCATAAGTAGCTTGATAACATTGGAAGATATGGGGCAAGAAAACCTAACACAGTAACGTGATTTGAAACAAAGCTCATAAGTTCACCATATAATGACTTATATTCAGCTGTTCCGACTGAAACACCTAATTTTTCAATTCTGCTCTCTACTTCTAATACTAAACCTTCTTCAATTTCAGAGCTTTTTAAATCATTTAGAAGATTAATAAATGCTTCAGGAATTTGAGAATTATTGCTTTCCTGATGAATTGAACTTTGATTATTACCAGATGCTAAATTTTGAACATTACCTGATATATTAAAATTAAAAATCTGACTTACTTTTTCTTGAGGAATAGGATTCGAATTCAGCGCTGCATCTCCAGCGTTGGGATTAATTGCTTCTATTTCTAATACAAAATTTAAAATTTTAGTTTTTACAATATCAATCATTCCCTCTAATTTTGTAGAAGGTATAACTTTCCAAGCTTGTACACATACCGTATTTTCATAGATTTTATTACTAAACATTGCTACAAAATTTGAATCCCAAGGCTGTTGTAAAAGTTTACCTTTTGTAGATTTTTGCACTAATGATTCAATTTCAGCTATTGGAGCTACTAATGAAACGGTAGTTAAATCCTTTCGAAACTCTTTAGGAAAACAATTTGAAGGAATGTCAGCATTTCTTAGTCCCGATCCGAATATTCCTGAAAAATGTCCTTTTGATGAAACATTATTGTAAACTCTATAAAAAGGAATACCATCCGATGACTCATATCCATTAAGTTCTGAATCAACCCATATTTTAAAATCATCATTTCCTAAACGTGCTGCTAAAATTTTACATTTTCTTAATAAATCAGAAACTTTGACACTAGAATTAGTGGCATCATTTTGAATCTCTCTTAGCAAAGACATTATTTTCTCAATAAAAAACCCCACTTAACAGTAGGGTCTTTTTCAAACAATATCAACAACTTTAACTTAAATTCTTAAGCAACAGAACCTTCTAAAAAATCCTGTGCAAAGCGCTGTAAGACCCCACCCGCTTCATACACAGAAACTTCTTCTTCCGTATCCAGACGACAGGTGACTGGCACTTCAACAATCTGATCCTTACCATCATCTGTAGCACGTTCAATCACTAAAATTAAAGTCGAACGTGGCGCGATATTCCCAATCACGCTATACAGCTCAGTACCATCTAATTTTAAAGTCTTACGGTCTGTACCCGGCTTAAACTCAAGCGGCAATACGCCCATACCCACTAGGTTAGTACGGTGAATACGCTCAAAACCTTCCGCAACAATCGCTTCCACACCGGCAAGCCGTACACCTTTGGCAGCCCAGTCACGGCTTGAACCCTGACCATAATCCTTACCTGCAATAATGATTAACGGCTGCTTGCGGTTCATGTAGGTTTCAATCGCTTCCCACATGCGCATCACTTCGCCTTCAGGCTCTACACGTGCTTTCGAACCCTGCTTGACGGTGCCGTCAGCGCGTACCACCATTTCGTTAAACAGTTTCGGGTTAGCCAATGTTGCGCGCTGCGTGGTGAGATGGTCACCGCGATGGGTTGCATATGAGTTGAAATCTTCCTCAGGCACGCCCATTTTTGCCAGATATTCCCCTGCTGCCGAATCGGGGGTAATGGCATTGGAAGGCGATAAATGGTCGGTGGTAATGTTGTCACCCAAGATCGCCAGCGGACGCATATTTGCAAGTGTACGCGGTGCAGCCAACGCCCCTTCCCAGTATGGCGGACGGCGAATATAAGTACTTTGCGGACGCCAGTCATATAGTGGACTAGCTGCTTTGTTATGCACACCCAAATCGAACATCGGGATATAAACTTTCTTAAACTGTTCCGGCTTTACTGACTCTTTGACCAGTGCATCAATTTCAGTATCCGATGGCCAGATGTCTTTTAAGTAAACCGGATTACCGTCTTTATCGTTGCCAAGTGAATCTTTTTCGATGTCAAAACGAATTGTACCGGCAATTGCATATGCAACAACGAGCGGAGGTGATGCCAAGAATGCCTGTTTGGCATATGGATGGATACGACCATCGAAGTTACGGTTACCTGAAAGTACCGCAGTCGTGTACAAGTCACGGTCAATAATTTCTTGCTGGATTTTTGGATCTAATGCGCCAGACATGCCGTTACAGGTGGTGCAGGCATAGCCCACGATTCCAAAGCCAAGTTTCTCCAGATCCTGCAATACCCCTGCTTCTTCAAGGTAAAGTGCTGCAGTTTTAGAACCCGGTGCAAAAGATGATTTCACCCAAGGCTTACGGGTTAAACCCAACTCGTTTGCTTTACGTGCAAGCAAACCGGCTGCAACGGTATTACGCGGGTTTGAGGTATTGGTACAAGATGTGATTGCAGCAATGATTACCGCACCATCTGGCATTAAGCCTTCAGCTTCTTGCGCACGTGCAGCATCTAGATTGCCTGCAATGCCTTTGGCTGTTAAGTCGCTTGTTGATACACGCGCATGTGGATTCGACGGACCTGCAATATTACGTGTCACAGTCGACAAGTCGAAACGCAGTACACGTGGATATTCTGCCTGAGTCATATCCGATGCCCAAAGCCCAATTTCTTTGGCATAGGTTTCAACCAGTTTGACTTGCTCTGGCTCACGACCGGTTAAAGTTAAATAATCAATGGTGTTTTGATCGATATAGAACATGGCTGCAGTTGCGCCATATTCCGGGGTCATGTTGGAAATCGTGGCACGATCACCGACTGACATGCTGTCAGCACCTTCACTGAAGAATTCTAAATATGCGCCAACCACACGCTCTTTACGCAGGAATTCGGTTAATGCCAAAACGATATCGGTCGCGGTAATACCCGGCTGACGTTGACCGACCAGCTCTACACCAATAATGTCCGGTAAACGCATCCACGATGCACGCCCCAACATCACGTTTTCAGCTTCTAGGCCACCAACACCAATCGAGATTACGCCCAGAGCATCGGTATGTGGCGTATGCGAATCTGTACCAACACAAGTATCCGGGAAAGCAACGCCATCGCGGTTTTGAATTACCGGAGACATTTTCTCCAGGTTAATCTGGTGCATGATGCCGTTGCCCGCAGGAATCACATCGACATTTTCAAAGGCAGTTTTGGTCCATTCAATAAAATGGAACCGGTCTTCATTACGACGGTCTTCAATGGCACGGTTTTTCTCAAAGGCATCTGGATCGGAACCGCCATACTCCACTGCCAGTGAATGGTCAACGATGAGCTGGGTTGGCACCACCGGATTGACTTTAGACGGATCACCACCCTGTTCTGCAATCGCATCACGCAAGCCTGCCAAGTCGACAAGTGCGGTCTGACCCAAAATGTCATGACACACTACACGTGCCGGATACCAGGGGAAATCATGATCTTGCTTGCGTTCAATCAGTTGTTTTAATGACTGCTCTAAAATGGCTGGATCACAACGGCGTACCAACTGTTCTGCAAGTACTTTGGATGTATAAGGAAGTTTGGCATATGCGCCTGGTTGAATATCTTCTACGGCTTGGCGCACGTCAAAATATTCGAGCTGGGTGCCTTGCAGTGGTTTACGGTAGTTGTTGTTCATAGCTTACCTGCCTCTTGAATCATTTTTCTTTACTACGTAATTGTTGTTAACGAGTCACAATTGCTTTGATGGCATTGTACGCTGTGAAAAAGCCATTTCCCAAATCTTATATATTTCATAAACTTAATCTTTAAAAATCCACTTTTTGCAATATTCCGTTACATAAACCTTGGAATATTTGCTCTAAATATGCTTTTTTGTGAAAAACAGCGGGGAATCAAGCTCATTCTTTAGTATTAGATCCGTTTTTTAGGATAAAAAACAACCTGAATCGGTGCCTTTATTATGTTACCTAAAATTTTCTCTTTTACCGGTATAGTTTAGTATTTCTAAACATGTTTTTATAAATATGAGATCATTTGAATAAAATTATTTTATTCCCATCTTGTAAATCTCCTTTAAAGCACATTTTTCACTTAAACCACCTGTTAACTATCCTCTTCTTAGTGAACCAGCTCTCAACATAGTTAATAAATACTAAACGATTAAAAACTCTACTCTTCAAAAATCTTCCATGTATAAAAAAAAGATAAAGGTGAGATAAAATATTGAAACTAGCGATTATTGGAATTATTGCTGCTGTAGTAGCCCTATTCGCGTAGAGCTGGAAAGACAGAATAATACTTCATCTGTCCAACCCATCACATCCATCTAACCCATGGCTCATGGGTCAGTCCCCCAAGGGGCAACAGCGAGAATGTTTTCCTGATATTTGCATCCAAAGAAAAACTTGATGATCAATTTAAAATTGAACCCAATCATCCTGCAGATACCTATTGGTATCATGCCCATTTACGATGATATGCCGTACCGTGGTTTAAAAGAAGTGTTTCAAAGATACGATCTTGGGGAAACAGGGTTATCGCATCATTGCCAGAAGCTAGGACCAAAAATTTGAAAGCGATTTTGTCCGGCACTGTCATATTCTGGATCAGGAAATGATGGAAATGAGTGAACCGGTGTGGATCTGTGGAGACCAATATCGTTGTGATTCATCTTTAGCTGCTTCTCATCACTGATACATCTCTGCTTTATTCTGCTTAACAAAAGTCAGCAACTTATATTGCTGGCTTTTTTATTTGCCTCTGTTTGGTGCTTGCTGCACAATAGCTTGATTGATTTGTTGTATTGAAACTGAGGCCAAGCATGACAACGTCTACTGCTTTTACATTATTCACTTTAAATGGTGTAGATGCGCAAAAATTCCTTCAAGGCCAAGTGACTTTAAATACCGAAGCCTTAGCAGAAAACCTGACTCGCTATACAGCAATCTGTAGTTTAAAAGGCCGGATTCAGTTTGGTTTATGGCTCAGAAAAATCAATCCAGAAAGTTTTGAAATTGTGACGACCCAAGACCAGGCAGAAGAGTTCTCCAAACACATTAAAAAGTTTGGTGCATTTTCAAAAATGAAACTGGAACAAGTCGGTCCGGTTTTCCCTATTTTAAATGGAGATACTACCGAATTTTCTACAACTGAAACCGATATCACAGCGTGGCAACTTCAAGCGATCGAAGCAGGTCAAGCCTGGATTGATGCGAGCACGTCACAAGAATTCCAGCCACAAGAGCTTCGCTTGCATCAGCGTGAAGGCGTGCATTACGACAAAGGCTGTTATTTGGGTCAGGAAATTATTGCGCGTCTCTGGTTTAAGGCCAAACCGAAACACTGGTTGCACCTGGTTCAAGGTATAGGCGAAACTCCGGCTGCTGCAAGCAAATTGAGCAATGATGTTGAAGTGGTAAATAGCATTGCGATTGAGGGTGGTTATAAAGCACTGGTGGTTGCAAAACCTGCAGCGATTGCTGAGCTTGGATTACACGTTTTAGAATTGCCTGAAGCTTTAAATGGTGATGTAGCACGTCCGCAATAATATCCAAGTTTAAAGATACCATGATAAAAAGCCTCCAAAATTGATCTGACCCCCGAAAGTTGGACGGTTTGATTAAGCAGCTTTTAAGGACTGTTTCCTGTACTCTACAGGACTCAGTCCTTTTAATTTAACCTTGATTCGTTCATGGTTGTAATAGTGAATATATTCTTTCACGGTTT
>NZ_JAZQPV010000069.1:0-51728 GCF_045628685.1 Acinetobacter sp.
ATTGATTCTTTCTTATTCAGGATCGGCTGGCCATCAGCGTAGAAGCGTTCCTTGTAGATCGGCGGCTTCTTGCCGATCAGCATGTCACTAAGCGCTGGAACGTAAACGACCTTTTCATCGGTGTCCGACGTTGGCGTGGAAGTTCCGTACAGCTTCGAGCCGTACGTGATCGTGAGAAAGTTATAGCGACCATAGCGGTCAAAATCTGCGTGTGCCGTCATTTTAAGCTCCTTGTCTGAGCTTAATTATACAACGTGTCTACCTACCTGTGTCAGTGTAACCCTGATTGGAGCCACGTATATAATCACATGCTATGGGAGAACAAATGAATCGTCATGAAATACTAGAGAACATGAAAACCAACATTCACTTCTCAAAGAAGCTGAAGTCGCAGTATCCTGAGGTGTACACTCAAGTAGAGCAGTATCCAGGGAAACAGCCAAAAGAGAAGATTTGGAACTACTGTCACGACAGACGAGAGGTGCCTAAATGTACATGCGGCAAACAGGTGAATTTCTCAAACGCGTTCAGCAAAGGCTACAATGAATTTTGCTGCTGCAAGTGTGCTCAACTGAGCGAGAAGACACGCGCTAACTACACTGCAACAATGGTAGAAACTTATGGCGTGACGAGCAACTTTGCAATACCTGAGGTCATTGAAAACAAGAAGAAGACATGGATGAAAACTTTAGGAGTAGACAACCCAGCCAAGAGCACAGTTGTCCAGCAAAAGATTACTAAAACAATGGATGAACGTTTCGGCCCTGATGCAAGAAAGAACTCATTCAGCCGAAATATGTACAGTGTGTATGGGGTGAGTAACTGGACTCAGGTGCCCGAGATATACAACACCTTCGCGATTAAGAACTCAAACAAGAAATACACGTGTCAATCTGGAAAGACCATTCATGTACAAGGCTATGAACCATGGGCCTTAAACATTCTGTTTGAAACTTATGATGAAGCGGATGTACAGTGTCACCTTGCTGTGCCAAGCATTCGCTACAATTACGAAGGTGTTGACCGGTTCCATTATCCTGACATCTTTATTCCGAGCAGGAACTTGATCATCGAGGTAAAGTCAGGGTACACGTTTAAGGCGATGAAGGAAATGTGTATTGCGAAGGGTAATGCAGCGATTGTGCAGGGATATGATTATGAGATTTGGTCGTTCGACAGGGACAAGAACCTCACAGTCATAACCTTCCCTGTTCAATAAGATGGAGCTGTAGCCAAACCACGTACGAATACGCGATGGCATGGCTGCGTTTAAAGGTGTACTGTCCCGACTCGTCCTTTGCGAAGAGGATGCGCCGAGCGGCCTCCTGATCCTTCTTGTAAAGACCGATGAAGGCCTTCTTACCTGGTCGAATCAACGCCATGATGTCAGCGAGCTCCATAATAGACTTTGGCTTAAGATCAGTAAGTAGATCACCATGCTTACCAAGCTGGAAAATCTTGGATTGAGCTGATGGAAGTTGGAGCAGGCTCCAGTCTGGCTCTTTCAGCAGCAACTCGTCAATCTCGGCACGAGTCTTGAAGTGTTGGTACACTGAAAGGTGAAGGAAGTCAACCTTCAAGTAACCCAAGTCCTCGGCCTCGTCGTATGGAATCGCAGCCAGCCCAGTGATAGGGTCTACACCAATCTTCTGAGGATAGACCCCACACGGGTGTGGGGTCAGCTTGCCGTCCTTAAGGATCGTTGCTCGAGGCCATGTTGGGAAAATAGAATTCGGCTTGAAGTCCGGTGCTGTATCGATATCGACGTCCATTCTTTTTCTTTAATAAATAATACACCTTACGACTTATTATACAACAATGAAATTACTAGAACTCTTCGAAGCGCGATCACCCACCAGGTTCACTGTATTAGACGTCGTACGCGACATTCTTGGAAAAGACAAAGTTGCCACAAGCACTGATGACATGAAGCCAGGAGTTTACTTAGTCAAGCAAGCAGATGAACCAGGTTTTACACCACCTAAGAAAGGACAGGTAGAGGACTGGATGGCTGAGCTTGGGCTTACTGCGACAGATATCCCTGGAACTATTTACTTGGTCAATCTTAACAGCCGCGATGCAGCTGATGTTGCTCAAGCTGCTCACGAGGCGTACCATGCTTGGATGACAGTAAAGTCTCCAGGGAAAATCTATCAAAATGAAAAGTTCACCAACCAATTAGCGACGAAGTGGTTAAAGAAGAACTTATCCGGAGTTGAGCTGCATGCTGCTCTTGAAATGATCCTTAAGAGCAAGATCAGTTACGGTCACAACTAATCCTCTTTGGTATTCTCAGCTTTGATCAATAGCACGATCTGAGGAACAGCCTCGCGCCACCGATGTAATACACCCGCATCTGTGGTTTCGCAAATGAGGACGTCGAACCACCCCCGCTTCACAGCATGGAGGTTTAACACAGCCGTATTTAGAATCTTTGAATAGAATCGTTTTGAGTCTGCATCCATTGAATCAAAGAGCTTTCTCGTCATAGGTTCAGCTCTTTCGTTGCTTGTGAGAACTCCATGAAAAGTTTGGTGTTCTCCTTGCTTTGTTGAATTCTCATGATCATGGCGCCAACTTGCACTCCACGTTCTAATAAATCAGCGTCAAGCTCGTTACAGTTAGACATGAACCGGCGAAACGCGCCTGATGAGACAAGGAACCATGGAGAAAGCTTTCGCTTCTGTACAAGGTCTAAAATCTTAGTGACACCAATTTCCGCGAATACCTGCTGCGGTTCGACTTCGAACTCCTTCGAGTACTCATAAACGAGGTCCATTGAATCAAGGAACTGCTTAGTTGGGCTCACGACTTTGTCATATCCCTGAAGATACATTGCGTAAACATTGTCGCGGCACCATAGGCTGGGCTGTATGTTACCATTTTCCACCATGGCCCTTACGAACCCAGTTGGGTTAGGCATGTTGACACGTTTTACATGATTTGCGAACTTAACGAACGCCAGGTAATACGATGAGGACGCAAATGTTTCAATCGGCGGCACCGACCTTTTGTTGAGTCGCATCCAATCAGTGTAGTAGATGTAAGCTGCTTGCCCGATTGGGCCACGCAGCTCCTCAATGCGAAGACGTTCTTTACAAACGTGCTTCATGAAGACCCTCTCATGTACGAAGTCGTGAGCGCAGAATTCACACGTCCACTTTACCTTCTTGGTTACAGGTGCTTCCTCTTCAGCGTGGTTTCTTCTTGACGCCGACAGGCTTCTGAGTGTTTCCCGATCCATCGCCTACCTCTTTCTTCAGCTTAGCCAGGTCCTCTTTCTCCCAGCCCAAATTTTCCGCCATTTCAAGAATGTCCTCACCATCGATGGTAGCAGCATAACCACCAGCTTCACGGGTAGACACCTCATAGTACTGCTTGATTACTTCCAATCGAAGCTTTACAGCGGCCTTGGCACCAGGGGCTTTCATCCACTTGTATCGCTTGGTCTTGCCGGTTGCTGCTGCAGCTAGCAGCGAGAAGAGCAACGACTTCTCTTGACCCAATGAGAAGACGTAAGGGTTGACGAACGTATTTATTCGGACGAGCTGGGCCTGATCGCTCGTACCGGTCATCCATCGTGCAATGACGAAGGGTGAAGCCGCCTTTTGATCCTCAGCAGACAGCTTCGAATACCACTGAAGGTCACGCCCAGAAAGCTTACTCAGGCCCTCAAACAAATCAAAGCTCATACCATCTCCGATAGCGCGTCTCGCGCTCGCTGCAGGTGATCATACGCCTCATCACAATTCTCTTTCAGACCGACGAGTTCGTCAATGAACTCGTCAAGCTTGTCACGGTCCTTTGCGATCTGGGCCATGTGCTTGTCGATCCCTTTGAGAATGCTTTCAATTTTGCGTGTGTTCATACGAGTTGCACCTTATACGTTTTGTCTGTAGCTTCGACTATTTTAACCTTTACTTTGTACCCGGCGAACATAAGGTAGTTCCCATAAACAGGTCCAGCATTTGCTGATAGGATACCTTCTGCGTCTGCCATGCCCCGCAGCTGAGCACGAAGGTCAGAAGGTAGATCATCTGTCAAGATGGTTCCATCAGGAAAATTTGGAAAGATACCGAATCCTTCAAGCATTAGACTCTCCCAGTGTCTAAGATCAGGAAGCCAGGAACGTTGTCATAATCTATTTCATCGTCTGCCGTCCTTGGCGCGATGATAGAGACAAGCTCTTCCCCATCATTGCAGTTGCCAAAGTAGGGATTCCCTACAGCGAGCTTGTCAGCGGTGAGTAGGTAGTCGTCCTTCGCACGAAGCGCGATATGGGTTTCCAAGCTGACATCATTCTCGATGCACCAGCTGATAAGTTCCTGTACGGTCATGTTGATGATTCCTTTAATAATGTATTCAAATCTTCAATTGTGAAACTTGTAAATTTTCGTAGATTTTCTTCTGCAGTTAATACTTGTAGGTTACAAATATGTGCGCATACTTCTGGCGTTAATCCACGTTTAAAACATTCTGACACTGGAACTTTATGATCTAAATGAAAACCATTTTTAGGCTTTTTATTTCCTGCTAATTTCCAATTTATAGCTGTCAATCTATCTACTTTATATCGATATGAAGAACCACCTTCACGATCTAAATCATGATTATAATTTGCATTCTTCTTTCCTGTTGTTGCTTTTGAGATACTTAATCGATGTTCATCAGATAAAGTCACCCCAGTTTTAGCAACTGAGATAGCATTACAGTGTGATATTGAAAAGCTTTTTCCAAAATTACAGTGATTCTCACCATGAGGAATTCTTGGATCCTCAAGATGTGTCTTACCTTTAAAAGCATGAGTTCGCCCTTTACTTTTAGATCCAATTAGGGGAAGATCTTCCTGTGATTTTGAACTTTCCTTCATTCCCACACCCGTAGCAACACATCATATTAAAGCCGCGATTTCAATGAACATTGCAGCAACATTTAATTCTGGATCAGAACAGAAACTGTGTCGATACATGTATTCTGCAATAGTGATAACTGCTTCGTCTTGGCGCTTCAGTTTCTTCATGCGGTGAAGGTTGTCGTACACAAATTTGTAAATATCGATCAGCTCTTCCTTCGTGGCGGTCTCGCACACGAGAGCTCGGGCGCCGTTGATGTCGCTTGCTTCGATGAGGGGGAGCAGCTGCAGCTTCCAGTCCTGAGCGGACTCAGCTCCCTTGATGATCAGCTTGCCAGTCTTGCTCGACTGCTCCATCAGCTGAATGATCTTGCGGAAGTCGGGGTAGCCAACAGCGACTACCTTTTCGAGGTCATCCAGGTCAAAGTCGATCTTCTCAGCTTCGAGGATTTCTGCTGCACGGACGAGCACGAGGTCCTTCGCTGGTGCCTTAAGCACAAATTCTTGGAAGCGTGAACGGAGCGGAGGGATGATGAGGTGCATGTAGTTGCAGGTCGCGATGAACCTACAGTTGCGCTCAGTCGTCTCAATGAGGTCACGAAGCAGACGCTGTGCATCTGGGCCGATGCCATCGAGCTCCTCAAGACGAACGAGCTTGAACTTGCCGACCGACATCGTCATGGCAAAGTTCTTGACCTTGTCGCGCATTGCTTCGATCTTCTCATCCGAGCAGTTGATCTTCAAGACATCACTGCGGTCAAGTTGAAGATCACGGGACAAGGCCAACGACAGCGAGCTTTTGCCGGTACCCGGCCCACCTTGAAGAAGGAGGTTTGGGATTTCTTGCTCTTCGACGTACTTGTCGAAGGTCTTGCGTTCATGAGCATTGCTCAGAATTACTTCAGCAACGGTTTTCGGACGAAATTTCTCACACCATACCTGGTTCATAATAAATACTTTTCTATAGTTAGGAGATACAAAATGAAGTATTACGTGTATGCATATAACGATTATACACTGCCAGAACAACATGGCGGCTACCAATTTTCTGGTCGGCCATTTTATGTAGGATACGGATCACTTTCAAGGTTCTTATTCCATTTAAATGAAGCTCGTAAAGTCTTAGCAGGAAAGCCGCCTACTCGGCTTTATAATCCTCACAAGACACGCAAAATTTGCAAAATGCTTGAGTCTGGAATTGAACCAAGAATTGACATTTTGAAAACAGGTCTTACGAAAGATCAGGCAAAATTAGAAGAGAAGCGACTAATTGCTATCATTCCTAATTTAACGAATATTGCAAATGGTGGTGAAGGCGGAGACACCTTAAGTAAGCACCCACGAGCCGGCAACTGGGGAGATACATTCAAAATCATAAAGGCGAAAACAATCCATTATTCGGCCGCTTTGGCGCAGATAATCCCAAATCAAAGCTCTATACCTTTGTTCATGAATCTGGAGAAACTTATAAAGTTATTGGCGGTCAAGCATTTAACAACTTCATAAAAGAAAAGAAAATTGGAAGAAATAAGATCTTTGATATCTTAAAAGGCCGAATTTCTTCCTACAAAGGCTGGACGGTTTACGCCTCGGCAACAAGCTCAAGTTCTGAATGATGAGTCCCGTTACCTGTCTGAGCAGAGAGCTTGTGGTTGAGACAACGAAGGTTCACGTAGTCCTTCAGCTCATGGCCATCCTCGATCATGTAGCTGTCGACGATGAAGACGAGGCCTCTCATCGCCCCAAAGACCTCAGTGTCGTAGTGCTCAATCGCAGCCTCTTTATAACGAACGTGATCGCCAATGTTGAAGTATTGCATGATGTGTGCCTTATTTTGGAATGGTATCAGGAGGACGGAAACCACGATTGTGACGACCATCAACGATTGTATGGGGATCAGGCGTTACAAGCCCTAGAGATGAGCGACTGATCTCCTCACGCGGCGGCGGATCTATTTCTGGCACCTCATCTGCTGATTCCGGAACCGTGAGAGGGATAAAATTGGACTTGATCAGGTGATCAGTGGTGTTAGGCGACTCCACCAGCACCGGCTTTAGAATCCCTGAATCCATTTGAGTTCGGTTGCCGGCGATAGGTTCATCTTTAACTTCGGGTTCATCTTTAACTTGCCACGTCTCAGTCTCTAGTTCCAGGTTAGTCGACGACGTGTACGTCTCATACTTCGTCTCAGGTGGGTCAGGAAAGATCGCCACAGGGGCGGCAAGAGGTGTCTCAGGCTGCGGGTGTGAAGGTTGCTCATGAGTTGGAAACTCATGCCCCATTCGCATTGAAGACACGTTCCTATTAGTAATGTCCGCCCTTGATTGTTCTTCTACAGCTGGCCTTTCTTCTTTGCCCTTGGCCTTACGACGGGATACAAGGAAGTTACCTGCGATGATCAAGAAGATTGCAAGTGGGTCAAATACGATGATGATTATCCCAATCACCCAGGAAATCGCCTGTTCAACCGGGATCTTGAATGCCTTCGCAATGGCCACGATCGGCCCAGCCTTGGCCTCAGTCCCAATTTGGGCAACCTGCAGAGCGGGTAACTCTTGATCGATCTGAGCGATTTTCCGGTCAAGGGCCTGTTGCTCAGTTTTCGATGCATTCACCATGCGCAGCCGTTGATTGACAGTCGTCTTCTCAGGAAGGTTAGCGATCTGATCATCAATCTGCTTCTTACGCTCCTGATACCTAAGCTGTTGCTCCTTGAGGATCGCGACCTTCGTCTCTCCCTCTTTGGTACCCATGATTGCCTTTTGAAACTCTCCACTCAAATATGAAGAAGCTCCAGCAGATGTAATAACCATTGTTATACAAGCTGCTATGAGCGCATACGTCTTCATTAATTTAGGAAGAGTTTTCCAATTATTGTAAACAAATGAAACAGTTACAATTTTTCCTAGATCAAGTGCTATTGCTAGAGCTATAATTGTGAAATTAATACCAAAAAGCGTAGTTAAACCTATTACACTAATGTATGTTCCTATTGACTCAATCAAAATAGCAGTTATAAAGATTATAATTATCATGGTATTTTATTTCCCATTCTATGCAAGCTAAAGCTATTATTGATTTCTTACAATCACTTGTCAAGAACAATAATTCATATTAGGGCAAGGCCAGCATTAGTTAGTCGCTCAAGGCGAATCTAAAAAGAACGTCAGAATTTTCGTCGACCATCTGCTGGGTGAGAGGCACCTCAACAAATGTTATTTCAAAAGTTTTTGGATCGATGTACTCCACACTAACCAAGTCACCTACCTTGTACTTCTCCAACCATGAGCGAGCTGGAACCTCCAATGTGTAGGGGTGAATGTAGGCTGGCCCCGTAAGGTGGAAGTCAAATTTGCTGTAGGCAGAAGTCCTGAAGTTCTCAATGTCACTTAAGCTTATATTCAATGTTCCTACATTGATGGCGGTCCTTCGTCCTGTTTTCGTCGGCACAGCATTTAGAGGAACATTCTTGATTCGTACCAGGTTCTCTGGGATCACGACGTCTTTGTCAACTACAAGTTTTCCATTGCAGACAAGGGCGACGGGGGCTGTCATTTGATCACCAACTTTAAGCCATGGGTTGAGCTGTTGAATCTGACCAAGTAACAGATCCATGATGGCCTTGTCAGTAAACCTAATTAAGCCCCTCATTCGAACACCATGCCCTGAGTTGATTCTTCGTCGTCGGTTACCATGAGGACCTTCGAGTCATCAGTCTTCCACATTTTCTGGCCATCGACCTCAGTGCCGTATGTCCACATCAGCGCTTCGACAAGAACGTACTGTCCAATCGACACCGAGGATTTCGGGCCCACTGCCATCACCCTCCCCCAGCGAGGTAACTTCTGGGAACTGTCGACAGTTGGGATGATGATACCGCTGGCGAGGGTGCGGTCAGTGAACTTACCTTTTGATCCACCAGTCTCGTCCAGAAATTGAAACATGATATGGTCTTTGAGCGGAAATACGGTTGTGGTCATGATATGTCCTATGAGTATGTGATATGAGAATTACTTCTTGCTCGTTTGCTTCGCTCTGCCAGAGGTCTCCGCGGCTTCATGCGACATTGCAAGGAATTCATCTGCTTCTGGTTCTTCCACTTTGGCCGATCTTACACCGTCCTTGGCGTCGATGGCTCGTTTACGTTGCTCTACAGCTTTTGGAACTGGCGCTGCTGCGAGTTGTTGTTTGATGGCAAGCATCTCAAAGTCAATAAGTTCACCTCGAGCGCTTCTAATCTGTTGTCCCATTGTATTTTCTCCATATTGGTGCTAAGGCGCACATCATATTTATAGACGCCCGCGCCATGAACCGGATCAGCAGTGATTCATTTTCGCAAGCGACCGCAAAGACCGCCGATCAGACCACCGATGAGCGCATAGAAAATGAGCTTTGGTTTCTCCCAAATCCAAATGGTTAGGAGAGCAATCGACAGAACAGCAATGAGAAAGAGGCCAAGTTTTTGCATGATCAGTTGTGGTAAAATTCCTGAGGGTCTACGTTCATAATAACACAATCAACGACGTGAAGCCCGACTAAAAACAGGAGATACGAAGCACATGACGAACCACGCCCAACACCCCACACGATGTTGTTCCTTCGCAGCTCGTCAATGATGTAGATGACGGTGCGCATGAACTCTACCATTCCACGTTGCTCAACCTCTGCAAGCTCATCACCAATTCGATCGATCGCCTTTTGTTGATCGTCGATGGTGTAGCTATGAGGGCAGTTGCGTTCAAATTTCTGTGAGAAGTAATCGAAGAGGTCGATCTTCTGGTATTCTTCAGGGAGCTGCCAGCCCATGTTGAGTTGAACCGGTTCAGGACCAATCACCCGTATTTGATCCTCTTCAGACACCTGCACATTAAACTGCTCGCTCTCAGGTGACGACGTGGTTAATAGAATCTTGGAGGGAGGGACGCCCAAAAGTAAAAACCGGGCCAACTGGTCCGGTTCGATTTCGGAAACTCCATCGAACCGAAGTTTCCTGTCATTCAGCTCTGACTTAAGCATTTTCATGCATTCGTTGGGTGAGAATCTTGCCGATCGCCAGGTTTGCAGCGCCGGCCTTGCGAGTTACGTTGAGGGCGTGTGCCGCGAACTTCGAGAGCACGGTCGTAGGCACGTCGGTGTACGGGAACTCAGGATAAAACTGGACAGCGCCCCATGCACCATTCTCGAGGAAGTTCTTCAGCGACTCGCAGTGCACCAGATTCTGCGGATCGAAGAAGGTGCGAGCGGTGCCATGCAGGCGGAGGGTGGCGGAACGGGACATAAAGTCGAGGTTACCGCTGTCGAGGAATTCTGGCATTTGGTGCTCCATTTGGTTTGTGTAGGTCTATTATACACCAACCTATTAGATTTGTACACGATTGATTACACATCTTCATTCTTCCACTTGGGGCAGTCATTCAACTCGTGTCGATCGCTGCCGCACATGGGCACTTCTTTATGGGACGGCTGCGTAACAGAGGGGGTTACGACAGGCGTCAGATACTGGATTGCAGATGCAGGGATTCTTCTGTGGTGCCTTGATCAGGTGGTAGCACTGTATGCCACGCTTCTCTAATAAATTCAGCCCCTCGGCCAGGCGGTACTTATGACGATATACAACTCGTGCAACTTTGCTTTGAATGATAATCTTGGCGCAGTGTGGACACGGGGAATGCGTGACATACATCGTCGCGCCCTTCGTACCAGTTCCACCGTTGGCTGCGACCTTCATAAGCATGTTAGCCTCGCAGTGCAGGACCTCGTTCTTCGTGATGATGTTGCCTTCATCATCGTAACACTCACACACCTCGTCATCCCCCTCATACCCTGAGGGCATTCCGTTGTAACCATCTGAAATGATCTGGTTATCGAGCACGAGGAGACCTCCCACTTGGAGGCGATTTGCTTTTGATCGTTGAGCCCAGATTTCTGCCATCTGCATATAGGCTTCATCAAGGCTAATACGATTTGGGTTGATTGTCAGTTTGTCCATGGTTTATTGTAACACCATGTTGAGGGCAGGTGTGGCTTATTCGAGGTCCCAACGTTTCATCTCTAGGGCTTCCCAGAACTTTACGCTCGCCGCGTTTCCTTTCCCAGCATCTAGACTTTTGGCACAGTGCCCTAGCTGTTTTCGAAGGTCAGTGATGAGGGCACGACCGATTCCACGACGTCGATGGGACTTCCTCACAAAGACTTGAACGTAGTAGTACTCCGTGACGATGGCAACGCCGACCGGCTTTTCTTCATCAACGAAAAGCGAGGCAGCGCGGATAAAGGACGGAGCCTTCATCTCGCCTCGCATGCACCAACCACCCACGAAAAGCTGGTTGGTGATGGCAATCTTGCAGACCTCAGCGATCGACAGATTTTTGATCATGTGTCAACCTCACGCAGTAGTAGCTGCAGCCGAACAGCTTCGTGAACTGCTCTGCCTCAGCCTCGGCGCGGTGCTTGTCTTCTGCATGCCAGAGGAACCCTCGTGTTTCGCCTTCCTTGACGACCGAATATGCCAGGACCTCGTCGTCACCTATTGCTGGCACGAGAGCTTTTGGCTTCAACTCCTGAAAGTTGATTGCATTGGGGATGAACCCCAGTACGACTCGCTCACCGCGAGTAATGAAATAACCGTGGCTCATGGCAGCATCGCTTTCAAACGTTGGATCAACTTGGAGTCCCTTGCGAGCTGGTCCTTGGCCTCGCGGCTCAGGTGGTAGATGAGGTACTCATCGCGCGTAAGGCGAAGTTCCCACAGAGGCGTCTCGAGGATGCGTGGCTTGTCCTCGAGCGTTTGCGCCCGCTCGTTGGTGAAGCGGTAGACGGTTTCCTTCGGGTCCTGCGATTCGAACTGGTAGACGCGCGTGGCAACCGCCGGCCAGCCACCGCACTGCTGATTGATCAGCTGAATGAGCTGATTCTTGGTGAGGTCGCGCGGTCCTTGGATGTTTTCAATCGTTCTCATTTACGGCCTCCGTTGCAGCTGCATGGTTTTCTTCCTTGTTTGCAGTCGCCACCGCAGCCTCCGTCAAGGAGGGCAAGGATTCTTCGGATGATGTTACGCATGTTGTCTCCCCCATTTTTTTGGGTTTTAATTGGGCATTCCACGGTATTCTGGTTCTTGAACTCCTGTCACTGTCTTGGGCTTCAAGATGCCTTCCTTGATCGCCCATTCAATGTTTGACCAGATGGACGTCTCGTACTTGCACTCCACCACCCAGTTACCCAGTGAACAGAGAATGTGATGCGGCGCTTCCTGAGTCCGTTCGATGAGGGCCAATTCATCGCCGACGTTATAACTATGCGACGGTGTATCAAACGCCTTGACAACCACGAGAACGGCACCAGGTTCGGGCGGCGGGGTGCGGAGCTTGAGCGCGACGGCGTGTTTATTCTTGCCATCATCATACGTGATATGAAAAAACATCATGCATTCCTTTTGAATTGCTGCAGTTATTATTTCGGCTCCTTCTTGGGCCAGTACGACATGATGTTTCCTAGAAAAATTTGTCGATGTTGATGTTCTTGCTGGCGTACCAGGCAATCCAGGCTACGATGACAAACAGGATGAAGTTGATGAGACGGTTCACGATACCTGCCATCTCATTTCCAGATGGAGGACGACCGACTTTCTTCGCCCAGCGGTCGTAGATGCGAACGGCGAACCATTCCGAGCAATCGAGCTGAGCCCGTACTGCATTGATGTAGTCCTTTGTGTCCGCGTTCGGCCACTGGTTCAGCAGCCTCTGACATACCCTCGCGCCTTCTTCCCATTTTGGATCGGCCATGACGTTCTCCTAAAAAGAGTAGTTTGCATTTGCAATCCGGCACTTCACCTGCCAAGCTTTATTCGCATTTGGTTTCAAACAAGGTTTGAGCAACGCCTTGGGGTCCTTGAGGACGAGACCTTCGTCCTCCTTGCCGAGGTTGTCAAACAGGCCAGTGAAGCCGCTAGTGAAAGTCTTAGCAAGGCTAATGCGCTCGTCAATGCGGTACTGGTCTACCTCTGCTACCATGTTTTTGCTGAACTCCTTCATCATCGCAATAATTCGATCTTTAAATGAGACGCCTACCAGCGACGTGCCATGTGCGACAAGCTGATCAAAAATGAAAAGCTGATTCTTTGGACCGCCTGTTACCTTCGAGTGGAGCAGCTCAGCACAGTAGACGTTCCATTCTTCCGAACCCTGGAAGAACTTGATATGGTCCTTTTGCGGGGTCCACAGCTTGTGGTCTTCGTTATGGCGGGTCTTGAAGATCACTTCATCGCCTCGAGCGAAGATGACGGTGCACGTGCCGTTCTTTTTCTTCTGTGCAACATAACCGTTCTTTTGATAGAAGCCCAACATCGGCTTCGCGATCTTAGTTTCCGGGCGAGGAGGGTATAAGTACTGATACTCGGTGTAGTTTTCCATGATCAGTCCTTGTCGATCGCTGCCTGGTTGATGATTGCCTGTGTTCTTCACGAGCGTTCACGATGAGCTTCTCAGGGCCGTACGGCCCTTGTTTAGTTACATGCCTCAAAGTCAGCTTTGGCCGCTTCGTACTGACTGCTATCGACACCGTAGTCAGCGGCCGCGTTGATCATGTAGCACTCGAACAGGCATTTCTTGCAGTAGCCCGTGTCAATGTCAGCTTCACCGTGGCCAGTGTCGCGGGTCAACTTACCGCAGATTGCGCAGCTGTAGGTGCCTTTCGAGTTGATACGATTGTAATTGGTCGCCATGTTCATTTCCCCAGGTTTGTTTTGATAGAGTTATTATACCATGAACCTGAAAAAATGTACACTACTTTTCTTCTCTTTCTTCGGCTGAAGTTTCACATTCAAAGTCGGGATCGGGGTTCGGGTTCTCAACGATGCTCTTTCCGTACTTTCCGTACTGCGTGGTTGTTGTTGCATTTGGGCAGTGGGTTACCATCATCTGGAAGGCCTTCCCATGAACGCGGTACACCTTACAGCCCATCATTTCAGCAGGAAAATTAACTTCTATTTCTTCTGCATCTGGAATTCCGGCGGCATTTTTGTGGGCTTTACTGTCATCGTGTTCATCGCAGCTCGAGAGGAGCATTGACGCCAACGTCATGCCAACGATGAGTACAATTCGGTGATTCATTTTTCATCTCCACAGGGCATCCAAGATGCCCTTTTGTTGTTATGCAGCTGCCTTTATCGAGCTCGCGAGGATTCCTATCAGGTGCTTTACCTTCGAGGTGCCGCCGGTAGTGCGGTGATAACGATCAGGGAAGCGAGCTCGTAAGCTGTTGTCGGTACTATGATCCATGAAGTCGGTCATACCGATGATTTTGTCGCAACCACTGACATGCGACAGCGAGGAGTTGGCCTTACTGCTTTCAACGATGACAAAGTCCATCTCTGGAAAGGCCTTCTTAATCTCTTGCCCTTGAATCGAAAGTGGACCAATGACGCCAAACTTCAGCTTTTTTGGTTGAGTCTTGGAGGTGACCTTGTGGGCTAAAACATTTGGCATTGTCGCTGCCAGCATATCTTGAATCCGCTTCGTCACCTCGGTCGCAATGAGGTCAATCAGTGGGGCGAAGGCTGCCTCATACTGATTGAGCTCGGGAATCGCGAGCTTGGCAACCTCTTTGACGGCCTGAGCCTCAAGTTCTGCTACTTCCGCTTCGGCCTTCTTGCGAAGGATTTCAGCATCCACCTCGGCACGAATCACCGCCATTGCTTTTACTAAACCTGGGCGAACGACTGACATGGATTGGACAGCCGATCTGGATCGTCTGCGATCTTCAGGCAGCACCCGTTGCGCCGCGAAGAAATCCTCGGTCTGCAGGCCGGCCATGGATGTTGAACGAAGATATTCATCGACAGGACGAATGCGATACAACTCACGTGCGACTTGCACCCATTCCGAGTCTTTCCACAAAATGCGTTTCTTCATGTTTATTCCAAAATAGTTTCGGTAGAGTCATTATAACATGACACCCGTCAATGGTACATCATTATTTTTAGTCGGAAATTTTCATCTGACTCTAAGAAACCATGAAACGACCGCTGCCCATGGCGTCCCCATGGGCAGCTCTACGGTAATTCCTTACAATAAACCTATCAAGATATACACACTTATTTCGCCACTTCGAACAGGAAGTGGCGGACGTCTTTTTCCTTTGCCTCACCGATGTAGATGAGGCCTTCCAGTTTCGTCTTCTCTCCCATCTTGAGGACCACAAACTCACGAGAGGACTTGACGTCTGCGTGCCCCAGGAGGGTCACCTCGATGGCACACTTGCAGAAACCGAGGTCCTTCAGTCGGCAGCCTAGAATGATGGCATAGAGCGGCACGTCGATAGATTGGATGCCCTTCTTGCAAGGGACATAGATGGTGGTGATCTTTTTCATTTGATGCCTCTTTTCTTTAGAGCCTTGCTCATCTTATGAATCATTGTCACGGCGTCTTTGCCGAACTTTGCATCGAATGCCGACTTTGCTTGGTTAGCTGCAAAACTAACCGCACACACATTTCCTGTTTCATACGGACGATTGTTGTCTATGCGCTCGATCGTAAGGTCTGTGTCACGCTGCCCGTTTGGGCCATTTGTGTGGGTCAACAGAATGCCTGTGTACTGACACTTTTTCGCGCGCAATAGGTTCTTCACCTGTAAGAACGTGAGGTTGAAGGCGATCCCTCGTGCCTTACAAGAGGTAAGCTTGTTTGTGTAATACTGCACTACGAAGCGATCGAACTCCAGGCGATCACGGAGGGTCTTCCCTGCGTCACGGCGGTCTGGCTTGGGCGGAACTAGAATCGCAGGGGCTGGTGCAGGTTTTACTGGTGCAACTGTGAACGTTGCGGGTTTCAGTGGAGGCGACTTGGTGGTGATATGCTTCGCATTTGCAAACGCGTGCGCGAGTTGGCTGACCGCGAGTTGGCTGACCGCGATTGCGCCACATGCGGCGCCCTCTGGAATCTCTACATGCTGCTCAACGATCTTTACTTCTTCAGTTGGTATTTTGTTCTCGCTCATATCCCTGTCCCAAAAAAGATGGGAGCCTGTCAGGCTCCCATCTGTTGTTTACTCGGCGCTGGTGGCCTTCTTGGCGCGCGACTTCTTGGCAGGTTTGGTTTCGAGAATTTCGACTGCTTCTGCAGTGAGTTCGTCAGCTTTCTCTTCGGTAACTTCCGGTGCAAGGTAGCTGCCGACGTTTTTCATCAGCATTTCCATCGGGTAGTCAGCATTGAGCTTCGGCTTGAGCGCCATGGTCGTCACCATCTGCAGTGCAGTTGCGCGATCTTCACCGGGCGCCATCTTGAAGGCTGCATCGCACAGTGCATCATCGACGACTTGCTTGGTGACGCCGGCCTGGTGAACGATGAAGTCTTCCGGCACGATTTTTTCCAGTGCTTTCGAGACCTTTCCCATCAACTTTTCATCGGCCGCGTAGATGGGGTTGATGCCGAACATTTCGGTGGTGACAACCTGTTCGAATGGCTTCAAACCAAGTCGTTTAAGCGCTTCGACTTCGTCCAGGTTAAGCGCGGAGTTCGTACCGCGCTTACGCATTTCAACGGAACAGGTTGCCATACCTTCGACAGCCTTGAAGCTTTCCGGTCGGATGTTTGTTTCCATCTTCAGGAACTCAGCGAAGCCAGCTTCCTTGACTTTGCCCTCGATCGTCTTTGCTGCTGCTTCCAGGCTCTGCATTGCAGCCTTGATTTCAGCCAGCTGCTGGATACCCGCCAGTGCGATTTCCTGCTTGACTTTCTTGGTTGCTGGTGCTTTTGCCGGGACTGCTTTTGCTTTATCAAAGATCGACATTTTGATTTCCTTTATGTTTGTTGATGTATCTATTATACACTTAACCTGAAAACATGTACACAACATTGTGCCAAATTTTAGAAATAATTGTAGGATAAAATTGTTTTATAGCAATTTCCCAGTAGCATTTGCTTCTCGTAAATGTTGCACACATAAAAATGCCACCTCGAGGGTGGCATTCCTTATTTGCTAACTAATGCTGTATCCGCGCGCTGCGTTTACTTATGCTAACATCTGCTTCAGTTCAGTGTAACCGCCGATCACTTGCCCATCCTTAAGGATTTGAGGGACTGTACGAGCAGAAGGAATCATGGCGACAAGATCCTCACGAGAATAGTCCTTACCAAGCTGCAGCGCCTGGAATGGAAGTCCCTTTGCAGCAAGGAGCTGCTTTGCCTTGTCACAGTTCGGGCAGTTTTCTTTTGTATAGAGGGTGTACATAGTTTTCCTTAAAATGAAAGTGAGTATTTAAGAGACCCGCAATCCCAAATGCGGTCCCAACCTAGCTTTTGCATAGCAGACCATTCTGTTAATTCTGGGTGCTCTTTTATTTTATGTCGTTGAAACTTCGTTCGATGGTGAAATTCTGTTTGATTGAAGTACCAGTAACCCGGCGAAGTTTTACATTCAAGTTTAAACCCAAGTGTCTCATATAAATTACCTTGAGACCAGCGACGATCTGCAAAGGATATAAGCTTCCCATGACCTACCATTTTCTGAAAAGCTTTTATAAGCTTTGATGCTCCACCACGCACCGCCGCTGTAGATGCAAATCTAATAAGTTCCCAATTTTCTTTGTTATCAAAGCGCGATTTTCCAAATGTCGCAACTGAAATAATATCTCCATTCATATCAACCAAGCCGAGCTTTATTGATGATTTAGCATAGCTTTGTAAGTGATATTTTTTCAAAAATTCATTAGCAGATGTAGCGCTTAATTCTTTAACGCACAATTTTCTTGCATGTTGCTTAGGCAGCAGACCAAGCTTTGCCTTTAACATCATTTCTACTGCACACCATTTTTCAATGATGTCTCTATCTGTCAAATGAATAAGCTGATAATTTACTGCAGCGGCTTCTTCAGTTTTTGTCAGGTGATACTTTTTGTCTTTTCCTGCTAACTCGCCATGCCAATAAAGACCGTTAATTTCAATCGCTAAATTCTTTGACGGAATTACTATATCGAGTTCTTTTGGTGAAATAATCTTTCTATCATTTACATCATATTGAATACGCAAACTATTCAGAAGGTCGATTATTTTCTTTTGCGGTTTACTTGCATGACATTTTGGACAAATAGGATCAAATAAATTTCGCCCTGTCCAAACCCATTTTTCAATAGTGTTTCCACAGTTATGGGTTATAGATAAGGGTGATCCCTGACATCCATCCCAATTAGCAACACTGGTGTTTATCGACCATTCGGGTAATCTAATTGACAATTCATGTAAAATAGACAATCTTTTAGAATCTGTTATTTTTTTCCCAATAAGTAAACTTCCATTTCCTGTACCACCATATTTTGCAATCATAGTAGATTTTATTTTTTGTTGCGTGCCAGCGTGTTTTAATGGCGTATTTGTTCCAAATCGTGTGTAAAACGCGGCAGCTCGCTTTTCTTGAACTTCTTTTGCTAAACTTGGATTGTTGACACCATATCTTTCAACACAAGTCTTCTCTGCTTTTTCTCTTATTGAACTTGCACCAATAGAAGTTCCATTTATCTGCTTAGTGACTTCAGAATTTTTATGTCTACTTCCATCTTTGCTGTTCATACAGACTTTTCCGCAGTACTTTGCCCAGCCGCCACGAGCTACATATAACTTTGTTTCTTTTTCACATATTTCACACTTACCTCGACCATAGAGATTGTTCTCTGCATTAAAAATGATCTCTGGAATGGTACCATCTTTTAATCCAGTTTGAATTCGAAGTAAATCAAGATGCGGTGCAAATAACTTTGTTAATGGAGAAAAAGGACCAGCCCTTTTTGCGAGCAGGTCCTTAACAAGATCCTTAGATGTTTGGAAGTTCATCGTAGTTAATTGTTGACGTCATAGATCCAATTATATAGGAAACGCTTTCATTTTCTTGCAGTGCAGTTTGTTTCTTATTGGTGTTGAAGTGCTTGTTGTACCATGGCAATGGAGTCGATTTTACACGCGTAGGAATCTTGATGCCAATGTCCGCCAACTTCAAAGGCGCGGTGTGGTCCACAAAGTCCACCATGATTTTCTCGTTCAGGCCGATCATTGGGCCTTCCTTGAAGAGGTACTTTGCCCAGTTCTTCTCTTCATCAATGACGGAGATCAAGGCATCGAGCGCTTCCTGACGAAGTTCGTTCGCGACCTCACGGAAGCGTAGGTCAACCTTCACTAGTTGGTTGATGATGTACGCGGTCCATTTGGTGTGCAGCGTCTCGTCCTGGAGAATCAGCGAGATGATGTTGCCCGAACCGATGAAGATCTTGTTCTCGACCATGCCGAGCGAGGTCGCGAACGACACCATGAACCGGATGGCTTCAAGCCCGTATGAGGCAATCAACGCCATGTACACGGCCTTGATGTGATCGTGTTCAGATACGTACAGCCACTTCTTCATCTCTGGATCAGTGCAGGTGGCGTACAGTGCCTTCTTGCTATTCAGCAGGTGAAGGTGATTGTAGTACTTGCCAATATCACTGAGCATGTTCATAATCTCAGGAACATCGTGAATGGCATTGAACTGCTCAACAGGAACGTTGTAGATGTTCTTGATGATGTGCGAGTACGACTCGCTGTGAATCTGCTCGATTGCAGACCACCACAGCACGAGACCCTCGGCTTCTGGCACTGAGCAGACAGGCGTGAAGATTTGGACAGGTGAGCGGCCTTGCTCAGAGTCCAATGCCGTCTGACGGAGCAGGTTCGAGGTGTAGATGTGGCGAGTCGACTTCGATGCTTCCTTGAAGTCGATCTGGTCCTTCATCAAGGTCACTTCGTTAGGTGACCAGAACGCGCCCTTCTGCGTGGAGAGAAACTGCGCCACCTTTGGAAAGGCGTACTCCTCATATCGCTGGATGGTCACTGGACCAGCAGGGTCCAGGAACATCTGACGACTGGAGTAATCTGTAATTTTCGTATAGTCTAGATGTGACATTGTGCTTTCTTCCATGTTAACCATTCATTATCCATAAATGGGTTCCATCCTTCTTTGAATTCTTTTATCATTCTATACACTGTAATATTTCTAAAATCATTTTCAGTGCAGAATTTTAAAATGCTGGAAGTTGGTGAATTCCAAAATGCAAAAATAGCATCTGCATTCTTCCAGCATTTTTGAGTTTCAGAATTCTTTATCCATTTGCTATTCCAAAAAATTGGCTTAGCTCTATTTTCTATTTTCTTCCCCTTCTTCAAACTGGGTTTTCCATTTGTAAATTGACAAGTTATTTCTAAATTATCGTATAACATATATGACCAGAAAAAGCCGCCAGCTGAACGTTTCCCAGGAGTTCTAATACATGAATAAATCGTTTGTGGATGTATCTTAAATGCATTAGCAGCGTCTTTTACACTCTTAAAGCTACCTAAATGTTCTCCTGAAGCAGGGGAATAATAATGTGCCTCTTTCTTTGGTTGATTAGTTTGCCATTTACTAATCTTAGTTCTAGCTTCATCAGTGTGATGTTTACCTAACATCGGGTGCACATTATTTTTATGCCACTCAGTCATCTGTGCGCTGTTAGCTATTGCAACCCGGCGTTTAATCCAACCGTACATTTTGTTCTTACGAGGGGCTGTTGGGCTATCCATTAATAAATTTGCCGCTCCTTTAGCAATTCCATGATGTTGAGGATAAATCTTCATTAGCATTTGATGAGCAACATAATGTTCTTCAGCCGTTAGACGAACCATGTTCTCTGGTTCGTCTTCTCCTCCCATACATCTTGGAACAATATGGTGGTTTTCAGTATAACCGCTGATAGAACGATTTTTACCTCGTTCTATCAACAAATCATAATGCTTTTTCCATTTACAAGACGCAGGCTTCACAATACGAGTCATCTTCTTCCTCAATAGTAATTTGATTATTACTATTTATTGGATAAACCTCGTCACTCTTATCAGATACATTGATCATATCTTTAAACGCTTGAGCATCTATAAGGTGGTAATATGAGGATTTTCCGCCCCACTTGTGGAACAGCATCAGGTTCTTCGCAACCAACGTCACTGGAATCTTTCCTTCTGGGAAGAACTTCGGTGAGTAGAACGTGTCCGACGAGATGCCTTGGTCGGTATACACCTGCATGACGGCCACGGTCTTGAGGTACTCGATGCAGTCAGGCTGGTCCCACAGACGCTGATAGTAGTTCTTCAGCTTCTTATACTCAGGCACAACTTGAGCAAAGTCACCTGCCTTTGAACCCTTGATCATGATCAGGTCCTTGATCATCGAGATACCGTTCGTCGAATTGATAACGACGGACGATGACTCAACTGGCGGCAGCGCGAGGTTTGTGGCGTTGCGAACACCGTACTTCTTCATGCGTACGCGCAGAGCTTCCCACTGAAGGTCCGCCGAAGGCGTGAAGTCGGTCAGCTCATCCACACCTTTTGCACGTCGCTCGTGTGTAAACACACCGCGACCAGGCCAGGTGTTGTCGCTCTCTAGGCACTTGCCTTTCTCTTCAGCCAAGTCAACCGTGCCCTCAGTTGCATAGAAGGACATGTGCTCCATCCAACGCTTCACTTCTGCCAACGCCTCAGGCTCACCGTACTTCAGCTTGCGCTTTGCGTGCCAGTACGCAAGGTTGGTGACACCAATTCCAAGTGGCTCGAACTCCTTGTTGTGCAGCTCGGACTGGATTGTCAGGAAGTCCTGATACTGCAGCAGGTTGTGGAGCATGCGCTGCAGAATTCGGATCGGGCGACGCATCTCATCTGGGTGACGTGCTGAACCCCAGTTGATCGAACCCAACGTGCAGAGGGCGATGCGGCCGCTTGCATCATCAACCGTCTGGAATGGACGAGTGTGCTGCATGATCTCTTGGCAGAGGTTCGACTGATAGACCGGGTGGATCAACGAGTCGAACGGACCCTGATTGTTGACATTGTCGACGTTCAGAATATAGATGCGACCAGTGTCACCGCGTTCCTTCAGCAGCATGTCCTTGAACACGGTTTCTGCAGGAAGGGTCTTGACGCGTAGGCCCATCGCCACGGCAGCGGACTCATACTTCTCGTACAGACGTTCGAACTCCTCGCTATCACGATAGAAGGCCTCGAACATGTCAGGAACTTGGTTCGGGTCGAAGAACGTGATGTTGCCCTGGGTCTTGAATCGACGCCAGAAGAATGCGCTCAGCCCAACCGAGTAGTCGAGGTGACGTACGCGGTTCTCTTCCGTTCCCTGGTTGTTCTTCAGCACGATCAAGTCCTCGAACTGATAGTGCCAGATCGGGTACGTGATCGTCGCAGCTGCATTTCGAATACCACCAGCAGAGCACGAACGAAGGTCAGCGAACCACTTCTTCAGGAACGGGATGTAGCCAGTGTGTTTGATCTCGCCGTTGCGGATTGGAGCGCCAAGCGGACGAAGACGCCCAACTTCGAGCCCAATACCGGCTTTCTTCGAAGCATAGTCGGCGAGAACCTGGCCTGCAGCGAAGATCGACTTGAGGGTGTCGTCAGAACGGATAAGGACGCACGACGAGAACTGCTTCGTCTTTGTACCGAGACCGGCCAGAACTGGGGTGGCGAGGGTGAATAGCCCGTCTGATGCAGCAGCATAGAACTCCTTCACGTACTTTAGGCGATCCTTCTTCTCTGCATGGAAGGCGGTCGCTGCAGCGACCATATAGCGGATTTGAGGGGTCTCGACGATCTCACCAGTGACACGGTTCTGCACAAGGTACTTCTCGTACAGCTGCTCAACAGCGGCGTAAGGCAGTTCTTCGTCCTTCTCATGGTCGATAGCGCGGTCGAGCATGTCCCATTCCTGCTCAGTGTACCAAGTGAGCAGGTCAGGAGTGTACAACTTCTTCTTGACATTAGCCGTGACTATGTCATACAGACGTGGAACAGTGTACTGCCCATACACCTCTTTACGTAACATCGTGATACGCTGCTTTCCAGCCGCGTATTGATAGTTGACATTCCCCACATCTGGGCGTTCGATCTCATCGATCAAGTCCACCATCGAACGAAGGGCAATCTCATCCAGCTTTGATGTCGCCATTCCATCATGGAACTGTGTGCGCGCGTTCATCTCAATCATCGATGGTGAGACATCAGCGACACCTTCACACACCTTGGCAATTTGTGCCTGCCATTTTGCTAAATCCCAGGAGACTTTCGTGCCGTCGCGCTTTACTACTACGCTAATTTCATTATTTTTTTCCATAAATTTTCAGTTGGTTGTATATGAGACTGAGACAACCATGTAACTATTATATCACACGGTTATCTTGGACCGGAAATGACAACAGGCTGATGACAGCCTGTATAGAGGTTAAGCGAAAGTGTTTGTTTGCTTAATGACGAAGGCGCGAACTTCTGAAATGCGACGAAGCCAGCCGACAAGATACTTTGCCTGAGATGGATTTGATCGAACTATCGAGCGATAGAACTCTTCACGTTGATCGCAGACGGTGTTTAAAAGGCCCATGATCGGAGTGTTCTTAATTTTTGCAATAGTAATAGGGCCTATAATTCCGTCAGCAGTCACACCAACCGCCTGTTGAAGAAAGATATTTGCACGGGTAACCCCGTGATTAATGCACCCATCTAAGTGGAGAACTGCTAAGCGTGGTGGAAGCTGGTCACATTTGCCCGCAAGCCAGTAGCGCAAATAATATACCGCCTTTGCTTGATCCCACGTTAGTTTAGTGATATTGAGGTCTGGGTTTCCATTTTTTGCGACACCGAATTTTGTTTCACCGCCACGATCATCAGGATCATTTACATAGCCGACAGCTTTTCGATTTGCTGATGTGTTGATTAGCCCCTGCTGTACTGCAGGGTGATTGACATTCCAAAACCCACCTACTTCATAAAGCATGCAGTGATCGATTGCTTGTTCAAATGATTTTGTATAGGAAGCCATAGAATTCTCCTTGTGTATTGTGACAAGGACTATTTATGGCTCTCCTACTCCACTATCCTAAGATATCACCTACTGTCCGGCCTTGCAAGTATCGTCCCATATCAAAGGGCCCGCACACAATTCCATAAAAAATCGACTTCCCATTTGACATTTCTGGACCTGTAGGATGCACCATTGCCGATCCTTTAGGAATCATAGGATGAATACAGGATGACTTTTCGAAGTAGTCGATAACAGCCAACTTTGTTGTGACAAGCTTAGAGTCGTCCGGCGAGAAGAGCAGAATATCGTGCTCAAAGGTTGCGCAAGCAGTTAGAGGAATTGAATCAATCGTGTATGTCTCGCGGTCTACTGCTACTAGACACCAGGAAGCTGGCATGTCAATCTCAAGATTCTGCACACGAATCCTGATAGTTGGTCCGCTTGTTTCCTCAAGGTATTCAAGGGGTTCAAGCTTGAAGTCCATCATGTGGCCAGACAACGTCCAGAAGTGGCTAACACCCATTGGCGACGTGATTGAATCTATCATGTATGACCTACTAATTTCTGTTAAAATCTGAATAATAACCTCCGAATATGTTGTTAAGTTGGGCGCTTTCGCAGTCCAGCTCTGGTTTTCATAGTTTGAACTTCACGATTTTGTTAACTGGATATTCTGCAGATTTATAGAATTTAACTCGCTCACGATAATGTTTCTTCGACCACTTCAATTTCGAGTGCACGTCCACTAAGTGCACTCGATCTTTATCATGGCCTAGACGCAATCCACGACCAATACTTTGGATGCATCTCACAAAAGATTTACCTGCATCAATCATCACTTGAGCAAAAATCCTATCGATTGAGATACCAGTTGAGGCGATGCCGAAGGTCGCGATCACGATGAGGTCGTCCCTCTTCTCGAACATCGAGTACCATTCAGCTCGTACATCGGTATCGTCAGCTCCATGGAGGAAGACTGAGTCCTTGATCAGTTTCTGCAGCTGCTGTCCTTGCTTGACTGAGTTAACCAGCACGAGGGTATTTCCATATCGCTCTGCTTTCGCGATAATCAAGTCAGCGATGAAGTCAAGGCGGTCAGGCGACTTGTTGAGGAATGCCTTCTCGCTTGCGTAGTCTGGGAAGTCCTCCTCGACGTCATCCTCAATCTCAACTGGCTCAATCTCCAACTTTGCCAGGTAGCCCATCTCCATCAGCTCAGCAGCTGTAATCGAAAATAGCTCCTCACCGATCGATCCCTTCAGGGTCATCTGATCGATCGCAGGTTTTGGCATCGTGCCGGTAAAACCGAAGCGATACGCGATGTTCTTACCGTGGGCGTTGATGAGGTCACCAACAACCTTTGCCTTTGCGCCATGCGCTTCGTCGACCACCACGCACTTGAACTCGTTCATCAATGATGGGTTGTTTTGAAGAGCCTGCCAGGTCGCAACTACCACCATGTGGTAAATGTCCTTTGTCGACCCGGAGTAGATACCGACATCGAGGTTACCAAGACGGAAGGTCGCGACTGTCTGCTTAACGAGGTCGTCGGATGGAACGATTACGATCGTGCGCAGCTCATTCAGCGCCATCACGTCAGCAAGGGCGGCCACCATCCAGGTTTTACCAGAACCTGTCGCTGCAATGATGAAGCCAGATGTGGCGTCAAGGCACGCATTCACCGCCTCGACTTGATATGGACGCAACTCAACCTTCAGCTCCATCCCTTCCTTGTTCAGGAAGTAATCCTTGTCAATTCGTGTCTTCACGAGTTCGACAGGGGTGCGAAGGTCTTTCAAATCAATCTCATAGCCCCAACTTTCAAGGTATGGAAGGACATCAGGTAGAAGTCGTGAGTAGATCTTACCAGCTTTGTCAAGAAATCTTACTTTACCGTCCCATCTCCCCAATTTGAATAAAGGCATGAAAACAGCGCCCTCTACCATGAGGGCGAACTTGTTGTCTAGAAATTCATGGTCTTGTGGTTCAAGACCAGTAAGTTGGCAAAAAACTTCATCTCGAACAGTAATGATGCACTTTTTCTTCATTTGATCTTGTCTTCAACTAAACGCATTGCATGGTCAATGCAGGCCTGGTCTCCTGCAGCCTCCATCTCTGGTGTAAGATTCATTCTAACACGCGCTACAACGAATGGCTGAAATGTTGAAGGATCAACGAGAATTCGGCCATCGGCTATTTCTAGGTCTGCCTCCGAGCTTTCAGTCAGCCAATCATCCCAGCTCATGAGTACGTGAAGTGCCGCTCAAGTTGATGCTTCTTCACATGTGCCAGCGCATTGAACTGGCCCGGCGCGGCAGTCATCGCAGTCATTAACATGAAAATTTTGATTGATTCACTTGGGCTGATGTCGGCCTCTGGTGCAAGTGTCATGCGCACTTCTTTCTGGTTCTCATCGGTCGTGACAATAATCATTATTGGCAGATCGGGCGATGCTGATGACACGGATGGAGCAGCCGTAGGCTGGGTCAAGTAAGAGTACGTGTACGTGTATCCATAACTACCGAGCGTGGTGCCGGTCATTGGGATTCCTGTGCCTGAGTATGTGTTTGGCATTATAGTTCGACGTCCTGTAGTTCTGCAACACGGAGTTTTGTAACATGACCCAACATCCATCCCATTTGTTTAAATGCCTCGACGATTTCGTCTAGCTGAGAATAGATAAGGGTCGCTTCAATAATCAGCTGATTGAGTTCAACGATTTCCTTCTCACCACCAATGAAGGTCGTGATGTCTCGTGCTGAAAGTGCGCGCTGACCCTGGGCATAGTTCTTGGTGTAGCGCGCTTCCAATTTGGACTTGTAGTTCTCCAACCACTTCATCACTTGCTTCATCTCATTCGCACGATGTGCATAGAACATCTGATGATTAGGAAGGTTACGGGCAATCAGCTCAAGCCTCATGCCTTCCAAGTCAAACAGCGGTTCAGCATTCTTGACATGGTTCTCGTAATTCTCGAATATCTTTGGCAGCTGATCAGCTAACTTATCTTCTTCGAGGGTAAAGAGAAAGCTCACTCATCGTCCTCATTGAAATCAATGTCTTGAACCTCTTCGTCGTCCAACATTTCAATGTCTTGAACATCGCCAGCTTTGATTAGGTCCTCGAGCTTTGCTGCCTCGATGATTGACTTTGCCGTGGCCTCAGCCGCCTCCTGATCTTTTGCATTGACGGTGAAGTCAATCATGATTGAATATATTGCCATTTTGATTTCCTATGTTGAAATAATAAATTCGTCGTTCTTGTAGTCAAAGTCGATCGTTCTACCAGCCATAAGTGTGACGGTTTGAATGTCGGCCACAATAAGTGGCACACATGTTATTGTACTATCAAATTGAGCTACATCGGAGTTTGGAATCAGGTCGACATGCGGCTGCGTGTCAGCACACGTCTGAATGCGAAATGCTTTGCCTTCGTCTAAGAGGTGGAGAATCTTAGATCTGGCACAAAGTGTAACTAACATCAAATCTCCGGATCAATATCAAAAATTCATGATCCGACAAATACCGGACTTTGGACCAGAATGATAGGGTGGGTGTGTAAAAGGAGAGCGGGGCACGTGCCCCGCGGTGATGATCAGTCCTTTTCGGACGCAAATTTGACTTCAGTCTTCTTGTCCATCAGGGAGTTTTCCTCAATGGCCGAGCGCAGTGCTTTCATGAGCTTGCCCTGCGAGGTGAAGACCTCGGTCTTGTAGCTGGTTGACATGGCTGACAGATTGTCGTCAGGCAAGCCGAACTTGTCCATTTTGTTTGGCACCGTGAGGATGAATCCTCCGTGTACGAGTTGGAGTGTGATTGCAGTTTCCATTTAGTCCTCCTGGGGTTGCATGGTACGGGTTGGTTTTACCTCTTCATCATCATCTGGAATTACGTCCAGTGCATCGAGGTCAATTTCAGGCTCATCGCGGGCCAACAGAGGCTGGCAGAGTGGGTGATTGAGGAGCTTCTGAGCGATCTCGTCGTTGAATTCACTTTCCTTGAAAGTGATGCGTTCGCCATTCACTTCAGCAACATACTTCAGCTTCTCACCAGGCTGGGTGCCTTTCGCGATCACGCCGTCTGCCTCAAGCAGCTCAAGAAGGCCAGAGGTGGAGGCCATGCCCTTGTTGTACGGGACTTCCAGCTCGACCTTGGTGCCGAGGCGAGCGAAGCGGGACTTGTAGGTCTCGAAACGCATACGAACACCTGTGACAGCTCCGTCTTCCTTCAGCTTCAGCTTTGTGATAATGCCGATGATCGAGGAGGAGAACTTGGTCGAGTTCGTGATGGCCCATGCACCATCGCCCATCATAATATCCTGAGGATACACGTGGTCGGTGATAAGCATCTTGATCGGCAGCCGCGCGATCTTACCAACAGCCAGACGCAGCATCGCCTTACGACGTTTTGCTAGCTGACCTTGGTCGCCTTTGATGACGCCCTTGTCGTAGTTCTCCATCTCAGTCGTCGACGAGAGCATCGCCAGCGAGTCGATGATGATGAGCGTACGAGGCGCATCTGGATTGTCCTTGCCGTATTCCTTCTGGTATGAAGAGAAGAACTCGGACAGGATGCCGTTCACGTCTTCGATTGTGGAGACCTGCAGGTACGTGAGCTTGTCCTCTGCAATGTCAACACCGATCTTACGAAGGTAGTCAACGTCAATTGCGTTCTCGGTATCGATTACGAGAACGTGGTACCCCTCAAGCTGCGCCTGAAGCGCAATATTGGAGGTGATGAACGATTTGCCGGAACCCGAAGGACCTGCAAAGAGCGTAATTCGTGAGAGTGGAACGCCCTTACGATAATCGCCCGAAAGGGCGCGGTTCAAAGCGTAATTACCTGTGCTAAGCCAGTCGTCTACGGATTTGATACCGACTCCAACCGTGTCAAGCTTAGCAACAGTTTTCTTAAACTTGTCAAGAAACTTCAATGTCATTTTATTCCTTATTCGCCCTTGAACAGCCGAACAGCCGAACAGCTTTCAGTCCAGAACTTATTGCATCTTGATGGGCCCTGTTTGCATCTTCAAATGATTTGAAGCTGATAACAGTACCGGCAAGATACTCGCTACTGAATAGAATTGAATATTTGCAGCCGTGACCGTCGTTCAGGTCAATGTGAGTTGTTGATCCTTAGAAATGGGGCCGTAGCCCCATCAAGATTACTCGCCGTTCGCTGCGGCTGCGGCAGCAGCGCGTTGACGGAGCTGCTCAACCACCGACAGCTTCTTCTCACCCGTTGCAGGCGGAGCGGCTGGGGTGTCTTCTGGTTCTGCACCGTTGCCCTCATCTTTAGCAGGTTTTGGTGCTGGCTTAGCCGATGGGGCTTCAGGCTTCGAAGGAGCTTCCTCCTTGTCGCCACCGGAGAAGGAACCACCGGTTTGGTCAGCCAGAAGCATCGCTTCCAGAACGTCACGCGAGACCTTCGCGGTACGGTACTCCTTCAGATCGTACAGGTTCATCATTTCGATGATGTCATCTGCAACGTCCGACTGCTTTGGAGAAAAGCTGGAAGTACCGTAGTCGGCGTATTCACCGGACTTGGACTTCTTGATACGGAAGTTGTAACCACCCTTCAGTTCGAATGGTGCTTCTTCCAGGTCGCCCGAGGAGAACGAGGCCTGAATTTGCTTGAAGATTTTTGGACCGAACTCGATCAGCTTTACCAACTGTTCTTGATCGTGTTCGATTGGGGTGTCGACCACCAGCACTTCGCCGATGTAGGATTTCTTGCGGTAATACTTCTTGCCCAGTGCTTCGTTGTGCTCTGGCGATTTCTCGTCGTAGTACTTCTGGGACAGGGTGCAGATTGGGCAGTCCTCGTTGTACATCTTGAGGCACGGCACCTTTTCGCGCTTGCCATTGATGGTCAGCTCGTGAGCGAGGTTTTCGACGAGGAAACCCATTGGGTTCTCTTCGTCTGCGTCAGGGAGGAAACGAACAGTGGAGACACTGTCGACTGGCGCCTTCCAGAAGTTGAAGAACAGCTTCCATGTTTGGTTGCCGCCTTCACCGGAAGTTTTCGATGCGAATGCCGATGCCAGATCTGCGAGGGATTTCTTAGCCATAATGTAAACCTTTCAAAGTTATCAAATGATGTAAAGTGCAGTCCTCTTTTGGCTGCCGGGTATTTATAGAAACCCCCAAGCTTTACAACCTCCGCGGATACGTTTGTTTGCATATCCGAGAGAATCATTGTAACATCCGGGCGTCCTGTTTCTGACCTAAGTGAAGGTTGTAACAGGGATCGGGCAGGTTTACTTCAGGCGGAGGAGGATGTGAGTCTTCAGGATGGTGAAGAACATCTTGACACGAGAAAGGAATCCACGGGCTATGCCATGTTTTTTCTCTTTGATGGTTTGTTGGATGTCAAACGTGCTGTACTCGTAACCACCATTGCCCCCTGCATAGTAATTGAGGGCTGTCTCGATCATGAAGCCGTCCTTGAACTTCTTTGGCACAGCTTCCCAAAGCTCACGCGTCAGAGCACGTTCTCCACCTAGAAGAGCTATGATCTTCAGCACGAAGGGTAACGTGTAGATTGCTCTGTTCCTCATCGCGATCATCATAGAAGTCTTCTCCTGCAGAACGGGGTTGAGGATTTCGTCTATGTGCTCGTGGCGAAGACCTTGAATATCAGCATCTGCAAAGAAGATGATGTCGGCGTCCGATTCTTGAACGCCTCTATCCATCGCTTGCCCCTTGCCCTCATTCTTTAACTGTGTGAGGATCGTGATATTGTGAAGAGGATCAGTTGGCCTTGAGCGAAGTGCTTCAAGGAACGTGCCATCGGTGGAACCATCGTCTACGATGACGATCTCGTCAAACTTCAGATACGATGAAAGGACCTCGATCACATGGCGGATACGAGGCCCCTCGTTGTACGCGGCGACGATTGCGACAATTTTACATTTCATTTCCTACTTTGTGTCGCCTTTTCTAATGACTTGGAAACCGCCAAGGTCGGGTTCAGACCATACGCGACCGTCTGCGCCTGGTGATCGATGCACTTCCAGTGTTTATATACTGGGTTCCACGAAATATGGAAGCGCTTCGCTGGCAGCTTGACTCCTTCAAACTCAGCAATCCACTTCTCGACGTCTGCGATCTTCTCTTCGTGGTTGTCCGAGATACGACCAGCGCAGTCCGAACGCAACAGGTCGTAAAAGCAGATCACGTCGTCGCCCAGTACCTCGTGCAAACGCCGCCTCAAGGCCATGCGCTTCTTCGCAGTCTGGATGTTGTACGGTAGGTGATACTGGATCATGACACGAATCGCCTCGATCTCGTCGTCACCGATTCCTGCATCTGCCAAGGCCATGCGAATGGTTTCATGCGTCTCGATGAAGTACTTGAACTCGCGAGCTGACGCAGCTTCATGACCACCGTACCTGCGAGTGACAACACCTGGTTCCACTTCCACCGTCTCCTCGGCTTCAGGCTTGCCGAAGTCGTGGAAGGTCAGGCCGACCATCGTCATCAACTGCTGACGCGGCGTGCGGTGCTTGAAGAACTGGGTCACGTACACCTCGATGGTCATCTCGGTGTGGACAGCGACGTTCGCCTCGCGGTGCCAGCCAGTGTTCTCGACCGTCTTCAGCATCGCCTTCCAGTGTGGAGTTCTTTCCACCTGCAGCTTGAAGGCTTCAAAGATATCTATCGTGTTCATCACCATCCTCTTATTTCCTTTCGTTGCTTTCGACTCCCCACCATTGCGCGGACAGACAGCTTCTCCATCAGAGCATGGTTGAGGAAAGAAATTCCGTTCAAGGCCTAAGCGCCTTTTGAGAGTTGCGCGGTTGGCAAAGCCAGAACATCAAATCGCTTTCGATATGATGATGCTATCCAATTAGATCGACAGTGCCTGAACTGCCAGGACCTTCTGGACTTTTGCCAGGACGGTGGCGAACTTGGTACGACGAAGGTCCGACTTTTTGCCGACCTTCAGTTTTGCTGCCTGGGCGACAAGTTTGTCGAAATCCTTGACGTTGCCGCCGAGAACTGCTGCATTCCAAACCGGGCCGAAGGTGAAGGATTTGCGAGCAGCTTGTTGGGCCAGGTATTTCGGAGCAGCTTTGACTTGGTTTTCCATTTTGAACTCCTTCGGTTGTTTGGTTGATGTAGTTATTATACCACCAACCAAACTAGATGTACACATCTATTTGAAGAAATCCGTCAATGGATGGGCCAGTATTACACGCCCTGCGCAATCACAGGTTTACCGGCACTGCTCGATACGCGATACTTCTGACGACGGTCGCCGAGGATCTCGCGCATTTCTTTGAAAGTCAGACCGTTGACCTCGTGGATGCGGATCAGCATCGAGGCGCCGATGGGCAGCCGGTGATGGCGAATCTTGCAGATCCGTGGCGGCGTGACTTCAAGAAGGGCGCATAAGGCAGCGTCGTTCTTCAGAAAATTCACGTCTAGTAAATGGTTTAACAACCGATTCGGATCGTAGCCTTCTTTGAGTTCTTCGAGACGTTTCATAGCATTTCTCCTGGTGAAATTACTTCGTACGGATGGTGGAACCTAAGATCATTTTGAACTCCTTATTATTTTGGTTAATGTAGCTATTATACATCAACCAAAATTTCCTGTACACAATTATTTGCGGGCGACCTCATAAAACATTCGAGCGACACCGCGAACGTCGTGCTGATTGATTTTGCCTTCGTCCAGGAACTTCTCGTAAAGCTCGTCGAAGCTTGAGGTCTTCTTCTCGTGGTAGGGGTCGAGACGTTCCCAGCAAAGCGGGGCGCCGTCGATATAGACGATGCCCTGATCGATGTGCGAGATGACGGCAATCGTTCCAACGGGGAACTGGTGGTTCCCGTCCACGACCTTCACCTTCTGGCCAACGCGGAAAGGAATCGGCAAGCCGCTGTACATCTTGGGACGGATCAACCACGTCTCGCGGTGGCGGATCATGCCGTCATCCAGCAGCTCGTACGCTGGGTCGATACGCTCGTAAGCGAAGTCAGGAAACTTGCGGCTCATACGATCCCCAGTTCGGCACGGAGGGTGTCACTGATCCACTCGTACGGGTCGCCCGAGGTGGCGATGTCGTAGGGAATCTGGGCGTTGTTGCAGTAGTACGTGAACATCAGCTCGTAGTCCTCGTCGGAGAAGTTGCCGGCACCCTCTACCAGGACCTCGAGGATTCGTGCTGCGCGTTTCTCGTTGATGTTGAACTTCTCTGCGAGTTGCTTGACCTGCGCTGCTTGATCTTGATGTGCCATTTTGAAAACTCCTTGTGGTTATGTAGACTATTATACTACAACCTGAGTTTTAAGTACACTAGATTATTCCTTTTTGTAGCACGTCCTTATACGGAGGGTCCCAGAAAAAGAATCAACACCGCAGCTGCCTCATTTGAGAGGTTGATCCGGTACTGTCGCTTGGTTCCGAAGCCATCTTCAAATTGAAGGATTGCATAGTTTTCACGGATCCACTTCATCACGTCTTTCACCACCTGGGCGGCCTCAGATGAGATGCGGAATCGTTCAAATAATCGTTCGATGAAGTGCGCTTCGACGAACATCTTCAATCGAGTCCTTTCATTCGAGCACCACAGCTTGTTGCGCTCGTGGAAGAGTGCCCGAAAGGTATTCAACGTCTTCATGTCTGGTTTCATACCTTCGACTCCTCGATGAACTTCTTCAGTTTATCTTGAGACATGTGACGCAGGTAAATCTCCATCAGTTCAGCCGTCCATACTTCGTCGGCCATCACCTTTAAAACACCTGAGCCCATGTTTATATTCGAGGCAATTGTCATGCCGAAAAGAACGTTCTTTGTTTCTTGCTCGTTACTGGTAATCTCATGCCAGCAGTGGACGCGAACTCCCTCTAAGCTCGCGCGAAGCACCAAAAGATACGAATGTTCATTCATTTCATTTCTTTCCTTTGCTACTGTCAAATGCTGCCTTGTTGATTGTAACAATACTCCTCATCATCGCGAGGTGTTGTTGCAGACCTTCATCAGCCGCAATTTCAGCTTCTTCAGCCGCGTTGAGCAGTCGAAGTTGCATGTTCTCGTCGTAGATTGAGAGGTTACCGCACACCACACACATGCTCAGTGAACCCGTCTGCGGCTTATCGTCAGTCCCCTGGGAGTCAATGGCTTCCTCCAGGATTTGGGTTTCAAAGCAGTGCGGGCAGATGCAGTGATCTTCATGGTTCATTTCGGCCTCACGTGTAGGTTAGATGAAGGTCGCGTGATCTGATCAGGTCATAGCTGGGTTTCATACACTTTTCTTCTTTTTGCTTGACTAATCCAACCAGTGCAGCCTACATAGTTACAGTTACAGGAAATAAAATCTAACGCATTACTTACATCTTCTTCTGTACATCCGTGTTTTAACGCAAGCTCTTGAACGTGCTCTTCGAAAGTTTGCGGTTCCCGTTTTGGAATATTGCCGAACATTCTGCCCCTTAAGATTGGTTGCCGTGCACGCGTGTATTTTGTTCAAAGGTAACTTTTTTCATCTGGACTCCGTTGTTTGGTAATGTAGCTATTATATTCAAACACAGGTTACATGTACACTGTTATTTTCGTGATGCTCCTGCACGATGGGCTTTTGACCACTGATAGTCATGGCCGTCAGGGGTCTTACCGTCCTGAACAGAGTCAACACCAGGCTTGCCGACATGATCATCGAACTGCGAGGAAATTGTAACGTGCGTGTAGCCGTTGTTGCGAAGATTTTGACATTCTACAAGGGCCTCGGTCAGTTGAGTATCCTTGAAGTGTAGACATTCCGGGATTGGTCCGGAAAGATAGAAAATTACGATGCTCATGGTGAGGTCCTTTACGTGTAGGTCCCATTATAATATGGTAACTACACGTAAGGCTGCTCAACCTAAATAAATTTTATTACATCAAGAATGGAACGGGTTCGTCACCAAATTGGTCATTGTCATCAGGAGCAACGTATTCGTTCACCTGCTTGAACGCTTGGTCATTGTACTCTGCAAGGCGCTTCAGAAGACGAACCATGATGATTGTCGCCATTACAGCATCATCTGTCGCTCCGGATTTTGCTTCATACGTGCCACCCTTGGCCACGAAGTTCTTGAGTTCCTCAAGAAGAATCGCCGAGTTGATCTTTAGGCCGCCATTTACCTTCTCGACGAGCGACTTTAGCTGCAGGCACGCAAGAACCTTCTTCTTACCTGATGTGAAGACACCAAGCTTTGTCGTTTGTGGTTCATCGCAGTAAAGTTCAGCGTGCTCTGGTTGTTTCTCGTCGTTCGTATACAGGGCAGCTAGGGCTTCTCCAATACCGTTACGTTCGAATGTCCAGATGACCTCAGCTCGTCCACGGCCGACAGGCGCAGACAGCTTTTCAAGCACCCACTTAACCTTAGCGTAAAGGAGCGGAATGTTGATATCATTGCTCCGCCACTCAGCCACCTGCTCAAGAGATGGAAACTCAAACACCTGAATAACTGAGAAGTCCTTGCCAGTTCCAGTTGCAGGGTCAACACCTACGAGATATGTCTTTCCCTGACCGCCTATGTCTTCATCTGCCTTCCAAAACTTGAACCCCATGTCCTCGTGATGTGGTTGCGCTGATTTAAGCTGCACGAGCTTTAGACTATTGATGAGCAAAGCATCTGAAGAAACAAAGATGCAATCCAATTCTGCAGCAGCTTTTACTGGCCCAAGTTTACCGACCATTTCATCATAATAGGCTTGACCTCTATCGGGGTGCTCGTGCCAATAAGCAGTTACTGGAAAAAAACCATTTGTTCCAGCATTAGCACCACGCCATAAGGAAGCGAAAAGATCTGTATCTCCATTAGGAGTGGATGTTACGATAAACTGACCACCAGTTGATAGTGAAGGTGCTAGTGAAGCCCACATTTCTTCTTGAATTCGTGGGCTAGCAAATGCCAATTCATCTAGCATGACAGCAGCGGGTGAGCTTCCTCGGCCAGTACGTTCTGATGTAGCCTCTGATTTAATTTTTGAACCATTATCAAATTCAAGCATTGTGCGTGAATTAAATTTGGCTCCAGCTTTTAGCCAATGCGGAAGTTCATCGTATGCAGTTTTTATTCTGTCCATAATCTGAACAGCATGATCCATGTTTTTTGAAGCAATAATTAATTCTTTATTATCTCGAAAATTAGCAACCCAAAGAAAGTACATTGCCACTATAGTCGTTTTACCCATTTGCCGGCTGCATAACATGACCACATCTTTATGGTTTAAAAGAGCGTCAACCATGCGTTCTTGATATTGGTAAAGTTCTAGAGGAACTAAACCTTTCTTCGGGTGTTTTACTTTTATAAATTTACTAAAAAAATAAATTGGATCTTTCATACACTTTAAAAGATCTTGAATATTCTCTGGTGTATATTCACTCGATTCATTTGGCCGTTTTGATTTTGGATTTCTCATTTTCGCGGGCCTCTTTTTACCTTAGCTGATAATTTTCCTAAGAGCCAGTTTGCTGGCTCTGTTCCGGGTGCAAAGCATTTATTTTCATCTGTCAACGGATCATACCACCATTTTTTGCCTGCAGCACCAGCTTTACCTTTCAATTTTGCATTTCCTTTTATATAACCTAACGGTGCAGCTGATGTTGTTATAGTATGGCCAGTTAATGGATCATAAAAATCATTTAAGCCTAAATTATAGCTAGGACGCCCAATAGCCTTATCAGAAATTTTTTGGCGTGTTGATATTGAACGCTTCATTCCCCTATGTTTATCTGCCGTCTTTTTAATTTTATCAGGATTTTTATTAACCTTGTTCACATGGTCTTCCATTTTCTTTTTACCACTAAGAGTCTTAGAAATATTCCCACAATGCACTTCTGTTCTGATAAGATTGCAGCCGCATCCACCGCTTGTTTTGTTTAATAAAGAACCAGTCCCTAAATCCATTCGACCGTATTTTGTTATGAGTTCTTCTTCAACAAACAATGCAAGCTCCTCATCTACTTCATCAATGACTTTAATAACTGATATATTCGATGTTCCTATACTTTGAATATGTTTAATCAATATTTCTTCAGTTTTATTGCTTTTTAAATGCGATAAATGTCTATTTCCACACCCCTTCCCTGCATAAAACGGTTTATGTGTCAGTAGATCAACGTATATGTATGCAAAATATCTCGGCCTATCATCAAGCCGTCTGTCTTTCTTCATTTTCATGAAACAAACTCACACATGTAGTCTTGTTGCCAAGTGTGTACTGACATTTGGCTCTTGATCATTTGCTTCCACGATATTGGTTTTGAAAGGTCATCGATGGTTCGCTTGAACGCGGTAAATCGATTTGCCTGCGTGTTGGCATCAAACCAAACCTTTGCAAAAGTGTTATTTGGTCCATTCGGTGTAGAGGCTATGAGTATCCGGCCTCGGTTATATGCAGCTGTTTGAAAAACTTCATGTTGCAGTTTATCCGGTGCATGTGCGAAACAGTCAAGGTACAGACGAGTAAAACTAGTTCCTCTTAAAGCGTTTGCAGACATGGTGCTAACTGAAATACTAGATGCGTTTAAGAACTCAATACGTACCTTGTTTTTTACTGTGATTAAAGACTTTAAGAATGGGGGGAGAGTATCCACGAAAAAATTAAGTAGATCCCACATAGCACTTGTATTATTGCAGTTGATTCCTTGCGCAATAATTCGCTGTTGCGGGTGAAACAACGCTTCCCAAAGCAATAACGCAATTGATTTTGAAGTCATTCCAGTCTGGCGAGGCATCATCGCTATTGTGTTTTGGGCACTGTGTACAGCGTTAATAAAATCAATTTGATGCTTTTCCATTGGGAATACAACTGGACCTAATACAGGGTGGTTAACTTTAATATAGCGACTAATGAAGTAGACAGGGTCAAGTGAACACAACTTAATCTCGTTTACTTCAAATGCCGAGTATCTGCCGCTATGATTTAAGTTTTCACGCCCACGCTTTGATATAATTTTAGTCATGTTTTATGAGAGATGAGTATCTAGATTCTATTTCGGCCGGTGAATAGGATTTATCCGTTACCGGGATGATTATTGCCTTATCACAAAGAAGCGTAATTTCTGCTCCTGAGGTAATTGCTTTTTTAAGATTATCGCTGTGCCAAGTAAATTGATTAAGTACATCAAAAGCAATTTCTTGCTGTTTTGCACTAGGTTGGAGATTGATGGCTTGTCTGATTTTCTGCGCTACAACTAATGTGTCGCGAACTGGCTTCCCATTTAATTCTGCCCAAATATACTTAAATTCTCCAACTGGCAAAACGTAATGTGGGTGCCCATAGCTTCTAGCCGCATCAACATCGCCAACAGAAAACAAACCTTCCGATCTAACATTTACCCCGTATTTTTTCATGAAGAAAGCATTCATTATTTCGTGAGTTTCTTTATTTGAATCACGAGGCTTTCTGTCTTTACGCACGGTGACTTCCCTTTGGCCATGGAGCTTAGCTGAAAGCTCCATCCCATACCCTCTATAAAGTGGCAGTCCACCAGATTCTTTAAGAAAAGGCTCACACTTTGTATAAAGATCTGCTTTAGATCCAACTTTTATAAAGTCTTTAAATGTTTGAAAGATCGTCATGTTAAAGAATTTGTTCCTCAGTCAACTTCGCCAGTTCAGCTTTAAATTCATAGGCAAATGCTTCATTCCACCGTTTGATCTTTGGAGCTTTTGGTTTGTCAAATGTCCATACGGGAATGCGTGCTGTTGTTGCTCGAGGATTACTTAGAAGCGAATTAACATTTGCCGCCGCCTGTTGCGCGGCCTTCTTTACTCTACTTGATCCGTCATTACTGATGCCAAGTTCCTTCATTCTCTTCATGACATTATTTGCGACAATAAGTTGCTTCACCGAGTTGTACAGCTCTATGAACCAACGGCCAGGACCATTTCCAACATGATTGAAAGGCCCGCGATCCCATCCTGCATCGTTACGAGTCGTAGGTGAATCGACGGGTTGAGCGTCTACAACACCACCGCCAACTTCACCAGGGTCAGTCGATCCTCCACCGCTATCACCACCATCTTCCTCTTTAAGCAGAAGGAGAGGAAGCAGGGTGTCGTAAACCTCAAGACATTTGCCTTCGAGCAGAGTGGAGCGTTGGATGATTTCTTGTAGTTTCATAATTTCCTCAGTGATTTTTATTTATTAAGCACGGAACCATCCGTCGACCTTCTTTTTCAAATCTTCGCGTGGCATCACAGTGGGCACAAGGTAACTTTGTTTTTCTTCACGTAGGTGTTCAAGAAATCGAATACCTACAGGGTTATCTAATGGCTCACTATAGAAGCCCGCAACATCGCGATAAATTTTCAAGATTGCTTTGTCGTCTAGCTCGCCTGGGTTGTTCCAAACCTCACGGAAAAAGCTGAACTTCCCCTTAAAGTATTCCTTGTTTTGGACTGAAAGCTCATGGACCTTCTCGATGAAGTCAACATCGACGTGGCGGTCAATTGCTTCTCCTCGAGCCTTTGCGCGTTCAATTGCGACACCAAGGTCGGTGTCAACGAATACCATCCCAACATCGTAACCAAGGGATTCTAGAATACCGGCGCGGCCTAAAATATTCGATGCATCATTAGAGGTTCCATCAACAAAAAGGGGCAGCATGCTGTCGAGATAATTCGTAAGCAAACCACGAGTCATTGATTTTGTTTTATTGCGGAAGATTAATTTCCAATTTTCGCTATTTGCAGGAACACCTAGTTTTTTCGACAGGAACTCTGTCGAAATATCGGAGTTAACTACCTTTGGCGAAATTGGGCCCTTAAGCTCCGAAATGGTATAGGACTTACCAGCGCCGGGGATACCTACAACGAAGAGGGCTTTCAGGATGCCCTTGTCATTTATACTTTCTGACATGTATTCTTTGAATGTGATCATTTCTGTTTCGCCTTTACTTCTTCTACAAACTGTTGGTGATATGCCTTCGGAATCGAAAGGTACTTGCCTGAGAACCAAACCTCGCGTCCCTCACGCCCATTCAATTCAATATTGGATGAAGACACTAGCTTGAAACCCATTGGCCCAGGCCTGAAACACTCCGGCACGTAGTTTACAATAATACGGAACATCTCACGGTCCATTGATGGTGCGTTGTCGTACGCCTCAGCAAGCTCATCGTCGCCATTTGCTGTCTCGTCAAACTCTCCGTTCTTGGTGAACTTCTCTTTGATCTCGTTGATGAGTTTGACGAAGTCCTTCAATGCGGGCCTGATTTCTGGTTGAAAAATTTCAACATATCCGGAGCGAATTTGTGAAACAAATGGGTTCATAGAAAGATACCTGCGCTTTTCACGTTCCTTCTCTGGAACACCAACGAGGATGTTCATGAGGTTGAGGTCAAACCCATTCACGACTGCAATCTTTGTGTCATCAAATGGGTAGATCATGAGGTTCGTGTCACCTAGCGCTGAATCCTGGGTGGTAGAGCAGAAGATAGAACGTGAGCGTGGTGGGTAATCCTCCCACCCCGGTTGACTGAAGATATAATCCTGAATAAGTTTTGTACCGCCCAGCGAGCTGCTCAGACGATCACGAACACTGCGGGTCCTCATAGGCATTGGCATATCTTCTTGCTCGCGTGAAAAGCGGTGAAGGGGTTTCTCAACGTTCTGCCATTGCTTACAGTTCTTTAGATACGCATCAACAGCTTCTGCCATGTTGTGAGTGATGTCACTGCCATCTTCTTGAAGAAATTGTTTGAATGTGATCATCGCGCTGTGAATATTGGTTGTTTTGGTGGAAGTTCAGTCCCAGTTTGAAGTGCCTTCACTTCTTCCTTGAATCTCTTCCAATCTGGGTAAGGAATAGACAGGTATTTACCGGTGAACCATGCTTCACGTGTCTTGCCAGGAAGGTTAATCGTTGCAGGGGTAACGAGCTCGCAACCGATGAACTCGGGCGTCCAAACTTCAGGCACCTTCTCGACGAGGAACTGCAGGGTCTTCCTGAAAGTGTTCGACGACATTTCGTAGACCTCGACGGCCTTCTCGTTTCCATTTGCAGTAGGATCGAACTTACCATCCTTGAGCCAATTTTCCTTGAGGTTCTGAAGCGATGTCTTCAAGTCCACATCGGCGCGAAGCTTGTTGATGGTCATAGCCCAGTACGATTGGATCATGCTCTCAGCGTGCATCACAGGTAAATCATTGACTTGTTTAATCTGCACAAGGTTGATGAAGTTGAAGTCGTTCGCTTGAGTCGTCATGGCAATCTTCGTGCCATCAAATGGGTAGATGAGGACAAGGTTCTCGCCGTACTCATCTATATCACCTACTACGAACTCCTTCTTGGTTGAGCAGAAGATTGACTGCGTCCGATCAGGATATCCTTCCCAGCCTGGCTGTGCGAAGATCATTTTCTGAATCTCACGTGAGCCGCCTTGGGATTCCGATGCACGGACGCGAGTAGAACGGGTCCTCATCGCGTGGACGCCATTCTGGGCTCTCGTTAACCGATAGAGTGGAACGTCAACATCGTTCCACTGTGTGCAGTGCTTTAGGAAGACTTCAGCGGCCTGCTTCGGCATCTTGTGGTAAACGTCTTCCTCTTGCAAAAACTGTTTGAAGCTAATCATAATCCAAATTCCTCTTTCACAATATCCATTTCATCCTCATCTGCTATGACTACGCACTTTCCTGAGAACCAAACCTCCGAAGATTCTGGAATGTTGTCAGGTGTAGTAAGCTTGCAGCCTAGGTTTTTATAGCTGTATGCATCTGGTAACAGGTCGATAAAAGTGTCAACAATTTCTCGATCACCTGTGTTCAGTCTGTCGAAGCCATGGAGAAGCCCCTCTTTGTGCAAAGCGTTCATCACGACCTGGGTACGAGCCATTCTTAACATGCTCTTTGCATCGTCAAGAGATTCAATGCTGCCAGGACTTTTGCCAAGCTCATCACAGATGTCATCCCAAAACGAATTGAAGTCAACGATCTTGAACGATTTCAGAAATTCACCACCGAAGTTGAGGTCAAGGTCCCAGAAATCGTCCTCAGTTGCATCTGCAATCGGTGTGTTGTCAAATGGGAAACACGTCATCAAGGTACCGTTGGTGGTGGTAGTGGTAGTTTGCGAGTACTTATGAGCCTTCAATCGACGGGTGGAGCAGATGAACGATCTGCTTCGCTTTGGGAAGGCTTTGTTCTTTGCGTTCGTGTCGAGGAACGTCGTGTAGAAATTTGATGTGTTCTGTGATTTGCGCTGACCAGCGCCTGGGTCGTATACTCCACTCTTGAGGTCAGATCGCGATCCTCGATAGATGAAATTACCAGCCTGAGCAGAACGCATCGCTCCCATGCAGTGGCTTCGGAGGGTGGTGATCAGTTGATCACCAGTCTGATGCTCGCGCTCATAGGAGTTGATACGTGCCTCGAGAAATTGTTTAAATCTCATCGGAGGTCCCTCAGCTCGCTAAGGTGATCACGATAGACGCTCGCTTTAATTGCGATGCACTTTCCACTCATCCACAGTTCATGCTCACCATCGATGTTATAAACATTCTCTGCGTCAGTAAGTTCAAGCTTCAAGTTTTCTGGGCCATAGGCCTTCTCAAAAATAGCACGAAGCTTCTCTGGAGGACCGAACCACTGTGTGAAGCTCCGACCGTGGTTGCCTGCTTCAGTCATCTTTTCTGTCATGGTACGTTCGAACTCTTTCCATGACGCTGAGCTGATTTTATTGTCTCTCCAGAAGTGATTCCAGCCATTGATTCTTCTATCCTCATCAGAGTTCCCGACCTCGAATGGCTCTGTATTCCACAGGTCATGCTCGCTGCAGACGCCAATTGGCGTGCCGTCATATGGGAAGATCGCGTACAGCCGCCCGAAAGAACTAGCGTATTCTTCGTTCTTGTTGGTCGCGAAGATGATTGACCTCGACCGCAATGGATATCCATAGTAAGGGAGGAACGTGTCCATCAACATCGTGTAGTGGTTCGTCGTGTTTGCTGACTTACGCCCTGTGGCTTCTTCTGCACCACCATGAATGAAGTACGCGTCCTCGGCAGATCGTTTAGTTCCACGCCAAAGCGGTGCATCTACATGTTTCAATGCGCTTTTGCAGTTGGCTTTGAGAAGCTCAAAGGCCTCCTCCATACTGATGTCTCGCTTGTGATCGCCCTCGGCGAGGAATTGCTTAAAGCGCATCAAAGGCCCCATTTCTTAGAAGTTTTTTTCCATGTCCCATATTGAATTGCAACGCACTTACCACCAAGCCAGCACTCGCGGTCTTTGTCTTCATACTGATCCATCATTGCGGTGGTCGTTAGATCAAAATTAAGGGAACCTGGGCTGTACGCGGCCTCAAGGTACATATCAATGTTCTCAGGGCGCTTGAAAATTTGTTCTATCTCAGAGCCAGGATGTATGTCCATGTGCTTGATGATGTCCTCTTTGAAGTTCTCATAAGTGTCGTCACTCAGCGCCGACCGCTCGAATACGCTGTTCCAATCCTCAATTGATCGAGCGCGAGGAGCATCGCCAATTACAAATCTCTTTGTTTCCCAGATGTCACGCTCATGGCATATACCTATAGGGACACCGTCATATGGAAACAGCGCATATACCGCACCATATCCTTCAGCGTAATCTAGGTTTTTGTTGTTTCCACAAATGATGGACTTTGATCGCTTTGGGTAACCCTGCTTTGGCAGAAATTTATCTAGGATAATTGTATAATAATTGGACGTGTTCTTAGAGGCACGCTCACCCAGATCAGCTTGAATGAGGTATGCGTCCTCCCGTCCCCTGAAACCCCGCCACATTGGGTTCTCAACGTTCTTTAGCGCGTCTTTGCAGTTTGCGCGAATCAACTCGATAGCTTTCTCAATGCTAATGTCCTCGCGGTGACGTGCCTCATTCAATAACTCTTTTAACTTCATTTGATTTCCTTCGAAAATATTACTAACTGTAGCAACACTCATGTCTACGTTCAGAGTTAATTTATATCCTTAGAGAAAATCATTCATTTTCATCTGTACAATGATATGTCATTTCACTTCCTTAACTTCCGCATCCACAGAAATCATTCTCATTATTTCTTCTCTTGATGCTACAACAACTGATGAAGAATTTTTATTTGCATAGGGGACGAAGGCCGCCTGTCGCTTACGTTCGCCCTTGACCTTTGCACGGGTTGCAGCTGCATTTAATGCAATTGAGAGATATGTTGCAGCGACCTCAGCGTTTCTCGCTGCATAACGCGGCTCGATAATCTGAGTGTACTCAGTCTGCTGCTGGAAAGTCTCGAGGGCGGCGTCGTACACAGCATCGATCTTTGCATCGATCGCGATGTCCTCGTCATCTTTTTCCTCTTTCTCAGGTGGTGCTTGCATTTCAGCAAGCTCACCTTCAGTCACGTGCTCATACTCAGAAATTTCGTGATCATCCTGAGCTGTGTTGAACAGCTCATCGAGCGGATTGGTAATCATTGGGTTTTCGCTTTTCGGTTTCATGTTAGTCCTCCTCGTCCCATCCATACATCTCAGCCTCAGTCATGTTGCGGCTCATCATTGTGTCGAAGAGGGGCATGTGAATCGCAACACACTTTCCACCAATCCAGACCTCGTGCCTCTTACCATCGTTGTAGCTGGCTTCCTTGGTGGTAGTCAGCTTGAATGCTTTCATGTACGCATCCTTGAAGGTCTTGTCGGCAAGGCCGGGCAAGAAGGCCTTCATCCATGTTTCATCAGAGTGCTTCCAGCCCATGTCCTCAAGTGACTCTGCCTTTAACTCAAGAATTTCAATCATCTTGTCATATGTATCGGAATCGCGGACACCCATGTACTTGAACTCACGATTCCAGCGCTGAATCGTTTTTGTCCAGCCACCAAGTTTAATCTCAGTATCCCACATGTCATAGTTAGGGCAGACACCGATCTTCACACCATCAAAAGGGATGATCGCATACATCTCACCATAGCCGCTAGCGTGCTTTCGATTCTTCCAGTTAGCACAGATGATTGAAGCCGATCGCTTTGGAAAGCCAAGAGGGGTCAAGACCTTGTCAAGAATCACCGTGTAGTAATTCGTCGTGTTGGCTGACTTACGCGACCCCGCCGCCCCGTGAATCAACTGAACAGTGGCAGTAGAGCTTGCGCCGCGCGTCCCCCGAACAATTGGATTATTGAGGTCTGGAATGGCATCCTTGCAGAAGCGGGCGATCATCTTCCAAGCCTTGACCTCTTCAATAGGGAAACGGTACGGCTGTTTATCAAGTGGTCGCTTTCTTTCAATAATCAGTTGGTGTAATTTCATGTAGTTTCTTTCAAGTACGCTTGTTTGTTTTAAAGAGCGTTTTTTCTGTCACAATCCTAAATTCTGCTCCCTGCGCTTCAGCGAAGATGCTCGCTGCCTTCCATTTAGCTTGGTTGACAGTATAGGCGAGCTTATCACGCTCTGACATGCGTGGTGTGATCACTGATTCCTTGTACGGTTTAATCTCAACAATCTCTTTCTTGATGTTCCCCGCGGCGTCACGATAGAGGATGATGAAGTCAGGATAATAACGTGAGATCTTCGGACGCCCCGATGGGTCCGTCTTGATAGGATTCACGTATGGAATTGCAAGTTCCTCTGATCCCCAACGAAGTACTGCATTGTTCGTGTCAAGCCATTGCATAAATCTAATTTCCCAACTACTCCTGAAGAGAATGTTGTGCACATTCCCTACGTACTTCTGTGGGTTCTTTGGAATGAAACGGCCTCTCATGGTTGGCATTATACGTAATCTCCATAGTCGTCATAGTCTTGGCTTGACGAGACAATCGAATCTATCCGTGATGGACCACCAGTTGCAGAATCATCTACTGTCATCTGCGCGACCGGCGGTCGTGATGGTGGAAGAATCATGTTCTTCACGTTTGCATTCATAGCAGCGCCAGCCTGATCAACTGCCACTGTGCGTGCTGCTGCACCAACCATTCCACCAGGAATGGAGGTTGCCTGACCTCCGCCTGCCGTCAACTGAACTGAACGATCAGGTATAACCCCGTTTGGTGACTGAGTATTTAAGTTTGCAAACAAACTAGCACGGCCGGGGCTTGTGCTAGTTTGACCTGCTGGTGAGGTATCTACTGGGTTGTTTGTAATGCCCGGGACCGTGATATTATAATGCGGTGAATCAGCAGCTTGAAGTGACCCAACATCTACAATTTCCATCCAATCGTAGTCAAACTGCATAGTGACATTATTCACATCTGATGATTCATGTGAAAGGTCATCAAGGTCAAATGAAACAAGACGAGCATTTATAAAATCAAAAATAACTTCTTTTGCCGCCTGAGCAAGTGGGGCTCCAGAGTCAACATACATCTGCTTCACACGAATAGTTTGAATGATATTACCAACGCTGGAGTTGATTGTTCCGCGAATTGCAGTGTCTTTATTATTTGGTTCAGTGACGTCAGTAAACGCCATTCCATTACCCATAGCAGCAGAATTTGCGTCAGGCGCCCCAATTCTCTGTTCATATGAACCAAGTTCACGCAGCATCTGCCTACGAGTAATTGGGGAGTGAATCATCATGAGGGTACGGAAGAAGTTCAGCACATGATTTCCGGTATCATCAATGAATGTAATTGTTAGCTCGCGGTGCCGAATCTTCTTTAGAACCTTTGTCCTAAAGTTGTACATGTTGATGTCATCTTCGTACTCAAAGTCGATTTTAGGCCGATCAACGGACTTTACCATGAAGGTGAAGTCCTGCGCTGCAGCACCTCGAAACACAGCTGGAAATTGAGCTTGAGCTTCAGGCGTAAAAACAAACTCCACCTTGAAGAGAAACTTCATCTTTGGCCGAAAGCTCGTGCCACCAGCGAGAGCAGCTGCATATGTAGATGAGTAAAAGTTCCCCGCCTCTCGTGCTGTTCCAGCCTTTGAAGAGACCGCAACATCGACGAGCTCTTCACCTGGAGAGAGGGACTGAAGAGTTCCGCGCCTGAAGTTTTCAACCTCGGCCCCAAACTTGTCAGACGCTTTCTTTTCAAGTGCAACTTTGTTGGTGTCGAGGATTTTTGAGATGTCAGCCATCTGCATTTCCTTTTATAATCAGTTCTAGAACTTTCTTCGCGTTTGTTTCAGCTGTGTGGCGACTGTCAAGGTTGATAGCGAGGTACTTGCCATTGAACCAGAGTTCATCTGCTGACTTCAGCTTCTTTGGAATATCTGCAAGATCAGTGAATGTCTTGATCTTAAAGGCCTTTGGGCTTGCGTCGGCGAAGATTTCTACAACGCTGTTTTTCTTGAGTTTGCGCAACGCCTTCTCAATCCATGCCAACGATACGAGCACGTTCTTTGAAATTGCACGATTCGGACCAAAGTCATCCTTTGACTTTTCAAAATCGTCCTTCATGGCGAGCACTGAGTCAATAAATTTCCCAGCCCTTGGGTCCTCAGGTGGTAAGGAAGCTGCTTCTCCTTTTTCAATGCCTGCTGCCTTCAATGCTTTTAGCATCTTAGTCTGAAGATCAGTGAATTTTCCAACCTCATCATCCACGTGCAAACGTGACGTGCCGGAAAGAATTACTGAGACATCAATTTCAACAATAGAAAAGAAACGTTTGTAATCGTCACCAGTTGATTGATTAAAATCGGTCGCGGTCCATGCGTAGAAAGAGACGTCATCACCAGGAATCACCAGCATAATGTTACCGAACGTTGATGCATGACTAGCATCTCTCGTTGCGAAGTACGAAAGCGAGCGGTCTGGAATTTCCCATTTTGATGAGACCCTGGTCATCGCGCGACTTCCTTTAGCTTTGCGCTGGATTGTGCGAGCTGTCTGAATTGAACCAGTAAAGTCGCCTATTTGGAGATTTTGGCGCGCCGTTCTTGTGCCTCTGTACAGAAAGATGCCCTTTGACAGCATGGTCTCAGCGTTCTTCCGAAAATCGGATAGATCGCCCGTTGATTCTTCCAACAGGTGTTCTTTGAATGTCTTCATATGAGCTCGAGGTAGTTCAACTATTTATGGAGTTCCATGACAAAACGGTGTACATTTTTCTAATTTTATTGTATAATGACTCTATCAAAGCAACGGAGCAAAACATGAAAACCCAAACCCTGAATGAATTTACGTACAACAATCTGGCCACGACGATGGTTGTGCGCGTTACGGAATACTTCGAGCGCGCAGATGGCGCACCAGATGTTTTCCGAGTGCGGGTCATCTATAACGACGATGATAAGTTGTTCACCCCGGCCACCCGCTCTGAAGCCATGAGGCTGGGTGACGAGGCTGTTGCTCGATTTGTTCAAGAGCTTAACCAAATCTATTGGACGGATTAACCACACTGATGTGCCGTTGAGCGGCGACTTAAGGAGGACAAGATGTTCTACAAACACCTGAGCGGAGTTTTAACTCCGGAGATGTGCGTTCAGCTGCGCGGGCGCGGCGACAATCAAGGCTTCGAGGAAGCACTGGTGAATCGCGGTGACGGCACAGAAGAGATGATCAAGCGAGTCCGCAACAACGATCGCGTGATCTTTGATGATGACGTTCTTGCCTTGAGCTTGGAGATTCTCCTTCGAGCACACCTCGACGACGACTTCCCAAGTGAATTCAAGGGTGCAAAATTCCACTCGACAGGCACGAAGTTTCGCATCTACAAATACGTGCCTGGCCAGTACTTCAAGCCTCACAGGGACGGGTCAGTTGACCTGGGCACCAGCGCGAGCGAGATCACGGTCCTGTTCTACTTGAATGATACGGACGGCGGTGAGACGATCTTGATGCCTTATGGGAAGGGGCAGGAATGGGCGTTCATTCCAATCGTGCCGAAGGCAGGTGATGTGCTGATGTTCGAGCACAACTTCTGGCATGAAGGAAAGCCAGTGAACAGTGGGGAGAAGTACGTGCTGCGTACTGACTTATTTTACGCATACGCGTAATCGCGCTGCGACGGAAATTGAAAAGGATATGGCTTGAGAATTAGCGGCATAAATCATAGCGCTCCTCGATGCATAAATAGTTTCATCAGTCCAATCATGATTGTAGAAAATATGAATAAACTATTTGATGTCACCTACATGAACAACCAAGGGGCCATCGTCAATACCACCATAGATGCTTCTGACCGTCTTGAAGCATATAGAAACGTCGGGTGCCTGGACGACTGTCAAAAGTGCAGACGCATACCAATCATCACTTCAATCAATGAGCATGGCCCATGCTCAAAAACTGCCTGATGTAAATTGGGACTCCTAGGAGTCCCAATTTCAAGCCTTCTTGTAAGCACCACGATGACGAATGCCTTCTACGGGTACCTTCTCTGGTTGATCGAGGTATCTGTAGTTTGTCCATTGTGGAGATATCAAACGATACTTGAGAGTTGATCCCGCGATCCCTAGCGCTTCAACTGCCGCACAGCCGCTTTGATACTTTACTCCGTCTATCATAATTGGTCGATACCGCTTCTTGAACTTCTCACTTGCCTTTTGACCTGTTGTTCTAGCAGCAATATGTTCAGGTTTCCACTTATAGCCCGTCATTCGTTCTGACTGCGCCTTCGCCACCTCTACCTTGACGGTCTTCCCCTTGTGAGCAGCACCGATCTTTGCGTGCCATTCTGCAGTGTGGATTACTTTCTTTCCTGCTTCAGAAAGTCTTTGACGGGTTTCTTCTGTAACTCCATAAACACGATCGGTGCTGGAAGCACCGCCTGGGCACCCGTTCATGCACAAAGGATCATTCAAAATTTCTTCAGTGATGATTTCTTTTTCACGCTCAAATGCATGATCACGTGATTTACACATCTCAAGAATTTCTCTTTTATGTTTTTCACGTCCATGCTTCCTGATTGATCTAGCAATATAAGTTCCACTTCCAAGATATTTGTCATGAAGATTGTTTGTGCTGTGAACCCCAATGTAATACTTTCCATCGTCGCGCACGGTCATATAAACGAAATGAAACTCGTATTCACCAGGTTTCTTGGGATTGATTAACTGTGAAGCATTGAGGACAGCATAAGCAGCTTTAGCTTCTTTGCGTGTTAAATAATACTGAAGAATCTCTAAGATATGATTTTCTATTCCTTGCTCACGTTTGGAAATTGATAAAGCATTTCCAGTTCCAGTGAACTGTCCAAACTCATCATATGAATGGACACCATAGAAAACTTTGTTGGTGTTGGCACATGTAACTTTGTACGTGATGTGATTGCTTCTATTTTCTGCTCTAGTTACCATAATGGGACTCCCATACTGAAAGTCCCATTATAACATCGATATTACACCTGCAAAAGTGTGAACCTGAAAATTAGGCGTAGATTACCAATTCTCTCCAGTTAGGCGCGCCGCTTCTTAAGATGTCTAAACCCTTGGTAAACTCACGCATCGTCACCTGATCTAGCTCGCCCTCCTCATTTAACTCAAGCAAACGCTGGATCAATTCTTCTTTTAGCTCAACAGCGACGTCAGTGCCACCAAGATTTGGGAGAATTGCGCGCATACGCTGAAGAATCTGAGCAGGCGTCATGTCCATACCAATCTTTGCCGAACGCGACATAATAGCCGAGTCGAACTCTTCTTTCTTCAGATTCGAGATGAAGATGACGCGCCCTTTGAAGTTAAAGGTTGAAGGGTACTTGACCTTTTCAGGCTTACCTTTCTTTTTCTTCTTACGTGGAGCTTGATCCTCGTCATCCTCATCCTCGTCATTATCTAGCTCATCATCCTCTTCAGGCTCTTCATGGTTCAGCAGGGCGTCGATCTTTTGGTTGTATCGTTCACGACGCTCATCGTTCCAACGTGCGACGTTCTCGGTCGCAGCAGAAGACCAGGTGATTTCACGTACTGGCGAGGTATCAAGTGCGGCCTTGAGAATGTTAGTTGCTTCCTCGTTACGCCACATCGAGTCCAAGTCATCGAAGATAACCAGGCCGCCATCACGGAACTGGAACAAAGTTTCAAAGATAGAGATTGGGGTTGCTTTACCAGAGAGCTTGACGTAGTCCTTGCCAGGGATTAGACCATTTTCTTTAACGGTCTGCATAATGGTAAAGGTTTTACCGGTGCCTGGACCACCATAGATCAGCAGTGAACGCAACTTGTTCTTACATGCCATGTCAACGAGCTGAGCCATGTGGCCGTACATCGTTGCAGGATCCTTAATCTCTTCCTCAGTAGGACCGGCCTTAAGCGCGGTGTTAATGCGAGCGTACATCTTCTGAGCAGTCTTGCTGTCAGCGGCTGAGATGAAGCGCTTGGTGTCAGGGTCCTGTGCAGTGATCTTAATGTAGAGAATTGGTTCACCCTTCTTCTCACCACCAAGCTTGACGACATTATCGTCATTGGCCATCTCTTCGCCCTTTGACTGGTCGTTAGACGAGTCGCGGTCGTTCGGGATGATGGACCAGTGCAACTTGTCCTTCTGCTGAGACTTAACGTAGCCTGGAATCAAGACGTCATTCTTTGCGGCGATCTTCTGGATGTCACTCCAAGTCAGGTTCGAAACCTGGTCATCACCATACATCTCGACACCCATCTCATGGAAGTCCTGAGGTGTAGCACGGCGCGCCATTTCGTCAAGCTGAATCTCTTGGGATTCCTTGACTGCAACCTTGCCAGCTTCTGGGTTCTTGATGATCTGAGCTAGTTTCTTCATGGAGCCTATGATGCTCTCAGCTCCAAAGTCACTGATGTCGATGAAGAAGGATGGTCCTTTGTTCAGAGCATAACGATCCCAGACATCGATACCGAGAATGCGGTTGCCTTTGGTGCGAACACGGAAGGCTCGTGTGCCAAAGAAGAAAACGGCACCATGTTGGTCAGCACCATCTGATCCACCGTAGCGGTATATTTTAGATCCAAGAAGGCGGGGCATCCGTCGTTGGAATGCGTTGATTACGCGCTCCATGCTGTCGCCATCAAATTGCGCTTCAATCAAGTAATCTTTAAATGTTTGCATTATGAGTCAATCATGACATAGGGTTAATAATATCATCTTATTTATGTAACCAGCGAAAGGTAACTGGATTTTCTGATTCAAATCTAACAATATAGATGATATGATACGGTCATA
>NZ_JAZQPV010000070.1:0-3590 GCF_045628685.1 Acinetobacter sp.
ATATTTGGTTTGAATTTCCTGCTCAATCTGGCGAATCATTTTTTCTGCCACAGGTGCATAGGCGGTATATTTCAATGCTTGAACCGCTTTGCCTTCATGATGATTGCGCACCGTACCGACAAAAATACCAGTACCACCACATTCAGGAAAAGTTTGAATCTGATCAAAACTCTCTAGGCTTAAGGCTGTGTCCTGAATCCGTGAAAATTGTTTCAATACATCCATTTCAGCCTCCTGCCACGGGTGACAGCAACACTAAGATACTGTCCGAATTAAGCTTACTTTGACGTGGAATAATGTCCTCACCGATGGCACAGGCACATCGTTCAATCATGGCAAAAGCGGCAGGACATTGTTGTGTAACTTGATCCAAGATATCGGAGACAGTGCTATTTGGACTGCAAATGATTTCCAGGTTTTGCGGCAACTGTCGTTCTACCGCACCGAAGGCTTCAATTTTGATTTTGATCTGTGGCATCTTAACCTCCAAGCATGTGCATGCTGATTTTGCGACTGTTTTGATTCATATTTTGATTTTTCAAACGCTGCTCAATTGCATGAAAGCCCTGTTCTTTGTTCCAGATATAATTGGATAAAGCGCTATATAAGCTCACTTCACTCAAAGGTTCACATGAAGCCAGTGCCTTAATTTCAGCTTTAAGATTTAATCCCTTTGGGGCAAACAGGCAGTTATAGAATTCGCCTTGCGCAGTTAAACGTACCCGGTCACAGGTTCCACAGAATGAATGAGTAATCGTGGATATCATCCCGATGGGATGACCATCAATAAAATATTGTCGTGCTGGGTCTGAATTTAACTGAGCTGAATCATTGGCTTGGCTGGTCACTGTAAATTCAGTGGCTAGAGTGTTTAAAATTTGCTGTTCACTAACCACATGTTCGCTCGACCATTTCCGGTCACCATCCAGCGGCATGAATTCGATAAAGCGTAAGGGGATTTTTTCCTGAACCGACCAGCGTGCCAAAGGCAAAATTTGATTGTCATTGATGCCGTTCATTAATACGCTATTGATTTTAATCGGTAGTCCAGCAGCTTGAGCTACACGAATTCCGTCGAGTACCGGTGCCAGCTCTTTTTGTGTGAGTTGTTTAAATTGGTCAGCATCCAGACTGTCCAGACTGATGTTCAAATCATCCAGTCCAGACTGCTTTAAGGCATCTGCATATTGCTTGAGATAATGTGCATTGCTGGTCATGGAAATGCGTTTAAGCCCAAGCTTTTTTAAATCCTGCAGCTGTGCAATAAAATGCACCACGCCCTGACGCATTAACGGTTCACCACCGGTGATCCGAATAGATTCAATACCACGGCGCACCATAAAATCACAAAATTGGTAGAGTTCTTCAAAACTGAGCAAGTCGTGTTTTTTCATCCATTCCGGATGTTCAGGCATGCAATAGACACACTTAAAATTACAGCGATCGGTCACTGAAATCCGCAGTTTACGCTTGCCACGACCAAACTGATCGACAAATTGCGCTTCGGTTTTAAGCTCTGTCATCATATTCATCTTGAACATCCATCTTCAGGCATTTTGTTGCGACTGCACACCTATTGTGCGCAAATGTTGAATCGCCCAATCTTGTTATGATTAGATTTGCAATAAGTGTTCCAACTTTGTGCCAAAAGGCGAAGTATTTAGATTTAACGAAAAATATTCAGTTTTAATGCAGAAATTTGAGTTGTTGATGCTGTTGCAGCTCATCCATTGAATTAATACTGTGAAAAAACAGTGCGTGATTTTTAAAACGTGCCACTTGTGCGTGCAAACCTGCAAAACAGTGCTTTAAACTGCGCTGTTTTTGTTCAAGATGGATCATCAAGGTGACTAAGCTGCTACGTTTAACCAGGCAAAATGGATACAGTGCCTGACCGTTTATTTCCACATACGCGACTTCCGCCAAGCTATTTTTGGCTAAAGCCTGATGCAATTTTAAAATCACTTTTGGCGGAATGTAAGTCACATCACAGGGTACAAACAGCACATGGTCTGCCTGTACATGTGACCAGGCACTTTTCATGCCCATGAGCGGACCTAAAAAACCACTTTCATCATCCTGATAACAATGAATGCTCGGAATCATTTTTTGATAGATCGAATCATCACGGTGACTATTGATCCAAACTTGTGCAACATGTGATTTAAGCTGTTGATGAATCTTGATCAGTTGAATCTGATCATCAAATTTCTGCAACAGCTTATTGATGCCATTCATGCGCCGTGCCTGTCCACCAGCTAAAATCACCAGGTCGGTGTCTGGATAAACTGACTTATTTATTCCTTTCTTCATTTTTAGCTTCATTGCACTGCCTCCGCTTGACAGGCTTTAATCAGGCCTCGAATTTCAGGTAGACATGAACCGCAGTTCCCCCCAGCTTTTAAACAGGCCGTGACTTGTTTTTCATCGGTGATATTTTGGGTTTTAATGGTTTCAATAATGCGGTTTTTGCCGACTTTAAAGCAGCTACACACCAATGGCCCTTCATTATTGGCCATCGACATTGCTTGTCCGGCAAGCAGCGCCTTACGGTGCATCGCACTTAAACGCTCACGCTTAAACAGGCTCGCCACCCAATCACGATCTGGCAAGAGTGCATAAGGCGCGATATATAAACTCGCAATCAAATGCCCATCTTTCAGCACGACACTATGGCTGATATGCGCAGTTTGATCTTCAATATTCAGCCATTCAAAACTTTCATCCTGAAACGGCAACAGCTCTTTTAAGTGCTCGGTGATCTGGGTGAATTTTCTGCGGTCTGCCAGTTCATAGCGCACAGCTTTGGCTGTGGTAATTTTCGTCCACCACACCGTGTTTTCGATGGAGGATTGCACAACTTTTTCAAAGCCCTGACGCACATAAAACACGCCCTGCCACTGGCTATAAAATGGATGGATGATCACCGGGGTATGTTTAAACTCAGGTTCACCAGAAATGGCATCCACCACCGGATTGACTACTTTACCAATACGGGCATCGGATGCGACCTGATCGTTCCAGTGAATCGGTGCAAAAACCTGTCCACGGCGAATATCATCACTGACCGTGGCACGTAAAACGCAATTACCCCACTTGGATTTGACTTCAACCAATTCCCCGTTTTTCACGCCATATTTCAAAGCATCATGCGGATGGATTTCACAATACGGTTCTGCCCGATGGCTACTTAAATTGGCAGATAAACCGGTACGGCTCATGGTGTGCCATTGGTCACGGATGCGGCCGGTATTTAAAACCAAAGGGAACTCTTTACAGATTTGATTGACCGGATTGATTGCAGTAATGGCAATGAACTTAGCCTTGCGATCTGCATGGCTAAACTGCCCTTGGGCATACAAGCGAGCGACTGCATCTTCTTGTTGGTCTTTAGACCAAACTGGCCACTGCACCGGTTTCAGTTCATCATATTCAACTTCTGTTAAATCCGTTAAGCCATTTAAATTAAAATAACGGAAATTCGCCACTTCATTACGATTTACTAAATCTGAATTTTGTTCAGCGGATAATCGTGCATGTTCCAAAAAGATTCCATGGCTATTGTTAAAGTCAAAACCATGAAATCCCAT
>NZ_JAZQPV010000071.1:0-5889 GCF_045628685.1 Acinetobacter sp.
GTGCTGAATGCTTTGCCGCTATGGATAGAAGATTACAATTGCAATCATCCACATAGTGGATTAAAAATGAAATCCCCTCGGGAGTTTCGGGCGCTAAAATTAGCGAGTTAACTGTCCGTTTTTACGGGGGCTAATACATACGCGAGCTTAAGTTTATTTATCTATTCAATCCGTAAATAACTCATCACTGTCTAATGATGTGGTGTAGTGGCTTGGGCGGTATTATCTAAAATCCCATTGATTTATATTTTAAAAACAGTCACCTAACATATTAAAACCAGCCCAGACTCCTCGAATGGTCTTTTTCATGATTTGATCCCACTGCACAGCTTTTGTAAACTAAATATTGTCTCCTATTTCTGGCTTGAAAGGATTGATCATTCATCACAAGGCATGGCTTGGTATTAGAAATCTCTAAATCCTATCCTCTATAATTTTTGAAGATGATCAGGTTAAACAAGAAGAGATGAACTTTCTTGTTGAGTATTAAATCTTCACGCTTTAAAGTAGTTGAGGGGGAGCTTCAGATAGGACACGCCATTTTCCTCCGGAGTAGGGAACTGTCCACCTTTCATATTGATCTGAATCGCTGGGAGAATCAGTTTAGGCATACTCAGTCCTGAATCCCGCTGGTTTCGCATCTGGGTAAATTCGGCTTTGCTGATTCCCTTATGAATATGGATATTCTGTGTTTTCTGAGTCTGGATATCAGTTTCATACACATATGATTCACGTGTTTCAGGCAGATAATCATGACACAAGAAGACCCGGGTATCTTCTGGTAGTTCAAACAGCTTCTGTACTGAGTCGTACAGCACGGGTGCACTGCCATTTGGAAAATCACAACGTGCCGTACCATAGTCCGGCATAAACAGCGTGTCGCCAACAAAGACTGCATCTTCAACCACATAACTCAGGCATGCAGGCGTATGTCCGGGTGTTGGAATATTATAGACCTCGAGTTCACCGATGTTGAAATGTTCACCATCTTCAAATAAATGATCGAATGGTTGATCAGCATTTATCTGCTTGAGATCCAGATGATAAATTGTAGCAAAGGTCTCCTGCACCACAGCGATTTTCTGGCTCATGGCAATCTTGCCACCCAACTCAGCTTTAAGATACTGCGCTGCAGTCAAATGATCAGCATGGACATGAGTTTCCAGAATCCACTCTACTGTTAAATTTTGCTCTCTGACATAGGCGATAATTTTATCGGCATGGGTTGTTGATGTGCTTGCCGATGCCGTATCATAATCTAAAACACTGTCAATAATGGCACAGGCTTGAGTGGCAGGATCACGCACGACATAACTAAAGGTATTGGTATCTTCGTGAAAAAAATCTTTTACTACAGGTATATTTGACATATTTAAGCTCCTGCCCATTTACGGTGAATCAATACCCCAGCCAGCATCGCGAATATAAAATACAATATCTGATAATGGCCCAGGCCAATCAGGGTGAAACTCGGTGCTGGACATACGCCGGCAATCCCCCATCCGATACCAAACAATAGACTGCCTGAAATCAGTTTCGGGTCAATTTTCTGGTTCTGGGGTAAATCGATCGGTTCATTAAAAATAGTTTTAGGTGCCTGGCTTCGTACCGCCTTTTGAAATGGAATAAATGCCACCGCAATTGCACCCATCATGACAAAGGCCAGGCTGGCATCCCAGTCACCAAATAAATCCAAAAAGTCGAGAACTTTTTCAGGATTAGACATACCTGAAACCATCAGTCCGATAGAAAACAGAGCACCAAAAACAAAAGCTAAAATATTTTTCATTTTAAAATGCTCCAGTTACATGACGAATTATATAAACAGTAACAAAACCTGCAAACATAAAGGTTACCGTTGCAAAAATGGAGCGTTTTGATAACCGGCTAATTCCACAGATTCCATGCCCACTGGTACAACCCGACCCCAGGCGCGTACCAAAGCCAACAAGCAGTCCTGCAATGATCATCATGAGAGGACTGGCATTCAGTTCAATTTCTGGCTGAACAAATAAACCATAAATAAATGGCGTGATAATAAGACCTGATAAAAACCAGAGTGCGGGCGTTTTAAATACCGTCTGTGGATTCAATACTTGACCGATCAAACCACTGATTCCAGCAATACGACCATGTACATAAAGATAACCCACAACCGATACACCAAGCATCAAGCCGCCTATGAAAGCAATCAGGAAATCATGCATAATGAATCTACTTCTTTACAATATATTATTTTATAATATATAATATCAAATATTAATCAACCCCCCTGTGGTATTATTCTGTAACTGATTTTTAATGCAGCCTTATAGAAGGAGATTACATGAATACTATAGTTAGTCAGGCTAAAATTGATTTTTCAGAAGTCGATAGAGTTACAAATTGCTTAAAAGTCTTATCAAATCCGGATCGTCTTAAAATTTTATGTGTCTTGGTAGAAGGTGAACTCAATGTACAGCAAATTGAACTCTATAGTGATATCCAGCAACCTACCTTGTCACAACAATTGACTGTATTAAGAAAAGCAGACATGGTCAGTACTCGCCGTGAAGGTAAACAGATTTTCTACCAGGTTTCTGATCCTAAAGTACTTGCTCTGATGCAAACCTTGTATCAACTGTACTGTGCGGTTTAAACCATCAGTCTATCCCAAAAGAAATGATCAGCAGAACTCCTGTCAGCAAAGTACATAGATTGAGCCAAAACAGAATGCTGGGTTTGATAATCAGGTAAAAATGCTGTCGGGGTGAATAACCTCAGTCCGATACGGTATTGCTGAATCGATGTCAGATTAATCAGCATACCAAAGACCCATTACTGCAATACTCAACCAGTGACTATATACACTCTTATGTGGGTACTGAATGAGTAGATTTGATTTTGCAATCACGAAACCAAAGGCAATCAGAGCCAAACCACGCCGGTTCTACGCCAGTACTGTGCGCTCCACGGTAAATAAAACCTGCGGATCTTCGAGATTTGCTCTATCTTGTCATCATAATTTAATAGCCGATACTAATTATTCTTAATGCTGAGATAAATACTCTTCAATATCCTCAGCCATAGCTCTGGCGGTTATAGAAACTCCAATGCTGGCAAAGGTTATTCCCATCCACTTGCCATATCCGACCATCCACCGCTTAGGTCGCCCGATCGAATGTTTTAAGCTGTATCGAGATCTGGCTCTACCCTACCCATCGTCCTCCAGTGATCAAATGAAGTTTTAAACTCAGTACACCAGATCACTGCATCAATTTTTTGTTTTGAGCCATCAGATCAAATGGAATTCTTGACAAATGATTTAACAGGGATGGGAAGAAAAAGACGTAATGGCTTTCAGGCATGTAACCAGGCACATCCTGCTTGATTTTACTCATCCAAAATCATAAAAAGTATTTTCTTGGGTTTAAAAATAAGACATAGATAAAATAGTCTTTCCATCATCGATCATAATCACATCAGTTTCAGTCTATTTCTGATTAAAAGTCTTCACTTTGAGTTATGAAGACCTGAATATAATCATCATACAAGTTCAACTGAAATTCTCAAATATGCCACTATTCGGTCTTTTGGATTAACCCGTTCATCAGGTTTTCCGGATTCTGAAAACTAAAAAACCAATTTAAAAAATAATGTTTTGAGATTTTTAGGGGGGATAATTTATAGCATAGAGCAATCATTTTCAGATCAGCTTAAGGGTGCTTGATGCATTCGCTTATACATATTTTTTCTTTTGGAGAAGGTTTTATCAGTAGAGAGGTTCCAACGCCTTAAATGGATTTATATCTTCAATAAAAAAGCATTCAGACCTATATTGGGTAATAAAGTCCAGCCAAATCTTATTTAGCAAAAACTTGATAAATCAGCTACGTGATTTATCAAGTCATCTTTAACTTATTTAAAAATATTTTACAAAATAGGTAAAATTGAAGGAATCATATCCTGAATGGTCTTCCCATTACAGGTTTCACCTAATGCTGACATTTTCCAGGCACCATTGTGACGATAAACTTTAGCAATAATTAACGCAGTATAATTACCTTTTGCGGAAAGATTATATTTTGCAATTTCCACATTGCTGGTGGCATCAACGACACGGCAAAAAGCATTTTCAACTTTTTCAAAAGTTTGGCCACGGAAACTACTGATTGTAAATATAATTGATTTTACTTGGCTAGGAACCTTAGTCAGATCTACATGGATTACTTCATCATCACCATCGCCATCACCGGTACGATTGTCACCCGAGTGTTTGATGCTGCCATCACGGCTCTGTAATTGACCGAACCAGATACTATCTAAAGCTTTATTATTCTCATCAAACATAATTGCAGAGGCATCAAGATCGATCGAATCACCTCCACCAAACATGCCAAAAAGACCACCTTTTTTTGCGACATCCCAACCTGCGCCAAGAAATATTTTAGTTAAAGATGAACCATCACCTTTCTCTAAAGAAATTTTTTGACCTTTTACTAAACTAATGCCCATTTAAATTTCCCTCAGTTTGAATTTGAAGTGCCACGACCTAAAGCGGTGGATAACCACTGTAAATAGCTCGCACGATTACGTGAACAGACAATCACTTTACCATGTCCACGGAACTTAATGACTAAACCTTCTCCACTCGTAAAGCTATTCACAATATTGCCAACAAAGCCTCCACCACCTGAACTTGGAATGCCAATATTATAGTTTAAAGAAGCATCCCAAGCGGCGACGTGTCCATTATCAATGGTTACCTCACCTTGCTCTGGAGTAATCTCTAGCTCGAGTAAAGTTCCACTGCCAGAAATACAGACTTTACCCTGCCCACTGGTTTCCATAACTACAAAACCTCCCGTACCACCGAATAATGCGCCGCCTATATTGCTTTGGACTTTTGCTTTAATCATCGTGTGTTCGGTTGCTGCTACAAAAGAGCCATCAGATAAAATATACTGCCGTTGACCTACTTCTAGAATCTGCATATCGCCATCCAGATTCGGCGATAATAAGCACTCTCCTGCACCCTTGGCTGCTTTAATTTGCTGTTGAAACAAGGATTCACCAGAGGTAAATTTGCGCATAAAAGCTTGAAAAATTCCGCCGCGTAATTTACCGCCGACTTCAAGATTCTGTTCAACCATCACCATGGCATCAGATTCACAATAAATTGTTTCACCTTGCTTCATACTGACATGTAAAAAAGGTTCTGGACTACCCACAAGATTAAACTCTGCCATTACATTTACCTACCCTCTCACGATATTTCTATTTTTTGCTTCTGTTAACCATATCGGAAATTCTTGAAGTAAAAAATCGTATAGCATTAAGTCGGAGATACTTTTAATATTTTCTATGTTAAAAAAATTACAATTGTCCACCACTCTGCCTTCCATGGTATCTAACCTCTCCAATACACCATAATTTTTCCCGCCAATGCCGACAAATTGCCAAAATATAGGTTGTGATGATGCCTCTTGTAATATCTTTTTAATTTTTCTAGCTTCAGCAACACCACCATCAGAAATAAAAACAATATATACAGGTAAGTCGGATGGAGTTTCTTGGCTAAAATAACGTAATACGTCTTCAAGAACGGCAGGCTCATTATTATAGCCAGCTCCCGCATTCCATTTTTTATAGCCTCCTTGTTCTGAAGCTATGTAGTTATTTAAATTACCCAGAGTAACATTATTTAAGCGCAGTGCTTTTTCAGCAAATGCCCAGCATTCAAAACTGCCATCATCATCAAAATTTAATGCCAAAGGCATAATCCGGTCTAGAACCTGCTGCACATCGCCGGACTTATATTGCTGGTTCATTGAGCCGGAATAATCCAGAACCAGAGCCACACGAGCTTTCAGACCCAGCAGGCTTCTTTTTTCTAAACTTATCAATGAT
>NZ_JAZQPV010000072.1:0-22185 GCF_045628685.1 Acinetobacter sp.
TCGGAAAATAGAAAGTAACTTAGACCAGTGTTGATTATTCAGCATTGTACGAGGCATAGCGAGAGTAAAATTGGGTTTGGCGATTTAATTTTACTACCTCGCTATTTTTTTAAGCAACAAATGTCAACAGACCCTAATAAACTAATTTTTTTAATTTCCTCATTGATCTAACAGAGTTCTATTAAACTCAATATTTTCTATTTTCCTTAGGCCAGGAAATCTCTGAGCAAAGATTGTTTAACAATTTCATCAAAATTAGATTTTAATAAATTTTTCTTGTAACTTTTCATAGTTTTATAACAATAGTTTGCTGCTATACCTGCACTCAATAAGACCAACATTTTCATTCCTCACCTCAAATTATTAAAATAAATATATGAATATTAAACTATCATTCAAATTTGTAGCTTTCCAAATCACTTTTGATTATTTTTTGTACGACACGTAAACCATCGTATACAAAATTAAAACTTAGTTTTTGAATAGAGGAATGTTATTTATCGCATTATTATTAATTTCATAAACTACGATGAGCAGTCTAATCAGGGAATGAAGTTGTCTCTTAGGATTTTAAAATTTAAAGAAAGTTTGTTAAATCGTCATTGTTTATAAAATTCAGGTTAAATAGTTTATGCCATACTGAACTCTGCAAGAATTAAACAGCCCATTCAACTTTTGGAAAACAATAGTTTTAGTCTTCATCATAGCTCAAGAATAAAATTGAAGAACACAAAACAGAATCTGATATGATAGCCCTCACATAGTGGGCTTTTCTTTACCACCTTTTTACCCCACACCTCCCAAAGCGGGTAACTAAAATGGGTAACTCGAAAACCACAATAGAATATATTTAATCTTTTTAGTAGGTTACAGTGAAAATAGTTATTCTTAATAAACCTTATGACGTTCTCTCCCAGTTCCGTGCCGATGAGAAACATCAAACCATGGCTGATTTTACTCAAGACCCTGATCTTCGTATCGCCGGTCGTCTTGATTTAGACTCAGAAGGCTTGATGTTCTTAACTGATCATGGGGGTTTAAATCAGTTCATTACCAACCCTGCCAGCAAAAAGTTTAAAACTTATGTAGTACAGGTCGATGGTGATATTACCAAAGAAGCTTTAGAGCAACTTCGTAAAGGCGTTGAGCTTAAAGATGGCGTTACCCTGCCGGCTCAAGCAAAAAAAATTGATGAGCCAGACTGGTTATGGGAACGTACGCCACCTGTACGTTTCCGTGCTAGCGTTCCCACTTCATGGGTAGAGATTCAAATTTGTGAAGGTCGTAACCGTCAGGTTCGTCGTATGACTTCAGCGGTAGGTTTTCCAACTTTACGCCTGATTCGGACTCAAATTGGTACCATTAGCATCGTAAAACTGGGCTTACAACCTGGTGAGCAAATCGAGATCGAGCCTTTACTTTATCCAGACTTTAAAGACGTTCCTGCAGAAAAGCCGTATGAAGGTCGTTCTTTTGCGAAAAAGACCACGACCAAGAAACAGCATTTCTCGGTTGCTAAAGATAAAGCACGTGAAGAAAAAGGTGAAGCACCGTTTAAAGGCAAGAAAAGAGCCAGTGGTGGTACAACGCGTATTTGGCAAATGGATGATGCAGATAAACCACGTCGTAAAACCAATGGTACGACGCGTCCGAATACTAAAGCACCACGTGGTCGTGGACGTAGTAACGGGCGTTAAAATTTAGTTTAAACAGATTTTGTGTTTGAAGAATATTCGTGCCGTGGAAATTACGGACAAAAAAGCCGGTGCATATGCACCGGCTTTTGTTTGCATCACCGGCTGAGTCGCCGGCTTTGCACTCATTATGCTTAAACAGTTGCAAGCACTGTATTCAAGGTTTTACTTGGACGCATTACTGCATTTACTTTCGCTTGATCCACAGCGTAATAACCGCCGATGTCTGCTGGTTTGCCTTGAACTTCAGCAAGTTCAGCAATGATCTTGTCTTCATTTTCAGCAAGTGCTTTTGCAAGCGGAGCAAACTTCGCTTTCAATTCAGCATTTTCGTCTTGCGCAGCAAGTTCTTCCGCCCAGTATTTTGCCAGGTAGAAATGGCTGCCACGGTTATCCAACTCGCCAGTACGACGTGAAGGTGACTTGTCATTGTCGAGCAATTTGCCAGTCGCTTTATCTAAAGTTTTAGCCAATAACTTCGCAGCAGCATTGTCTTCTTTGATACCCATCTCTTCTAGTGACACAGCCAAAGCCATGAACTCACCTAGAGAATCCCAACGCAAATGATTTTCTTCAACCAATTGCTGCACGTGTTTAGGAGCAGAACCGCCTGCACCTGTTTCGTACATGCCACCACCAGCCATTAATGGCACGATAGAAAGCATTTTCGCTGAAGTACCAAGTTCCATGATTGGGAACAAGTCAGTCAGGTAATCACGTAAGATGTTACCTGTTACAGAAATGGTATCCAGACCACGAGCAACGCGTTCAAGTGTGTAACGCATTGCACGAACTTGTGACATGATTTGGATGTCTAAACCGTCAGTGTCATGATCTTTCAAGTATTTTTCAACTTTCTTGATCAATTCATTTTCGTGTGGACGGTACGGGTCAAGCCAGAAGATTGCCGGCATGCCAGAGTTACGTGCACGTGTTACAGCAAGTTTTACCCAGTCACGAATCGGTGCGTCTTTCACCTGACACATACGCCAGATATCGCCTTCTTCCACGTTTTGAGACATCAACACTTCACCTGTTTCCAGGTCAGTGATGTTCGCAACACCTGCTTCAGGAATTTCGAAAGTCTTGTCGTGTGAACCGTATTCTTCCGCTTTTTGCGCCATCAAACCAACGTTAGGTACAGTACCCATTGTTTTTGGATCGAAGTTGCCATTCCATTTACAGAAATTGATCATTTCCTGGTAAATACGTGCGAAAGTTGATTCAGGCATAACTGCTTTACAGTCGTAAGGTTTGCCGTCAGCACCCCACATTTTACCGCCACCACGAATCATTGCAGGCATAGATGCATCTACAATCACGTCGTTTGGTGAATGGAAGTTAGTAATGCCTTTTGCAGAATCAACCATCGCTAAAGCTGGACGGTGTTCTTGACAAGCATGTAAATCAGCAATGATTTCTTCACGTACAGAGGTTGGTAAAGTTTCAAGCTTTTCGTAAAGACCTGCCATGCCGTTATTGATATTAACGCCTAGCTCGTCAAATAACTTGCCATGTTTCTCAAACGCATCTTTGTAGTAAATTTTCACACAGTGACCAAATACGATCGGGTGTGAAACTTTCATCATGGTTGCTTTAACGTGTAAAGAGAACAAAATGCCCGCTTCACGACAATCTTCCAGTTCTTTCTCGTAGAAGTCGCAAAGTGCTTTTTTGCTCATAAACATTGAATCGATGATTTCGCCATCTTTCAAAGCAACTTTTGGTTTAAGAACGATGGTTTCACCACTATTGGTGATCAATTCCATTTTCACGTTACGCGCACGGTCAAGTGTCATTGACTTTTCGCCGTGGTAGAAGTCACCTTCATTCATGTGCGAAACGTGAGTTTGTGACCACTGTTTCCATTCACTCATTGAATGCGGATGTTTCTTAACGTAGTTTTTAACAGCAGCAGGTGCACGACGGTCAGAGTTACCTTCACGTAATACTGGGTTTACGGCAGAGCCTAAGCACTTGCCATAACGCACCTTGATCGACTTTTCTTCTTCAGTGGTTGGATTTTCCGGATAGTCAGGAATCGCATAGCCTTTTGATTGAAGCTCTTTGATGCATGCTGTTAGCTGGCCAACAGAGGCACTGATATTCGGTAATTTAATAATGTTAGTGTCTGGATCTTGAGTAAGACGACCTAGTTCCGCGAGGGTGTCGGGAACTTTCTGCTCTTCATTTAGGCAGTCTGCAAATTCTGCGAGCACACGAACGGCTACAGAGATGTCACTTTTGACAATCTCGACACCGGCCGGCTTAGTAAAGGTCTCAATGATCGGCAGTAGCGAATAAGTCGCCAACAATGGCGCCTCGTCAGTCAGTGTGTAAATGATTTTTGACTTTCCACCAGCCATATATAGCCCCTTGCGTTGAATTGAGTTTTGAGGTCTGAGCTTTTGGCCCAGCCCTACGAACCGATTTGCTTTAAATAACATCGAAAGTATGGGTGCTCATTGCACCTCAGCTAAACAACAATATCTTTTTCATCTTGCTGTCTGGCTGAAAATTCGTAGATATCGGTGTGGTTCACCAATGTCTATATTCTACTTGAAATTTCCTCTTTTTTCGAATATGGGCAGCCGTAGCCCGTCTCTGCGACTACATTCGCACACCTAATTGCATGAGCGACAATTCAGGATTCAATCAATATATAATTTATATTTATCAAATACTTAATTATTTTAGACCTTATCATGGTGATTAAAATTTAAACTGATCGATTTACTGTTTTACAACCCAATTACTTGAAACATGTTGGGTATCATGGAAATAAATTATGCATAAAGGCATACAGTGCAAATTTTTTTCTGATAAGACGAAAAAGTTATCATTGGGGGCTAGGCACTTGTTACTGTGATCATAGGTAGAATAGTTGTTAAAATTTAGTTCAAAAATCATTAAGCTCACTTTTAAAGGCTTTATTTTTTCAAAGGCACAACTCTACTCAATACTAATTTATCCTCCTCCTCTCTACAACTTTCCTCCAAATGTACCGCCAAGCTCAAATACATTAATGAATTTCGAATTAGTCTAGCTAATGTGAGTAATGATTCTTCAAACTCTGAAATTGGCATTTCCAAAATATAATTTGCTTTCTTTTCCTTGTCTTGAATTTGTTCTGAAACCTCTTTAAATTCATCAGAATTGATAAGATTCTCTTCAATCAACTCATGTTTTCTTGTTAATAGCTTTTCATACATAGTACGATGATAAAAATCAAATTCAGTATTAAGTCGATAACCGAAGTCATCTACAATTCTGAAAGATCGGTGCTCAAGATGATTTCTTATCTTTGATAAACGGTGCTGTTTAGAGTTTGTAAAAATATCAAAGTGATCAGAATCAACCTCTTCAATTTCTTTAAGAATATAAAATAATGCATGTATAAAATAATTTTTAGAATTCTTTAGAACTTCACGTGGTTGAAATCTTCTATTTTTATTATTCCCAAATACTTTGGAAAAACTTATATGTCTATCATTAACTTCAAATTTTAGATATTTAGTTAAAAAATAAGAAATTTTTTCAAATATTGAATATAAAACCCTGAAAGCAGATTTTAAATGAGAAGTTTTTAAATTATCTATGGCATGTAATGTGTCATCAGTATGTGCATAAGTCGCATTATAAAAGTGTTTCGACTCATCTTTAATTTCGGAAGCCTGAAAAATTAAATAGCGAGCATAAGCATATTCATTTCTTAACTCATCAAAGTTTGAATGAAAAACTAATTGTTCTTTGAGACTTAAGCTCGTATTAATCCTCTGTGTTATTGAAGGCAATCCAATCACATCCTGGAATACGATCTCATCTATACATAAATCATTTAGATCATTTACGAATAATTTATTTTTAGCACTCCAACGTAAATAACGACCTTCTATCTTTGTTCTAATTTTTTGTTCATATTCTTTAATAAATTTAAATTCACCATCTTGATAGTGTTGTTCATACCACTGATTAAATGTATATAAATTACCATGAGGTTGTAATGGTAATTTTTGTTCTAATTCAAGAGCCTCAAACATTAATTTAACTTTTTTAACTAACTTATTAGTAAAAAAATAATGAATTTCAGTGTGATATTCATCATATAAATTCGAGGATATAAAAAGTAGGCTTTGAGCTTTAGCAATAATAGCAACAGGATTTTCATTAAGCTCTATTGCCTGATCCCAGTAATACTGAGCACAGAAACATCTTCCCTGTGAGGATAGAAAATTGCCCAAGTTAGTCAAAGCGAACGAAAGTAAATTTTTATCTGAACTAGCCTTCTTTAAGTAAAAAACTGATTTTTGATAGAGACTAACTGTATTAATTAAATCTTGAGAATACCAGCTTTCATTTTTATAGTGATAAAGATCCGAACTACAATTTCCCAAAATGTAATAAAAATACCCTTCACAAAAATCATTTTCAAATATGAAAGCTGTCTCAAGGTGAACCTTAAGCAACTCTTTAAGTTCCTTTTTTCTGGTTGCATCCAATATCAATTGATCTACTAATTCGGCTAAAGTATTTAATTTCTCGAGATTTAAATTCACCATTCTATCCAACAAAAAAACCGACGCCTAAGCATCGGTTTTACATGACTTTAATAAAACTAGCAAATTAAGCTTTAAGCCACTTCTCTGCTTTTGCCTCATCTTCAACTTTCAATTCAACCGTGGTCAAATCAATTGCACCACCTTGAACTTCGAACTGAATAAACTCATCACGGCGGAATGCAAATACAGTGAAAGTACCTTCTTGTTTTGAATATTTCTCAAGAATTTTTTCAGATGCTTTTAAGCCATCCATGGCAACAATCACATCATTGGCAGAAAGACCGGCTTTCGCCCCTGTACTGTCACGACGAACCTGCTGAATCACCACACCTTCAGATTTATCTGCAACTTTTAGTCCAAATGGCAAAGCTTTTTCATTTTTCAATTCAAAACTTAAACCAAATTCAGGGAATAACTGATCCAGTGGCAATTCGTCTGTGGTGTTAATCAAATGATTAATTTGCTCAAGCCAGCTTTGACCCGTCAATTCCTGACATAAATCAAAAACGGTGCGTTCATTCACCTGAATGCCTTTCTGCGCATTTTCATACAATTTACGCATGAGTACATCGAGACTTGAACCTTTCAGTCGAAGACCTAAATCCAGACACAGCGCAACCAAACAACCTTTGTTGTAATAGCTTGTCCCTGCATTGTTCGAGTTCTCATCCTGACGGTAGAATTTCACCCATGCATCAAAACTTGATTCAGCGACAGTTTGAATTGCATGACCCGGGTTTTGCAGGTAACGCTCAATCTGTGCTTTTAACAAAGCAATATATGATTCTTGATTGATGACACCGCTACGCAGCAAAATCAGATCATCGTAATAAGAAGTAAAGCCTTCAAATATCCAAAGGAGTGAGGTATAGCCTTCTTTATTTAAATCATAATTGACGAAGTTTTCAGGACGAATAAATTTCACTAGCCAAGAGTGGAAATATTCATGACTGCATAAACCCAAGAAACGTTGATAGTCTTTCGAGGGTTCTTCTGGCTCATCCGCTTTTGGCAGATCATCACGTGGCGTAATCAGACTGGTGCTATTTGGATGCTCCAAACCACCATAACTGTTGCCGGTTGCCATCGTCATGAACGTATAATTTTCAAATGGTGCTGAACCAAACATTGAAATTTCTGTGCTGCAGATTTTTTCAATGTCTTGCTGCATCCGTGCAGTATTCATGGCATGTTTGCCCGAAACCACAAACTCATGCGCAATACCATTGGCTTCAAAACTAAAACGGGTTTGGTTTGCCAGTTCAAATGGCGAATCAATCAGCTGTGCATAGTTTTTAGCTTTTAAGGTATGACGGCCTTTAACCAGACTCTTATGTTCCAAACCTGTGGCCAATTGAAAGTGTTTCAGTTCTGGCGGCAAGAACACTTCAACTTCAATGGGTTTATCTTCCTGACCTTCCAGTCCTAGACAGGTACAGGCCGGATTTACGTATAAACGTGTTTGATCCACATATGCACCGCGAACAGACAAGTCATAGGCATACACGTCATATTCAACTGTAATCAGTTCATGATCGGTATTAAATAAACGCCATTTATTCTTTTCAAATTTCTGAATCTGTAGAATTCGGCCATCTTCATCATATGCTTTGACTGATTCAAGATGCTTGGAAAACTCGCGAATCAAATAGCTTCCCGGAATCCAGGTTGGTAGTGACAACACTTGAGTAGGATTAGCTAAAAAGCGAACTGTCACGTGAACTAAATGTTGACGATAATCGTCAAATTCGATTTGATAATGCAACATAATTGGCAATACAAAATAAAAAAGGTATCTTGGCAATTAGCTTAGCATTTTTTTGTAAAGCAATGCGAACTGTCGCAATTGTCTACAATTCCGACTAGCCATTCTGAAAAAAAAGGCATAGCATGCCCAATATTTTTTGCGTTTTTAAAGTCAATGGATTGGCAAATAAAGGAACATCATTGAAAGCTGTCATCTACCTCCTCGCATCTCTTAGTTTATTGTGTTCCACGATAGTCAATGCCGCATTACTGAACCTCGTTCCGGAAAGCGTTGAAGCACCCACCTGGACCATTCTTGATACTCAATCCGGACAAGTAATTGCTGAGCACAACAGCCATGTGCAACGTGCACCGGCATCCATGACCAAAATGATGGTGGCTTATATAGCACTTAAAGAAATTGAAGCAGGTCGCTTAAATAAGGATGAAATTATCACTGCAACCCCCGTGGTAAAAATGGTGCAGTGGGATGAATCACAAATGTACCTGAAAGAAGGGGAACAGATTTCCGTTAATCAGCTTCTGGCAGGTTTGATCGTGATGTCAGCCAATGATGCGGCCGTGACTTTAGCTGAACGTATTTCAGGTAATGTTCCAGCTTTCATTGAACGCATGAATAAAGAGGCAAAAGCCTTGGAAATGAATGATACACATTTTGCTAACGCCCCTGGTATTACCATGCCGGATCATTTTTCATCTGCACATGACATGGCACTTCTCGGTCAAGCACTCGCATTACGAACCCCTGAATACTTGCATTATTCAGTGATGCCAAGTTTCAGTTATAAGCAGCATTTTCACCGTGCAACCAACCTGGCACTCAAATTTGATCCAAGTGTGGATGGTTTAAAAACCGGATTTACCAAAGCTGCAGGTTATAACCTTGCACTGACTGCCCACCGTCCTACGGGAAATCCTGCACTGCCTGAACGTCGTCTTATTGTCGTGGTCATGGGTACTAAAAATGCTTTAAAACGTGCTGAGATTGCCCACGCCCTACTGAACATAGCTTATACCTATACGCGCAATGAAGTGGCGATTAAAGACAAGCAGCTGATTGCTGAATTGCCCGTGATTAAATCCACTTTAAAAATGTTTAAACTGGAAACCAGCAAACCGCAAATTATAACAACCTCTTTATACGACCAGCCTTATGCGATTGATTTGCAAACTTATGACACGGTAAATCAGCGTATTATGTTGAATACCGGCAATGGAACAATTCAGGTAATTGCTCCATTACAAGAAACAAAAACTCACCTCAATATCGAAATCAAAGAAAAAATTCTCACTGCACCCTTAGCTAAAGTCATGGAATTGGCCACCGTACAGGTTTATCAAAATAACCAGTTGATTCGTACGATTGCTATTGAAAATAATGTGCAAATTGAAGAAGCCAATTTCTTCCAGAAAATCACCATCTGGTTCAAACAGCTTTTTACTTTTTTCTCCAGTGATGAGGTGGAAGTTAAAACTTATCCTCTAGGCTAATTGCGTGACATTTCTTTATTTTATGTAAGCTGTATAACAATCTAAACAAAAGTAATGAATTGAAGATGGCATATTGATGCCATCTTCTTTTTTTCATCTTTAAAATAACAAATAGGTTAAAAATGAGTAATCTACATAAAATTTTGATTGTCGGTGGTGGTGTAGGCGGTTTAGAACTGGCCACCCAACTGGGCAATACCTTAGGTAAAAACAATAAAGCCAAAATCGTCTTGGTCGATCAAAAACTGACCCATGTCTGGAAACCGCTATTACATGAAATTGCAGCGGGTACACTTAATCCGCACGCTGAAGAAACCAATTATTTCGCCCATGCATCCAAACATCATTATGAGTTTGTTTTAGGCAGCTTAACTGAGATTGACCAAGCTGCTAAACAAATTACGCTTGAAACAGTACAGTTATCGAGACCCGATCAGACTCAAAAAAATCTTTGTCTGGATTATGACACGCTAATTATTGCTGTAGGTTCGACATCGAACGACTTTAATACCGAAGGGGTGAAGCAGTACTGCCGTTTTCTTGATAGTCGTAAACAGGCGGATATATTTCAGCAAGATTTATTGCATTTATATTTAGAAGCACAGCACCATGAAACCAGCCGTGCCTTGAATATTGCAATTATTGGTGCTGGCGCAACGGGGATAGAACTTGCAGCTGAGCTGTATCAAGCTAAACAGACGTTTTTTAAATACGGCTTAAATAAAATTGATCCGAAAAATGTCAATATTACCGTCATAGAAGCGGCTGATCGGATTTTGCCTGCCCTTTCTGCAACCATCGCTCAGCATACCAGTCATCAATTAGAGCAATTCGGAATCACGGTTCTGACCGGGCATCGGGTTGCAAAAGTCGATGAGAAAAAAATCTATTTTACCGATGGAACTTCGATTGATGCAGAACTGAAAGTTTGGGCGGCAGGAATTAAAGCCCCTGCTGTATTAGAAAAATTAACCGGCTTTGAAAAGGACAGTATTCAGCGCCTCAAAGTATATGCAACGCTACAAACCTTGTCTGACCCTAATGTTTTTGCTTTTGGTGACTGTGCCCATTGCAAACCGATGGCCGATGAACCGGTACTTGGCCCACGTGCTCAGGTTGCTAGCCAGCAAGCCAGTTTCCTGGTCGATGCCATGAAAGCTCGCGTTCAAGGTAAGTCACAGCCGATGTTCAAATTTTCAGATAAAGGTTCACTGGTATCATTAAGCCACAAAGCAGTCGGAGAATTACCTGGCCAAGTGAATGTGCAAGGTTTTATTGCGAAATCAATGTATATCTCTTTATATCGACTGCATCAGGCCGCCATTCATGGCTATACACATGCCGGTCTTTTGACCGCTAAAGATTTTGTCACAAGAAAAACACGTCCAAAGATAAAATTGCATTGAAATTTTAAAATCCATCCCTATTATTAACAAAACGCCATTAAAAACGTAGAAAATGCAGATTTTTGATAAATATGATCTACAAAATCTGCTTTTCACTTTATGATGTCTCCTTTAAAAATTGAATGGATCAATAACATGACTGCTATTGCAAATGACCTCGTGGTTTCTTTCCACTACACGTTGACTAACGCAGAAGGCGAAACTCTCGACCAATCACAAGGTGAACCACTTGCATATTTGCATGGTGCAGGTAACATCATCCCAGGTTTAGAAAATGCTTTGGAAGGCAAAACTGTTGGTGAAAAATTCACAGTAAACGTTCCTGCTGCTGAAGGTTATGGCGAATACAACCCAGAACTCGTACAAGAAGTTCCTGCTCAAATGTTCCAAGGTGTAGACAACATCCAAGCAGGTATGCAGTTCCAAGCTCAAACTGATGACGGCGTTCAAATCGTGACTGTTAAAGCAGTTGAAGGCGACAACATTGTTGTTGATGCAAACTTCCCGCTTGCTGGTCAAGATTTAACTTTTGAAGTTGAAATCATTGAAATTCGTGAAGCTTCTGCTGAAGAATTAGAACACGGTCATGTACACGGCGCGGGTGGTCACCACCACTAAGAGCGGTACAGATCAAAAAAAGGCAAAGTTTTACTTTGCCTTTTTTATTGCCAGAACTTTTACACAGAATTCACTCACCAAAAAATCAGTTTATTTAACCATTTTTTAGCACGCTCTCTAGGGTCTGTTGAGAATTAACGAAAGTTAATTATGCTGACACCCCGATAAATCATGGCAGCAAAACTCGAATCTATTGGGTTATTACGCATGCTATACATTTGAATTCTTTCAATTTACAGAAGTAAGTCTCAATCAGATGCCGCCATTTATCCCTCCAATGAGCAAATCCACGCTGAACATCACGATTAGCTTTTAGCAAAATGAATACCTTTGTACCTCACTCACCGAGCTCTTTTAACGGCCCATCCGCATAAAATGCCCTATCTGCTCATAATAGTTGAAAATTCATATCTGCAATAATGGTTTAACTTAGCTAAATGATAGTATTGCCCAGGCATTAAGCGGAATTTAACCAAGGTTTCAAGACTGTCAGTCAAAGCCAGAATTTCAGGAGTCATTCCATCTCTTGACTTACCTATAGACTGATTATAGGTTCCCCTTTGTGGCCTTGATTATGACGGTGTACCTTAAACTTGCACAGCAGTTCTGCTCACATTAATCATTGCATATTCCATATCAGCATCTTCATGATCTATGGCGAAAATATATTAAAACACTCTACTTTTACTCAGTCCTGATATCTTTTAAAAACAGTATTCCATTTGCCAAATTCGGCAGATAAATCTCCCCATGGACTGCCTGTTACTGCGATCCATAATACTGCTTCAAGAAAGAGCTTGTTATATGTGCCGCTACGCCCATGGCCTGTGACTTTTCCTCAGCAATGAGGTACGATTTTTTGCCCATTGGGCATCTGTAAGGATATATTAATCCATTATGTGAGTAGAAACTTGGCATCCCTAGATAGCTAATTCTCAACATTTCCTAGAACTGACTCATTTGTTTTAAGCGATGAATATCGATAATACTAATCTGGCTATAGTTCCACTCGATAATCTGTTCATGGATAAAATGTTGCAGTTGCTTATTTAAGGTTTGCCGGGAAATATTCAGTAATTCAGCAAATTCCTGTTGGCTCATTTTAAATTGAATGGTTGAAGGTGTCTGACTTAAGGGTATTGCCTGCTTTCCTAAAATCATTAAATGTCGCGCAATTTTTTGATTGATGCTTGCCGTTTGTAGATAACGGTTTTTCTCCATCAAGCCATACATTCGATCACTCAGTAATTGAATGATCTGCAACATGGCTTGTGGTTGCTGTTGTAATTGTTGCAAAAACACCTGACCTGAAATCTTGGCAATTTCGACTTGCTCTAGGGCATAAAAATCAAAATTTAGCGGTTTTTGCTGTAAAAATGGCGCCAGATTAAATACCGAATACATTTTCACATAATCACTGACTTTAAACTCGCCATCACTCAGCAACCAGCCAATCTGCATACGTCCAGACAACAATACATACACATCATCTAGTTTTTGCTGATAACGCAAAATCTGTTGTTGGGGTAAAAAACCTAGATATTTCACCTGCTGCATTAACATATGATGTGACTGTGCTGTGAATCCAGAAAAGACCGCATCCTGTTCGAAAATTTGCTGTAATCTGTCTGCGCGACTGAGCATATGAAGTTGTCGATCTCATTAAAAATAAAAAAAACCTAGTACCCCAATACTAGGTTCTTCATATCTTTAGACCAACCAATTTTTAGCGCTATGTATATCTCGATTTGAGATCATTATTGATTTTACCCAGTGCATTCCTGCAACCGAATCCTTAGGAGGCCTTTTCTATAATTCGACCATTTTCAAAGCTAAAATTAGAAATGTCTTGTTTTACCACTTTCTTTAAACTCACACTTGGACGACCATCCACACCAACGGGAATATCACCTTCAATGGTGACACGGCGTACGACACGCAGGTCATCACCATAATCGTTGATTGCACGGTGTTGTGTTGCACGGTTATCCCAGATTGCGACATCCCCTACGCTCCAGCGCCAGCGCACAATGTTTTCCAAATTTACCGCATAGTCTTGGAATAATTCAAATAAGCGACGTGAATCTTGAGCGTTATAACCCACAAAGCGTTTGAAGAAATGCCCCAATACTAATGTCTTTTCACCACTTTCAGGATGCACACGCACCAACGGATGTTCGGTTTCATACTCGGTTGAATTGAATAGCGCACGATATTTTTCAGCATCTATTCGGGCATTGGTGGTGACTTTAGAGGCATAGTCATAATCATTGCTATGCACTGCACGTAAACGATCTGCCAATTTTTTGAGTTCTTCTGGTAAATCGTTATAAGCAGATGTGGTATTTGCCCAAACTGTATCTCCGCCTGCTACGGGCGCCACGATGCTGCGTAAAATGGAAGCTTTTGGATAATCTTCAATAAAAGTAATATCGGTATGCCAGGTATCTGCTCGGCCACCCCGTGAATCCAGCTCAAGTACATGCGCTGTACCGCTTTTTACCGGAACCGTTGGGTGGTTCAAGGGCTTACCTAATAATGCTGCGAAGCCTTCTTGTTCATCATCAGTTAAATGTTGCTGATTTTTAAAGAAGATCGTTTTGTACTTAACCAAAGCATGGTTAATTTCATAGACTGTATCCTGATCTAACCTTGAAGATAGTTTGATACCTTCTATTTCCGCACCAATACGACCGGTAATCGGTTTCACTTGAATATGTTGATATTGATAATTTGGATCATAGGGTAGTATTTGAATTTGGCTCATGGCTATTCCTTATATTTCAATTTTTATTGCAACATTATAGTGTTGAAATATAGTCTGCTCTTAATACGCCATAAACACTGTCAAACGTTTGACAGTGTTTAGCACAATACATGCTGAGTTTTTCTGGTTTTTTGATTTGGGGAATGAATATTTAGTTATATGTTTAATGATAGTAGTCGACTACTTCTACTCAAAATTTTGCATCAAAAAAGCCCCAGATTTAGGGGCTTTTTTGATGCAAAATAATTATAGATAATCGCCTTCACGTTCTGGTTGATACAACACTTTTTCAATCTTTACTTTCATTAAGTGACCATCAGGCTGCGGCCATTCAATTTCCTGTCCTTCTGCCAATCCCAAAATTGCTGCGCCGACTGGCGCAAGCACATTGACTTGGCCTTTTTCACCGCGGAAATCATGCGGATAAACCAAGGTAATATCCGTAGATTCGCTTGCCGGTGCAATGGTAATACGCACACGTGCATTCATAGTCACTACATTTTCAGGAACATCTTGTGGAGCCACAACATCAGCACGGGCAATCTCATCTTCAAGATGTTGCATGGTTGGGCTCAGTTTAGATTGATGCTCAAGCATGGTTTCTAACCGCTGAAGATCTTGTTGTGAAATAATAATTGTTGGTTTAGCCATTTACCTGATTCCTTTGAAAGAAAGATGTCATTACAGCAATAGCAAAATGAGTTATATCTTTTATGGAGTATTATTCTGTTATAGCAGAAATATGATATTTGAAAAATATGACTTTTAATCATATATAAAAAAAGCCCCCTTGAGGGGGCTTTCTCAAGTGGTTCACTTATTTTGCGTAAACAGGAAATTTAGCGCAAACAGTTGCAACTTTTTCTTTAACCTTCGCAATTACCGCTTCGTCGCCTTTAGCATCTAAGATGTCAGCGATCCAGCCCGCAAGTTCACGTACTTCTGCCTCACCAAAACCACGAGTTGTCACTGCTGGAGTACCAATACGGATACCTGAAGTCACGAACGGAGAACGTGGGTCGTTTGGTACAGAGTTTTTGTTCACAGTAATGTGAGCAGCACCTAACCAAGCATCAGCTTCTTTACCTGTAATGTCTTGTTTAATTAAAGACAATAGGAATAAGTGATTTTCAGTACCACCAGAAACAACATCATAACCACGAGCGATTAATACTTCAGCCATTGCTTTGGCATTAACAACTACTTGTTGTTGGTAAGCTTTGTATTCAGGTGCCATTGCTTCTTTAAAGCAGATTGCTTTCGCTGCAATCGCATGAACCAATGGACCGCCTTGGTTACCTGGGAATACTGCAGATTGAAGTTTTTTCTCAATCTCTTCGTTTGCTTTAGCCAGGATTAAACCTGAACGTGGGCCACGAAGTGTTTTATGAGTAGTCGTAGTGGTAACGTCAGCAATTTGTACTGGGCTTGGGTAAACACCCGCAGCAACAAGACCTGCAACGTGAGCCATATCAACAAACAGGTAAGCGCCAACTTTGTCCGCGATTTCACGGAAACGTTGCCAATCAACAATTTGGCTGTACGCAGAGAAACCAGCAACGATCATGCGTGGCTTGTGTTCTACAGCCAAACGTTCAACTTCTTCGTAATCGATCTCGCCAGTTTCAACATTTAAGCCGTACTGAATCGCGTTATATGTTTTACCAGAGAAGCTAACTTTTGCACCGTGAGTCAAGTGACCACCGTGAGCCAAGCTCATACCCAATACTGTATCGCCCGGGTTAAGAAGCGCTAGGTAAACAGCAGAGTTTGCTTGTGAACCAGCATGTGGCTGAACGTTAGCATAGTCAGCACCAAAGAGTTCTTTAGCACGGTCAATTGCCAATTGTTCGATGATGTCTACATATTCGCAACCGCCATAATAGCGTTTACCAGGGTAGCCTTCCGCATATTTATTAGTGAGTTTTGAGCCTTGAGCTTCCATAACTGCTGGAGAGCAATAGTTTTCAGAAGCGATTAGCTCGATGTGCGCTTCTTGGCGCTCACCTTCAGCATCAATTGCTTTAGCTAATTCCGGGTCGAATTCAGAAATCGAGATATTGGCAAACATTAGCGAGGTCCTATAAATTAGGGCTTTTAAGCCGTGCTAAGATTGGCGCGTATTGTAGCATGAAGTTTACAAATATCGAGAATGAACTTTGTTCAGTTTTAAATAAAAATAGCTCATGTTTAATTAAAAACATGAGCTATTAAGATCAAATCAAGTTATTGAATTGCCATTAAAGATTTTACATCTGTAATAATATTAGAAATATTTAAAGCATAGACTGCTCCATGGTCCCACTTCGTTGTACCTAATTCATCCGTCAAATAACGAATACTGGTGTTTTGTTTTATGGCTGAAGAATAAAGAATATCGGTCACTTCTTTAGGAACAGTAGGATCCAATGATCCCTGATAAATAATGACTGGCGTTGAAACTTTAACCTGAAGTGGCTGCGAGTCTTTTTCTAAGAAGGTTTTAACCACTGGAATACCCATAAAATTCGTTTGTGTACGTGGGTAATTATTTACCGAACCATTTATATTCGCGTAATCAACCATTCCTTTACCAAATTTCTGTCCCAACACATCGTAGCAATCTACTTCTGCATTCTTCGCAATATTATCTGTTGGAGATTTAAAAATCTGACTGTATTGCAAACTAGGATTTGGATTACGCAGCCCCGCTGTAATTAACGCAGTAAATGTATCTAAAGACGCCAAAGCTGTAATTTTTTTCGTCATATTAGTTTCTTTTGCTGCCGCACTTTCCCCTGCTGTCAAAACAAGAGGAAGATTGGAAGCCGGAGCGAGAGCCACTGTTCCTTTATAAACCAAGTTAGAGGCACGTGAAGCATATTGAGCTGCCCCTAATGCTGCGTGTCCGCCTTGTGAGTGTCCTACTGCCATCCATTGATTAGATACTTTTACCCCCAAATAATTACGCGCGGCGACAACCGCATCAGTAATAGAATAAGCTTCGCTTTTTAAATTTAAGAAAGGATGAAGCTCATTACCACTTGGCTCACCTAAGCCTTCATAATCAGGTGCCACTACTACATAACCTGCATTTAAAAGTTGAGTAATCATTCCTTGAATATATATATTCAATGGATTTCGACTTGGTGCACATTGATCTGCTACGCCTGTTGTTCCATGTGCCCAAACCACAATTGGCCAACCATTTGCAGGTGCAGGCGTATTCGGTGTAAATACCAAGGAAGTTGCTTGAACTTGCTTGCCGTTAACCCCCAACATGTTATAAGTCATTACCACACTTTCACCCGCCACATTAGTCATATCTGTTTTGTCATAAACTGTGGGCGTAGAAACTACCGGGTTCTTAATATTATTTACAGGAATTCCATTATTTGGGCCATTGAAGACCGAATCGTTATCGTCGCTTCCACATGCAGATAAAAATATGACCGAACTACTCATTAACACCGTAAGTAATGTTTTTTTCATGTGTATTTCCTTATACATTTTTTGTTGTGATGATTTAAGTATCATGTAGATAAGAACTATTACCTTTATTCTTAATTTTGAACAAGAGAATTTTCAATCAAATACACACAATAAAATTAAATAATTATTCTTACAATTTAATGCATTGATTCTTAATATTTTATTTTTATTCAATTTACAAATATCCAACAATTTCGGTTGGGCGAAATATACGATTATTCATCTTATTATCCTTAAATTCTATTTGATTAAGTTTAACAAGTATTAAAAATAAAATTTATTCATTGAATTTATCTTGTTATTTAATCCAGATAATCACTTATAAAATCTCTCAAATCTTGTTTAAATAACTACCAGATCTATAGTGACAGAATTCGTGAATTCAATGAATTAAGCCGAAATCAAAGTGTATTTTTATGATTACTCAAATAAATCTTTATCAATCATGACATCGCCATCAAACCACAACGTTTTACGATTTTAGATCGCGGCTATATGCCCTGTGTAATATTTAACTACCGTGATTATAGTCAAGCTATGCAACTACTGAATCATGAAGATGGGCTGCCTTTATATGTATATAAAGGCCTCACTGCGAGTGAGAAATCAAAACAAGACGATTTAAACATCATCTCGGGACAGAAATGATAAAGAATCGCTAAAAGTCACTGTTTTCGGTTTGTGTCAGCGTATTTGAAAATGTTAAATTTGTTCAAACTTTCGCTACAGTTATGGACCAGGTCATGCAAGCAATTATTCTCGATACAGAAACCCATACACTAAATGGACAGCCGATTGAGATTGCGTATGCCCCTGTTCAAATCAATGAAGGTAAACTGACCCTCGATAAGACCCAGATTTTTGACCAGCTTTATAGTGTAGATGAACCCATTTCTTATGCGGCAATGGCGGTACATCATATTTTAGAGTCTGAATTAGTTGATCAGCCTCACTATAAGACTTTCACCCTTCCAAACGAAACCATTTATATTATTGGTCATAACATTGATTACGATATTCGTGCACTTGAAAAGTGTGGCGTAGATTCCAAAAATATTAAAGCCATTTGCACCCTTGCCCTTGCACGTTTAGTCTGGCCCGATGCTGAAGCACATAATATTTCCGCGCTCATTTATATGATTACCAAAGGCAGCGCAAAAGCCCGTGATATGATTAAAAAAGCACATCGTGCCGATATGGATATTATTTTAACCGCAAATATTTTGATGCATGAAATCCATCATCTAAAAATTCAAAGCATTGAAGAACTCTATCAAGCATCTGAAGATGCACGTATTCCACGCAGCATCAATTTTGGTAAACACCGGGGTACTGCCATCACGGATTTACCTGCAGATTATATGCAGTGGCTGCTTCGTCAAGAAGACCTAGATCCTTATCTACGTAAGGCGATTGAAAATGCAAAGATCGTGACCTTATAATCTTTTGATTTGTAATATTTTTTAACTACTATTGTCATTATGACTAAATACAATCTGCCTTAATTTATTTTGGAGCGTAAATTAAGGCATGTCTCAATATCACAAAACAGACTTAGATATTGAAAGTTTAAAGCAGCGTTCAATGGATTTGAATGCTCGTCAACGTAGACTTTTACTCCTCATTGGAACAGAAGATTTTTATCTCCTTAATGAACAGTTTAAAAAACGTATTGCGCCGCTAAAATTACTTGAACAATTGCGCGATCTGGGCTTAATTGCTTGTTCTACTCTTGAACAAATTCACACCACAGTTTCTCCAACTTTAGTGAATGATGGAATTGAAGCCAGTCTACCAACTCAAATCACAACAACACATACAGAGAAGTTTGCTGAACTGATTAAGACCACTGCGCTTTGACCTTCCATTTCAAGCATAGCTAATCCTGTTTCTCAGGCAACAGAACCACAAAATCAAATAGAAAAAATTATCGAAGTCTTGGACTTTCAAGAAGCACAGCAATTGATGATCCATCTTCTACAACAAAACTGTGGCTTAATGGCAAAACAACTGACGACTCGGATTCTACAAACCCAAGATTTATCCAGCTTAAAACCGTGTCAGATGCAATGGATTACACAATTAAAAGAAAGTCGTATTTCCGCTCGTGAGTTGAAGCAGTATTTAAAACAAATTAATTTTTCTCTACACAGACTAAATGCTTCATAAAATTTAAGAGGATTTTTCTGTTTTATGATTCATTTCAGATCTTAACTAGACTATACCGTTAAATTTTTATTTTGATAAAACAATGAGATTCAGCTCAGTACAACTAAACTATGTAAATTATAAGTTCAAAAATCTTCTGAATACGACTTTAGCGCAATGGCGCATATTCTCTAAAAATGCCATATAGTAGGTATTTCAGGGGAATTCATTATGACATCTCGATATTATTTAGAATTCCATCCAGCGGATAATCCCATGTACCTAAAAAAAGTAGGTAATTGGGTGCTGACATTTTTAAGTGCTACAGATGAATTGACCAATATCCAGCTTGCTATTACCAGTGTATTGCCTCGCCAAGTCAGTGAAAACCTGCAACCTGTTCGAATCATTATTCATAAAACAGAAGTTGAGAATCATTGGCTAATTCAGCAGATCGAATGTTATGACAGCGCCCATGCTAAGGATGAAAAATTTAGCTGCAATGATGAAATTGGAATTAAAGTCATTCAAAGCATTATTCAAGAATTCGATAAATACGATGTCGAAGTAAATCTATTATAATTTTTAACCCTTGGCTCACTTCGCTGAGCTTTGTTTATTTTATATTATTGATAATTAAATATTTAAATAAATCGAAGCACTAAACTAAAAATTGGCCTCATTAAAAAACTCACCCAGTAAGTGAGTTTTGTTATTTCTGGTACTTGTGATTTGAAAAAATTAGACACTTAACCATACTTACATTACTCGACAATGCGATAAATGCTGCCGGAATTGCAACTCTCAAAAAGCAACTCAACACTCGGCAGAATAATTTCACCATTGATAACAATATGTTCTATTCTTTGAAAAATTGATAATTTATTCGACTCAGCATTTTCAGGAATAGCTCGAAGTAATGCATACACTTCATGTATTTTACTGAACTGGTCCTTTACCTTCACCTCAATCATTTCATTCATAGGATTTCCCTCCTTATCTGATTTTATGAATCTTTTTATAGCATATGTTCTTTCATAGAGAAGACTTGGAAATGTTAGATTTCTTGGCAATGTAACTTTTTATAATCCTATAGCTGATATTCATTTTAAATGAATAAAGATAAAAGTTAAAAAATCACTCAAAATAGCATCCACTTTTCACTGCACTCCTTAACTCATTAAGATTTTAATCATAAAAATATTTTGATATAACAATAAGAAAGCCCGCATTTCTGCGGGCTTTTATGTTGGAAGGCTAGTGCTGATTTCTTGTTCAACCTTAAGGGATTTCGTGTTCAACCCTAAGATTGCAGACTCAACGAGCTGTCATTGATCCGTCCAACTACTTTGTAGCGTCATGTACGACCTACTGTATGTTTAATATTATAAAGGTATACAATTTTCTGGCAAGCATTGTTAACATTCAAAAATAATTGTATATAAAAAATACAATTGATAATTTTCAATTTGAGTAGATCATTGCTTAGATTAATCTATAGATCATTCTTCAGTTGAATCAAGTAAAATGGCACAGCATTTTTGACGAGTCTGACGCAATGTTAGTTCAATTGATTCTAAGTGACTTATATCGATATTGTGGCAACACGAAATTCAGTTCATTGATTAAAAACTACTTTTTTAATCGTGGCTTTAATTTCAGTTTTTGGCTACGTCTGGCTGGATCAAAATCAGTTATTGCGAAATTTGCCTATCCAATTTTTTATTATAAAAAGAAAAAATATGGGATTGATATTCATTGCACCACAAAAATCGGTTACGGACTTTATATCGGTCATGGTGGTCCATTAGTGGTCAATCCAACTACGATTATTGGTAACAACGTCAATCTTTCGCAATACATGACCATTGGGGCAAATAGCGGCGGTCAAGCAGCCACTATTGGTGACAATGTTTATATTGGACCCAATGTCTGTTTAATCGACAATGTGTATATTGGAAACAACGTAACGATTGGGGCAGGCAGTGTAGTAACAAAAGATATTCCAGAAAATGCAACTGCAGTCGGTAACTATGCCAAAGTTATTAACTATAATAATGCCGGTAAGTCAGTAAACAGGCGTTGGCCTGTAAATTTAGGGCAATAAAAAAGAGGGCTTTTGCCCACTGCTGTCCCATAGTTTGATTTGAATAAAAAAACCTGAGTCCGAACAGTTAAAATATGAGTGCAAACAAACACTTTAACGATCAGGATTCAGGTTTTGTCACATCAGAATACCGTATTTCATCAACTGATTAAACCTG
>NZ_JAZQPV010000073.1:0-2823 GCF_045628685.1 Acinetobacter sp.
CACTGGTAGAATGTTCATAACTTCGCAAGCTCTTTATCAATCGCAGTATTAAAATTCTGAGCAAAGCTATTGGTAACAGCCTGGATGTTGCTTTGTAGTGCTGGGCGCATGAATGGAGTTGGTGGATTATGCACAGAGCCAAATTCAAGCCATCTGAAGTGCCGCGTATCCCCACCACTTGTTTTAGGTGGATTTGGATTGGAGAATGACGCACCACCACGCACACCGACCCGCATTACCACTTCATTCGAGTTTCGAGTCTTTCCAGTAGCAATTGTAATATTTTTCCAAATCTTCTCAGCTGTTTTTGGATCATCAATTGCTTTGGCGTTAGCCCGAGCTGCATCACGTACAATTGCCATAGCTTTACGAGCAGATCGCCTTGCAGCATTTTTCATTAAACGAGGATTAGCCAGTCTTTTAAGTTTCTCTTGAACTTCATCCAAGCCTTCAATATTGAATTCTACTGACATGGCCTACTCCACTAATGACAACTCCAACGTCATATATATCCGACCATTTTCATTGTCTGGTTTTGGTGGCGATACGATCTGGAATATCTGGCCATCATATAAAACACGCATGGTTGTGTTGATATCATCACGCTTGCGCAGCTTTAGTCGCGCTGTGGTTTCTGATCCGGCAGCCTTGGCGTTAATTGAATCTTTTACAGACAGAAACTCCAATTTAGACCAAAGCTTTTTGTATTCAACCCATGCTTCGGTTTCATAGTTGTATTTATCATAAGTCTTGGTTTTTTGCTGAATCGCGACCCGATGTCGAAGTTCACCTGCTTGCAAAGTCATACATTCACCCACCGATGCCGCTTCCAGAGCCAGTCTGTAGCCATTGGCAACTCAGCACCAACACCAACCGTTTCTCGGTTTTTATACCAGTGGCCAATTAAAAGGTATGCACCCTGGATAATCGAGTCTGAAATATAAATCCCATTCAAGACATCTTCAGGAATCAGCGAACCAACTGCATAAAGCTTTCGGTTAGTGGATTGCTCAAATGCATCAAAAGCCGCACCAATCAATGATTCAATTAATGAGTCTTCATCATCATGATCAATTCGAAGATTAAGTTTGACTTGTTCCTTCGTTAGAAACTGTGTCATTCGCTTTACCCTTTACTGGTTTTGGCTTGGTTGGTTTTGGCTCAGGCTCAGGCTCAGGCTCAGGCTCAGGCTCAGGCTCAGGAGGATTATCCGTCTGCACAAATTCCGCAACTTCTAATTGATTTACAGCAATTTCTGCAATTCGATCATCAACATCATGTTCACCAGGCTCAATTTCAATAACCCGATTCCCATTATCTACAGCAACTTTAAAAGTTTCTTTCACATCAATAAGTGGTGGCATTTCTACTGCTCCAAAAAATAAGACCCCCACATCATGGAGGCCTTATATTTAAATACGGGTTAGAGTTAAAGCGATAAAGTTAGAACTTTAATCGCGTTAGAGTCTAACAACATACCGCCGACACGTTTGGTTGTATAAAAACCTACGTTTGGCTTGTTGGTGTACGGGTCGCGTAGAACACGAGTTCCGAAGCGGTCAACAATTGCATAGCCACGTTTGAAGTCACCAAACATAATTGCATTAGCATCAGCAGCTACATCCGGCATATCTTCATTTTCAGCAATACCGTGTGCCAATAATGTTGAAGGTTGGTCTAGTTGTAAGCCTGGTTGCCACAAGTAATTACCTTCACTGTCTTTTAGTTTGCGAACTTTGGCAAGAGACAGGGTATTCATCATGAATACTGCGTTTTTACGATAGCCTTTTTTAAGTGAATAAATCAGGTCAATAATATTGTCGCCAGTAAAACCACCCGCAATACCTGATTTCAAGTTTTGCAATGTCCCAAATGCACGTGTTTTGTCTGCCGTTACTGCTCGCGCATAAGCCAAAATACCTTTCGGTTTGTTGACACCATCACCAAGCAAGAAAGCACTGCCTTCTTTTTCAGCAAATTCACGCGAAACTTCACCTGCAAGCCAGCCTTCAACATCAAAGTGAATATCATCCAATGATTGTTGTGTCGCTTGTGGGTTTGAATAGATCTCACCCATAAACGCGGTTAATTGGGCAATCGTTGGTGTGCCTGTTGCAGGTCGAGCATCTGTTTCACCAACCCAACCAGAACCGGCACCACCAATATTGACTAATTTTTTATAGCCTGATGCACCAATCACAATTGATCCGCAGACTTCACGCATCGGGCTTTCATCACGTAGCAATTCAAGCAGTGTTGTGTCTAAATCTTCTGGAGCTGCATAACCGCCATCACCGTCGACAGCCACCTGAATTGCTTTTTGTTGCAAATCACCGAGACCGTCTTCAATACCTTTACGCAACATCTGACCAAATGCTTTTTTATGTGCTGAAACTTCAGTGCCTTTGGTGCCACCTGGGCGCTTAAATTCTTTAATCTCTTTTTCAAGATCAGCTTTAAGCTTGTCGATTTCACCCAATTTTTCATTTAATTGGTTGGTTTTTTCTTCAAGCTTATTTTTTTCAGCTTTAATCGATTCAAGTTCTTTATCATTTGATTTTTTAAAATCTTCAAATGCACCCTTTAACTCTTTGGCAACTTCGCCAATATCTTTTTCATCAATAGCCATGATAATTTTACCCTTTTAAAAATGCGGTTAAGTCTTTCAGTGATTGCAGTGCTTCATCCTGACTCTCAGCTTCTCGCTTAGAATCAATCGCACCATAGCCTTTGGACATGAATGCCTTGGCTTGTGATCGTGAAAACCCAACATCTCGCAGGGCACGTTCAATTTTACTTGGCGAAGGAGTTTCGCCTTTTTCA
>NZ_JAZQPV010000074.1:0-3138 GCF_045628685.1 Acinetobacter sp.
AAAATTTGAACTGCATGCTGATAAAAAAACAATCCAGCCTCAGTAGTTTTGACGGGTCTAGAACCCCTTTCAAATAAGGCAATCCCCAATTCTTCTTCTAACTTCTGAATTTGACGACTTAAGGGCGGTTGTGCCATCCCCAATTTTTCTGCAGCACGGGTAATACTTTGCTCTTCAACCACAGTGACGAAATATCTGAGATACCTTAATTCCATTAATATACCTTTTAAGTATTTTAAAATACTAAAATCAACCTTTCTAAAGATATTATATTGTTTTAGGGTATATAAATAGCTTACTTCTTAAGAAAAATGAAGATGTATAAAACCATAGAAACATTGCTTGTCGAAATCCCCACCATCCGTCCACACAAGATGGCGGTCGCGACGATGCAGACCCAAACCCTGGTTCTGGTCAAAGTCACCACCGACGATGGTTTCACTGGCTGGGGCGAAGCGACCACGATTGGTGGTCTGGGCTATGGCGATGAAAGTCCAGAAAGCGTTAAAACCAATATTGAAACTTATTTTGCCCCTTTAATGAAATCACTTTCCGGCCTGAATGTGGCTCAAACCATTCAGATCCTGAAACGCAATATCAATGGCAACCGTTTTGCCAAGTGTGCCATTCAAACCGCACTTCTGGACATCCAGGCGCAGCGCCTCGGTTTGCCGTTAAGCGAAATTTTGGGTGGCCGTCTGCGTGATCGCGTGCCGGTACTTTGGGTGCTGGCTTCAGGGGATACTGAAAAAGATATCGCCGAAGCGAAAAAGATGATTGAGTTGAAACGCCATAACGTGTTCAAGCTCAAAATTGGTTCACGTGCTGTCGAGGACGATGTTGCCCATGTTCTGGCAATCAAGAAGGCATTAGGTACAGACATCTCAATTCGGGTCGATGTCAACCGCGCCTGGTCAGAACTTGAAGCGGTTAAAGGTATTCAGTTGTTACAAGATGGCGGTGTCGACCTGATTGAACAGCCCTGTGCAATTGAAAACCTGGATGCCATGCAGCGTTTAACCCGTCGTTTTGATATTGCCATTATGGCGGATGAATCGTTAAATGGCCCACAAAGCGCCTACCAGATTGCACGACACAACGGTGCCTCGGTATTTGCAGTAAAAATTGCCCAGTCCGGTGGCCTGATTGAAGGTTGCGAAGTGGGGAAAATTGCCAAACTTGCCGGTATTGACCTGTATGGCGGCACCATGCTTGAAGGTCCGGTCGGAACCATGGCTTCAGCACATGTCTTCTCGACTTTCGAAAGCCTGGCCTACGGCACAGAGTTATTTGGACCATTGCTACTGACTGAAGAAATTTTAAAAACACCACTTCAATATCAAGACTATGCATTGGTTCTGCCTACAGTGCCCGGTTTAGGTATCGAACTCGATTTAGACAAAATTGACAACTTGCGTCGTCAGTAATTGAAGGAGTTAGACATGCTTTTCCACGTGCGCATGGATGTAAATATTCCGCTGGATATGCCGAACGATAAAGCCAACGAAATTAAAGCCGTTGAAAAAGCCTATTCGCATGATTTGCAGCGTCAGGGCAAATGGCGTCATATCTGGCGCATCAGCGGTCAGTACTCAAACATCAGTATTTTTGATGTCGAGAGCAACGAAGAACTGCACAACATTTTGCAAGGTCTTCCGCTCTATCCGTATATGAATATTGAAGTCATGCCGCTGAACCGTCATCCCTCTTCAATTCGTGAAGATGATCATTGATTTTAGATAGACTGAAGATTGAAATTTTAACAATGTGGTGAGCAATGGAACTTGCGAGAGCAGTGAAGCCAACCACAAAAAAAAACATACTTAAGGAGAAATAGTATGAACCGCCAAGAAATTGATGCATTAGTAAAAAAAGTGAATGTCGATACCGCTCAAGGTCCAGTTGATGCTCGTGTTCAACAAGTGATCGTGCGTCTATTGGGAGATCTTTTTCAGGCGATTGAAGACCTCGACTTGAGCCAGTCTGAAGTATGGAAAGGTCTGGAATACCTGACTGATGCAGGCCAGGCCAATGAATTGGGTTTATTGGCTGCAGGTTTGGGTCTGGAGCACTACTTAGATTTACGTGCAGATGAAGCCGATGCCAAAGCCGGGATTACTGGTGGTACGCCACGTACTATTGAAGGACCGCTCTATGTGGCAGGTGCACCAGAATCGGTCGGCTTTGCCCGTATGGACGATGGTTCGGAATCGGACAAAGTCGATACCTTGATCATTGACGGTACGGTCACTGATACCCAAGGCAACATTATTGAAGGGGCGAAAGTTGAAGTCTGGCATGCCAACAGCCTGGGTAATTACTCTTTCTTTGACAAGTCACAGTCTGACTTTAACTTGCGCCGTACCATTTTAACGAATGCAGATGGTCAATATACGGCCTTAACCACCATGCCAGTTGGCTATGGCTGTCCGCCAGAAGGAACAACCCAGTTCGTCTTGAACAAATTGGGCCGTCACGGTAACCGTCCTTCGCATGTGCATTACTTTGTCTCGGCACCGGGTTACCGCAAGTTGACTACGCAATTCAATATCGAAGGTGATAAGTACCTGTGGGATGACTTTGCTTTTGCAACACGTGATGGTCTGGTGGCAACTGCTGTAGATGTAACAGACGAAGCGGAAGTCCAAGGTCGCGGTCTGGACAAGGCATTCAAGCACATCCAGTTCAATGTTGAACTGGTAAAAGAACAAGCTGCTGCACCATCAACTCAAGTTGAACGTCGTCGCGTAAGCGCTTAAGCGTATAAATTGTGAGGTAAGTTTACTTGCCTCACATATTTTTTAATTGCTATTGATAAAAATATTGAGCGCATAAATTTTTTATCAATAGCAATTTAAAACTTTAAACTGAAGGTTAAAAATGATTGATAAAAGCGCGGCTTCACTGACTGAAGCGCTCTCCCAGATTAAAGATGGTGCCACGATCATGATCGGCGGTTTCGGTACTGCAGGACAACCGGCTGAACTGATTGATGGCCTGATCGAACTGGGTGTAAAAGACCTGGTGATTGTTAATAACAATGCAGGTAATGGCGACTATGGGTTGGCCAAGCTGCTCAAAACCGGTGCAGTACACAAGATTATCTGTTCCTTCCCGCGCCAGTCCGACTCCTGGGTA
>NZ_JAZQPV010000075.1:0-20774 GCF_045628685.1 Acinetobacter sp.
CGACATTATTTTCTTTAATCAGTTTATTGATTGCTTTAACACTGGCTGTCGGATCACTTCCATCATCCAGAGAGATATAAGTGACTTTTTCTCCCGCAATGGTTTTAGGTAATAGTGAAACTGTATTTTTTTGCGGAATACCCACCATGGCAACTGGACCGGTCGAAGATGTTACGACACCAATTTTAATTTCCGCATGTGCAAGCCCTACACAAGAAGTAAGTGCTGCCACAAATCCAATTTTTTTAATTTCCATTTAAATATCCTTTTTCATAAAAAAGTCTCACGACTTCTTATTTTTATAGCATAAAGATATGTAATTTTCCTGTTAATAATGAAATATAATTCACTGATTTGTAATTTATCAGTAAGTATTTAAAATACTGAACAATATTTATTAACTTGAAATATCTTTATCAAAATATGAAGTCGAGATAGTGCAATTCTTAAAACTTGTAGGTATAAGTCGTGATCAATCGGTTTTCGACAAAATCTGCACCTGGGGTATATCCAGCACCATATTTTGTATCAGTACGGATATGACGCCATTCAACCCCCAGGCCTTTGAAATTACCTTCTGGAACGAGATAACTTAGGATAAAGTTTGCTTCAGATTCGGCATTGTCTTTCAAGTTGACGCGCTTAATATTGCTACCATCTAGATATCGCAATGTCATTTTCAGGCCAGGGAATCCATACTCTTTAAAATCATGGCTATATAAAATATGCCAGGTAAATTCTTCAGGCTTAATAAAGCCCAGTGTTGACCAAGTATGCAAATATGGTTGTGGCGCATAACCGGCTAAAGTTGGAAAAACATTGTCACCTTTATTTTGCTGAATACCGGCTACAAATGTATGAGCACCATTTAGAACGGCTGTTTGTAGTCCATAAGTTTGACTATCTATTTTTCCGTAGAATGCATCGCCATCTTCTTTGTTATTAAAATAACGCCCATCCACCTTGATTTTATTCGGGCCAACTTGAGTACTGTAGGCGGCATTGACATAATGCTGCTGATAAATATCTTCAAGTTGTCCGAACCAGTAAGAACCGAATACTTTCGGATTAAAATTGTAATCCAAACCTATGAAATTCAGCCCGTCACTTTCATAACGAGGTGCACCTACAGCAAAAAGGCTTAATTTTTCAAAGCTGTCATTTTCTCGTGAATTAATATGAGTAATACGACCCGCGGACAATTTAAGGTTTTCGATCGCTTTAGTCTCAAATAATGCACCGGCATAAGTCGTAAGTAACTGGCGTGAATCATCAATAAAAGCAAGGGGAGTCCTAGGATATAACTCACCTAACTTTAATTCAGATTGTTGATATTTTAATTTTAAGGTTGCCCCCGTTTTTAAATAATCTCTTTCTTGTTGATTTTTAGCCGTATTGTAGGGCAATATAGTATCTGAACGTTCAGCATTATGGTCATTTAAGCGTACCGCATATTGAATCCCGGCATCTAAACCAATCTGTACCGGTGTATCGGTATAACCTGATTCAAAACGTCCAGTTACAGCTTGTGACCAACTTCCAATATCCTTATTCGGAACATCAGAAAAATCTCGTTCAATAAAAAAATTTCTTAAATAAATTGACGTTTGACTATCTTGAATAAAATCTGCATAAGCAGTATTTAAACAACCCAACCCCATACACATTGATAATGTGATTTTTTTAAAATGCTTGGAATGGCTAAAATCTCGCATAGAATTCTTTTCCTAAAATGTATATTGGCTAAAACATTAATTTCACTCTGCTACGCTGTATTTCATCGCACTATAATTAAAATAGGTCAGCTTGTAATACCTAGCGGTCTGATGTGAAAGAATTTCATTTTTTGCATTTAACAATTAGATATGTATAAATTTTAGCTATCTGATTTTTTAATTAAAAAAACAACAATCAGTCATATATGGCTATCTAAATCTAATTCCTGTGCCTGATTATTGTTTTTTTATATGTAATTTTCCATTACTTGTTAAGTATAATTACATACCTAAATTGATGGGCTGCATTAATAGAATAAGTAATTCATTGCTATTACTCGAAATTTAGTCATGGATAGTTATTTTATTGATTAAATTTTATTTAAAATAATATCAATTAGCCGTTATTTTTAAAAATTATTTACCCAAATAAAAAGGCTAACCTCTAAAGTCAGCCTTTTATTAAACCGTATAATCTGGATTTATTTTAATAACTGGTCAATTTCAATAAATAACAAAGTTATCGAGCCATTGAATCATCAATCTTTAATATAAATATATATTATGAAATTACATAAACACCTTCTTTATGGTGACTAATTTTTAACGTGATTATCAATGCTGTATTATGAAGTCTCGGGGAAACCCTCTACTCCTAAAATAAACATGCTAGCTCATCTTACCTTTGTTGCCAAATTCATATCAGCTGCATGTTCTTTGTGGATTGAATAAATATAAAAATGACAAATAAGACTCAGCTTATTTATCATGAGTGCCTTAAGAAATACCCGCAATGTCTTTTAAAATTTTAATAAAAATATCCTTTTCAGTTTCAGGATATTTTTCAAAAACTTCATTTTGATGGCTATCTGCAATATCAAATAAATAATGGGCGGTTTTTTTACCTTTTTCCGTCAATTTATAAAAATCAACATCTTCAATTAAAAGACCATCTTTTTGTAGATTTGCAGCAGCCTGTTCAACTTCATGCATCGGCATGGCAATATCACGTGGCAAATCTGATTTATTCGATGCTGTTCCACTGCCTAACACCAGTAATAACCGTGCTTCACTGGTGCGGAAACCAGAAACCAATTGTTTAGGAATATAATCAGTCTGATAAAATTTAAAGGCACGGCTCATTAAATAACAGACATTACTATGCAAATGGTCTTGATGAATTTTATCTAAAACTTCCGTTTCAACCGTTGCATCTTTCACTTGTAACAATGGATGTGGAATGACCCCTGAATATGCACCTTGGTGGTAAACCAATGGACTACGTCCCTGATCGTGAAAATTAACCACCTTACCGATAATAATCCAGTGATCACCCCCTTCAATAATTTGATGATTTTCGCATTCAAAAACTGCAGAACAGTGCTCTAGTACGGGAACTCGTCCCGCACCGGTTTGATAACTGGTGCCTTCATATTTATCGATATTGCGTCTTGAAAATTTATTTGACAGTTCAATTTGTGAACCTGACAAGACGTTAACCGCAAAATGAGTAGCCTGCTGAAATATGGGGAAACTTGAAGATTTTTTATCAATGCTCCACAAGATCAAGGGTGGATCTAAAGAGACCGAGTTAAAACTATTTGCCGTAACCCCTACTTTTTCACCTTGTTCATTTTGCGCAGTAATAATGGTCACACCTGTGGCAAAATTTCCTAAAGCACGTCTAAATTGTATAGGATCTATTTTTATTTCATCTAATGCTTGTAATGTGTTCATAATTCTCTCCTGAATTTTTTGTCCTCAATGCCGAAATTTTTTACTCAATGGCTTAAATATCAAGTACCAATCGTGCTGATTTAGAACGAGAACAACACACTAAAATTTGTTCATTACTGGCTTTTTCTTCATCTGTAAAATACACATCGCGATGATCAGGCTCACCTTCAATTACATCACACATACATGTACCGCAGACCCCTTGCTCACAAGACATTTCTATTTCAATGCCTTCACGCGCCAACGCTTGTAAAATGGTTTCTTCGGCATCCACCATAATAATTTTACCGCTCTGTTGAGCGACGACTTCAAATGCAGCCCCTGAAGTTTCCACTTCAACTTGAAAATATTCTTTATGAATATGATTTTCTGGAAAATTTTGTGTTTGTGCCAGATTAATGACCCAGTCCATAAATCCGTTTGGACCGCAGGTATAAATATGGCTGTGTTTATCTATATGCTGAATCGCACTTTCAAAAAATTCACGATGATTCGCGCCTTCAGATTTAAAATGGAATTGAGTAAAGGCTGCCAGTGCTCCATTCCTGATTTCATCTACAAAAGCACAGCGCTGCGGATGACTGCCACAGTAGTGCAATTCAAATGATGCACCTTCGCTTAAAAGCTGGTATGCCATGGTGATTAAAGGAGTAATCCCAATTCCACCGCCAATCAATACGCTATGTTGAGCCTTCTCCAGTGGAAATAGATTACGCGGTTCGCTGACCACAATTTGCATTCCATTTTGAAGATCGTTAAATGCTGACTCAGACCCCCCACGTGAGTCTGGATCTTTTAAAATTCCAAGCCTGAAAACACCTTGATGTTGTGGATTTTGACACAAAGAATATTGGCGAATCATGCCGTTCGGCAGGTATACATCAATATGTGCACCGGCCTCTACTTTTGGCAAAGGTGATGAACTGGCAGATTCAAATTCCATCACCGCCACATTTTCACCTTCAATATGTCTGTTTTTAACGATAACATTATAAAGCGCTGTCATTTTATCCCCCTTGAAATGCATTAAGTCAAAGACTTAACGCATGAACAATCCGCCGTTAATATCCCAGGTTGCGCCCGTGACAAATGCCGCATTCCGGCTTGCAAGTAGTACGCAGGTTTCAGCAATAAATTCCATACTGCCCAATGCCTTCACTGGAATGTTCTGAATAAATTGTTCCATTTTTTCATCTGAAACAACGCTATGCACAATTGGAGATTCCATCGGTCCAGGAGCTACTGCATTGACAGTGATCCCTTTAGCTGCAAATTCTTTCGCAAAAATTTTAGTGAGGGTCACAATCGCGCCTTTACTCGCAGCATAATGCGCACCCGTTGCTGTACCGCCGTTTTGGCCTGCAAGCGATGCCAGATTAATAATTCGGCCGTAGCCTTTTGCTGCCATGTACTGCCCAATAATTTGACAGGATTGGAAGGTCCCCCGCTGATTGACCTGGGTAACCCAGTCAAAATCAGAGGCGGTAATTTCTAAAACAGGGGTTGCTTTAGTGACTGTCGCGTTGTTGATTAAAACATCCAGTTTCGAAAACTTCTGTTCAATCCATTGAACGGCATCGTGAAAATCGCTTTCTACTGAAATATCGAGTTTCAAGGGATGCATATTTTGTGCATTTGAACTCTGGTTTTTAGCCGATTCAGCTTTTTCCAAAGTACTTGCAGTCAGAATGACATGGTCGCCCTGTGCTGCAAAAAATTCTGCAATAACATTACCTAGACCAGAAGCTGCGCCTGTAACCAAAACAACCTGTGACATCGACGTGCTCCTAGAGAATATAACTGATACCCGCCAAGGTATCGGTAGAGTTAACTAAATTAATGACTTTACGGTGAATCTTGAAATGACCTTGATCCTCACGAACCAAATGATAGGTCACGTCTGCCGTGTAATGACGCAAGTTTTCCTTACGGAATTCACGTAAATTCTGTGCACAACGTAAAATAATTTCGTTGTCTTGATCTTGAATGACACGTACACGGGAAATACTGCGTACTGTATTTGCCTTTGGCGATGTGGAAATCGCTTCACCATTTTCCAAACGCTTTACCCGTAGCTCACGCATGTGGTGATCGTCATAGGCATAGTTCAAATGATTTTCATAATCGGTGAGTGCAGGATCAATCGGAATGATGTATTTGCCTTCTTTATTCCACAAACTTAACCATTCCTGATATTCCGAGTGATCCAGCATGTCAGCTTCGGCCCAAATAAAAGCGGTTACTTCATTCAATAAATTTAAATTAATATTCATTGCGTGCTCCTTAAGCCGTCATCATCTTTTTCCACTGCTGATAGGCACTGCGCATACCGGTTTCAGCACTGACATCACTCTTTAAACCATCTTCTGTTTTTACTTCACCCGGCAAGCCACGGTTTAACATGATCCACAGGTCATTCCCTGCATTTGCGCCATGTTGTACACGTTCCCATGCTTCTGCATCATCGGGTGTTCCAAAACCAAATGGACCTTGGAAATGCTCATGGAGTCGCAAACGATATTGATTGGCAATTTGTGGACCGCCATCCATGGTAATCACCGAGTGGTGAATTTCTGTTTTTTCTACCGAAATTGGCTGCATCACCCGGAAAAATGCCATTGAACAGGCGATATTGGGGAATAAATTTAAATTGAAGCCCGAACCCCCTACAGCACGGACAATGCGTCGTACTTCCAGTTCTGCATGACCTTCATCACGTAGTGCCTGTGCCAAATCTTCAAAACGTTCCTGAATTGGACGTTCCATCAATTCTTCTTCCAGATCAATCAGTTCAGGAATCATCACCATAACACTGTGACCATTGCCCAAGTCTTCTACATAGCCGGGCTGGTTTTCAAAATTGAATAGCTCTTCGGTTTTTTCATCGACTGAACTGAGGAATGATTTATGCACCAATGGAAAGTGATAGGCATCCGTCGTATTTTCCAGTTGAATCTTCCAGTTACCCGGGAATGTGAAGCGATGTTCGCCCAAGACCTTGATTGGGTAACCAGCACCCTGTTTCATGAACAGGTCTATCCATTTTTTGGCAGGTCCTAAAAATTCTTCTAGGGGCTGGATGTCATCTTTGAAGGTTGCGAAAATCATGCCGTTGTATTCTTCAACGCGCAGACTGATCATTGGAAATTCAGACTTTTCTAAACATTCGCCATAACTTTCTGGTGATGGCACGCCGCGTAATGAACCGTCTAAGGCATAACTCCAACCATGGTATGGACAGACAAAGCTGTTGGTCTTCCCTTTTTTGTGTTCACACACGGTTGCAGCACGGTGACGGCAACGGTTCAACAGGACATGTACTTTCTTCTTGCGATCACGTACCGCAACCACAGGCTGTTTTCCGATATTGATGGTTTTATAGCATCCAGCATCTGGAATTTCACTGGCATGTGCAACCCAGACCCAGGTGCTATAAAAGATTTTTTCCATTTCATCTTCAAAAATCTGTGCATCTTTGTACAGTGAGGTATGTACTCGGTCACTTTGCACCAGTTCGTTGTAATCTGTTTCTATATTCTGTAATGGGATAATACTGTTCATTTCTTTCATCCTTTTTAAATGCGCTGTACTTGGGCTTTTCCCTAACTCATCAATTTGCTTGGGGGTACAGGTAATTCCGCTGTACTATTCCAGGTATCTACGGGGCGACTGAATATGTTTTCAGTTTGGAAATGCTTAATCTTCCAGGTTGCGTCACTTTGCTGCTTAAATTTCACAGTTAACTTGGCTGCATTTAAGTGGCTTAGACCGCTGCGAAAAGTTGAGGTCTGAAGCATCAACCATGTGCCCAATGCTTCGCTTTGGTTGACCTGTATTTGTTCTGAACTGACAAAATGGGCATTCATGACAAAATGGGATTCTTTCTGGGTATAGGTTTTGAACATGTCATAAATTGACTGCCACGATTCATATCGTCCAAATGACTTGGCATATTTTTTACCAATGCCTTCCCAAATACTGTCAGGGTCAAATAGGTCCATTAATTGATTTAAATCTGTAGTGGCATCTAAAGCATCACAAATTTCCATATAGCGGTTAATGCAGTTACGAATGGATTGCTGGGCTTCAAGCGCTGCTAAACGATTTAAAATTAAGGTCAAATCCATTTTGCCATTCATATTGATCTCTCTTCATTCATTTCAATTAACGTTGAATAATAAGTTCCCGACCAACACGTGCTTCAACTTTGCAATATTTCCAAAGCTTAAATGGACCTTCACCCACTACTGTGGTGCGGAATAAATTACACGCCGCATGAACAGTTTCAATATTTGGAACATCTGCCAGTAAATAGGTGGTCCATGGCCAACCTGAACTTGGACCAACCATACTTTGGTCATCATCTAAATTGCCGTAAACATGTACATCCGGTAAATCATGAATGCCATTCCACATTTCACCAAAAGCGGCCCAAACCGCTTTTGCTTCCGCGGGCTCCGCATCAAAAAAGTTTTGGTTAATACCCATACAGAACAACACACGTAAAGATTTTTTAGTTTCCATTGTCATATTCCTTCTACATTGATTTAAAATTTATAAATAACCCGGTGTTGGATTTAAGCCAAAGCTCACGGCACCCGCATTCTGTAAAGTTGTATCACCCATAAATGCATGTTGTGTGACCACATTAGTGTCATTAACATAGCGACTAAATGGATGGTTAGTATAAATTGCAGTCATTCCAGCAAGCATCTGCATTTTTCTTGCAACACGTGCTGAAACTCGGGCAGCGTGTGTACATGCCAATCGCATATCACTAATTAAATTCGGAGTGGGTTTTCGACCGGCTAATATCTCGTTCCACACCACATCCATGGTGTGATAGAACCAATTTTTTGCCGCCAGATAATCGGCTTCAGTTTGTGCGTATTCATATTGCGTTACAGGCCTGTTGGCAATTTCGGCACCGCCCGTGATGGATGCCTTACCTGGGGCCAGTTGCTTAAATTCTTCTAAAGCAGCACCCGCCACACCAATTCCCACAACAGTTAAAACCTGGGTTGCAAGTGATAAAGATGGATATTTAAAGAAGGGTTCAGTGAGCTTAGAAGGCTCACCTCGGACAAATGTCCATTTTTTATCGACCAGTACGTTATCGACTAATAAATCATGACTTCCGGTTCCTTTTAGGCCAACCGTATCCCAAGTCATTTCGATCTTGGCTTTGCTTGCGGGTAACACAGCCATCCGGGGTAGCCCTTGAGCTTCATTATCTTTACGCGGTGCAATCCCGACGCCAACCACGTCTGCCCCCATACAACCGCTAGAAAATTTCCAGCGCCCTTTAACCAGCACCGCATCATCAACAATCTCTGCGGGTTGAGGTGGAAAAATTCCTCCTGCAAATACAATGTCTGGGCCGTTTTTATAAAGCTCGTTCAGCGTTTCTTCAGGTAAACTGCCTAGATAAGCCGGGCTCATGCCAAAACTTGCCACCCATCCCACCGAACCATCTGCCTTGGAAAGAGTTTCAATTAATTCACAAAACTGACGTGGACTGACTTCATTGCCACCAAAGCGTTTTGGAACCAAGGCACGATATACCCCGATTTTTTTCAATTTCAAAATAATGTCTTGACTGACAAAAGCTTGACTATCGAATTCTCCGGTACATGCCCGTTCACGTATTTCTTGGCATAAGCTCTGTAATGGGGTTATTTCACTGATTTCATTTGCATATTCTTGTGTCGATAAATCATTCATGATTTAACTCCTTTTTTAGTATGTTCTGCCGCATTCACAATAAATTGACTAATTGCACAGAGCTGTTCATCTGAATGACGTTTAGTGACAATTTGAAGACCGACTGGCAAGCCATCCACTGTTTCTAAGGGGATAGAAATTGCTGGATGACCAGATAAATTAAAAGGACGTACAAATGCGGTTAAATTTAAAAAAGCCACTGTATTTTCTGCATCGGCAACGTGTGGCGGTAAGCTGGGTAACGTCGGCAATATCAGCGCATCATAGTGTTCAAGAAGCTGATCAATGTCTTTGGTTAAAGCACTGCGGATTTTTTCTGCATTCTCCACCTGAGCAAAAGTAGTATGGGCTGCTTTTAATAAACGCTCATTCACATCCTGACCGACTTTACCGGTAGTAGTTAGATGACCATATGCCTGCCAATTTTCATAATTGATAATTTGCATACCGGCATCATATGCAGCTTCAAAATTTTCAAGGTGAACTTTATCTGTGGCTAAATTTGATGTGTCTAAAAAGTGGTGAATGGTCTGCCAAACTGCACTTTCCGCCGGTACATCTAAACATGCGAGTTTTGGGGCAACTTCTAATAATGGAGCGGGTTTAAATGTCGGATCAATAATCTGCATTGCTATTGCAATCATTTCAACAGAATTTGCAAAAGGACCCACACAGTCCAAAGAACTTTGTTCTGGGCAAACGCCCTCATGACTGACACGTCCAAAAGTAGGCTTTAGCCCGAATACACCACAACATGCTGCTGGCATACGAACTGAACCACCGGTATCCGTTCCTATGCTGAAATCGGCTAAATGTGCAGCAATTGCTGCTGCAGAACCGCTAGATGAGCCACCCGGAATTAATTTTGGATATTTGGGATTTAATGGCGTTCCAAAGTTTTTATTAATACCGGTAATTCCGAAAGCCAATTCATGTAAATTTGTTTTGCCGGTGATTTCGCAATCGGATTTTAAAATATTGTCAATAATGACTGCATTTTTTTCTGCAGGTTGACTATCGTCAAAAGCATGACTACCTGAAAGTGTTTTAAAGCCCTGAATATTTATGGAATCTTTAATCATCACTTTCAGCGCTCCAAATCCCAAACTGAGTTTTTGCGCCACAATATTCATTTACTTTTCCATGTATTTTTATTCAATACCTCTAATATCTGAAAAAGTAATGTAATTGTCAATTATTATTTCAATATTATATTAAAGAAAAACATTTAAAAATTTTGTATAATAGAACTTTATATTTTCAACTTTTGTTTTTAAGTTATGATTAATCGACTAGACCAATTTCTACCTAATAATGAACCAAAAAGCCTGCAAAATTTCCCTTTTTTCTGGATTTCTCAGGTGAATGGAAAATACTCTCAACTTATTGAAAAGTCTATAAAAAAATTAGGTATTGACAATACAAGACGCAAAATTATACTCAGCACAAATGCGCTAGGGGAAGCCAGTATTACTGAAATTGCAAACCTATCCACTATTAAATTAACCACTGCCACAAAGGCAGTTTATCGTCTAGTAGAAGATGGATTTATTGAAGTTTTTTCTTCTGAACACGATGAACGCATATCTATGGTGAAATTGACCGAATCAGGTAAACAGCTGGTTGAACAGATCAATACTATCAGTATTGTGACCTTGACTGGAATTTTGAATGCTTTTGATGAAGATGAATTAAATAATTTAAACAAACAATTAAAGAAAATATTCGATTTAATGCCTTCTAATTAGGAGATATAGCGCCCTCTCTCTATTAAAAATTTAGGCCTGTACATGCGTCGTTTGTAAAACGTTATTCTTTTCAACAGTACCTTGCGATTTGTAAAAGAAGGGTTGAGTAATTTTTATATGCTTAATTTCTTATTTGAGTGGCAGATCAATATATTAGGCCTCTTGCGAAAGTATGCTTTTACCTAATTTTTGAATTAGCTAAAACCTTATAAAATATAGCTTGTGTCTGTTTGAATTTTAACTAACGCAAGAGGTCTATTTTAAATTATTTATAGCAGATCTGCATGTCGTTATATTCGATATTGCATTTCCATGAAATGAGCATATCTTTTTAAATTTATGGAATTTTTCTAAAACTAAAAATTAATTCTTCATCATTGATGATGATGGGCTAAGGTTGCCTGTAGTTCTCGGAATTTGTAATGGGTATCCTCCTTATCTTGATGAACCCACCCAGATAACATTACTTAATTTTTTGCTGTGAACCTGAGTTTCATAAAAAATTACGTGGTATGATAAATCCTTGATAAATCCTTGATAAATCCTTGATAATCAAATTAATATTCTTCAAATTTAAAATACCAAAGCTTAACGATAGTTCAGTATTCTGTTTCTATAATTAGTCCACAACCGAACTAAAGATATAGAGAAATAGTTTAGATAAAATCTATCTGGGATGATCTTTAAAAAAAAGAAACGCCAAAGACTTCAACAATAAAATTATTATTAAAGTCTTCAGTTAAATAGAAAAATCTACTTATATTTTAATAAATATACTGCAGCATTAATTGTGCATATAGGTTGCTGCCATTATTTAAAACTTGAGTGCCTAAATGATTGATGTCTTTTTTCGGTTTATACAAGCCCACCAATGGAATCACATTGATATTCTTGTTTGGAGACCAAACCGCAAATGCATCAATCTCATGGCCATCCAGGTTTTCCTGGTCTTTTTTAATCGTATCAAATTGATAAGCCAACACACCTAAATGCAAGTTTTCTTGCACTGATGCTTGTAGTGAAACTTGGTGAATGCGGGCATTGGAATTAAACGGTCCTGCATAGTTTCCTGCGACTTCCCCCTGGAACCAGGTTCCAAAACCTGCAGCAGTGTTGCCATAGAACAGAGGATCATAATTTTCCGAGAAGGAAGAAAAACGGTAGCCTACTGTGGGCTGGTATTTCAGCTGATCAAAGCTGTAGCTGGCTGCGACATACCATGCATTTTCATTGTCATGTTTTTGCTCTTGATAAACGAATTCCCCGTTCAATCCCAACTGTTCAGTGATTTTTGTTTTCGCACGTACTGCGATATCGGTTAAATCTTCCCGTACAGATTCATGCAGAGGATCGTCCAAATCTATAACCTGCAAATAAGTAACCCCGAAATCATTTTTGCCTGCTGTATATTGCCAATCGGTTGCCCAGAGTTTGGGTTGATATTGGGCTTTATTGCCTGACTCTAAATAGTACCAATGCGTATTTAAACCTTCAGCCAACTGGAAATCGATTACGGTTGTAAAATCAAAGCTCCTGCGCGCAGCTAAATAATAGCCACCGCCACGATTGAGTTCACCATCAGCAATGCCCTTCCCGACATTTAAAGCATCCCCTGCGACAATAAATCCATCACCGATTAAAACATTTTGGCGTCCGATACTTACATCAAGTGTCGCATCTTCGGCTTGGCTGTTTTTCCAGCCCAAGGTCCACTGTTCCAATGATGTTCTGCGTTCTTTACCATTGCTAAAACCAGCTGCATCACCGTCGCCAAAAGTAGCAGAACTCAGTCCCATTAAACTGCCATACAGGGCTGAATTTGCAAGTTGATACTCGCCTGTGAACCCATATTTTGCATAGACTTCATGCCAATAATTTTGCTCATCCGCATCTGGATTGTTATAACTTTTATCGCTATAAAACATGCCATAGGTGACATCTAAATAGGGTTTGATCTTCAAATCTTCGGGCAGCGTGACCTGAGCATTGGCTTGTATCACCGAAAATGCCAATGTGGAGAGCACTACAAATTTTTTTACTAATTTTTTCATCATTTTTATCTCTTTATAAAAATTAAGGATCAGTAAAATACTGATCCTTAATTTTTTATTAATCTGGATGTTGTTCGGTATGACTTTCTTCCTCTGCAATCTTCAATGTAGGGGTGCTATCGAAGAAATTCCACGGCTTGAGCATGGTATATACCCACTCTGTTGGCATAATTGGCCATTCTTCTGCACGAGCCACATGAGTCGTCCCTGTAGTCATCCACACCACGAGATCTTTATTATTAATATTATCGTTATTGGCTACAAACTGGCCTAAACCGGTATCTGTAATTGAACGATTTGAATACTTACCTTCAGGATAGCGTTCATTTACATCATTTTTCGTAACCCAGATTTGCTTATCCATGAAACTTAAGCGTTTAAATAACCATTCATCTGGTGCAAATTGTGCACCTTTAGCAATGGGATGTGTGCCACCGGCAAAAGGAATTATTTGATAGGAAACTGGATTACCCAATTTATTTTCTGTATTGGTATTTGAAATCAATCGTATGGTTGACGGATCAAACTTCTGGGCAGCTTCTTTTTCACTGCTGACAATACGTTCCTTCACTTCAATTGCACTGGTACGAGGCCCACCGCGGGTATTTTTAGCAATGACTGGATCCAACTCCAGAAAGCTGTTGTTGTCACCATCGACATCCATATCTAAACGGAAGTTATAAATGTGCTGGTGCGTGGTGCCGACAATATTATGATCAATCAAGGTTCCAAAGCGGGTATCTTCTTTAGCAGTCGCATCATGCATAGTGCGTGTTTTTACACCCTTCACTGCTTCAATACCTGTCGCACCGGCATTGATGCCAATAATGCCATTATTGTTAAATACCCAGTCAAACATGTAATCGTAATTACCTACGGTACTGATCCAGCGTACCACCAGTTCACGGCGTTCTTCACTGGCATTTTGATCACCAAAGATTTCCTGATGTTTGTATTCAGGTCCTGCATATCTTTCGAATATTGCAATTGCATTCGGAATGGTATGTGGCTGACCTTTATAATCTGCAATCACGGCATCCAAAACCACAGCATTGTCAGGTACATCTGTGCCTACACGGATTGATGAGGTTAAAGTGCCCATGCCATACTCTCCGGAATCAAGATAAGACTTGAAGTACCAGCCCACATCCGGATCTCCGTAAGGGACAACCATGCCTCCTAAGTTTCCTTCGTACATCACTTTACGCTTGACCCCTTTATCCTTGTAGGTCACGGTAGAAATCTGCAAACCAACACGTGAATCTAAAGCCACATGAAAACACCAGTTATTCCAATGGATGGTTTGACCAGTGATGCTATAATTTTTACCTTCAGGTTCAGAAGTAATCAGCGGTTTGTTATTGCTTTTTACAGGTGTTTTACTGACATATGGCGTATTGGCCATAGGAACAGGAATAATAGAACCTTCTTCGATTCTAATAATTTTTTCATTGTCTACATCAACTACGGCGACTAAATTTTCAATTGGATGTGCCCAGTAGTTGCCATCGCCTGTATCTAAATACGACACCACTTTTAAAATATTTAACTGTTTTTCCAGGCCATCTTTGCCACCGAAATAGCCCACAGTTAAGGGGTTGGCAATCACTTTTTTTACATCATGAATGCCACGTTTACTCAATGCTGCCTGGTATTCCGGACTATTTTCAATCACACGTTGTACGGTTTCAAAATTATCCAGCAGAACCATGCCGTGGGTACCTTCAAGCACACTCCATTTAATAATTTTATTTTTTCTGAGATCAACTTCACCTTCAATGGCTTGGTTACCTTTTAACAGCACAAAGGAAGCCACTCGAGCATCGGTAAATTTTTTATTTTGAAGAAAAGACTCCCAAACTTTGGCTTTATCGGGTGCTTTTAAAGTGAGTTCTGAAAAACGCATATTTTTATAGCCATATTTAGATTGGCTAATCAGCTTATAGGTTTGGTTAATTTCAGCTGTAGTTAAACTATTTAAAGGATGATTAACCTTTTCAACTTTAAATGTTTGGTCCAATCCGGATTGGAATACCTCATTGATAAAACCATCACTCACCACAGGTTTTCCATCTTGCATTAATAAAGGTGCAGATAACTTGAATGATTTTCCATTTACCAACACTTGGTCAGAATTGGGTTTTGCCCGAACGGTTAATGAGCCTTTGGAAATGACATAACTATTGGTAAAGTCATCTTTGACAATTTTCGCCCCAAAGTCAGCCATATTCTGTGAAAGTGATACATAATGGACTTGATCACCATGTGCATACACCGCTTGGCTCAGTCCTAAGATCGCCCCTGCCAGGGTTAAATTCAGTCCTAATATTTTTGATATATCCTTGAGTAATCTTGCTTTTTTCATGTCGTAAGTCCTTTTTAAATCATTAAAATTACTTTAAAAAATTTTTAGCGATCTTAACTAATTCATTTTTGATTGTTATCATCTAATCACAATCATTCAGCTAAAACTTGTATATAGGTGACACAAAAAGTGTAAAAACAAGACATCTCTTAATAAATGAATATTCACAGTATTTATTATTTTTCTATAAGGCCATTAAAAAACCAACTTTATCTTTTATAAAATCAGTTTTTAACTTCTTCAATGACTCAGTAAATGTGTGCTTTAAATCATTCCTAACTGCGCTTAATAACAAGATTTTTTATTATCAATCTTCTTGAAATTTTGGCCTTGATCAAGTTGTTCATGACATCATTACAATGCGAATTTTAGGATGAATCAGCTGCCCTCTCCCAATATGCCAAGGCCTCAAAATATGTTATTAGGTGTAAGTGGTAATCTCTGTTTAGTGGGAAAATTCCACCACTCATACGCAAAAGACTCTGGAATTGATCTTTAGCGGCAAAGTCCTTGACTGTTGCCCATTCGTAAGCTTGTTTATTCCCATAATTTGACAAAAAGTTTGCCTGATAAAACAAGTAATTTAAACTTATTTCACGTGAACTATATTATATTAAAAATAAAGTTTTCCATTTGAATTTTTACGTCGAGGAGACTTTATTTTAAAAGTCTCCCTATAAAGAATTGATACTTTTAATAACGTATCATCACGGATTTAAGTTCGGTATAGTCATCAATAAAAGCATCAGAAAATTCACGACCAACCCCAGAAGCTTTAACCCCTCCAAATGGCACTGCCGGATCCAGGAAGGTATGCATATTAACCCAAATTGAACCTGCTTCTATTTGTGGAATTAGGCGAAACACCTTGGACAAATCATTGGACCAAATACTGGCAGATAAACCAAAACGAGAATGATTCATCATTGAAATCAATTCCACTTCATTTTCAAATGGAATGACGGTAACAATGGGGCCAAAAGTCTCTTCAATAAAGAGTGGATCCTCAATATTTTCAACCTTGACCAATGTTGGTTCAACAAAATAGCCTTGAGTGTCTATAACATGACCCCCAGTAATAATTTGATCTTGCGCCATTTTTAAATAGTGTTTTACCTTTTCAAAATGTGGCTGATTAGATAAAGGACCAAATACAACACTTTCATCTAAAGGTGAACCAATTTTCAGCTGTTTTAAAATCTGGGCTGCTTTTTCCACAAATTCATCATATTTGGACTGATGTACAAAGAAACGTTCTGGCGCTGCACAGACTTGCCCTTGATGTACAAAAGTCGATTGAATCAGCAGAGGTAAAATTTCATCAATACTGACATCTGGTAAAATAGCGGCTGCATTTTTCCCGCCTAACTCAAGACTCACACGTTTTAAATCATTGTGCATAGCCTGCTTACCAATACTGATACCTGTAGGTACTGAACCGGTAAATGAGATTTTTTTTACTAAAGGCGAATCAATTAAATATTGTCCGGTTTTTCCGGTCCCTGTAACCACATTGATCACACCTGCAGGAATCCCTGCTTTCAGTGCCAGTTCTGCCAATCGTAATAAAGAAAGACTCGTAAATTCACTCGGCTTCACTACAATGGTACAACCGGTGGTCAGGGCTGAACCAATTTTCCATGCACCAATCATTAAGGAAAAGTTCCAAGGAATAATCCCGGCAACCACGCCTACAGGTTGACGGAGTGTCACTGCCGTATATTTTTCACCCTGCATTGATGGGAGTGAAGGCTGAATGGTCTGTCCATGAATTTTAGTTGCACAGCTTGCAAAATGTCTAAGAAAAATAACTGTTTGTGCAACTTCAAGATGTCGAGAAATCATAATCAGTTTGCCGGAAGTTAAAGTTTCCAGTTGTGCTAACTCTTCACTATGCTGCTCAACCAAATCGGCCAGTTTATTTAACTTTAGACTACGTTCATAAGGAGATACGCTGGCCCATGCATTTACAAATGCATCATGTGCGCTCTTCACTGCCTGATCCACAGTTGCCTGATCAGCATCGGCAATTGTGGCAACACGCTGTTCAGTTGCCGGATTAATAATATTTATTCGGGATTCATGCGTATTTTGAACGGTTTTTCCATGAATAAAGTGTCCATGTGAACGATTCATAAAATTTTGAACATTTTCCAAGATCTGTACCGTACTCATTATTTTTCCTATTTTATAAATTGAAGCGAGATATTTATTGTCTAGCTTGGCTGACTATGCAGGAGAATTTAGAATAAAATCTGCACCGCGTTCGCCAATCATGATGGCCACGGCATTGGTATTGCCACTGGGTACTTGTGGACAGATTGAACAGTCAATTACTCTTAAATTATTAAATCCATGAACCTGAAGCGTCTGATTGACTACCGAATCTTGATGAGAGTTACCCATTTTGCATGTGCCTGCCGGGTGATAGACTGTTTTAATATTTTTACGCATCCATTGATCAATTGCGACAACATCATCCGGCTGAATATTTGCAGGTTCTATGACATCTTTAATAATATTTTTTAAGGTCGGTTGCTGTAGTAACCGTAAACCGGCTTGCACTGCACGAATGTTTGCCGCGATATCATCAGGGTGGCCGAGATAATTCGGATCAATCACCGGAAGATCTTGCGGATTATCACTTCTTAAACGTAATGTGCCACGCGCTTTGGGTTGCAAGTGTCCGACTTTAATGGTCAAACCATGTTCTGCAGCCACTGCTTTTTCGCCTGGGGTATTATCAAAGTTATCGAGTACCGGTAAAAAGTGGAATTGTACATCTGGGCGGCCGAGTTGATGTGTATCAATAAAGCCGGCACCTTCAAGAATATTACTGGTCAGTAAACCTGAACGGGTCAAATACCATTGCAAGCCATGTTTAATGGCTTTAAAGCCTTTATCTTCCCCTAATAAGCTATTTTCTGTAGTCACCGTAGCGTTGACTGACATATGCAAATGATCATGCAGGTTTTCACCGACAGGTAGGTCTTGAAGGCATGGAATGCCAAGCTCTGCTAAATGTTGTTTCGGTCCGATTCCTGAGAGAAGCAAAACTTTAGGGCTGCCAATTGAACCCGCACAGACAATGACTTCCTTACGTGCTTGAATCGTGACTTTCTTTTGATCTTTTTGGCTAAAGCTTACTCCCCTTGCGTGTTGTCCTTGAGTTTCAATTTTATGGACCAGAGTCTGGGTCAGCAATTCAAGATCAGGATGGTCAATAACCGACTTTAGAAATGTTTTTGAGGTGCTTGCACGTTCCCCATTTTTTGTGGTGGTCTGATAAAAACCGACACCTTCTTGATCCCAGCCATTGATATCATTAACGTATTGCATGCCCATTTCCTGACTGGCACGAATACAGGCTAAGGTTAATGGATGCCGATAACGATTTTCACTGACGGGTAGTAAGCCTTGCTGACCATGGAAACGATCGGCCAAAACTTCATTATTTTCAGATTTTTTAAAAAATGGCAGGACCTGATCATAGTCCCATGAACTACAGCCCCATTCTGAAGCCCATAAATCATAATCGTGACGCTGACCACGGCAATAAATCATGCCATTCACAGAACTGCCCCCGCCTAATACCTTACCCTGTGCAAGGATCATCTGGCGATCATCACAATTTTTTTGTGGGGTGGTCATATAAGGCCAAGATTTTTGTTGAAAAATTTTGACCACAGTGGCGGGTATCGTATGCAATATACTTTTATCGTCATCACCCGCTTCCAGTAATAGTACTGTTCCTGCTTTCGCTTCGAGTAACCGGGTAGCAACAACACAACCTGCCGAACCTGCGCCAATAATGATGTAATCATATTCATGCTGCATGTAACTGATCCATTAAAAGTCTCTCTTCATGGATTGGAGCACTTTCACATCAATAATACTTGTCTGAGTATGACTTGATCATGGTCAATAAATGACATAATCAATTTTAAAGACTATTTTTTACTCTAAATGTTTTCTCTATAAAGTTTGGGCGACATACCATAATTTTTTTTAAAGGTTTTGGAAAAGTGAGAACTGTCGATAAAACCCCAGCGTGTTGCAATATCCATGATCGAAATTTTCACATTTTTTTTATCTTTTAATTCAAATTCAATTTTTTCTAATCTTTTACATTGGATATATTTATGAATGGGCTGTTGTTCAGTCTCAAATAACCGATATAAATGACGTAGAGAAACCCCGATATGTTCAGCGATGAGTTTGGGAGATAAATTGGGATGAGATAAATTTTCGACAATAAAACGATCGACTTTTATTTTAAGATTATCAGTCAAATTGGCATTTTTATAATTAATCGTGGGCTTAATTAAAGAAACCAGTGCATCTTCAAAAGCATTTCCATCCTCATTGGCATACCAGAGCTTAATATTTTCTGCCGACATATTTTTGAGAATATTTTTGAGTAAAAAACCGCTCATATTTTTAGTAATTAATTTACCAAAATATTCAGTACTAATATTTTCCTTAAGTAACTTTTCCCGCGATAGATGAACAGATAAGTGATTGAATAATCCTTGTGGAAACATCGAGATATCTTCTTCTGGATCCAATAAGACAATATCACCTTCATTTAAATGAATGGTTTCATCTTTATATTTGACGATCATTCTGCCTGAATTTTGTAATATTAAAAAACAAAATTTATGGTTGACCCGATCAGGTGCATCTGCTTTGCGAATAATTTTATTGGCATTGCTTTTAATAAAAGCAACTTCTGTCTCACCCAATAAAAAAGACTGTACGTCACCGATAAATAAATGACTTGGTCCATGAAAATCGGTTTCAAAATTTCCACATACGCTTTGAATATGATTCGTCCATATGAGGATTTCTTCTTCGACATATTGGTTCATCCTGATTTAACCCGCCGTCAATTTTTATTGATAAATGCTTATATTGTTATTTAATAAGCAAATTTTGAGCCAGTATTCACATCCAGCAAATACATTTTATTCAAGAACAGTAGAGTGACTCAAACTCTTCATTCTTTTAAACTGAACAGAAACAAGAAATTAATGAGAAATTGTTGCCAGCGCTACTGAATTGAGATATTCCAAAGTTATAGGCTCTAATTACTCATTCGGTCTTAGCACAAACTATTTTGCTCTATAAAATAATCTTGATCATATTTTATACTAGTGCATAAAGCAATTTTTAAGAAATGTCAATCTCTGCTAGCTGCTTTATACTGTTTACAAGACTATTTATCCTTGTCTATAGTCCACTTATTTTAAAGCCTTTCTCATTTCTTAACAAATATTTAATAAGTTAATATGGTAGTCCTCCCATAAATAACCGAAGTTAAAAGTAGAGGTTAAGCAGCCATTAAAGGTGGCTTTCCTTTGTTAGCCTGATGTGGTCTTTCATGATTGTAATGCCACAGCCAACTTGTTGCATAATCTTGTACTTCATCCAA
>NZ_JAZQPV010000076.1:0-24744 GCF_045628685.1 Acinetobacter sp.
GGTCTATGAAATCATGGAAAACAATGACGGTTCCAAGCGTTTCCAGATCAATGCAGCCAACTGTGTGCACTGCAAGACTTGTGACATCAAGGATCCTTCACAGAACATCACCTGGGTAACGCCGGAAGGCGGTGGTGGTCCGAACTACCCTAACATGTAATGTTAGAGTAATTCTTGCGAAGCAGTGCTCTCATATCCGGATATATGTTCAGGGCAGTTTTCATTGCAGCGCATACCCAACTATGTAGTTGTTATTCAATAACGCTTCATTTATTTTTTAGGTAATCTGAGTCTCCAAGGAGGCTCAGATTAAAAATATCTTTACTGACTTTTCATATACTTTTCGCATGATGTTGAAATCAAATATTCTTCATTTCAATGAAATTTCTTATTAAACTCTTATTTGATACAGACAAAAAATCTTTATCTATAAAAAATTTCCCATCCCCTACTAAGAAAAATTATACATTTATGTAAATAAATTGTCATAAAAACGATTGCTAAATAAAGTGCCCGCACTTTTATTCAAGCCTTATATTATCTTGTTGATATAATAAAAATATTAGGTGATATAAATTTAATCTTAATTAATATAAGGCAATGTTCAATGATTCTATTGATTGACCAATTCCTTTATCTGGGTAAAGGCTAAAAACACAAATACATGAAAAATCCATAATAAATACTATTTTATTTATCATAATCGTGACTGAACATAGTTCTTCAATGCACGTTTTTCCAAGTAGAAGCTCTGTATATGTAATTCATAACTTCTATGAGTATTGAAGAAAAATAGTGTTGAAGAAAAACTTACTCAAATCAGTTGAGGTCTAATGATGATAAAAACAACTCTAAGCGTATTAGGACTATCTTTAGTTTCTAGCCTAGCTCTAGCTTCCGATCCATTACATGGCACTAAATGGAAAACTATCGATGATGAAACCAAAAAACCGTTATCGATTGTTCAATTTACTGAAACCTCGAGTGGTGTACTGTCTGCAAAAATTGTAGATGTACTGGAAGGCACTGAAGGTGAAAAATGCACCAAATGTGTAGGTAAATTTCATAACAAGCCCATTGAAGGCGTACAGATTGTTTCAGGTTTGAAAAAATCTGCCAATAATGTCTATGACGGCGGGAAAATTACCGACCCTAAAAATGGTAAAACTTATAGTTTTAATGCCAAGTTATCTCCAGATGGTAAAACCTTAGCGGGTCGTGGCTATATTGGTGTTTCTGCCTTAGGACGTAACCAGACCTGGATTCGTGTAAATTAATCTAAATTGATGTATCAAAAAAAGCGACTTATTAAAGTCGCTTTTTTATAGGTATCGATCCTCATTCTGCTCCTCCCGTTATTGATTAATATCGGGAGGTAGACAGATTTTAAGAACCAATCATGGATCAATATTAAGCAATATCTTCCAGTAAATTCAGTTCCTGACGCATCAATTCCTGCAATTTAAATTTTTGCGCCTTGCCTGAAGCGGTCATTGGAAATTCAGTAAAGAAACGCACATATCGCGGTACTTTATTATGCGAAATATGCTCTGCACAATACTGACGAATTGCTTCTTCATTGATCTGATGATGCTCGTGCAGGATAATACACGCACAAAGTTCCTCGCCATATCTTGGATCTGGCAGACCAATTACCTGAACATCCGAAACATCCGGATGGGTATATAAAAAGTCTTCAATCTCTTTCGGGAACAAGTTCTCGCCGCCACGAATGACCACATCTTTAATTCGGCCTTTGATTTTTACAAAGCCCTCTTCGTCCATTTCGGCAATATCACCGGTATGCATCCACTTGGCCACATCAATCACTTCCTGAGTCTTGTCATTGTCTTCCCAATAGCCGAGCATGACTGAATAACCGCGCACGCACAATTCACCAAGTTTTCCACGTGGCACCACTTTGCCATTTTCATCAACAATCTTGATTTCAAGATGTGGATGGACACGGCCGACTGTTCCAACACGACGCTCCACCAAATCTGAAGTCGAACTTTGAACACTGACCGGTGCAGTTTCAGTCATGCCATAGCAAATGGTAATTTCGGTCATATGCATACGGTCAATCACGCGCTGCATAATTTCACGTGGACATGGACTGCCCGCCATAATGCCGGTACGAAGGCTTGAAAGATCAAACTCATCGAACTGCTCGTTCTCAAGCATGGCAATAAACATGGTCGGAACGCCATAGGCTGCGGTACATTTTTCTTGCTGAATCGTCTTTAAGGTGTCGAGCGGATTAAATACTGCCGATGGATAGACCATGGTTGAACCATGGGTAATGCAGGCCAAGTTCCCCATCACCATGCCAAAACAGTGGAATAAAGGAACCGAAATACACACCCGATCCTGTGGGGTGAGATGAATCGCTTCACCGACAAAATAGCCATTATTCAAAATATTATTGTGCGTCAGCATGGTTCCTTTCGGATTACCCGTGGTGCCGGAAGTAAATTGAATATTAATGGTTTCATCAAACTGCAAATCAGCGGCAATGGCGTGTAACTGATCTAACTGTACAGCAGTCGGTTCTGGCAATAAATCAGCAAAACGGTGAATACCGCTATGCTGTTCATGGTCAATTTTAATAATGTGCTTTAAATGCGGGAGTTTTTGAGAAGAAAGCAGTTTATCTGTCGATTGGGTAATTTCAGGGGCAATTTTAGTCAAGATATCCTGATAATTGCTGCTCTTAAATTGAGGGGCAATGACCAATGCCTTGCATGAAACTTTATTGAGTACATATTCAAGTTCACTGCTTTTATACGCGGGATTCAAATTGACTAAAATCATGCCGGCTTTAAATGCTGCAAATTGTGTAATGGTCCATTCCACACAATTGGGTGACCAAATCGCGATTCGATCGCCCTTTCCCAGGCCCAATTGAAGCAGACTGCAAGCAAATGCATTGACTTGATCCTGTAGCTGTTTATAGCTTAAGCGTACATTTTGATGCACGCTAACCACAGCATCCTGTTCAGCATATTGCTGGCACGCCTGATCAAACTTCTCACCAATGGTCATCCCAAGTAAAGGCTGACTGCTTGTTCCATAGGCATAACTTAACCGTACTTGTGTCATTGAATCACTCTCCTTGATTCTTTGTAATTATGATTCTTTCACTTTAATTTTTTTGACTCAGACGATTTTCCCAAACAGCCTTGTTTTTGTGTTTAACCGATCAATTTTCCTCCTTTAAGCAAACTCCACTGACACAAAAATCGGCAATCTGTTTGACAAAATAGTCTTTATACGCCTGATCAAACCTGACATTTTTAGAAGGATTTAACGGTTCAATGACCACAAAAGTCATTGCGCCAACTACACACAGCGCTGCGGTATTTAAATCTTCAAATCCAAACTCGCCATTGATTTTACCTTCGGCAAGTATTTCATTAATGCTCTGTTTAATCAGTTGTTTACTGCGAAAACGCTCATGTTCTATCGAAGCATCGACAGGTTCAAACATCAGCGAATAAGCAAGCTGAGGACTGTTTAATGCACGTTTGACGAAAGTTGATACTGCTTTGTGTAATTTTTCAGTGACTGGCAGATTACTTGCAGCAATGTTATTCAAAATTTGAATTTCATGCTGAATGGCATCCGACAATACTTCAATTAACACCTGGCTTTTATTATCGAAATAACGATAAACCAGACCACTGGATACGCCTGCACGCTCAGCAATCGCCTGAATTTGTGCATCCTTAAATCCCCCTTGAGCAATCAGTTCACGAGCAGACTGCAAAATCGTTTCACGGTTTTGCTCCATTCGCTCCTGCATCAATGATGATCTTTTATAACTCATAATCTTATTCTCAACCAGATAAAATGAATTGTAAATCATTTTGTGAATTTAGATTCACTTTTTTAAAAAATAGTTGTATTGTAAAAATCAAGCACAACAAAAATGCTTTTTTTGGAACAACAAATATAACCATCAGGATGAATGAAGAAATGAATCTACAAAGCTTAAATTTCGGTTTGGATGAAACGCTAGTTGCCTTACAAGATTCAATCGCAGCATTCTGTGCAAAGGAGATTGCACCGATTGCTCAGCAAGTTGACCAAGACAATAAATTCCCCGCTCACCTCTGGAAAAAATTTGGTGATATGGGACTGCTTGGTCTGACTGTCAGTGAAGAATACGGTGGTACTAACCTTGGTTATTTGGCCCATATTATTGCCATGCAGGAAATTTCCCGTGCATCAGCATCAATAGGCTTGTCTTACGGCGCCCATTCTAACTTATGTATCAATCAAATTAATCGAAATGGTTCTGAACAACAAAAACAAAAGTACTTGCCTAAACTGATTTCTGGCGATTTTGTCGGTGCTCTGGCGATGTCGGAACCCAATGCCGGCTCAGACGTGGTCAGCATGAAACTCAAAGCCGAAGACCAAGGTGATCATTACCTGCTGAATGGTTCAAAAATGTGGATCACCAATGGTGGCGATGCTGATGTATTGGTGGTCTATGCCAAAACCGACCTGAAAGCCGGTTCTAAAGGCATGACGGCTTTTCTGGTTGAAAAAGGCATGCCGGGTTTTAGTCATGGCACCCATTTAGACAAACTGGGAATGCGTGGTTCAAACACCTACCCGCTTTTCTTCGACAATGTAAAAGTACCGAAAGAAAATGTGCTGGGCGGTGTGGGCAATGGCACCAAAGTTTTAATGAGTGGTTTGGACTATGAACGTGCGGTTTTAAGTGCCGGTCCACTGGGCATTATGGATGCCTGCCTGGACACGGTGATTCCTTATATTCATGACCGCAAACAGTTTGGTCAGGCACTTGGTGAGTTCCAGTTGATGCAAGGCAAAATTGCAGATATGTATTCAACTTGGCTGGCATGTAAAGCACTGGTGTATGCAGTGGGCGCGGAATGTGACAAGGCGGAACATAGCCGCAGCCTGCGTAAAGATGCCGCAAGTGCGATTTTATATGCCGCTGAAAAAGCCACCTGGATGGCAGGTGAAACCATTCAAACTTTAGGCGGTAATGGTTATATCAATGAATTTGCAGCAGGCCGTTTATGGCGCGATGCCAAACTTTATGAAATTGGTGCGGGAACTTCTGAAATCCGCCGCATGCTGATTGGTCGTGAACTGTTTAATGAAACAGCTTAAATCGCGGTCCGTGAGTACACTGAATAACAAGGAAGTTCGAGAATGAATATATTACAAAGCAAAATTAATATTCGAAGCGAAGATTTTAAAACCAACCAAACTGCGATGCAGGTTTTGGTTGATGATTTAAAACAAAAAGCCCAGCAGATCGCTTTAGGCGGCGGCGAAAAAGCCCGTGAAAAACATTTGGCTCGCGGCAAACTTTTACCGCGCGAACGCGTCGATCATCTGATTGATGCCGGAACTGCCTTTTTAGAAATTGGGCAACTGGCGGCTTATCAAGTCTATCCGGACGATGTGCCTGCTGCTGGCGTAATTGCCGGAATTGGTCAGGTGAATGGCGTGACCTGCATGATTGTGGCCAATGATGCCACAGTGAAAGGTGGAACCTACTATCCACTCACGGTGAAGAAACATTTACGCGCTCAAGAGATTGCTGAACAAAACCATTTGCCATGTATTTATCTGGTCGATTCAGGTGGTGCTTACTTACCCATGCAGGATGAAGTGTTCCCGGATCGTGATCACTTCGGCCGTATTTTCTATAACCAGGCGCGTATGTCGAGCCAAGGCATTGCCCAAATTGCGGTAGTGATGGGAAGCTGTACCGCAGGTGGTGCTTATGTGCCTGCGATGTCGGATGAAACCATTATCGTGCGTAATCAAGGTACGATTTTCCTCGGTGGTCCACCTTTGGTAAAAGCTGCAACTGGCGAGGTGGTCAGTTCTGAGGACTTGGGTGGTGGTGATGTGCATACCCGTCTATCAGGCGTGGCCGATCATCTGGCTGAAAGCGATGAACATGCAATTGCGATTGCCCGTAATATTGTGGCAAATTTAAATAAAAAACCCAATAAAACTGCAGATGAGATTGAAGCGCCATTATTTGATGCACAGGAACTGTATGGCGTAGTGCCAAGTGATGCACGTAAGCCATTTGATGTGCGTGAAGTGATTGCCCGTATTGTCGATGGTTCACGTTTTGACGAATTTAAAGCCCGTTTTGGGACGACTTTAATCACAGGTTTTGCCGAACTTTTCGGCATGAAAGTCGGCATCATTGCCAATAACGGCATTCTGTTTTCTGAATCTGCACAAAAAGGCGCGCATTTCATTGAACTGTGTACCCAGCGCAATATTCCCCTACTCTTTATTCAAAACATTACCGGTTTTATGGTCGGTCGCCAGTATGAAAATGAGGGTATCGCCAAAAATGGCGCCAAACTGGTGATGGCGGTTGCCAATGCCAATGTACCGAAACTGACCTTGGTGATTGGCGGTTCATTTGGTGCCGGCAACTATGGCATGTGTGGTCGCGCCTATTCTCCGCGTTTCCTTTGGACATGGCCAAACTCGCGTATTTCGGTGATGGGCGGTGAACAGGCATCAAGCGTTCTATCCACTTTAAAGCGCGATCAGATTGAGCAAAAAGGTGAAAGCTGGTCAGCGGAACAGGAAGATCAATTTAAACAACCGATTCGTGATCAATACGAGCGTCAAGGTCATCCTTATTATGCTTCAGCGCGTCTTTGGGATGATGGTGTGATTGATCCTGCACAAACGCGTCAGGTCTTGGGCTTAAGTTTGGCAGCTGCGCTAAATGCACCGATTTTACCAACTAAATTTGGCGTATTTCGCATGTAAGGGATGAAAAAAATGACCTACCAATTTTTACAGCTCGAACAGCAGAATCAGGTGGCTACGGTCTGGATTAACCGTGCTGAACTCCACAATGCCTTTAATACTCAGGTGATTGAAGAACTGCATGCCTGCTTTCAAGCTTTAAATAACCGTGATGATGTACGTGTCGTGGTTTTGGCCGGACGTGGTAAAAGCTTTTCAGCCGGCGCCGATCTGAACTGGATGAAACAGGCCGGACAAGCATCTCAAGCGGAAAATGAAGCCGATGCCCTAAAGCTGGCAAAAATGTTGCAAAGTTTGGCGACTTTAAAACAGCCGACCATTGCTCGTGTACACGGGATTGCTTTTGGTGGTGGTATGGGTCTGGCCTCAGCTTGTGATATCTGTATTGCCAGCACGGACGCCAAGTTTGCCACTTCCGAGGTTCGTTTAGGTCTCGCACCATCGACCATTAGCCCTTATGTAATTCGTGCCATCGGTGCGCGTCAGGCTTCACGCTATTTCTTAACCGCTGAACGCATTACCGCCGAACAAGCCAAGACTATAGGTTTAGTCCATGAGGTTGCAGCGGCAGAAGAACTGGATAGCAAGATTGATGAAATTGTTCAAGCCTTGCTTTTGGGTGGCCCTGAAGCACAGGCATCATCCAAACAGCTGATTCAACTGGTCGACCAGCAGGTATTAACTGAAGAATTACTGCTGCAAACCGCACAACATATTGCCCATGTACGCCAAGGATCAGAGGCTAAAAATGGCTTGAGTGCTTTTTTAGATAAGCAAAGTCCTTCTTGGATTATCTCTACAGCAGAACAATAATAAGGATCATACAATGTTTGAAAAAATCTTAATTGCAAACCGTGGTGAAATCGCCTGCCGTGTGATTCGTAGTGCAAAAAAACTCGGAATCGCAACGGTAGCTGTCTATTCAGATGCCGATGCACAATCGCAGCATGTAAAGCTGGCCGATGAAGCCATCTATATTGGTGAATCTCCTGCTGCACAAAGTTATTTACAGATTGATCGCATTATTCAGGCAGCGATAGATACCGGTGCTCAAGCGATTCATCCGGGCTATGGTTTCTTGTCGGAAAATGACCAGTTTGCCGAAGCCTGCCAGGCCAATAACATTACCTTTATTGGTCCACCAGTCGCCGCTATTTTGGCCATGGGTTTAAAAGCGACTTCAAAAGCCTTGATGGAAAAAGCCGGTGTTCCGCTGACGCCGGGTTATCATGGCAGCAATCAGGATGCTGAATTTTTAAAGCAACAGGCTGATGGCATTGGCTATCCGGTGCTGATTAAAGCCAGTGCCGGTGGCGGTGGTAAAGGCATGCGTCTGGTGGAACGCAGTGAAGATTTCTTAAGTTCACTGGCTTCTTGTAAAAGCGAAGCCAAATCCAGCTTTGGTAATGATGAAGTTCTGATTGAACGCTATGTGATTAATCCGCGTCATATTGAAGTGCAAGTCTTTGGTGACTCACATGGCAATTACGTGCACTTATTTGAACGGGATTGTTCAGTACAGCGCCGTCATCAAAAAGTGCTTGAAGAAGCGCCGGCTCCACTGGTTTCACAAGACAAACTCGATGCCATGCGCCAAGCCGCAATTGATGCCGCGCGTGCGGTTGATTATGTCGGTGCCGGCACGGTCGAGTTCATTGTTGAACAAGACGGAACCGCGTATTTCATGGAAATGAATACCCGTCTACAGGTTGAGCATCCGGTTACTGAAATGATCACCGGTGTTGATTTGGTAGAATGGCAATTACGTGTAGCCTTTGGTGAGCCATTACCAAAACAGCAAGACCAGTTAAAAATTCATGGTCATGCCATTGAAGCACGTGTTTATGCAGAAGAGCCCGAAAAAGGCTTTATTCCTGCAATTGGTCAGATCAACTATCTACACTACCCTGAACAAAATCAAAATGTGCGAGTCGACAGCGGTATTGTTCAAGGCGATGAAATCAGCAGCTATTACGATCCGATGATTGCCAAACTGATTGTTTGGGGTGAAAACCGTGAAGCCGCTTTATTGCAAATGCATCATGCCTTAGGTCAGTTCCATGTTGATGGTTTGGGTAATAATATTGCCTTCTTGGATAGGATCATTCGTTGTGATTCATTTAAAAAAGCCGAATTGGATACCAATCTGATTCAACGTGAAGATGAGTTCCTGTTTAAAAATATTCCATCGCTGCAACCTGAGCTGGTTGTTGCAACGGCATTGACCGAGTTATTGCTGCGTTTTAGCAAAAATAAACCGGCAAGCAATCCGGTCTGGCAAAGTGAAACGCTATGGCGCGTGAATATCAGCCCAAGCTATGCCATTAAATTAAAGCTCGATGACGCGCTATTTCAGGTCAATTTAAGCGCTGAAAAAGAAGGTTTTGTTGCCGAATATCAAGGTGAAAAATTCCATATTTCCGGACAGCTTTTAAATAGCAATACCGCGCATTTCAATATTAATGGCAAACAAGACAAAATTGCGTTTAGTCGAAATACACACGGCATCACCATTTTTAAAAATGGTCAAAGCCACAAGTTTGGTTATCTGAATCAGAAATTCAGTTCTGAGGATGCACAAAGTACTGAAGGCAACTTAAAAGCGCCAATGCCAGGTGTAATTACCCAAGTCCTGGTTGCGGCTAACGATCAGGTGAAGAAAGACGATGTGCTGATGACCCTTGAAGCCATGAAAATGGAATATTCAATTCGTGCACCGCATGACGGCATCATTGCAGCTTCCTATTTCCAGGCTGGTGACCAGGTCAAAGCCGGTGATGAACTGGTGGAGTTTCAAGCCCTGGTGGAGGAAGTTGCATGAGTGAATTTGTTAAAATCGTTGAAGTCGGTCCGCGCGATGGTCTGCAAAACGAAAAGATGCCTCTTACGCTTGAACAACGCAAAGACTTTATTCTGGATTTAATGCAAACAGGCTTGAAGTCGATTGAAGTCGGTTCCTGTGTTTCGGCAAAGTGGGTGCCGCAAATGGCAGAAAGTGATGAGCTTTTTGCCCAATTACCACAAGATCCCAATATTCAGTTCAGCCTTCTGACCCCAAATTTGAAAGGTTTTGAGTCTGCACTGGCAGTTGGCTGTAAAGAGGTTGCGGTCTTTACCGCAGCTTCTGAAAGTTTTACCCGCAAGAACATCAACTGTTCCATTGACGAAAGCTTTGAAAAGTTTGCAGATGTCATGGCAGCAGCCAAAGCCAATGATATTAAAGTTCGCGGCTATGTCTCCTGTATGGTCGATTGTCCCTATGAAGGCACAATAGATCCTCAGCAAGTGGTCAAAGTCAGCAAGCGCTTACTGGATATGGGCTGCTATGAAGTGTCTTTGGGTGAAACCATTGGCACCGCCACCCCGGATCGGGTCAAAATGGTTTGGGATACCTGCCTTGCTGAATTAGACAGCCAGGTTCTAGCGGGTCATTTTCATAATACTTACGGCATGGCGATTGCCAATATCTATCAATCGCTTAATCAAGGCATACGGGTATTTGATTCTTCGATTGCCGGTTTAGGCGGTTGTCCGTATGCCAAAGGTGCTTCGGGCAATGTTGCCACGGAAGACTTGTACTATCTCTTGTCCAAGATGGGCTTTGAAACCGGTATTAATCTGGATGCCTTGATGCAGGCTAGCCGAAACATCAGTCAGGGGTTGAATCGCAACAATCCATCGAATTATGCCAATGCCTATTGGCAAACAAAATGTGCTTAAAACAAAACTGCATGATTTTCTCATCGCCAAAAAATCATGCAGGAAGTTTATAAAAAGTTAAAGTTCGGTCATACACGGACTGACCATGGATAAAAAAAGAGGGATCAAATGCCAAACAAAGTTTATGCAAATGCACAAGCTGCATTACAAGATATTATCAAAGATGGTCAAACTTTAGCGGTCGGTGGTTTTGGTTTATGTGGTATTCCGGAAGCTTTAATTGCCGCGCTTAAAGATACGGGGGCCAAACAACTGACCTGTATTTCCAATAATGCCGGTGTGGATGGTTTCGGCTTGGGGCTTTTGCTAGAGACCAAACAGATTAAAAAAATGATTTCATCTTATGTGGGTGAAAATAAAGAATTTGAACGTCAGTATTTAAACGGTGAACTGGAAGTTGAACTGACTCCGCAAGGCACACTGGCCGAAAAACTTCGTGCCGGCGGCTCCGGTATTCCAGCCTTTTTTACCCAGACCGGTGTGGGAACGCTGATTGCCGAAGGTAAAGAAGTCCGTGAATTTGAGGGCAAGGAATATATTCTGGAAAATTCCTTAACTGCCGATATTGCCTTGATCAAAGCCTATAAAGCAGATAAAGCCGGCAATTTGATTTTCCGTAAAACGGCACAAAACTTTAACCCGGTCTGTGCCATGGCTGGGAAAATCAGCATTGCTGAAGTGGAAGAAATTGTGGAAATTGGCGATTTAGATCCTGATGAAATTCATCTTCCCGGCATTTATATCAACCGGATTATTTTAAACTCCTGTCCTGAAAAACGCATCGAACAAATGACATTAAAAGCGGAGGCGGTATAAATGGCTTGGACTCGTAATGAAATGGCACAGCGTGCCGCTTTGGAACTGGAAGATGGTTTCTACGTTAATTTAGGCATTGGCTTGCCGACACTGGTTGCAAACTATATTCCTGAACATATGGATGTCTGGTTACAGTCAGAAAATGGCTTGCTCGGAATTGGTGAATTTCCAACGCAGGAAACTGTCGATGCCGACCTAATCAATGCCGGCAAACAAACGGTCACTGCGCGTAAAGGTGCCGCTTTTTTCTCCAGTGCGGACTCCTTCGCCATGATTCGTGGCGGGCATGTCAACATTGCCATTTTAGGTGCCATGGAAGTTTCCCAAACTGGTGATTTGGCCAATTGGATGATTCCGGGTAAAAAAGTCAAAGGCATGGGCGGTGCCATGGATCTGGTTGCAGGTGTGCAAAAAGTGGTGGTGTTGATGGAACACTGCGCCAAAGATGGCACGCCAAAAATTGTGCAGCAATGTGCCCTGCCACTGACCGGTAAGGGCGTGGTACACCGGATTATTAGTGACTTAGGTGTACTCGATATTACCGCTGAAGGCGTCAAACTGGTCGAACTGGCAAAAGAGGTCAGCTTTGAAGACATTCAAAAAGTCACCGGTGTAAAACTGCTTCAATAATACTGTGTTGCTGTGATCTTCTATTCCCATTCTCCCTTAAAGCTGACTGAAGTTTTAAGGGGAAATCGTTTTATAGCATAGATTTGCCTATTCAATAATTGTAATGAGAACAAAAAAAAGAGCTTTTACGATGGATAATTCTCAAAATATCTTGCAAAGATTTGCCTTAAAGGTCAGTGACTGGTCAGAAAAATAATTCCCCGACTCCTATATTTTTGCACTTTTAGGTGTGGTCATTAGGATGATTACTGCTATGGGCCTATAAAAATTCCCTGCTTCCCCCAACCACCCCGTATAATTGCAGCGGATCAAGTGCCTACAAATGTGAAAACGTTTGAAGGGGCGAATCAATTTATTGCGAAAGTTAGGTTAACAAAGGTAAACCTTCTGTACTTCCAGCATCAGGCAAGCAAGGCTTTGAGTTCAAGTTACTGACTCATCCAAATGGGTTATATTCAGGTGAATCATTAAAAGCACAGGTTTTAGTGGATGATAAACCGGTTCCAAATCTTGAAATTGATGTATTTAAAGATACCGCCAATTACGAACCAAATGCAAAACGTGAACAGCCACATGTAAAAACCAATGCGAAAGGTGAAGTCGACATTAAACTTGATCAAATCGGTATTTATTTAATTACTGCGTCTTATCCAGAAGCCAATGCAGATGCCAAAAAGAAACCGGCAACAGAAAACTGTAGCTAGGGCTTAACGGTTGAAGTCACAGAATAATTTTAATGGATAGATAAAATCTAAAAAAGATTCATATAACAAAGCCTCTATTTTCAAATAGAGGCTTTGTTATTAGTCGTTATAGAATATTAAAAGTTATAAATTGCAACTGCATTTATGCGGTTGTCTTCACCGGTCTTACTGCCGTTTGGCGCAGCAGCAAAAGCTTCACGTTCACCATAAACGTATTCAAGACCAAAACTTAACGGTTTGGTTGGACTATAGAAAACATTTGCCCAAGCTTGCCAAAGATCTTTATTCGCTGAACTCTTGTTACTTAAAGCATCAATATAGTCTTGATCATCATCAAAACTCATATAACCATAGCCTAATGTACCACGCAATTTTTCAGTAAATTGCTGGGTCAAGCCCACTGAAATCGAGTCAAATTCACTTTGTAAAAGGTCACCATTTGCTGCTGCAATAACACCAGGATTGGCATAAGAAACAAAACTGCTATCGCCTTTGACATGATAGTAGTCAGCTTTGAGTGTTGTGCCTGGTACGACATCATACTTGGCGCCTAAACCAAGACCCCATGCCGTTTTTTCATCTTCGTTGATACGTTTTTCATGGCCCATGGCACGCGCACTTACTCTAAGGTTATCAGCAAATTTATGGTTCAAACGTGCCGTTACAGCAGGTAGCCGCTGTTTGATGGAACCATCTTTCGGATCTTCTACTGCAAGTACCAGATTGGTAGCAGGGCTGAAAGTACTGATATGACGAACTTGTGGAGTCCGTTTAATTGATCCACCGGCATAAACTAAAGCATCTACGGTTTCCGGGATATAATCAGGTACCGCAAAGTTCGACCAGGTTTGACCGATCAACCAGTTAGCATAGCTCATATAAGCGTGACGAATACGTAAGTTATCAAAGCCGGCGCCGCCCAAAAAGTCCACTTCAACTTTACCGCTCAGGGCTTTATCTCCAGCACCGACCGGTGCTTTAAAATCCATACCTAAACGGGTTGCAGAAAGTGTTGACTTGAATTCATCGCTGCGCTCGCCTGCTCCTTTGAGGGGAACCGCATTAATCTGGTTATACATGCGTGCTGCTGAACCACCTTCAGCCTGATAAGAGGCATCGGCACGGATATTGCCATACAAATTAAACTCGGCACCACTGGCAATTTTCATCACAGGTTTAGTTGCAGGCGCACTTACTGGTACTGGTGCAATTACCGTCGCTGTCTGAGCTTGCTGCTGTTCAACCAGTGCGCGTAAAGCCTGAACTTCCTGACGAAGTTGTTCAATTTCCTGCTGGTTCGACTGGGCTGGGGTTTGTGCTTGGATCGATAAGCTGATGCCCCCTAAGCTCATTGCCATCATGCTCATCAGAACTGTGCGCTTTAACGTGATTGTTGGTTTATTAAATAATTGTGTCGTGTTCATCCTAAACTCGCTTTTTATTATGCGTTTCGATTCTAGCAACAGATCACCACCGGTTACGATGGCGATCTATATCATTGGCAATATTATCTTTATTGATTGAAATCTAACTTAATGTATTGCTTCTTTTGTCAATAGATCTGGATTTGCGCTAGACGTTGCAAGGGCTTGGCCATCTACGGAGGTTTTCAAGTTCACCAGGAAAATTGCCAATGCAGCGATTACGCCAGGAATCGCAATTGCAAAGAAGTTCATTTGATGTGGTAAATTCATGGTTAATAAAGCGCCAGTGAGTACCGGACCGACAATCGCACCAATACGTCCAATGCCTGATGCCCAGCCCATACCGGTAGAACGTACCGTCGATGGATAATACTGTGCCACAAAGGTATAGAGCAGAATTTGTGAGCCAATCGTTGCAGCACCTGCCACAGCAATCAAGGTATACAACACGAATTGCGGACTGTTAAAGCCAAGCAGAATTAATGCAATGGCACCGCATAAGAACATAATGGTCAAAACTTTTTTGATATGGAATTTATCCGCGAGATATCCACCACCAATCGCACCTACCATTCCACCAATATTCAGCGCGAACAGGAAGATCATACTTGCACCCAGCGAGTAACCTGCCTGAATCATCAGTTTTGGCAACCAGCTACCCAGTGCGTAGACCATCAACAAGCACATAAAGAATGCCAGCCAGAACATAAATGTACTGAAGCTACGACCTTGTTGAAACAGGGCTTTTAATGGTGCTTCATCCCCTTTTTGCACTTCATTGAGTACAAACTGGGTGTCACTGGTGATCACCTGTGTTGGAGATATTTTTTGAATAATATCGTGTGCTTTGACCGTCTGTTGCTTGTTGGTGAGATACATCAGGGATTCTGGCAAGAATTTCCAAATTACTGGCAAAAGGAGCAGTGGAATACCCGCAAGCAGAAACATGATTTTCCAGCCAAATTGTGGCACCAGCCAAGCACCTAATAATGCAGAAGTCATCCCGCCAATCGCATAACCACTAAACATCAGGGCAACCAGCGTACTGCGGATACGTTTAGGGGCATATTCGGTCATCAATGCCACCACGTTAGGCATGACACCCCCAATACCGAGGCCAGCCAGAAAACGTAAAATCCCGAATTCAACTGGAGACGTGGCAAAGGCACCTATGAAGGTAAAACCACTAAAAATGGCCACACAGATCATGATGGTTTTTTTCCGGCCTAACTTGTCAGATAAAGTTCCGAAAGTCATGGCACCGAACATCATCCCGAATAAGGCAGTACTGGCCAGCATCCCTGCTTGTACTGCACTGAGCGACCATTCCTGCATGAGTAGTGGCAATGCCACCCCATAAATAACCAGGTCATAACCATCAAAAATAATGATCAGCAAACACCAGATCAGTACCCCCCAATGAAAGGGCGTAAACTTTGCCTCATCAATCAGCGTATTTATATTAACTTTATTTGTAGACATCTCCACCTCCAAATTGTGAAGTTCAATTTATGAATGCCACAATGGAGAAAATGCGAAAGAATGTCCAAAACTGAATAGGCATGCTTCTATACCTATAAAGTCTGGCTTAAGTTAAGTCACTAAATTTATTAAAAAATATATTATAATAATCTTAATTTAGCCTGTACTTATATCGGTTTATTCATTGTACTCGATGGATCATTCCCGGTGAATTGAATCGTTAAAATACCGAACGATCATACTTAATTGCTTCCAGATCATAGACTTGGTAGACCGCATCAAACAAATAACGGATGTATTCACTTTCATCCATATTACGGATAGCCATGAATACTGGACTGACAGCGAACTCATCTAGAAGCGGAATAAAGTTTAGGTGGGCCAATTTAATATTTTGTGCACTTTCCGGCACGATACAAATCCCTTCTCCGGCAGCTACAAAGCCTAGTGCCAACTGTAATTCACGTACGATACGGATATTTTTGGGTTCTAACCCATACTCAGAAAATATACCGCGTACCTGGGTGGCGAAATTCGCTTTGCCACTATTCGGATATAAAAACAGTTGTTGATCAATCAATTCTGAAAGATTTAAGCCTTCTACCCGTTGTGCCATGATATGACTGGAGTGTGCAGCGACCATCAGCCGTTCCTCACGCAGCAATACCCGTTTTACTGCCGGATCTGAAATTCTTAACCGCCCAAAACCTACATCAATCCGCCCTTCTTTCAGCGCCTGAATCTGTTCATGGGTGTTCATTTCCATCATCTCGATCTTGAGATATGGATGTTGCTGTTTGAATAAAAACAGAATGCGCGACAGTAAACCAAACAATAAAGAGCCAACAAAACCAATGGTTATGGTCCGATCTGTAATGCCAATTCGCTTGGTCATCGACTTGATCTCTTCCGCATTAGACAAAAGTTTAACAGCATGCTGGTAAAAGAATTGACCGGCTTCAGTGGTTTTTAGCGGACGGCTACCACGCTCAAAGAGCTGAATATCGAGTTCTTGTTCCAGATTTTGGATCTGTCGGCTTAAAGGTGGTTGAGCAATAAACAGTTTTTCTGCCGCTTTGGTAAAACTTTGTTCTTCGACGACGGCAACGAAGTAACGTAAATGTCTGAGTTCCATGGCTCTTAATACCTTTAAAGTATAAAAAAATGCTAAATCGATCTTAGACCAATCAACATTATTCTTTTAAGGTATATCAAATCCAAGCATTAAAGCAAGAATGTGAACCCGTATTATGTATAAGTCAGTTGAAACCTTGCTGGTAGAAATTCCAACCATTCGCCCTCACAAGATGGCAGTGGCAACGATGCAAACCCAGACCCTGGTATTGGTCAAAATCACCACTGAAGATGGTTACATCGGCTGGGGTGAAGCTACGACTATCGGTGGCTTAGGTTATGGTGATGAAAGCCCGGAAAGCGTCAAAGTTAATATCGAAACTTATTTCGCACCACTTTTAAAAACATTATCTGATTTAAATGTTGCACAGACATTACAAACAATCAAAAAGAATATTAATGGTAACCGTTTTGCCAAATGTGCAATGCAAACTGCACTTTTGGATATACAGGCCCAACGTTTAGGTTTGCCATTAAGCGAAATCCTCGGTGGCCGCTTACGTGACAGTATCCCAGTACTTTGGGTATTGGCTTCTGGTAATACCGAAAAAGATATTGCTGAAGCACAGAAAATGATTGCGGCAAAACGTCACAACATTTTCAAACTTAAGATCGGTTCCCGTCCAGTTGAAGAAGATGTTGAACATGTGCTTGCAATCAAGAAAGCCTTAGGGAAAGACGTTTCGATCCGTGTCGATGTGAACCGTGCCTGGTCAGAACTTGAAGCCATTAAAGGCATTCAATTATTGCAAGATGGCGGTGTTGACTTAATAGAACAGCCATGTGCAATTGATAACCTGGATGCCATGCGCCGTCTGACCCGACGTTTTGATGTTGCGATTATGGCAGACGAATCATTAATGGGTCCGCACTCCGCTTATGAAATTGCCAAGCAAAACGGTTCATCTGTTTTCGCAGTCAAAGTTGCCCAGTCAGGTGGTCTGATTGAAGGTTGTGAAGTTGGCAAGATTGCCAGACTGGCCGGTATTGACCTGTACGGCGGCACGATGCTGGAAGGTCCGGTCGGCACAATCGCATCCGCACATGTATTTTCAACCTTTGAAACGCTCGCCTTTGGTACTGAACTGTTTGGTCCTTTGCTGCTGACTGAAGATATTTTAAAAACCCCACTCAACTATCAAAACTTTGAACTTGAGATTCCAAAAGAATCAGGTCTGGGAGTTGAGTTGGATGAAAACAAGATTGACAACTTGCGTCGTCAGTAATCAGGAGAAACCCATGCTTTTTCATGTACGTATGGATGTAAACATTCCACGTAATCTGCCTGTTGAACAGGTAAATGAAATTAAGGCTGTTGAAAAAGCCTATTCACAGGAATTACAGCGTCAAGGCAAATGGCGCCATATCTGGCGCATCACGGGCCAATATTCAAACATCAGTATTTTTGATGTTGAAAGCAATGAAGAGTTGCACAACCTGTTACAGGGCTTGCCACTCTACCCTTACATGAATATTGAAGTGATGGCATTAAACCGTCACCCGTCTTCAGTTCGAGATGACGACAGTTAATTGAATGAGCGGATTGGGAGTCACCGGATTCCCCTTCCAAATCGAAAACAGAGGGTATTTCAACAAGGATTGTGGCCAGCCAAATTTAGCCAGCCAATAAAAGCTAAAAAGTGCGCCACGAAAAGATGAAAAACATACTTTAGGAGCAATAGTATGAATCGCCAAGAAATTGATGCATTAGTTAAGCAAATGAACGTTGATACAGCGACAGGTCCTGTAGATGAACGTGTACAGCAAGTCGTTGTGCGTTTATTAGGTGATCTTTTCCAGGCTATCGAAGATCTTGATATTTCTCAGTCAGAACTATGGAAAGGCCTGGAATACTTTACTGATGCCGGTCAAGCCAACGAATTAGGTTTATTGGCTGCAGGCTTAGGGCTGGAACATTACTTAGACTTACGTGCTGATGAAGCAGATGCTAAAGCAGGTATTACTGGCGGTACGCCACGTACGATTGAAGGTCCGCTATATGTAGCTGGCGCACCTGAAACAGTAAGCTTTGCCCGTATGGATGATGGTTCTGAAGAAGGTAAAATCCCGACTTTAATCATTGAAGGTACAGTGACTGATACTAATGGCAATCTCGTTGAAGGTGCCAAAGTTGAAGTCTGGCATGCCAACAGCCTGGGCAACTATTCATTCTTTGACAAGTCACAGTCTGACTTTAACCTGCGTCGCAGCATCATTACTGCTACCGATGGTCAATATACTGCATTAACGACAATGCCAGTCGGCTATGGCTGTCCTCCAGAAGGTACCACCCAGTTCGTGCTGGACAAATTAGGCCGTCATGGTAACCGTCCATCACACGTCCATTACTTTGTGTCTGCACCGGGTTACCGCAAGCTGACCACTCAATTCAATATTGAAGGCGACCAGTACCTGTGGGATGACTTTGCATTCGCTACCCGTGAAGGCCTGGTTGCAACTGCGGTTGACGTAACTGATGAAGCTGAAATTGCAAAACGTGGCTTAAACGGTCCTTTCAAACACATTCAATTCAATGTTGAACTTGTGAAAGAACAAGCTGCTGCACCGACCACAGAAGTTGATCGTCGCCGCGCTAGCGCTTAATACACTATGGAAGCGGGATAAGTCTTGAGATATATCCCGCTGACTTCCCCCTGGAAAGTCGGAGAAAGGACATGCCTCGTATTCCCGTAATTAACACCAGCTATTTAGACCGCATTGACGAATTACTGGTTGATGATTTTGAATCTGGTGAATTTAAACTACACCGCTCAGTATTCACAGACCAAGCTCTGTTTGACCTCGAGATGAAATACATCTTTGAAGGCAACTGGGTTTATCTCGCGCATGAAAGCCAAATTCCAAAAAATAACGACTTCTATACCACCTATATGGGTCGTCAACCGATCATCATTGCACGTAACCGTCAAGGTGAACTGAATGCCATGATCAATGCCTGTTCGCATCGCGGTGCACAATTATGCCGTAACAAGAAAGGCAATAAAGCAACCTATACTTGCCCATTCCATGGCTGGACCTTCAATAACTCAGGTAAGTTATTAAAGGTTAAAGATCCGGCTGAAGCGGGTTATTCAGACTGTTTTAATCAAGACGGTTCGCACGACCTGAAAAAAGTAGCGCGCTTTGAAAACTACAAGGGCTTCCTGTTCGGCAGCCTGAATCCGGATGTTCCTTCGCTGGAAGAATACCTGGGCGAAGCGACCAAAATCATTGACATGATCGTGGGTCAGTCTGAGCAAGGTCTGGAAGTTTTACGTGGTTCTTCGACTTATACTTATGAAGGCAACTGGAAGCTGACTGCTGAAAATGGTGCTGATGGTTATCACGTGTCTGCTGTGCACTGGAATTACGCTGCAACGACTCAGCAACGTAAAGAAAAAGAAGCTGGCGACAACATTCGTGCCATGAGCGCAGGTTCATGGGGCAAGCAAGGCGGTGGTTCTTACGGCTTTGAAAATGGTCACATGCTGCTATGGACGCAATGGGCAAATCCGGAAGACCGACCTAACTTTGCCAAGAAAGACGAATATACCGAGCAATATGGCGAAGCCATGGCGAAGTGGATGATCGAACGTTCACGTAACCTGTGTATCTATCCAAACGTGTACTTCATGGATCAGTTCGGTTCACAAATTCGTGTCCTGCGCCCGATTTCTGTCGATAAGACTGAAGTGACCATTTACTGTATCGCACCTGTGGGTGAAGAACCAGAAGCACGTACGCGTCGTATCCGTCAATATGAAGACTTCTTTAACGCATCAGGTATGGCAACGCCAGACGATCTTGAAGAATTCCGTGCCTGTCAGGCAGGTTATGCCGGTATCGCGCTGGAATGGAATGACATGTGTCGCGGTTCAAAACACTGGATCCATGGCCCGGATGATGCTGCCAACGAAATCGGTTTAAAACCAAAACTTTCTGGCATTAAAACTGAAGACGAAGGTTTATACCTGGCTCAGCACCAGTACTGGTTAGAATTGATGAAAAAAGGTATTGCAACCGAGAAAGAAATTGCAGCAGCCACTGAAGGAGAAAACGCATGAGCGACATCACTTTAGAAAATATTGCTCAGTTCCTGTATCAGGAATCCCGCTTTTTAGATGATGAACAATGGGATGACTGGTTAAGCTGTTATGCCCCTACTGCGTCTTTCTGGATGCCAGCCTGGGATGATGATGACAAGCTGACCACAGACCCCCAGTCTGAAATCTCTTTGATTTATTATCCGGACCGTCAAGGTTTGGAAGACCGCGTGTTCCGTATCAAGACTGAACGTTCGTCTGCCACCATGCCGGATACACGTACCAGTCATAACATCAGCAATATTGAAGTTGTCGAACGTGATGGCGATAAGGTTACTGTACGCTTTAATTGGAATACCTTGAGTTTCCGTTACAAAAACAGCTACAGCTACTTTGGTATGTCACGTTATGAAATCGATTTTTCAGGCGATAAACCACAAATTCTAAGCAAATACGTGGTACTGAAAAACGATTACATCAATCAGGTCATCGACATCTATCACCTCTAAGACTGTTTTATTACAGCCAGGTAAAACCTTTCAGCCAGATGGAAAATTGGCTGAAAGGTCCAGTTACAAAGATTTATATAGGATATTCAGCCATGTCAAACCACAATGTTGCACTTCAATTTGAAGATGGCGTTACACGTTTTATTTCTGTTGCTCAGGGCGAGACCCTGTCTGATGCAGCTTACCGTCAAAAGATCAATATTCCTTTGGACTGCCGTGATGGAGCTTGTGGAACGTGTCGTGCGTTTTGTGAATCAGGTTCATTTGACATGCCTGAAGAAACTTATATTGAAGATGCATTAACACCTGAAGAAGCAGCTGAAGGCTTTATTCTGGCTTGTCAGTGTAAACCAACTTCAGATGCCGTGTTCCAGATTCAGGCTTCTTCAGAAGTGTGTAAAACTGAAATTCATGCCTTCCAGGGTGCGCTGGCTCGTGTAGAAAACCTGTCCGATTCAACTATTACTTTTGATATCCAGTTAGACGAAGGTCAACCAGACATTCATTTCCTGGCAGGTCAATATGTCAATGTCGGAATTCCAGGCACCACAGAAACCCGTTCTTATTCATTCAGCTCAAAACCCGGGAATCGTTTGACTGGTTTCGTAGTACGTAACGTACCGAACGGAAAAATGAGTGAATTCTTAAGCCAAAATGCCAAAGCTGGCGACAAAATGACTTTTACCGGTCCATTTGGTAGTTTTTACCTGCGTCCTGTGACCCGTCCTGTACTGATGCTGGCTGGTGGTACAGGTATTGCACCATTCATGTCAATGCTGCAAGTACTGGAAGAAAAGGGTTCAGAGCATCCAGTCCGCTTAGTGTTTGGTGTTACCAATGACTTTGATCTGGTGGCCCTTGAAAAACTCAATGAACTGCAAGAAAAATTCCCATGGTTCGAATACCGCACTGTAGTGGCAACCCCGGAATCTGCCCATGAGCGTAAAGGCTATGTGACCGGTCATATCGAAAACGAATGGCTGAATGGCGGTGATGTGGATATCTACCTATGTGGTCCGGTACCAATGGTTGAAGCCGTGCGCGGCTGGCTGGATGCCGAAGGTGTAAAACCTACAAGCTTCCTGTTTGAAAAATTCTCTGCCAACTAATTAGAGGGAATTTGTTCAATGTCTAATCGTCAAAGATTTGAAAATAAAGTTGTGATCGTGACCGGTGCCGCACAAGGCATCGGGCGTGGTGTCGCGCTGCAAGTGGCGAGTGAAGGCGCTCAAGTGGTGATGGCTGACCTTTCTCCTTATGTGGAAGAAGTTCTGGCTGAAATTGAAGCCGCTGGCGGTGATGCGATTACTGTAAAAGCCAATCTGGAAACGTTTGCCGGTGCCCAGTCCGTGGTTGAAAAAGCACTGGATACCTATGGTCGTGTGGATGCACTGATTAACAACGTTGGTGGTGCGATCTGGATGAAACCTTTCGAAGAATTTTCTGAAGAGGAAATCATCAAGGAAGTGAACCGTTCATTGTTCCCAACGCTGTGGTGCTGCCGTGCCGTTCTTCCAGAAATGATTAAAAATCAGAAAGGTACAATTGTAAACGTATCTTCTATTGCCACACGTGGTATTAACCGTGTCCCATATTCAGCATCCAAAGGTGGTGTGAACGGTCTGACTGCTTCCCTCGCCTTTGAACATGCCAAAGATGGTATCCGTGTTAACGCAGTTGCCACTGGTGGCACTGAAGCACCCCCACGTAAAGTACCGCGCAATGCCAATCCACTGACTGAATCTGAACAAAAATGGATGCAGCAAGTGGTTGATCAGACCATTGACCGTACGTTTATGGGACGCTATGGCACGATTCAGGAACAAGTGAATGCTATTGTATTCCTGGCTTCCGATGAATCATCTTATATGACAGGTACAGTGGTACCGGTCGGCGGTGGAGATCAGGGCTATTCCTGATCATCACGATTTTCAACAGGCTCATGGTTCGACGCAAGGAGGCACCTCACCAATGAATACCCTGTTTCAGACATTAAAAAATGATTGGTCAATTTCAGCGACTGTTGCAGGATTTTTAGCAGTGCTGATTTCCTATTCAGGACCACTAATCATTTTTTTCCAGGCAGCACAGCAGGCCCAAGTTTCCCCAGACATGATGATTTCATGGATTTGGGGAATTTCTATTGGGGCTGCGCTTGCAGGTATCTTTTTATCAATTAAATACAAAATACCTGTAGTCACCGCCTGGTCTGCGCCCGGAACGGCATTATTAGTCACGCTGTTTCCCTATATTTCACTCAATGAAGCGGTTGCGGCCTATATCACCTCTGCCGTGGTGATTTTTCTCATTGGTATTACCGGTTATTTCGACAAGTTACTGTCCTGGATTCCCCAGGAAGTCGCTGCCGGGATGATGGCTGGAATTTTACTGCAATTTGGTCTAGGGCTGTTTACCGCGACCGATACCATGCCCTACATCGTATTTGGAATGCTGGCGGTATTCTTGCTGGCCAAGCGTTTCAGTCCACGCTATGCCATGGTCTGGGTGCTGGTTGCAGGCGTGGTTTTAAGCATGCTGCTGGGCAAGATTAACCCGGTTACGACAGATTTCAGTCTGGCGATTCCGCAATTTATTGCCCCGGAATGGACCTGGAGTTCGACCCTGAATCTGGCTCTTCCCCTTATTCTCGTCAGCCTGTCTGGCCAGTTTTTACCGGGAATGGCAATCATCAAGATCAGCGGTTATGACATGCCCGCCAAGCCGATCATCACTGCGACCAGTATTGCCTCTCTTGCAGTAGCCTGCGTGGGTGGAATTACCATCGTATTGGCATCGATTACAGCTGCTTTATGCCTGGGTAAAGACGCGCATGAGCTTAAAGAAAAGCGTTATATCGCCGGAGTGGCGAATGGGCTTTTTTACATTTTAGGCGGCCTGTTTGCCGGCAGCATTGTCATGCTGTTTAGCCTGATGCCTAAAGAACTAATTGCGGCTCTGGCAGGACTGGCATTACTCGGTGCGATTGCCACCAACATCTCTATGGCGATGGGCAAAGAGTCACAACGTGATCCAGCACTTATCACTTTTTTAGCAACGGCTTCCGGCATGCATTTCTTGGGACTAAGTTCAGTCTTTTGGGGGATTTGTATTGGCCTGGTAGCACATTTTCTGCTGTCACAGAAAGACCGTAATGCTGTTCCGGTTGCAACATCAGATTCAAAACGAGTTTAAAGACATCCATTAGTTTAGGGTACGTAAGGACCAGATTATGATAGATAAAAGTTCATTATCATTGAAAGAAGCACTCTCCCAGATCAAGGATGGCTCTACCATCATGATTGGTGGATTTGGGACAGCGGGTCAGCCTGCTGAACTGATTGATGGTCTGATCGAACTGGGTGTAAAAGACCTGGTGATTGTTAATAACAATGCAGGTAATGGCGACTATGGGTTGGCCAAGCTGCTCAAAACCGGTGCAGTACACAAGATTATCTGTTCCTTCCCGCGCCAGTCCGACTCCTGGGTA
>NZ_JAZQPV010000077.1:0-5139 GCF_045628685.1 Acinetobacter sp.
AGATTTCCCACATAGTCTACATTCCACCATTATTGTTTCCTATAGAGATACACATATCTGTATCTCTATTTATATCTCCAGGCTTTACTTCAATAAGTTTATCGTTACGCATAACCATAATTGAATGATCGTCTGTGACAATTACACTTTTTCCATCAGCGAGAGTAATTTTCCATTTTGGTTTTTTTACTTTATGTCGATAAACAGCATGCACTGATTTGTTAGAAAGTTTTCCACCATCAAAACAGATTGACTTTAAATATTTTAAAGTTGCAAACTCTTTTTCACCATGATTCCATTTTTCAGGGAGAACAGAAAATAAATCTTCAATGGAATAATTGCCAATACTTGTCCTGATTTGAGATTTACAATCTACTGAGTCGGTGTCGCCGTAGATGATCGACTTATTCCACGTGTACCACACGGCGCCGTTGGAGTCCTTCTCGTCGGGGTCGTCGTCATCGTCGTCGAGGTCCATTTCAAACTGACGATCTGGGAGCTTGTCAAAGAACGTCTTGTCCTCGTCACGGTACGCCTTCGAGACCAAGGCACCCTTGATCTTCTTGCCGGTCTTTGGGTTATAGGCGTAACGCTTGAGGAACTCGCATTGCTCGCCGCTGAGGATGGTGCCGATCGTCTCACCCATGTGCTTAGTGATCTGGCGACCGGTGCCAGTGACTGATGCACCAATCTCACGACGACCAAAGCGGAAGGCCTCGTTCAGCAAAGCACCGTAACAACTATTCGCGTATATTACGCAATATCCGTTTCCGATATTGCTCTTGATGTTACCATCAAGGCTAGACTATATCTTCACCCGTTCTGAGTGGCCGGCGCTTCGAGCTCACTTGAGCTCTACTCCCTTTCGGGATAGTCGTTGCACCTTCAATCTTATTATTTTTATTTGCTTGATTGCTTGGCTCAGGATTGTCCACATGGGATATCCCCTGAATTCACCGGCAGTTTACCGACGTGTTCCCACGTCGGGGCTCCATGTAATTAAAGCTGAATTTTTTTCGTAAGCTGAAGCAAATCATAATGCTCTTCCTGTTTGTCTGCTTCAGTAATTTGCAACCATTCTTCTTTGGTATATAATTTGTCCCCTTCAAGGATCAACTCACCATTTTTTATTTTTTCCTTGATTAAACCTATTTCCTGAATATCCATCTCAATTCCTTTGTCTACTTCACTGTAAATAATTTTACTACCAATTACCTTATTATATCATGACAGATTTTCTTAAATGTAATCATTGTGGGTTTGAATGTAAAGGTTTAACATTACATTTAAAATATAAACATTCTCAGACACCTAAAGAATACAGAGAACAGTTTCCTGATGCTGAAATTTTTTCAAAAAGTGTTAGAAAACAAATGAGTGCTAGTAACCCATTAAAGGGAACAACCTGTACGTTTGAAGAACGTTATGGTGATCGTGCCGATGAAATAAAAGCAAAAATTGGCAAAAGTCAGGGACGGCTCGAAAAGGAAAGAAACGGCCTGGACAAGCAGAAACAATAAAAGAGACATGGGTTCTGCGTAGAGAAGAATGGACTGCCGGAATTGCCGCTGCGGCACAGAAACCACAAGCTCGTGAAAAGAAACGAATTGCCGCTCAAAAGTATATTGCAGAAAATGGATATCATTTATCTAGAAATAAAGAATCAACGTTTGAGAAATTTGCACGAGAAACATTTGAGGCAGCTGGATATAATGTAATTAAACAAAAAGGAACTAAGAAAAAGACGTTGGGCACTGTACGGTTCTATGATCTGTTTATTCCAGAATTAAACTTGTTAATTGAATGTGATGGTGAATGATGGCATAAAAGTCTTGATAGAATTGAAATTGATGAAGCAAAGGATCAAGCGGCAATCTTAGAAAATTATAATTTACTTAGAATTTCAGATTCGGAGTTCCCTAAAAATAAAATGAACTCAGAATTACTTCTAAGTTACTTAAAATTATCTCCAGAAGAACTCCGTATTAAATCATCTCAATTGATTGAGAATAGAAGAATCAAGCTTAGTCCCTAAATTCGTTCTTAAATCATCAGCTAGCTTGCCGTACTTTTTCTTTTCCTTTTGAAGTCGCTTACGTTCGTTGAACCAGAAGGTCAGGACCGATGCAACCATACCTGGCTTGGACTGATCGAAGATTGTACCGAACGCCGAGATGGCCCAGTTCTGTTCACGCATCCACTCATGCCACTCGGCACCTGACATCTCGTAGTCATTACCGTCTATGCTCGCTACCCACTTCGTAGGCAGCTTTTTCCAGATGGCGTACCATGCATCCTCACCGTACTGAGGATCATCAGCAGAACCGAACTGACCGATGAACGTCTCGATTGACATGTTCAGCGCACGGATCACGGTTGGGTACAGTGACGTCAAGTCGACTGAACCAAGCCACGGCCAGAGCCCCATTCGTGGGGTCATGACGATCGCACCTTCAACCTTCTTGTTCTTCACGTTTGAGAAGACCTTGTCAGCTGCGATCAGGCATGCGTGGCCGAACAGTTTAGCGAGGTGCTCAGGGAGGTTGTGCGCGAAGTTCATGATGCCAGTCTCGACGTATCGAACCGTACCAAGCATCGCAGCAAATGGCACGGTGTTCTCGTGAGCCATGGTATTAACTAGATCAACAAATTTATATTTTTGATCAAGCTTGACCAGCACCTCAACGTCTCGTGCGTTGTAACAATTAAATAAATAGAAAGAGACGTTCTTTGTCTCTTGATCAACATCAGAGTAAAGAGTTAGAAGTTCTTCATCTGATAAACTGCTAAGGAAATTATCCATGAATATTGATATCTTTCAAGACAACAAATACACTAAACTTTACTATTCTATCATAGCAAAGCACGGCCACCAAGTAAAGCCAAAGGACGGAAAATATTACGAACGTCATCATATAATTCCGCGCTGTTTAAACGGTAATGATGCATCTGAAAATCTCATGTATGTTAGTGGTAGAGTTCATTTTATTTTACATCTAATTTTATGTTATGCAGTAAACCCAATTTATAAGAAAAGAGTTACTTGGGCTCTAATCTGTTTTAACCCAAAATCAGATAAACGAAACATTAAAAATAAGTTAAAAGCTAAGTCATTTCAAAAACTTAGAGAAGAACATGCTGCACACTTAAAGCTTTTGAAGTGGTATACAAACGGTCAAGTTTCATTACGCTTATTTCCTGATGAACCTGTACCAGAAAATTTTAAACTTGGCCGGCATCAGCTTCCAAAAAGAGGAACTACGGTTTACATTACTAATGGAATAGAAACCAAACGTATTCGTCCTGATGAAGCTATTCATAAAGGATGGGTAAAAGGTCAGAAAGATGAACGCCTACAACAATTAAAAGAACAAGGTCAAAACCATCAGATGGGAACCAGTGCTGGCAGAACTTGGGTTAATAATGGGGTTCAAAACAAATATCTTCAAGTTAATGAAACTCTTCCAGAAGGATGGTTTCAAGGTAGGCTAAAAACAAAAACCTTTAACCCATCAGCTATGGGATCACATTCTAAGGGAATTAACAACCCAAATCATTCCGGTTTAACTGATGAACAAATTTTAACGCAAGCACTTGCCTTTTACAAGAGAGAAGGACACTTAAAGACAAATGAGTGGAAGAAATTTTCCAAACTCAACAAATTGCCCATAAACATAGTGTTAAGCAGATTTGTTGAGTTTGGCGGTGGGTTAAATGGACTTAGGAAGGTAGTTTCAATCCTCGCTTTTCAATCTCCTGACGAAGCAACTCACGCTTAGCATTAAGACGCTGAATTTCTTCAGGTAGTTGTTCAGCATCTTCCCATGTCATGCTAGCAACGTTTGGTCTATGAGTGCCATTGTATAGCTCCTCGAGGGTGCCGTCGTAATCGAGCTTCGGAATATCGAGCTCCTCTGCGGCGATGTTGCCAAGCGAGTAGGACACACGCCCTTCGAAGGTGAACTTCTTGAAGAGGTCCATGTAGTCGAGGTGCGTGCGACCATTGAGTGAGTAGACGATGGCCGGCGAACCGAACCGCTCGACGGTGTTCTCCTTCGGTGGCTTACAGCCGATGAAGCACATCTTATCAACGAGCTTGGGTTGCACACGGAGAATTCGCTTGATGATGTACGGTAAGTCGAAGAATTCCGAGTTCCAACCGCTGATGATGTCAGCTGACTGGATGTCCTCAACCAAGGCCACGATCAGCTCACGCTCATTGGCACAGAGAACCACGTTCGGCTTGAATCCGAGCTTGTGCTCATCCCACATCGCCTTGATCTTATCTTGGAACGTCCCGTCATCCTTCCAGCCTTTTGGAGGAACAGCATATGTCCAGTACTCATTTGTCCATGACTGGAAGACGGTGACTGCATTGATGGGCGCGTATGGATTCTCAGGTGAAGAGAATCCAATTTCGGAGTTATAATCTACCTCGATGTCTAAAAAAGCAAAGTTCAACATCGGAGTTGGGCGGCCGTAGTACTCATTCATCAGCACTTTGGCCTCAGGGCGGATGTCGCTCTCAAACTTCTTCCCGTACAGACGAGCAGCCTGCTTCATCTCATCCTGGCTGTCGAAGGTCAGCTTCTTCAACTTCGATCCGAAGATCGACTGATGGTCGCCGTTTTCATCCTCGACAAAGAAATACCATGGAGCATGATATGCGACTGGTTTTCTTCCAGTCTCATCTCGCTCCCATACAATGACAGTGTCAGTATCCCAGTCGTAATAACTGCCGACATAATTTCCTTGTGTCAACATATTTTTCCTTTCTGTAAACTTGGGACGCGCGGATCATCAGGCTTAATCTGGTAATTCCGTATACCATCATTATACCATTTTGTACCCTGAAGATCAGTACGTTTACGACCCAAGTTAGCCGCCCGCATTTTTTCTTTGGTTTCGGCAGAAGGTTTTATTCCTAAACCACCAAGACCAATATTCTTTTTGTGATCTTCAGAAAGTGGTCTGCCAGTCATTGCCTTCTTGAACTTCGCAATGCTTTCAGGTTTCTTTGGAACACCCTTTTGCGGAATACCAATCTTTTCACGATGCTCAAGAGATTTGGGTTTTCCTGCAACGCAATATCCAATCTTTGATGTTTCACGATCTTGATAATGACCATTTAAGCAAAGT
>NZ_JAZQPV010000078.1:0-19100 GCF_045628685.1 Acinetobacter sp.
TGATTATTGTAAAAATTTCGAATATTTCGAAATTAATCCCAAAGGTGCAATAGGTAGTACCGTAGAGCCAATTGGACAACGTCTGTTTAAAGCTCGTCTAAATATTATGAGTCTGTTGAATGCCCCAGACTACAAACAAAAGAATCAACTCAATGAACAGCAAACACAAGAATTAAAAGCAGTTCAAACTGGATTATGTGAGGGCTTACGAGCTGAAGTAGCAGCAATGAATAAGGATAACTTCATTGTCAAAACTGAGCTTGAGCATGTTGAAAAATTTAAAACTGCTGAAGCCTGGGAAAGCCTTGATGATCTTGCAATGGGAACATTGCGAGAACATATTTCTAGATTGCCGAATGAGTTACCTAAAGAAACCATTGAAGCGAAATTATTCGACATGCTCTGCTATAACCTTGAATTGGCTGTATTAGAAAAAAATTCCAAAGCCTTAGACGCTTATGCTAATCGAGTCATTCAAATTGCTGCACAACTAGAATCAAAGTCGAATATTCCTGTCGTTGCACCTCATCTTGCGCTGATCCAGGATATTCAGTCACAAGATTATTGGGTGGACATTACGCTTCCAATTTTAGAATCAATGCGTAAACGAATCAGAGGGTTGGTCAAACTCATAGAGAAAACATCGTCTACTGTAGTCTATACCATGCTTGAAGATGAGTTAGGTACTGCCACAATGGTAAATATTCCGATTGTTGCCAGTGGCGTGAATATTGCCCAGTATCGTAAACGCGTAGAAAGCTTTATTAAGGCCAATGAAAATCATATTACCATTGCTAAATTAAAGAAGGGATTACAGCTTACACCAACTGATTTGTATTAGTTCAGACTTGATCGTACATTCTTCTTGAAAAAGAGAAAGTTACCCGTTTTGATAAAGGTGTCGAAATCTCAATCAAACAAAGGTAACTTTCTTATGTTGCATACTAACAATCAAATCATCAAACACAAAGTAGGCTTACTCAATTTAGCCGAAGAACTTCAAAATGTGTCCAGAGCATGCAAAGTGATGGGTGTCTCCAGAGATACTTTCTATCGCTATCAGGAGTTAGTGCAGTCTGGTGAAATTGATGCACTGATCAATAAGTCCCGTCGAGTACCAAATCTAAAAAACCGTGTAGATGATGCTACAGAGCAGGCGGTCATTGATTTCGCAATTCAGTATCCAGCTTATGGTCAGCATCGTACCAGTAATGAATTACGCAAGAAGGGTGTATTTGTTTCAGGGAGTGGTGTTCGCTCTATCTGGCTCCGCCATGATTTGGAGAACTTTAAGAAGCGTTTAAAAGCACTCGAAGCTAAAGTGGCACAGGATGGTATCGAACTCAATGATCATCAGATTGCTGCACTTGAGCGTAAACATGAAGATGATGTGGCATGTGGTGAAATCGAAACAGCTCATCCAGGCTATTTAGGTGCGCAAGATACCTTTTATGTCGGGAATCTCAAGGGTGTTGGACGGATCTACCAGCAAACCTTTATCGATACTTATAGCAAGGTCGTTCATTGCAAGCTCTATACAACCAAAACACCAATTACAGCGGCTGATTTGCTCAATGATCGTGTATTACCTTTCTATCAATCCCAGGATTTACCAATGCTTCGCATTCTTACAGACAGAGGAACCGAGTATTGCGGCAAAGTGGAACAACATGACTATGAGTTGTATCTAGCCCTCAATGATATTGATCACACGAAGACAAAAGCAGCTTCACCACAAACGAATGGGATCTGTGAACGCTTCCATAAAACAATACTGCAGGAGTTTTATCAAATTACCTTTAGGAAAAAGCTTTATAGCTCGTTGGAAGAATTACAAGTTGATCTAGACGATTGGCTGAAATTCTATAATACTGAACGGACTCATCAAGGAAAAATGTGCTGTGGTCGTACACCATTTGAAACTTTACTTGATGGAAAACGAATTTGGGCTGAGAAGAATTTAGCTCAAATTTAACCTGACAGGCATAATAAAAAAATGGGTAACTGTCAGATCAGGTTTGAGCTAGTACAAATCAGTCCTTAGAATCCGCCTAACTTGGAGTCCAACTTTTGGGGGTCAGATCATCCTGTCGGGGTTTTTCGTATTGGTTCGCTCGGTATAACTCCTGTCGTACCTTACAGTTCCTGTGCGTATCCTATGTTCTTATTATTGTGTGGAACTTCCTGTTCCTCATGAATCAATAATAGGTAAATTCAACTATCTCGCATAGACGCAAAGGACCGGAATTGACGTAAGCAAATGCGTACAACATTGTCTAAAAATTGTCCCCGATTTATCCGCAGAAATTGGGGGATATTTCCTGCACTGGGAAGGCCGGGAACATTGAAAAAAGTTTCATTTTGACTGAAAAGTAATCAATTTTATTGGCGGAATATATCAAAACTGTTTTAAAAAAAGCCGACTTGCTTCTAAGCAGGTTTTTGGAGTTTTTATTTTAGACTAACATTCTGATATTAAATAATTATTTCAATTGAATTTCTTATAAGCACCATTATGTTAAATGGGAGATATATGACATAATTTTTTTCTTAAATCTTTGTAGTATAAATAGAATTTATTTTATTTTTATGTTCTTCACGGTTAATTAACCATGTAATAAGTAAACCCGGAACCAAGAAACCTAAAAAACGAGTACACCATGAATTAAAGATGCAGCAGGCTCTTGCATTGCGGCAGCATATTTCATTGGCGATAGCCATGGAGAAAGTTGGAAAAAGCTAATAACTAGTAATACTATTGGCCACAGAATAGAAATTTGCTCTTTCTTAAAGTTGAACCAAGCATAAATGATTAATATAAGACTAAAAAAGCCTTCAAATACCCATGAACTAGTACCCCATTTACCCCATAAGCCATAACCCATATGCTCAGTGGCATAAGGATAAAGTGCTAAATCCATGTTATGCATCGGCCAATCAGCTAGCCAATGCGAAAAACAAGCAATTCCTCCTATGAAGGCTACACGCTGATCTTTGATAAAAAATAATGCCCACACCAATGATAAAATCACAGCCATAAGAAGGGAGTGATCCCAATCAATAAATGTTAAATCAAAGAATAAATATGGACCAGCATCCAAGTTGGGAGTGACATGGTCAAGACCCAAAATAATGAGTAATCCATCAATAATGTCGAGAAAACCAACACCAAGCATAAGTGGTAGTGTAGGAATTTTCGGAAACTTTGACTTAATTGCTAAGCCAATCGCTAAATGACCAACATACATAATTCTTTACCTATTAGAGCTCTAGCAGGGATAAGCTATTTTTTATAATTGAATTGATGAATTTATTATTAACATTTTGATTCTTAATTAAAATATGGAAGTACATGCTGCCTAGAGTCATGTTGATAATGTCATCAATAGGGAGATCCTTTTTTCCTACAGGAAGTAATCGTTGAAATGCTTTTGCTATAATGTGAATAGCCACCGATTTTGTAAACCATTTTATTTTGAGTTCATTTATTGCCCAAATTCTTAATTCAAAAAAACAAAATTAGAAGTTTCTAAAGCACATATTTCTTCCTCTCCAAAGTCTCTTTATATTCTTTTTAACATCAAAATTACATGACCTGATGCAGACCTATTCACATACTCATTTTAAGGAGTGGTTGACATGTTGGAAGCTGAACACGAACTTTTTGAACGTGATGGCGTTATCGTCATACGTGGGTTATTCAAAGACTGGATTCCGCTGCTTGAATCTGGTGTAAATGCCAATGAACAAGACCCAGGGCAATGGTTTCGCGATTACACACCAGAACAAATTCAAGGTAGATTTTGGGCAGATTATTGCAATTGGCAACGCATTGAGGCTTTCAATAAATTTGTAAAAGAAAGTCCTGCGGCTGAAATCGTAAAATCAATTATGGGATCAAATTCGGTACGAATGTTTCATGAACACGTACTGGTAAAAGGAATAGGTTCAGCCAAAGTGACACCTTGGCATCATGATGCACCTTACTATCCTGTAGATGCAAAGCAAACTTTAAGTCTATGGATTCCTCTCGACCCAATATCTCGTGAATCCGCAATTGAGTTTGTGGCGGGTTCACATAAATGGGGGAAACATTTCAAAGCGCAAGGTTTTAATGGCGAATATTACGATCATGGCAGTGCTAAAGAAGAAATCTTACCCGATATCGATAATCATCGAGAGGATTACAATATTTTAGGATGGGAACTTGAACCTGGCGATGCCATTGCATTTAACTATTTAACTATTCATGGCGCACCGGGGAATCTCTCTAAAGAACATTCGCGTCGTGCCGTATCTTTCCGGTGGTTAGGTGATGAAGCTGTTTATGTGAATCGTGGTGGGAAAACATCTCCGCAATATCCACATTTAATTGATGTTCTTTCTACAGGCGATCCATTGCCTGTAGACGAATTTCCTTTCGTCGCTTAGTTTAAAATATTTAAAGCAAATCCTTCTCCATTTTGCTTTTACCAATGTTCTCCTATTGGAACATTGGTTTTTTATGCCTGATTAATGCCCATCAAATTTAAATTTTTATATAAAAAAGCCCCGACTATGCAGGACTTTTATCTCTTGAAGATGTTTAATCTTTGAAGTTAATTACAGTACGAATCGATTTACCTTCATACATTAAATTAAAAGCTTCATTAATTTGGTTTAAACTCATCGTATGTGTCACAAAAGGTTCTAGTTGAATCTCACCTTTCATTGCATCTTCAACCATTCCTGGTAATTGTGTACGCCCTTTAACACCGCCAAACGCTGTTCCTTTCCATGTACGTCCTGTCACCAGTTGGAATGGACGCGTTGAAATTTCTTGGCCTGCACCTGCAACACCAATAATGATTGATTGTCCCCATCCTCGGTGAGTACACTCAAGAGCAGAACGCATCACGTTGATATTACCAATACATTCAAATGAATGATCGACACCCCAGCCTGTCATTTCCACAATCACTTCTTGTACAGGCTTGTCATAATCTTTTGGATTTACAAAATCAGTTGCACCAAATTCTTCGGCAAGTTTGAATTTCTCTGGGTTTGTATCTACAACAATAATTCGTCCTGCTTTGGCCTGACGTGCACCTTGAACAACGGCAAGCCCAATTCCGCCTAAACCAAATACGGCAACGGAATCCCCCTGTTGTACTTTTGCTGTGTTATGTACTGCTCCAATGCCGGTGGTTACGCCACATCCCAATAAACATACATGTTCAGGATTCGCTTCAGGGCTTACTTTCGCCAAAGAAACCTCCGCCACAACGGTATATTCAGAAAATGTTGAACATCCCATATAGTGATAAATCGGTTCGCCATTGTATGAAAAACGAGTTGTTCCATCAGGCATCACACCCTTGCCCTGTGTGGCACGAACCGAAACACATAAATTGGTTTTACCCGATTTGCAGAATAAACACTCGCCACATTCAGCAGTATAAAGAGGGATCACATGGTCACCTGGCGCAACACTTGTTACGCCCTCACCCACTTGCACTACAATTCCCGCACCTTCATGTCCTAATACAGCAGGAAAAATTCCTTCGGGATCAGATCCGGAAAGTGTAAAAGCATCCGTATGGCAGACCCCTGTATGGGTAATTTTAACCAGTACTTCGCCTGCCCGTGGTGGTTCAACATCCAGCTCGACAATTTGTAATGGCTGACCTGGCGCAAATGCTACTGCTGCACGTGATTTCATGTATTACCCTTATATAAAATAATTTATTGGTCGTATTTTTAAGTCGGAATACCCAAATTCAAAGTTAAAAACACAACAAACAATAAATTTTTAATCAAAAAAATATCTTCACTTTTATATGAACTTCAGGTGGCTTAAGCAATTCGGTTTTTTTGATTCATACGTTCTGCTTATATTATTTTCGCTATTCAACAGAGCTACTTATATTGAATCCATCGAAACAGATTTTTAATTTTGAAGTTTAAATATTTCAAAAATAAAAAAGATAAAACAGCGAACTGATACAGCGCGCTTTGGCTAGAAGGATATATAAGATGAAATTCAATAATTTAAATGTCGAAACTGTGGTGGTGGGTGCAGGTCAAGCAGGCGTTGCAATGAGTGAACATTTAACTATTTTGGGCATTTCACATGTTGTACTTGAAAAAAATCGTATTGCCGAAGCTTGGCGCACACGTCGTTGGGATTCTTTAGTTGCCAATGGACCATGCTGGCACGATTGCTTTCCCAATATGCAATTTGATGCGGATCCTGATAGCTTTGTACATCACGACAAAGTGGCTGATTATTTTGAAAAATATGCAGAAAAATTCAACTTACCGATCCATACAGGGGTATCGGTCAATAAAGCTTATAAATCTGAAAACCGCTTAGGCTTCACCGTTGAAACATCTGAAGGAACCATTTACACACAACGTATTGTTTCCGCGACAGGCGCATTCCAAAAAGCAGTGATTCCACCTGTTGCAGCGAAAGATCCATCTTTTTATCAAATTCATTCAGATCAATATAAAAATCCGCAACAACTACCTGAAGGTGCAGTTTTGGTGATTGGTGCAGGTTCATCGGGCGTACAAATTGCCGATGAAATTAACCGCTCAGGCAAAAAAGTGTATTTATCTGTCGGTCAACATGAGCGTCCACCACGTAGCTATCGTAATCGTGACAACGTTTGGTGGTTGGGGGTTTTAGGTGGATGGGACTTTATGCGTACTGACAATGGTCCATTAAAAGGTTTAGCTGTAAGTGGTGCGCATGGCGGTATTAATATTGATTTCCGTGCACTTGAAAAACAAGGGATTACTTTAGTCGGCATGACTGAATCTTTTGAAAATGACACCATCAAATTCAAAAATGATTTAAAGAAAAATTTGGAAGATGGTGATGCTGTACTGATGGCATTTTATGATGAAGCAGATGCTTATGTGGCTAAAAATGGCTTAGATTTACCTGCTGAACCGCAAGCTAGACATCAATTACCAAACCCTGAATGTGTGACCAATCCAATTTTAGAATTAGATATGGCAGAAGCAAATATCACGTCTGTAATTTGGGCATCTGGCTTTAGCTATGACTTTAGCTGGTTACAGGTGAATGCTTTTGATGAATTTAATAAACCTAAACACAAACAAGGTATTTCACCTGAACGTGGGGTTTATTTCTTAGGTTTACCTTATTTAACAGGTCGTGGTTCAAGCTTTATTTGGGGCGTTTGGCACGATGCAAAACATATTGCCGAGCATATCGATATTCAACGTAAATATCTTGAATATCAAACAGACAAGAACCTACTTAAAAATTCTGCCTAAATCTTAAATTAAACATGCACATATTTTCTTTTAGTTGATATGTGCATTTTTGTTTATTGCAACCACAAACATTAATTCATAAGGGGTGGGAAAATGATGAAAACCATTTTAAAAGAGCAAATTACCGATAAATGTGCATGGATTGGGCAAGAAATTGCGGATAAAACAGATTGGATTTATCACCTTTCTCCGCACATGCTGACTGTTTTAAATAGTGCTTTAAAAAAGCTAAAAGAAAAAAATCTGGTTGCACCTCATTTTGTTAAAACCGATGCACTGATTGAAGATGAAAAATTTCTAGAACAAATTGAATATATTTCAAATGAACTCGAAAATGGCTATGGCTTTATTGTCATTCGTGGCTTAGATGCAGAAAAATACAATGAAACTCAACTTGCCAATATCTATTACCTCTTTGGCCTACATATGGGCAATGCAGTGACCCAAAATGCTCGCGGTGACTTATTAGGCTATGTCGAAAATGTCGGTGACAAAACCCAAAAAATGACGCGTGTTTATGAAACTAACGCATATCTTCCTTATCATGCAGATCTGAGTGACATTGTTGGTCTACTGTCCATTCGTAAAGCGAAGCAAGGTGGATTAAGTAGCATTGTCAGTTCATCAACCGTGTATAACCGAATTCTTGAGCACTATCCTGAATATCTTGGTTATTTCTACCACCCTGCTTGGTATGACCATTTAGGCGAAGTTGAACCTTCACTCTCTCCTATTTTTAGTTATTATGATGGCAAGCTCGCATGTCGCTATTTACGTCATTATATTGAATTGGGTCATGATCGTAGAAAGGTTCCTTTATCTCAAGTTCAAACCGATGCACTCAATATTTTTGATTCGATCAGCCACGATCCTCGTCTTCGCCTCGATATGATGCTGGAACCCGGTGATATTCAATTTTGTAATAATTATTGTGTGATGCACTCACGTTCTTCTTTTGAAGATTATGAGGAAGTCGAAAAACGTCGTAAATTGCTGCGTTTATGGCTACAAATGCCAAATGCACGACAGCTCGCCAAAGACTTCCCAGGGCGTAATGGCATCCCTAAAGGCTTAGGTGAAGCAGCATAAATAGTCATGATGAATCAAAGAGGCTTGGTAGCCTCTTTTTTTTAGTCGCGCTTTTTCATTTTTGGCATCAAAGTAAAAACAGAAAAATCTCATTTAAAAAATTAAACCATAAAAAACACCGTATAAATTTTTACGGTGCTGTATGGATGTTTAAAGTTTGAGTGATTTAAAACAGATAAGAAACCTGTAGATTTAGCATCTGTTCACTCTTGTCTGCGCTACCTTTCGCATATGAATCGTTTGGTCCACCAATCAGGAAGTCGTTTTTACCCATGATGTAGTCTGCGACAAACATAAGGTTATTGTAATAAGCAGTCACACCCACAATATTACGGGTTGAATCTTTATAGCCACTTTCTGACTTCGCATAGTTGCTGTACATGAAATGCGGTTCAATTTCACTGAATTTTCCGACATTTTTAAATGAATAAGCAAGGTCTAAGATATAGAACATGCCCTCGTTAGCAACCATGAAATTATCATCAAAGGAGCCCATTAACGATGCTTGAGGCGTTATTGGATCAGCATTGTCTACTTCATTTTTACCCAAAGTCGTGGTCACAGCTAAATTGTTATAATGAAGATTGCCAAATAATGCCCATGCCTGACGATCACCTGTGGTACCTAAGGTTTTATTGTCGATATCTGAAGACCAATACGATGCACCCACACCACTTGAAATACCTTCAGGCAAACCGCTTAATTCTTGCTGAACACGTACAATGAACATATCGGTTTCATCAAGATAGGTCTGAGATGAATCCTCAGGTTTGACAAAATTGGTTGTATAACGGCTTGCATCTTCAGAATAAGGCCCAGAATAACTACCGCCATCACCTGTGAAATAACCCAATTCAAGTTTTGTGCCTGTATCAAATTTGCCTTGGTATTTAAGGCCAACATTATGCACATCCTCTAAACCAATTTGAGTGACGACCCCACCATAATAATTACTTTCCCAAAAACGGCCTGGACCAAAAGGCACCGCCTGCAAACCTGCTTGTAGAAGGTGTTTATCGTTAATGTTATAACCTACATAGCCATCAACCAAAGTGGAAAAATCACATAGTTTATTGAACTGATAACAGCGATACTCCACATGACCAAACAACTTAGGGGATTTATAATCTAGGTTAATTCGAGCAGCATCAAAAGTGAGTTTGTGATCGTTTTCAGACCAACTTTTATCTTGATATTTTGCTCTTAAAAAACCAGAAAGCGTTAAAGCTCCTAAATCTGTTTTTGCATCCCCAAGGGTTAAATCTGCTGCAACTGCTGGAGTCCCCATATACCCAATAACCATGAGTGAAATACAGTAATTCAAAGCTTTCTTTTGCATATTTAAAATCTCAGCTAATGTATTAATATAAAAAGTGTTGTAAAAAGAATTGGATTTAAATTACTTCGGCATATATTTTTTGATTTCTTCATCTGTTGGCGCTTGTAATTTGTACTTAGCCAATAGTTGATCGTATTCCCCCGATTTTTTGATGGCATCTAAACCACTTTTAACTTTGTTCAACATGTCTGTATCCCCTTTAGGCACTGCGATACCGCCTAAAATTGGGAAGAATGGCTCTGTCGAACTAATCACAATACGTCCCTTCAGCTTCTCAACTGTACTTTGAGCAACGCTGGCATCGTCGTATTGTGCATCTACAGCTTTTGCGAGAAGGGCTTGAACGGATTCCGGTGAAGTGACAAATTCACGAATAGTAATAGGTGCTTTGCCTTTTGAAACACAGCTTTCCTCAGACATTTGGCGCAGTTGTTCGGGGAACATGGAGCCCTTTTGTGAAGCAATGGTTTTGCCGCAAAGATCGTTACGTGTTTTTGGCTGATAATCTGAGCCAGCCAGTGCAATAAGCGCTTCAGTGGTCATGTAATAAGGCACCATGTCGACTTTTTCCAGGCGCTCTTTAGTGATGTATAAAGCAGACATCAATAAATCAAATTTTTTGGCTTCAAGACCTGTGACTAGATTTGAGAATCGGCTATCGACAAAGTTTGCTTTTTCACCGGATTGTACAAATATTAGATTGGCAATATCGACATCAAAACCAACGGGCTTGTCATTTTCAAGATATTCAAATGGGGGAAAGGTAATGTCACTGCCGATTTGATAGACTTTTGCAGAGGTTTCAACTTTAGCCTCTTCTGTTGGTGCTGTTTTTTCGCTACAAGCAGTCAATCCCCAAACCAGACAAACAGCTGCAACAAGTGGTTTTACTTTCAAAATTAAACTCATATTTTCACCTTTGAACATGATTTTTAATTGCTTTAAAAATGTTATACGTGAGTTTTTTTCATAAAGTAATTTTGAATTTCCTTGCCACTACTCCAAAAAAAACGATGCAACCTACACACAGAAAAATAATAGAATTTTCATATACTTCAATCTGAGAAAGCATATGAAAACAGAGTCAGAAATACGCATAGATTTAGCTGCCGCGCTTCGTTTAAGTGCAAAATTAGGCATGCATGAAGCCGTCGCAAATCACTTTAGTGCAGCTGTGTCACAAGATGGAAAATCTTTCTTAATGAACCCCAAATGGGTGCATTTTTCTAAGGTCAAAGCCAGTGATTTGATCTTGGTGCATGCGGATGATGCTGAAAGTTTTGAGAAAGGAAAGATTGATTCGACTGCTTGGGCGATTCATGGACAAATTCATAAATTACGCCCTGACATTAAAGTCATTATGCACTTACATCCAATCTATACGACGGCACTCTCCTGCCTGAAAAATCCAACCTTGCTTCCGATTGAACAAAATAGCGCACGTTACTTTAACCGTGTTTCGTATGATTCGAATTACAGTGGTATGGCGGATCAAGTCGCAGAAGGACAACGTCTTGCAAATTTATTGAAAGACAATACCCGCTTACTGATGGGAAATCATGGTGTACTGATTGCATCTCACGATATTGGCCTTGCTTTTGATGATATGTATACCTTTGAACGTTCGAGTCAAATCCTGATTCATGCTTATTCAACCGGTCAAACGCTCAATATCTTGAATGATGACGTTGCGGAAAAAACGGCTAAAGATTGGGAAAAAATAGAAGATTTCAGTATCGCGCATTTTGCAGAAATGAAATCTATATTAACGGCTGAAGATCCGAGCTTTATGGACTAAAAACTTAGGCATAAAAAAAGCTTCAAATGAAGCTTTTTTTATTGTTCTTTATATTGTGTTCAAGCAACTTCAAGACCCGCTTGTTGCACAAAAAATGATGCACCCTTTGGTTTTTGAGGCAGTTTTAACTGGTTGGCACTCATACGGACTTGGCCACTTTCTTGCCCGTATACCAATTGGCCTTGGTGCACGCTTGGTAATGGATTATCAGATAATGGAACAGCATCTTCAGCAGCGTAAACCGTAATAAATAAATAACGTGGTAGTTCAGTATTGTTCGCACCAGATGCATGAAGCAAACGTGTATGCATGAAGCAAACTGAACCTGCAGGACCAATGCAAGATACATAGTTTTGACAATGTTCTGCTTCAACAGCATCTTCGACCTTGCCTGTGAAACGGCCATCCTGCCAGTGATTGAATAATTCCCCTTTATGGCTGCCTGGAATGACCTGTAAAGGACCATTGTCTTGTGTGACGTCACCCACCATTAATAACGCTGTAATCATGTCATCATTGGTATGCGGGGTAAATGGGAAATCTTGATGCCATTTCACGGTGGTAGCCGTATGCGGCAGCTTGGCATTCACTTTACTATGATGAAAACGAGTACCACTCCCTCCAATCAATTTACCCGCCATTTCAGCCATGCTTGAATGAATAGCTGTCTCAAAATATACATCTGAAATTTCAGTCGGAGAGCTTACTCGTCTTAAAGCAGGATGGTCCGCACCGTGATCTGCTGGATCCACATCGAAACGGGAACGTCCATCAATGGTTTCACCATAAGCTTCCGTATATTCACGACTTTCATCTACCCACGTTTCAAGTTGCTGACGTAAACTTAGTAATTCATTTTGACTTAGAACATTTTCAACCACCAAATAACCATCACGATGAAATTGATCAATTTGCTCTTGTTTCAACATTTTAGCTCTCCTTAATCCCTAAAATTATTTATTCATTACTGCTGCAATATCTTCTTCAGTGGGTGCTTTCAAGCCATAAGCACTGAGAATTTTTTCATAATCACCAGAAGCCTTAATTTTGTTAAGACCTTCTTCAACAAGTTTGTATGTCGCTGTATCACCTTTACGAATACCGATACCGCCAACAATTGGGAAGAATTGTTCTGTGGAGGTAATTTTGACTTTATCGGGTAAATTTTTAACTGCAGCTGTCATCACAGCGGCATCGTCATATTGAATATCAACAGCATGAGCCAATAAAGCTTGGGTTGTTTGAGGTGATGTTTCAAATTCACGAATTGTTATTTCTTTCTTGCCTTGATCTACACAACGCTCTTTTGAAATCTCATGAACTTGAACTGAGAATGCCGTACCTTTCATCGCTCCGACTACTTTTCCACATAGATCATTCGGACCTTTTGGAGCCAGATCTGCATCATGACGTACCAAGAGTGAAATATCCGTCTTGTAGTAAGGAATCATGTCAATTTGTTCAAGTCGCTCTTTGGTGATGTACATGGATGAAAATAAAATATCGAATTTATTACCTTTTAGACCTGGAATTAAATTTGCCCAACGCGTGTCTACCCATTCAGGTTTATAACTACCATCCACTTCAGCAATTTTTTCCATAATTTCTACACTGACACCACTCGGCTGACCATCAAGCAAATATTCATAAGGAGGGAAAGTTAAATCCGAACCTACTGTTACAGATTTCTTTGCTGACGTTTCAGCTTGAGTGGTTTCAGTTTCAACTTTTTTCGCACATGCGGTTAAAAATAAACTACTAATAAGTGCACTTACTAAGATCGATTTTCTTTTCACTATTTTCCCCAACCCTTAAGTTTCATTTATTGTGTTATTAAAATATAGATGAAAAATACTCATAATCCGATTAGGATTTTTTTATGCATGGCTTTATAAAAATAAAATTTTACAAAAGCAGATAATTAAAAATAAAAAAGCAGTCATAATCTGACTGCTTAATATCTTCAAATTTTATAAATTATGCCGCCTTAGAAATAAATTTTTCTAATCGCTCATTTCCAGATTGCTGTAATACTTCTGGGGTATCATTTAGAACAATATGACCGTTTTCCATAAATACCACACGATCAGACACTTTAAATGCAAAGTGCATTTCATGCGTTACAATAATCATGGTTAAGCCTTCATTCGCCAGCTCTTCAATCACTTTTAAAACTTCATTCACAAGCTCTGGATCAAGTGCAGAAGTTGGCTCATCAAATAAGATAATCGATGGTTGCATTGCAAGGGCGCGGGCAATTGCAATACGTTGCTGTTGACCACCTGACAGTTGATGCGGATACTTATTTGCGTGTTGCTTCATCCCCACTTTTTCAAGCATTGCCAAAGCAGTAATCTTATTATTAAGTACTGTCCCCATCTTATGATAAAGCGGAGCAAGCATGACATTTTCTAAAATGGTTTTATGAGGAAATAAGTTGAAGCTTTGGAATACCATCCCGACATGAACAATTTGTTTTTTATACTCAGGTGCATTTTCAGTGATTTCTTGATCCTTTAAGAACGGTTGACCAAGTAAATTGACTGTGCCCTGATTTAAAGTTTCTAAACCATTCAGAGTGCGAATAAAAGTCGTTTTTCCAGACCCTGATGGACCAATGATTGAAATCACCTCCCCCCATTTCACATTTAAATTAATGCCTTTTAGAACTTCTTGATTACCATATGATTTATGAATATTGATCGCTTCAAGTGCATATTCACCTACACGTTCAGAAGTAATATCTTTACGGGCACGAATTGACGCTTTTGGAAGTTGCAGTAATGGGTCACTTTCAGCCAATAAACCTGGTTTACGCAAAGTAATGTCAATACGACGTTCGAACCAACCAATGAGCCAGCCAAATACAGTCACGATCAATACATAGTAGAAAGCAACAGCAAGCATTGTTTCCATGACAAGGAAGTTTTGTGTATACAGACGCTGACCGACTAGCAGAATTTCAGTTAATGAAATGACTGACACCAATGATGTCAATTTCACAATCGAAACGTATTCATTTCCCAATGCTGGAAGCGCTACACGGAAAGCTTGTGGCACGATGATTAAACGCTGAATACCTGAATATTTGATGCCCAGTGCTTTGCCTGCTTCAATTTGCCCTTTATGAATTGCAGTCAAACCACCACGATGAATCTCAGCGATATAAGCGGCTTCACTCAATGTCATGGCAATTAAACCTGCAATAAATGGAGATGCCAGCACAACACTGGCTGCAGGGAAAATTTGCGGAAGATTATAAACAAATACCAAAAGTACCAATAATGGCAAACTTCTGAAAAACCAAATATAAATATCACTAGACCATGACAAAGCTTTAAATTTGGACTGCTTTCCTAAAGCAAGTAAAAAGCCTAAAGCAATACCGACGATCCAAACTAAAACACTTAGTTCAATGACTGTCCATGTTGCAACCCAAAAGCTTTTATGCGAAAACAAACTGAATGTATATGCCCAATTAAAATCCATTCAAAACCCCATTTACATGATTCTTTTCTATTACCTTTGTTATATCGGAATTTATGTAAATAAGTAATTTTGAAAAATTGATTCATTAATAAGGTTTTTTAAAATCAATAAAAAAGACCAATATAATAATTGACCTTTAATTTTATAATAAATAAAATAGATTAAATTAATGTATTAAAAAAAACAAAAAATAATTAATTTTAATATTTATACACAAATAAAATTCAATATTCAATAATAATTTAAAATAAATTATTCACTCAAACTCATTAATAACTTTTCTAAGAAAATATCACATTGCTTCATTTGATCAATTTCAACAAATTCATTTGGCTTATGTGCCACCGCAATATTCCCTGGTCCACATACCACTACAGGACAATTTAACGCACCTTGAAATAGCCCACCTTCAGTTCCAAATGAAATATTACCAATAGCGGTTTCATCAGGAAGTAACTTTTGAATGAATTTGACTGCTTCAATTGTTGTCGATGTTTTTAAACCCGGATATTGGTTCACCTCTTCGACATCAATATGCTTTTTAAAATCATCTTTAATATTCTCAATGATCTGCTTCTGAACATTTGCGCTACTGTCTTGCGCTAAATGACGAATTTCATAATCGACCACACACTTATTCGGAACAATATTTAAGGCTGTTCCACCTGTAATTTTTCCAACATGTACTGTTGTATAAGGAATATCGTAACCCTGATCTTGATGCCCTTTCTCACGTAAATGTTGCTGAACATTTTGCAGAGATTCAACCAGTTTACTCGCAACATGAATAGCATTTACATAATTAGGTGCTAAAGCTGAATGCCCTTCTTCTCCACAACATTGCGCACGAAATACAGTTTTGCCTTTATGCGCTAATGCGAGTTGCATCATGGTCGGTTCACCAATCACACATATAATGGGGGAAATCAACGTTGATGCCAATTGATCAAGAATTCCACGCACCCCAATACAACCGATCTCTTCATCATAAGAAATACACAAATGCAAAGGTCTTTTCAGTTCAAGTTGTGATGCTTTGATCATAGTGATCATGGCACAGGCCAAAAAGCCTTTCATATCTGCCGTACCGCGCCCAAATATTTTTGCATCTTTTTGAATAGCTTCAAATGCTGGCGTATCCCATTGCTGACCTTCCACAGGTACAACATCGGAATGTCCTGAAAGCAAAATTCCAGCTTGGTCTAACGGTCCTACACTTGCCAATAAATTCGCTTTGTTTTGTTCAATATTAAAATTAAGTTCGACCTTGATATTATTTTGCTCAAATAAATCTTTAACAAACAGAATAAACTCTAAATTACTTTTATAAGAGGTTGTATCAAATGCTATGAGTTTAGATAAAAGCTCAACACTTTTTAAAGCATGCATAAATTAAACCTCCTCCGCTACACGCTTTATCTTTATGTGAGGGTCAAAGAAATGCGCATCGCCCATTCCAGGTATATATTGATTAGATAGGAACGCTCGACATCGACTAATAAAGGCTTGAGAAACTGTATTTAAACTTGCATTTTTTGCAGTCGCTAAACCAATTTTCATTGGGCGATGCTCACCTGCAATACGCAGCCTAACTAAACGTTTTCCATCAAGCGAATAATTATTTTTTGGGCGAACATTGAGAATAGTATAGCCTAAATTATTAGCGACCATTGAACGTACAACATCGACATGACGTGAGGAGTGTGCAACTTGAGGACTTAATTTATGATTACGAAATAAGGAAATAAAATAATCATTACTAAATGGCATATCCAACAATACCATTGGAAATTCAGCCAATTCCTCAAGTGTTACAGCAACATTTTTTGCTAAAGGGTGTGCTTCGCTCACTAGAACATGCGGTGGTAATACCGCCAAAGATTCAAAATTAACTAAGTCGTGATCAATATTTAAATCATAGGTGAGTACAACATCAAGCTCATTACGTATCAAACTATTTAATAAAACTTGCTGATCATCCTCACATAAATCCAAATTGACATTTTTATAAAGATTGGTAAATCCATGAATAATTTCTGCATAAATCATCGGGGAAAATGCAGTAAAGCATCCTAACCTTAAAGGACCACGAATAGACCCTGAAAAATCTGCCGCTAAAGAATATAAACTACTCGCCTGACTCAGAATAAATTTACATTCCTGCATGACCTTTTCACCAATAGAGGTGACAGACAACCCTTTTGCATGTTGGCGGATGAACAATTGGACTTGGAGTTCGGATTCAATATGCGCAATTGCCGCTGAAATCGACGGAGAAGAAACGTGAATTTTTTCAGAAGCAATGATGATGCTACCGCTTTCAGCAGTAGCAACGAAGTATTGCATTTGACGTAATGAGATTCGGTTAAGCACTGTTGCGTCCTTGTTAAGCGCACAGTGAAGAATTATTCATTACCCGGAACACCATAGCTTGGAGAGCTTGATGGGTTAAGCGCCCGAACAACATAATCTTCAACTTGCGGTTCATAAACTTTCCAAAGTTGATATAAATCTTCAATCGGCGTATCAGACCAATCGACACGTAAATTAATTACGGGCCACTCGATCTTATCTACCACTAAAAGACCTGCTGAATGAACTGGACCAGCTTCGCCACCTGCTGCTAAACCTGCTTTTAAGGCAATAAGTAAACGTTCGGCTAAACTTCCTGAGGCTTGGTGAAATGCATTTACCATCACTTTTGGAATATCTTGATTTGCCAAAAGATTTCCCGCACCAACAGCATGCTCACCAACGCACTCCGAATGAACACCCAACGTATATTTGCCACTAAATGCAGCAGGTCTTTCATCTGAATTGATTACTGTTAGCTGTCGATATTCAATAAAGTCAGTATTTTTGACCAATTCAGCGATAGATTCTTCGGGAGCCAGATCATATTTGGTCATATCTAGCAAAATGTTTGCCAAGTATGGATCTGTTATGTTCTGAGATGTTGCAACACCGACACCCGCTTTCGCTTGAATGCACCGTGCTGCAACAGCTGGAGACGAGGAGCTGATTGCTCCTCCAAATTGCCCCGTTTTATGGCAACGGGCAATGATTGAAAATGTCATAAGCAATTATCCTTATTGTTCTTAATCTGGAATAACTGCTGTTGCATCAATTTCGACCAACCACTCCGGTCGAGCTAATGCAGATACCACAATTCCTGTCGAAACCGGGAATACACCTTTTAGCCATTTACCTACAACACGGTAAACTTCTTCGCGATATCTTGGGTCGATGATATAAATGGTGATTTTGCAGATATCTTCAAGTTCACCACCAGCTTCTGTTAAAAGCATGTTGATGTTATACATGGCTTGCTCTGCTTGGCCTGCTGCATCACCAATACATACACTTTCAGATGTATCTAAGTTTTGTCCAATTTGTCCTCTTAAGAAAACTGTGCTTCCACGAGCAACGACTGCTTGGCATAAATCATTATCTAAACTTTGTTCTGGATAAGTCGCTTTTGTATTAAATGTTCTAATGCGTGTATGTTTCATCTAAGGTGTTCCTCCGTTTGGTACAATCTCAGTATGAATCAACTATTTATTAAGGCAATTTCCCTTTTCCGTGGCATTAATTCAAAATTTCCTTATTAACATGAGAGACTATTTTTCTTTTTTTAATAAATTTAGTATGACCATTTTTTAAATTTATTATGATTTATTCATAATGCTATCTTTAATAGACTTCTTTCATAAATCATTTTTTACTCAGCTCCAGGTTATAGATTCCAGCGATTAAATTGAATCTCAAACCAAGTCTTTTGCCTCTATTTCGATAACGTTCGGCAAGAATCTTGAAGGTTTTCAGCCTGCCAAATACATGCTCAATCCCGATTCTTCTTTTATTGATCTCCTGATTATAGATTTTGAGTTCAGGATCCAGTTTACAGCGTCTTTTGGCTTTTAATGGCAACAGGCTATGGGGATACACAGTATAAATCCCCTGATCGCCTTTATCTGCAAGGATAAAAACTCCTGATGGAACAAGATGCAGGTTTATTTTGAAGTTCTTTTTTTAGCTTTGCCAATTCCGCAAGTGGATCACCAGATTCTATGATTTTAGGCTGTTGAGGATCAT
>NZ_JAZQPV010000079.1:0-11510 GCF_045628685.1 Acinetobacter sp.
ATTTTAGAGTAGATACTCTACTTCCCTGTTCTAGCAAGATACCTTTTTTTCAAAAAAAAAACAGTATTCTTTTTATTTTTTGCAAAATTTAACAATATTTATGTAAAAAAAAGCGCGTGTAAACACGCGCTTTTTGACCCGGAAACTTAGTGACCGCGGATTGTGATAATCGCACCCTGAACATATTGACCCTGAGCTGGGCTAAAGTAAGTTTGCATACCTTGAACTTCCATATCACCAATAGAAGCAGCAGCTTTGCTACCCAAATGAATACCTTTGACGTAAGTATCGTGTGCACCGCTTGTGCTTACGATACGTACATAACCTTTATCAGCACCTTCTTCACCAAATACACTGATGCTTTGGTTCAATACTAAGTCACGGCTATTCGCATCTGCCACTTGAATACTATCAAGATGGATCACACCTGCTGCGCGTGTTGTAGTTTTGGTTGAGTTATCCAGAATACCCAAATCTGTAATCGTTAAACCACCGACCATGGTTGCATTCAATTTAATCATTGCGCCCTGTGGTGCAGCACCCAATTGAATGTTTGCAGCCATTGGACCTGTTTTAATTGAAAGACCAGTTAAGATCGCATTTTCAGTACCTTGACCACCACGACGGATTGTTGTTGCATCTGCAGCAGGTACATCACCAGATGCTACAACACCAATTTCACCGATGTGAATATCTAAACCAGATACTTGCGCAGCAATGTTAATGAATGGGTTACCACCACCTGCATCGGAGTCAATTTGCAAATCAGCTAAGTTACGTGAAGCCAGTAAGTAAGCACCACCATTGTCATAGTTTGCGCCAATCACAATACCGTTGGTTGCTGTAATACCTGTACCAGTACCTTTAATATAGATTGCACCTGCTTCACCTGTACCACCAAAACCCGCTTGACCCGCAGTAAGACTACCTGCAGCTAAACCGTCATTATCGTGAATGAATAGTTTTTCGATTTCGATTTTAGAAATACCAATCCCGATGCTAATACCATCTTGACCAGTTGTAGCACCCAATGAAGCATCATCCATTGCTTGCATTGCCATCGCATTTGCGCTAATTGCCAATGAAGAAACTAAAGCAAGTTTAGTAAATTTTTTCATTTGTACTCTCCCAAGAGTATTATTTTTTTGATTGTGAACCACTCGATATTCCATGTTGTTTTTTGTTTTTAGACAACAATGGAGTCTTTCCTTGAGCAGTCTGTTTGCCCTACTTAAGGTATATGGGAGTCATTTTTTGTTCAACTGTTGTTGATCGTAATTCATATGTTACCGACAAACGGTATTTACAGTTTTTATGCATAAATATTGTTATAGAATAGATTATCTCTGTATAGCCTTTTATAATTTAACATCGTATGAATAATCCGGTTATTTTTCAAAAACTGTTGACTGAACAATGGCTTAGTACGGCTCAAATATTGTCTGCTTTATCGCATCTTAGTCATCTGATTTATTTAAAAAATGTAACCCAACCTGTGATCGCTTTTTTTGCATCTGAATATATGCTTAAACAAGGTGATATCACTGAAAATTTCCAACGAATTTCACTGCATCAATATCAAAAAAAATCGCAATCTATTCATTTCAATAGCTTTTTCAAAAAAAATATTCAAAATCATTCTTCTGATTTTAACGGCGGATTAATTGGCTTTGTCGGTTATGATCATGCAGCCCAACAACAGGTTTCGATTAAACAAAAAAATCAACCTGCCTTATTTCTAGGCATTTATCGTAGTTATCTTAAATTCACCCCTCAGGGTTGGACTTTTTTTAGTGATGAAGATGAGGCGGAAAGTATTTTTCAAGCTATTCAGCAGGCAATACACAATAAAAAGCATTCCTGTTTTTCGCTCGCTCAACCTTGTCGCGCGCGTTGGAATAAAAATGAATATGTGACTGCTTTTAACAAAGTTCAGGACTATATTAAAGCCGGTGATTGCTATCAAATTAATCTGACTCAAGAATTTATAGCAAATGCTCACGGATCCTTATTGGCTACGGCTGAAGAATTCTGGAAACTCACCAATGCTCCTTATTCAGGTTATTTAAAGATTAATGACTTCGAACTATTGAGCTGTTCACCTGAATTATTTATTAATTTTGAAGCGAATCGAAAAATTGTCACTCGTCCAATTAAAGGCACAATGCCCCGTTATGCTGACCCGGAACGAGATGAACAATCGAAACACAAGCTGATGCATTCTAAAAAAGATCAGGCTGAAAATGTCATGATTGTTGATTTACTACGCAATGATTTAAGTATTTATGCAGAAACAGGTTCGGTAAAAACACCTCAACTTTTTGAAATTGAATCTTTTAATCAGGTTCATCATATGGTGAGCGAAGTCACAGCTACATTAAAGCAAGATATCAATCCATTTGATGTCTTGATGTCTGCCCTGCCCGGAGGTTCGATTACGGGTGCACCAAAAATTCGTGCAATGCAGATTATTGATGAAATTGAAGGTGCGCCACGTGGTGCTTATTGTGGATCGATGGGTTATTTTAATTTTGATGGCACAGGTTGTTGGAATATTTTGATTCGCTCCATCCAAAAATACCACGATGAAGTGTCTCTATGGGCAGGTGGTGGAATCACCATTGCCTCAGATTGTGATGCAGAATATCAGGAATGTTTTGATAAAGTTTCTGCCATGCTTGATTTGCTCAATACATGGCAGAAAGAATCTTAACTCAAGCTCTTCTTAAAAGAATTTAAGCCAAGATGTCATTTTTTAAAGTATCAACAAGACGTTGATTTTGCTCATCTGTACCAATCGTAATTCGTAGATACTGATTGATACGGGGTTTATTAAAATAGCGTACAATAATGCCGCGTTCACGTAATTCAGCCGCTAATTCGCCTGCATCTTTATTAGGGAGTGATGCGAAAATAAAGTTGGCTTTCGAAGGCAAAACCTTAAAACCAATTGCTTCTAAATTAGCAACCAACTTTTCACGACTATCAATAACTTTTTGGCATTGTGCTTCAAAATAGGCTTGATCTTCAAATGAAGCTACGGCAGCAGCAATGGCAAAACGATCTATCGGGTATGAATTAAAGCTATTTTTTACCGCTTCAAGCGCAGCAATTAAATGGGGTTGAGCAACGGCAAACCCCACCCGTAAACCCGCAAGGGAACGCGACTTAGAGGTGGTTTGACATACCACCAAGTTTTCATATCTAGCTACTAGACTGACCGCAGATTCCGCCCCAAAATCGACATACGCTTCATCAATCACCACGACTGAATCAGGATTTGATTGTAGTACTTCTTCAATTGCAGATAATCCTAATGCAATACTGGTTGGCGCATTTGGATTGGTGATAATGATGCCGCCATTGGCTTGTTTATAATCATCTACCACAATTTCAAAAGCATTATTGAGGGGTAAGACTTTGGTCTTCACCCCAAAGAATTGACTGTAAACCGGATAAAAACTGTAGGTAATATCTGGATAAAGTATGGGCTGCTCTTGCACAAAAAATGCTTTGAAAATATGTGCGAGCACTTCATCTGAACCATTTCCGACAAAGACATTGCTGACATCAATATTTTGTTGAGTTGCAATAGCCTGTTTTAATGCCGACGCATCTGGATCTGGATATAAACGTAACACATCAGCTGAATTGACTAATAGCGCTTGTACCGCATCCACCACTTTTGGAGAGGGTGGATACGGGTTTTCGTTGGTATTAAGCTTTAATAAATTTTGAATTTTCGGTTGTTCACCCGGTACGTAGGGTTCTAATTCACGTACTTCAGGACTCCAAAAACGCATTTGTTCTGCTGTAACATTCATTTTGTATTCTCTTTAAACCCTCTCCTAACCTCTCCCAAAGGGAGAGGAATTTTCATTACTAAAGACACAAGATTTTTTGTGGTTTAATTTCCCCTCTCCTTTTAGGAGAGGGTCAGGGAGAGGTTGTAATTCTATTTATGGTTGATAGCGGTAACGTGCTGAACGTGCATGCGCATCCAGGTTTTCTTGCTGCGCCAAGACATCCGCGGTTTTCGCCAAAGTCTTCACACCTTCTTGTGAGCACATGATCAGGCTTGAACGCTTTTGGAAATCATAGACACCAAGTGGCGATGAAAAACGTGCTGTACCTGAAGTTGGCAAGACGTGGTTTGGACCCGCACAGTAATCACCAATCGCTTCAGGCGTATAACGTCCCATGAAAATTGCGCCGGCATGGCGAATCTGCTCAGACATCTCTTGTGCTTCATCCAAGCAAAGTTCTAAATGTTCAGGCGCTACTTGGTTAATTAAATCAATGGCTTCTTGACGGTCTTTCACCAAAACTAAAGCACCGCGGTTAGCAATAGACGTACGCGCAATCTCTGCTTTCGGCAAGGCTGCCAAATGCTCTTCAATCGCTTGCTCAACTTCATTTAAAAGCTGTTCATCGGGTGTGATGAAAATGGCTTGAGCAACCGTATCATGTTCAGCTTGGGATAACACATCCATTGCCAACCATTTCGCGTTATTTTCGCCTTCAGCATAAACCAGAATTTCAGAAGGACCTGCAATCATGTCAATACCGACTTGACCAAATACCGCACGTTTTGCCGCTGCAACAAAGCGGTTACCTGGACCGGTAATTTTATCCACACCGGGAACGGTTTCTGTACCGTAGGCCAATGCTGCTACAGCCTGTGCACCACCAATGGTGAATACACGGTGTACACCGGCCAAATAAGCCGCCGCTAATACCAGTGGATTCAACTCGCCATTAGGGGCTGGAACCACCATAATAATTTCAGCGACACCCGCAACATGAGCAGGTACGGCATTCATCAGCACTGAAGATGGATAAGAAGCTAAGCCACCCGGTACATAAATTCCAACACGATCAAGCGGTGTAATTTTTTGACCGAGTGTATTGCCCAAGGCATCGATATAAGTCCAGCCATCCTGCTTTTGTGCTTGGTGGAATTCACGAATCCGATTTGCAGCCAATTCTAAAGCTTCACGAACGTCGTTATCCAAGCCTTCAAAAGCAGATTTGAGCTGCTCTTGAGTAAGTTCAAGATCTGAAAACTGATGCGCTGGATGTCGATCGAACTGTTGAGTGAGTTTAAGAACATGAGCATCACCATGCTGACGCACATCAGCAATGATTTGGTCTACGGTTTTTAAAAGTTCAGGATCACTAACTGTCTCAAAAGCCAACAAGTCAGCAAAGGCTTGCTTAAAGCTTTGATCTTGGGTCGATAAACGTCGCATCAATTTACCCATAAGGTTTGAATTCGAAGGCTTTAGTTTACCCGTTTTCATGCGCTTTGTCGGTAGCTATAATACGGTATCAGTATCAGTTTTATTGAAATTAACTTTCGTTAAGATTGATGAAAACATTGAAGGTTTACAGTTTTTTCTCAGCCATAAAAAAACCGCCACAGAATGACGGTTTTTCAAATTTGCATGCAGAGATGCTTATTTGTTGCTTTCGCGTTCTTCAACGGCTTTTTCAAGCTGTGCCAGAATCGGGTTCAATAAAGTCTGCTTACGTTTGAAGCTGGCTTTATTCACAATCAATCGAGAAGAAACTTTACAGATCTCTTCAAGTGGTTCAAGACCATTGGCACGTAGTGTATTACCAGTATCAACGACGTCGACAATGTAATCACCCAAACCAACCAATGGTGCAAGTTCCATCGAACCATAAAGTTTAATCACATCAACCTGCTCACCTAAGCTTGCATAGTATTGACGGGTTAAGTTCACATATTTGGTCGCAATTTTTAAACGGCCTTTGGGATGAACCATACCGACTTTACCTGCTGTCATTAACTTACAGTTGGCAATTTTTAAATCGAGTGGTTCATACACATTTTGTGCGCCATGTTCCATCAACACATCTTTACCGGCAACACCTAAATCAGCTGCACCATTTTCAACATAAGTCGGAACATCTGAGGCACGTAAAATTAAGATACGGACTTGCTTATGTGTCGTTGGAAAAATTAACTTACGTGATTTATCTGGATCTTCCAGTAAGTTAATTCCTGCTGTTTCAAGCAATGGTAAAGTTTCTTTTAAGATACGTCCTTTGCTTAATGCTAAAGTTAAACCATGATCAAAATTGCCCATTACGTCAAAGTTTGGATCATCGTTTCTCATATCACTCATTAACTTACTCGCTTAATTTGGGCACCTAAACCCTGTAACTTGGCTTCAATTTCTTCATAACCGCGGTCAATATGATAAATACGGTCAATCAATGTTTCCCCATCTGCAGCTAAAGCTGCAAGAACCAAAGAGAATGAAGCGCGTAAATCGGTTGCCATCACTGGCGCTGCAGAAAGTTTTTCTACACCCGTCACCACAGCATCATTACCTTCAACCTGAATATTTGCTCCCATACGAGAAAGCTCCGGCACATGCATAAAACGGTTTTCAAAAATCGTTTCAGAAATGGTGGCAAAACCACGACCAATGGCATTTACCGCCATAATCTGCGCTTGCATATCGGTAGGAAATTCTGGATGTGGCAAGGTCTGGAAGCTGACTGCTTTCGGACGTTTACCCATCATGTCGAGTTCAATCCAGTCATCACCACGGGTCACTTCCGCACCCATTTCTTCAAATTTGTCTAAAACAGATTCGAGCAATGATGGATCAGTATGTGTGGTTTTGATTTTACCGCCAGTGATGGCAGCAGCAGCCAAGTATGAACCTGTTTCAATACGGTCAGCGACCACGGCATATTCACAGCCATGCAAGCTTTCCACACCCGTTACAACCAGTGTGTCGGTATCCAGACCTTCAATTTTTGCCCCCATTTTAATGAGCATTTGCGCAAGGTCAGTAATTTCTGGTTCACGTGCAGCATTACGGATAGTAGTAACACCCTCGGCTAGAACCGCAGCCATGAGAATATTTTCAGTACCGCCCACAGTCACCATGTCAAAGACAACTTCGCCACCTTTTAGACGACCGTCAACTTTGGCATGCACATAACCATTTTCCACTTCAATTTCAGCACCCAAAGCTTCTAATGCTTTTAAGTGTTGATCGACCGGACGTGAACCAATGGCACAACCACCTGGAAGCGATACTTGTGCACTACCATAGCGCGCAAGTAATGGGCCAAGCACCAAAATTGAAGCACGCATAGTTTTTACGAGTTCATAAGGTGCAAACTGATTATTCAATGTAGAAGTATCAGCTTTAACCGTGTCACCTTCATAAGTCATTTGAATACCTAGGCCAGCAATCAATTGCACTAGCGTATTTACGTCTTTCAGGTTAGGCACATTGGTTAAGGTGGTCGGGGTATCTGCAAGAATCATCGCTGCAAGTAAAGGCAAGGCTGCATTTTTCGCACCAGAAATACGCACTTCACCTTCGAGCTTAACACCGCCCTGAATTAAAAATTTATCCATTTAGTTCTAAGCTCCGAATAAGCTTGCTTTACGCCATTCTTCTTTGGTCATTGCACGAATAGTTACCGCGTGGACTTCACCGCTGGCAATATATGAATTTAACGGAGCATAAACCGTTTGTTGACGTGCGACTGGGCGCTTGCCTTCGAATTGTTCATCGACTATTCGCAGATCAAACTTACCGCCTTGCCCACTAACTGCAACTTCAGCCTCTGGAAAAGCAGCTTTTAAAATTTCAGTGAGCTGTTCACTATTCATCACAACGACCTCTTATAGGACCAACGGTGTAAAAACCTGCCATTTTACTATAAATATGAAAAATAAATCATTAACGCATAACATTTTATATATATAAAAAAAGAGGTCTTAAAAAAAACCTCTTTTTGTTTATAAATCAAGCTATGCAATTAAAGATGGATACTCCATTTGCATTTTCCGATGTTTATGTAATTGTCTTTTTAGCTTTTCTGTTAGTTTCTTAATCGCAGCATACATATCATCAGCGCTGGCTTGAGCAAACATCTCAATTCCCGGTAAACGAATAATAGCTTCAGCAATATGATTATCACTGCCTTTTTTAGAAAATTTATCTATCTGATGATCTTTTGAAAGTTTGACCTGCATACTATTTACTTGATCTAAATGTTTGATCATTTGGGTAAATCTAAGGCGAATATTTTCTTCAATTGCAGGGGTAATGGTCAAATGATGACCACGAATTGTTATTTGCATAGTTCTATCCCTCACCTTCTTTTAGGATTCGAAAAGAATAGCCAAGCCGACCTAATGACAGCAAAAATACAATCCTGCACCTTCAACATTAAATCATTTCAACTATTCCTTAAATAAAAAGAGATTCATTATGTTGTCATAATGAATCTCTAGAATAGCCACAGTTTAAAATTTAGATCAAGACTTTTCGTTCAGAAGATGATGGAATATGTAGCGACTCCCGATATTTAGCCACTGTTCGACGGGCGACATCAATCCCCTCTTCTTTCAATAAATTGGCAATGATATTGTCTGATAAAGGTTTGCGTGGATTTTCTTCAGAAACCAACTTTTTAATTTTGGCACGAATGGCAATAGAAGATGCTTCACCACCCGAAGTTGTCGCCACATGACTGGAAAAGAAATATTTCAACTCAAATAGACCGCGTGGTGTCAGCATAAACTTATTGGTGGTTACACGCGATACCGTAGATTCATGCAATTCTACTTCTTCGGCAATATCACGCAGCACCAAAGGTCTCATCCCTTCTGCACCAATTTCTAAAAACATTTTTTGATGTTCAACAATACAGGTTGCGACTTTTAACAAAGTTTTATGCCGCTCATCCACACTCTTAATAAAGTTTTTGGCATCTAGCATTTGATTGCGCAGATATTGATTATCAGTGCTTTGATCAGCACGCTTAATCATATTGGCATAAAAAGAATTAATGCGTAATTTCGGCACGATATCGGGATTTAACTGCACCTGCCAATGATGATTTTTTTTCATCACCACAACATCTGGAATTTGATAATTAGAATCTTTTTCCTCAAACTCCATGCCCGGATAGGCTTTTAAGGTTTTTAACAAATCAACTGCACATTTCAGCTGATCAGGATTCAAACCTGTTTGTTTAACCAGTTTCGGCAATTCATTGGAAATCAATAATTCATAATGATTCAATAATGTTATTGCTTCACGACGATATGCGGTTTGCGCAGGTAGAGTATCCAACTGCACCAATAAACATTCAGCTAAATTACGAGATGCCACACCAGGAGGATCAAGCCGCTGAATATGTTTTAAAACTACAACTACCTCATCATCCTCAACCTCATCATCATAATCCATGGATTCCAATAAATGCTGTACAGATGCAGTTATTTCAATAATTTCAGCATCTAAAAATCCTTTTTCATCTAATGAGTCAACAATACAATGTGCAATCAGTTTATCGACTTGTGAAAAATGCAATAAATTAATCTGTTCAAGCATATGCTCTTTTAAGCTTAAATGACCTTGACGATTATCTTCACGTTCTTCATATTCAGGTGAACCCAGACTTGTTGGCTGATGCGTATAAACATCATCCCAATCGGTATCGACCGGTAAATCATCCGGTAAAGTATTGGCATTTAATTCATTGGTTAGGTCTTTATTATCATATTCTTGCTCTTCTAAAGAAGAGAGACTTTCAATATTTGACTGGTCTTCTATTTTTTCTAACAAAGGATTACTATCGAGTTGAATTTGAATTTCTTGCTCAAGTTCTAAACTGGATAATTGAAGCAAACGAATGGCCTGCTGCAACTGCGGTGTCAACGACAAGGAGTTTGCAACTCTTAATCCAACCGATAACTTCATTCTTAAAGTTCCTCATAATTCTGCGACTTATAAGCAATTTTTATGCCGCTTTCAAAGTTTATAGCACGAAATTATTAAAAATCCTACAATTTTTAAAGTATTAAACATGCGGTTGTCCTAAAAATAAAGATAAGGAATCCTCAAAATTGAAATATATTTTTATTTAGTCTATAAATTTTCACAAATAATATTTTTAGCATGCACATACCTCCCACTGAGAAAGATAGCTTTCTTATTATTAAAATTTAAAATGTTTAATGAATCCCACTACTACGTATAATAATTGCTCTTGTAATATCTTGAGTTATCTCATAAACCAACACATGACGGATTTAAACATGAGTTGCGACAGTTCTGATAGCTTGATGAGAATCAACAAGCTGATTAAATTTTTCTAATGGTGTTAATCAATCTAAAGCTTTTCTTGGTCGGGTGTTCAATGACATTGCTACTTGATTTAAATATCCCTGATCTGCCTGATTTAAGTCAATACCTTTCGGTAAGTACTGCCTAATGAGCCCATTCATATTTTCGCATGTTCCTTTTTGCCAAGGTGAGTGTGGATCACAAAAATATACTTCCAGCCCTAAATCCTGCTCAAGTATTCTATGTTTGCTCATTTCCCGCCCACGATCATAAGTCAGGTTATTTCTTAATTCAGGTGGTAAATATTTTAACGCTTCCGTTAAAGCCAAGCGCACTGACTCTGCTTTTGCATCAGGTAGAGTTGCCAATATACAAAGTCGTGTATTATGTTCAATCAGTGTAGCTATTGCACTTCTATTATCTTTACCCTTGATTAAATCAGCTTCCCAATGCCCAGGTATTTTTTGTTCCTCAACCTCAGAGGGTCGTTCATGAATGGTCTTAATATCTTGTAATATTGAATCTTTTTTAGCTTCACCCTTTGCTTTACGCTTTTTATTTTCATGTCTAAGACAAGACAGTAAATCTTTAAATCTTTCTTGAGTTTCACCTTTAGGCAAAGCCCTAATGGTTGAGTAAATCGTGGTGTGACTGACATGCATTGTGTTATCCAAATCAGGAAACTGCTTTATGCACTTTGATATTTGTTCAGGAGACTACAAACATCGTATAGCTTCAACAATAAACTTCCATAGTACAGATTGGATATTAATCTTACGATGACCTCTTCTACGAAGAGAGAATGAAATTTGAGATGTGGTCATTGCTCGATAAGGTCTAGATATCGTATTACGCTTTAGTTCACGATAAATCGTACTGTGATGCCTGTTAATTTGTTAGCCAAATGTTCGAGGAGAAAATTCTGGCTTGTTTATTTCAAGCATTAATGCTGTTCGTTCTTCAAAACCAAGATGTTCATATGACAAGTTGACACTCCTTATTTAGCTCATACAATTATTACCTATCATTATTGATTTTTCTATTTATTCCCGCGCATAAAAAACCCCCTCTGCCTATGGCGGAGGGGGTTTTGGAATTAATGAGCTGGCGATGACTTACTCTCACATGGGTAACCCCACACTACCATCAGCGCAAAGAGGTTTCACTTCTGAGTTCGGGAAGGGATCAGGTGGTTCACTCTTGCTATTGTCGCCAGCACAACTGTTTATGGAGACTTGCTCGGGTCTTATCTTGCGGAACAGTGTTCCTCATGCCGTTGCTTTTTCCAAATCTTGACAGATTGGGCTGTTTGAGTTGAGTATTGTCTAGCGTTTAGTTAACTAAATCAAGTTTTTTGTAGCGATTCAATCGAAC
>NZ_JAZQPV010000080.1:0-3272 GCF_045628685.1 Acinetobacter sp.
CCAACGAATGATTCATCTCATCAGAGCACATCAATTGGCACTACATGCCTTACACCTTACATTGACGAAAGATTGCCAGAGTCATTATTTATGGATGAATTCAACTAGCTGCCTGTATGCAAAAATCAGTGCATTCAACGGTATAAATCCATAGCAGCGATTGCAACCCACGGCAAAAGTTCAATGGGATGGTTCTGGCTGCAAGCTACATTTAATCATGAATCAGTCAGGAGACATTGTCAGTACAGCTTTATCGAATGGGCATACAGCAGATATTAAAATGGTTGAACGGCTGGTAGAAGGATTAAAAACACAAAGCACTGATTTAATTAAATATCACTAAAAGAATATGAAATCTGTGCAACTCTCAACAGCAGATGAATATCACTTAAAGCCGCGTAATAAAATAGAGACTTTATTCAGCTTATTAAAAGGGAAATATCATTTGGTGACGAGTAAAGTGAGAAGCATTGAAAGATACTTGGCGGGAATTTATGCTTATTTATGTGCTTACCAATTATGTCATCAAAAACAAGCCAACCATTCAAGTCATGGAATTATTGGCTTAAGCAGGATTCGGGTTAAAGTAGTATTTGCTGTACTGAGCTTTCTTATCTCTAACAATCATTCATAAAGTTAGCAAGTATTAACAGGTCATATAAATACGAGAGGATTCTATGCAAGAACTTATTTGCTACAAACAACTCCCCGTTTGGGGGCATGATTCCATCCCTCAAGCTTTTCAAAAACCTCACAATACGAAAGCGGGGACATGGGCAAAACTGACGATATTAAAAGGTGAATTAAATTTTGCAATGTTGAGTAAAGAGGGGGAAATACAGTCTGAACATGTTTTTTCTATAACCCATCAACCGCCTTTCATTGAACCACAAGCATGGCACAAGATTGTTTCCGCCAGTCAAAATATTGAATGTCAGCTCAGTTTTTACTGTAAGCCTGAAGAATACTTTTCAAAAAAGTATCAGATAATACCCACTCATTCAGAAATTTTAGCGGCAATCCCTTACCTGCATGGCGGGAAAGCACTGGATGTCGGCTGTGGTTCAGGACGAAATTCACTCTTCTTAAGTCAGCATGGTTTTTCTGTCAATGCGTGGGATCTTAATAAAGATAGTATCCATAAATTAAATGAAATTATTCAGTCTGAACAAATCATCAATATTCATCCGCAGATTCGTGATTTGAATCAGGATACTACCATTAATGACCAATATGATTTCATCTGCTGTACTGTAGTGATGATGTTTCTGAAATCAAAAACCATACCGAAACTTATTCCGCAGATGCAAAATGCAACCAAACCACACGGACTTAATCTGATCGTCTGTGCAATGGATACCAAAGATTATCCTGCCCAGCCTGATTTTCCATTTACATTTAAACCGGGTGAGTTAAGTGCTTATTATAGAGAATGGACGATTATAAAATACAATGAAGAGATCGGAGAACTTCATCATACTGATGAAAACGGAAATCGTATTAAGCAGCGTTTCTCTACCTTATTAGCGCAAAAGACTTAACAAGGTACATCTTGAAATTAAATGCCTATACTGAGTAAATTAAACGCTACTAGAGTAGTTATCATATTTAACCTTACTTTATATAGAGTATTTCACATAACAAAAGATTCTAAATTTCAAAAATTTAGTGCCTTAACTATAATTAATATCTACACGTTACTATACAAGTTGAAATCAACTTCATCTACGAACTCACCTTGGCCTACACCTCAAAAACAAGAAAAACGCAACCTCATCTACCTTGTCCAGTCCTGCATTTTATTTCAGACAAGATCTACAAATAATTTAATAAAAATTTTGTACATCAAAAAACCACCCGAAGGTGGTTTTATCAAATCTTGAGGTTAGTTGGCCATTTGTCCCAGACCATATATAACAAGCATAAGCATTAAAGTCGAAGATGAAGTTACAAATATTTCTATTGTACTCATTGCTCTCATTCCCTGCTTTTATTTGTTCTTTTTTTATACCTATAAATAAGAGCAGGATCAATAATTAATTGAAACAGGATGTAAATATTATGAGAATTATCAACTATTAAAGACCTATACAAATAGAAATAAATTATTCCTTTCTCCACTCGAATAAAGGCTTATCATTTACAGCCACTCCAATTTCACAGCCAAGAAATCTCATATCCACAATACCGGTATCCATGGGGATGGTCGTAATAAAATGACTATGCTCCTCAAGTAAGGTTTTATAGCTATCTGGACTTATTAATAGATAATTTGGTATTTCGTAGTTTTGATCTATGTAATCGAAAAATGCCTGTTTTACTTGTTCTGATAGGTTCATTTTACCTCTCCACAAACAACTTAAAATAAGATGCAGAAAACGATCAGGTGTGTCGTCTTTCGGTGCCACCTTAACCGCTTAATTATTATACAGTGAGGATACATGCTTATCTTTTAAACTCAATATTTGATTTGTTCGTTCTATTCAGCGTCTATAAAACCGAGCCTTGATCCTGCAAATTTCTTACTTTCATACCCTTCAAAGCAAGGAGGACATTTCGAAACAAATAAATAGGATATTCATCCTCTACTTTAAATAATGCTTGCATACAAAATAGCCCATCAACTTTATCGAGAGACAGGGGCTAATACAGGGGGTGTTTATGTGTTGTATTGCTTTACTTAAATTGAATAAAATTCAGTCGGATTCGGTCTGGTCATTTTCCTGATATTCAACCTCAGAAAATATATTGGACTCATAATTGTATACAGGAATACAAAATAATTTACTCAAAAATCTAATCATGATTTTACCTATATTAATAAGTTGAAATTCAGAAAATAAAACTATCGATGTAGCTGTTGATATATCCATTTTAAGAATTCATTTTTACTCCTTAATGAAGGTGCCAACTTGATATTCACTATTTCTCGACTTCCAAATTTACCTATAATTTTAGAAGGCGAATCAAGTCTTATTCCAGTTTGACAATCCCCATGGATGGTCGAGAAAAATTCTAATAATAGATCTAGCTCACTTTTCGAGCTAAAGCCAGGACGCTCTGCAACAAAGTTATACACCTGTTGCAATATATGAAAATTAGCACTATTTTTCATTTTTTATAATCAAGTAAATAGTTAATTAAGATATATATATTGCCTATTACCCCTTATAAATTTAGAAAATATTTGTTAAGCATTTGTTGATTTTTGGTACAAAAAAAAGCCGGTAATGCTCCCTGCAAATAATTGAGTTTAAAAGTAGAAAATCGAA
>NZ_JAZQPV010000081.1:0-36589 GCF_045628685.1 Acinetobacter sp.
AGTGGGCACCAAACATTGCCGCCTTAGCTGAGATGGATTAGCGTGAGCCTGAAAAACTCTCGAGGTTGGATCGTTACCAACAGGCGGCACCAAACAAACTCACCTTAGTATAGTGGATATTGCATTGCGCTACGAACGCGAAGACACAGGTTCGATTCCTGTAGGTGGGTCCAAATTATTTAACCAAGGAGTGACTGTCATGTCCAGTGACAAATGTGATAAATCAATCCCTGTCTGGCGTAATGGTTAGCGCACCAAACTTTTAATTTGGCAGGTCTGGGTTCGACTCCCAGGGCAGGGACCAATTTTCAATTAATTCAAAATCGAGATAGAGCGCAAACGAATAGCCTAACTTTTGATAAGCTATCCTTTTGCTTTCCATATTGGTTCTATCAAGCCAATACTCAGATTTTACCTCAACAATTTTATGTTGTTGAGGTAAATAAAAATCTGGAATAGCAATACGTGTCTGATTCTTAACTGAATCAAAATATCGAATACGCATACATTCGACTTCATACGGTTCTTCTTTGTTATCTAAAAATTGGGCAAAATGAAGTTCATGGGATGAACGAAGAAGAACCTTTTTATTATCCCATGTGTCATGCCAAGTGTGAACGAATTTATTCATGTTTGAAAAAGGATCAGATCTACCTTCTTCAAATGCATTTTTACTAGCATTTGATAATGTACGTGCATCAATATCGAACTCACGAAAAAGGTTATCTAAAGTTTTTGAACTTGGGATATCAAACTTTTTCATGATAGTACACATTGATCCCGATTTGATGAAATACTCAGTGACTAACATTTGTTCAATTTTTTGGTACTCTTCTTGCACGTTTTGATTCGTAAAATCAAACCCTAATTTTACAAGGTTCTTAGATTTTTGTTTGAAGAGCCCGCTCTTCAAGAATGTTTCAAGGGACATGATAAGATTAAAAGAGTTTTTACTCTGGTATTTATACAAGCTTGAACCTTCAAACGTTAGCTTCCCACCATTTTACAAAGATCATCATGGACCAAAATATCAAACGCTTGCTGGACCGGTTTCAAATGGAGTGCTGCAATTACGGGAAGTTTCCTGATTCAGTGCAACATGCCAAGATGACAAAGTATTACGATCAACTCGTTGAAGCGATCGAGAAGATTGAACAAAAGAAAGACTGAGAGTATTTTAGGGTGACTATAGTGTAAAGGTTTCGCACCTCTCCCTGTGAAGGAGATAGAGACGGATCGTTCCCGTCTAGTCACCCCAAAGTATTCTTACTGTAAATAGCTCATCGTACATTTTAGGAAATAACATGAAAATCAATGAACTATTAGAAGGCCAAGTTATTAAAGGCGCTTTTCCAAAACATGGAAAAGCCATTCTGAAGCATCGTCGAGATGAGGGCGAAGAGTGGAAGTACTGGACTGGCGTTAACTGGTTTGGAACAAAAGCGCGCGCCGCAGAAGTTTCAATGGATAAGATTCAAGCTCTTCTTGATAAGTGGGGATTCAGTGAAAAACGTACTCCTTCTGGTGAAGTAAAGGTCGAACGCATAGAAAATACGTGATGTAGCGCAGAGCAACTCCTTCATACGGAGAAGGTTGGCGGTTCAAGTCCGCCCCTCACGACCAACATCGCCCCTCTAGTTATTATGCATCCCTGGTATGGATGAGAAGGCAGTTAGATTCTGCCGAAGGAGATAGAGACGGATCGTTCCCGTCTAGTCACCCCAAAGTGCTTTTAGGAAAATATGTAAAAACCAACAGGCAGTACCAGAATAACGTCGAAGTAGTTTAAATGATAAAACACCGCTTTCTAGCGGAGAAGATAGGCGAATCTATCCTTCGACACCCAACAACGGAGAACTAGTGAACTGGCTATCACGCGGCCCTCATAAGGCTGAATAGACGGATCGTAACCGTCGTTCTCTACCAGGCAATAAATAATGTTCCAAACAAGGGAATATTATGTTACTCTTAGAACTTTTTAACAATCCATCATCGTTTATTCATTCGGGTGAATCTCCCCTTGAGACATATAAATTCACGATTGATGAGAAACAATATACCGTTTCATTTGCGGGTGGAAATGCAATCAGTCTTCAATTCAATTCTCCGAAAGGACAAAGCATTACTGGTGAAGGAGATGCAATTCAAGTCTTTTCAAATGTATTAAAATGCGTTGATGATTTTATGAAGAGGCGAGATCCATTATCAATTTCTTTTGGGGCAAGAAAAAATCAACCATCACGTGTAAAGTTGTATAATAAATTAGCAGAACGTTTTGCTAAAAAATTCTCAAACTACACATTACATGTTGATAGAGATGAAACAAAAGATGTATTTTACCATTTCACAAAGAAATAAAATAATGTCTAATCCTCACTAATGATTGCTAGAAAAAAGAAAAACATTGCTGTCGTAGCTCAGTTGGTAGAGCAATTCCTTGGTAAGGAATAGGTCAGGGGTTCGAGTCCCCTCTTCAGCACCAAACATCGGAGACGTAGCTCAGTTGGTAGAGCGGCCTGGGGGACAGGTGCGTCGGTATTTCGAAAATATCCGTCTCCACCAAACAACTTCTAAAGTTTATCATGACTGAAATCGAAAAAGCAACTAAGCGACTCTTCGGACCTGGTTCACTCGAGGTTTCGAACATTGGATTCACCTTTGGTAGTCGTAGCGACCTCACGACTGAAGACATCGCGAGAGCAATCAACAACGCCTTGGATGCAATTGAAGCAGGGGACTTTGAAGAGGTTACATAAATACCTTTATCGCAAAATGAAGGGACAGTATGATTGTTTTGATCGTGTCTCGATACCACCTGTCTCCACCATCTAAATAGACTCTTTCAAAGGAGTCTATCATGAAGTTTCTTAAATTCGTAGTTTCATTTCTTCTCGTTGCACTTGCTGCATGCGACTCAGGCGTTGAGCCAATCAAGCCAACACGTGACACGAAGGATTTCACCGTCCGTTTAAACATCGTGTCACCTAACGAAATCACTGAGGTGTGCACAAAATTGGGCACTGTGTATGAAGCAAATGGCTGTAACGCGTTTCATATCCCAGAAAATTTTTGCGACATTTACGTAATGATGCCAGATTCCGTGGATGATCAAAAGAAAATGGCGATTCTTGGCCACGAGCTGATGCACTGTCGATATGGGGCGTATCATCAATAACTTTATAAAACAATAGGTCAGCGTCTGGGATGACGGAGGTCTCCAAAACCTTTAGGAAGAGTTCGATTCTCTTCTGACCTGCCATTCAAAAGCCGCATCAGACGTATACTTGTTTAGAACTCGAGATAACTAAACAAGGTAAAGTCAGCATGGTGCAAAATCAGAGAGCTGTTGCAACGGCTTGAAGATAATGAGGTTCGATTCCTCGGTGCGGCGCCAATCAGTTGGGGATATGACATGGATGTCGCATGCGGCTTTGAACTGCGATGAGGAGAGTTTTATTCTCTCTATCCTTACCAAATTTGTGTACGTTTATTGCAGCGTGTGGTATAATAAGTTTTTACTGAACAATTTTGTTCTTTAAATCTACCTGAAAAGGAATACCATGAATTCTGCAAAAGCAAAACGTCTAGAAAAAGCGCCACGCGGTGCAACTCGCGCGCAGCGCCGCGCTGCCGGCAACTACAAGCCGGTCAATCCAGCGGCATCTCTGGAGCAACACCCAGAGGCGCGCTTTGCCCGTGAAGGTGGCAAAGCGTAAAAGCCTTGAACCGCGACACGTCCAGAATGTCGCGGTTTCATCTGTCTTCCTAAATAGATGGTTACTTAGACCTTCTTTTAGGAGACGATTATGGATGAAGAAACCACAGTAGACAATCAGCTGCCCCACCCAGATGGTGGGGAAGTTGAAACCAACATCATCCCTGTCGGTTGCACCGACGTTCTCAAATATCAATGGAAGCCAGACCTTCCAGACCACCGAGATACTATGTTCTCAGCTGTTCTCGGATCTACGGTTCAAACGTCTGCTCTGCCGAAATTCGTTAATATCCTCGGCATTAGAAACAAGATTGAAGACCAGGGTCAGATTGGTTCCTGCACAGGGAACTCGTCAACAACAGCACTCGAAATCTCGATCGGAACTAAACGCCCGTTCAGTCGCCTCATGGCGTACTATACGGCTCGTGAACTTGAAGGAACAACTAATCAAGACGCTGGCGCAACCATCCGTGACGTCATCAAAGGTCTCGCTTCTACAGGTGTCTGCTACGAGGAAACCTGGCCGTATGATGAAAGTAAGTTCGCTCAACGCCCACCTGCAAAAGCATACGAAGAAGCGAAAGCTCTCGTTAACCGCATGTGGGGATTTGAGTACATGCGCGTTAATAATCTGAACGAATTGAAAGCAGCTCTAGCTCTTGGCTATCCAGTTACATTCGGTTTTTCGTGTCCTGAAATCTTTACTAATCCACGGTTTAATGGATTCCTCCGTTTACCCGGGGCTCGCGATCGAATGAGCGGTGGTCACGCGGTTGTTGCGGTTGGATATGATGACAGAGTTTCTGAACCGTACATCTGGATTCGCAACTCATGGGGTAAACAGTGGGGCATGAACGGTTACTTCAAGATGACACAGGATTGGTTCACCTCCCCATACCGTCTTGCTGACGACATGTGGGTGATCCGCCGCAAGGGCCTCGAACCTAACCACTAATATGTACTTCGGTAGGGCCATGTTGTATAATGGTTCCATTAACGGGGGTGGTTATGCAGATAGAATTCCTGAAGCAGAAGAACGAAGGTATGATCACGACGGGCGATGAAATCATCCTGTGGGACTGCGATGAGGACATGATGAATGGTCCTCATCATGTTGCAGAGATCGATGAAGCCGGATCGGTAACGCTCCTCGGCATCCGTCAGAACGAAGGTACCGTCTCGACGATCTTCGTAGGAGATGAAGAGTAAGTTTCAATGGTGGCATTAGCTCAGTTGGTTAGAGTATCGGGTTGTGATCCCGAGGGTCGTGGGTTCGAATCCCACATGCCACCCCACCTGAGTTGGAAGAACTTTCTAGCTTCATCGCACAAGGATTTACGCGAGGGAGAAAATTGAAAGCAAATATCTGATGTGTCTTCACCGGCTAACGTGTGAAACACCTAGCACTATAGTTTAGGGCGGTAACACGTAAGACCCATCAGATATTGGTCAAGAAAGCTTATATGAAGATCATCATCGCATCTCTCGCCGCAGTTTCCTTACTTTCAGCTTGTGGTGGCCGTATGACCCCACCGCCACCTCCACAAGAGGTGTGCACGGGCAAACTGGTAAAAGTAACTGGTCGTCACCTGCGAATGACATGCGAGAATGGAAGAATCATCAACTATACTTCGTACAAGTACAATATGACCGCGAAGTAAAAAGCCCTATTAGGTTAGTGGTAGACTAGTTCTCTCGTAAAGAACAGACACCTGTTCGATTCAGGTATAGGGCACCAAAATCATATATGATGTTCAAAGCCAAACAGATTCCATCCCACCAGATCAAGGACAACGCGATCCTCGCCGTTGACGTGGACTACCGAGATGGTTACGCCATCGCTGCAGGAGTCCTCTTTCAAGATTGGGACAGCGTCGAATGTGCAGTAATCACCGCACGGATTGATGACGTTCAACCATACGAGCCAGGCGCTTTCTACAAGCGCGAACTTCCATGCATCCTCGAGTTGCTGAAACACATCAAGATCAAGCTAGGTTGCATCATCGTTGACGGCTTCGTCCGATTGGGTGCAGACCAACATGACGGCCTAGGTGCTTATGTGCATCATGTAACTCAAATTCCAGTTGTCGGTGTCGCAAAGACGTACTTCGAAGAAACACCAGATTTGACGAAGGTCTTCCGTGGTGGTTCAAAGAAGCCATTGTACGTCACCTCAATTGGTGGCGATGAAGAGATGGCTCGCCTTGTCGTAGAGGTGATGGCTGGCGATCACCGCATTCCAGGAATGCTGAAGTACGTAGACTATATTTGCCGTAATCAAGATCTACGCCCATTCTCGTGTGTACACACCCAGCAACCTGTGGTATAATAGCTCTATCAACCTAACGCGCATCATCACTGTCGGGAGAAGAAATGAACAACTACGAAACCGTTGAATTATCCCTTGAAGAAGCCGTCAAGCTGGAAGCCAAGCAAAACAAAGAACGCGACATGCGTGTCATGGGTGAAGAAGACCTGGATGCAGACGACATCTACGAAGAGGAGGCTCGCCATCTTCTGACAACCCTTGGCGAAGGGTATCTCCCTGAGTACCCCGATCACAAATTTGTGAAGCTGGCTAAATAAAGTCCAAAGGCCCGAAGATGAGCACACGCTGGTATAACATTCACTCCGCTAAAAATTTCTATGCTGTTAGCCAGCTTGAGGTGATTGACGGACGGATTACGCGAACCAGCCCAGCGTATCGTTGGGCCATCGGTCTTCACTTCGAAACACGGCTTGAGCGGTGGAAACGGGATGGGTACTACGTGAACGAAACGTCTGTGAAGCCCTCAAGTTTGAACTCGACAAAGAAACACATGCCATCAGCGCCATCTGATTCCACACTTTTGAAGTTAATTTCACCATAAGCTGCCAATCATGCAAAACAAATACGAACTTTTAGATGCTCTTGACAATGCCAAGCCAGTCAAGATGTGGACCAAAGGGGTGCCCGTTGAGGCAGACGCCAAGGTTCAACTCAGCCGCTTAGCACAAATGCCATTCATCTACAAGCACGTGGCGGTGATGCCAGACGTGCATGTCGGCAAAGGTTCTACCATTGGCAGTGTGTTTGCAACTACCGGCGCCATCATTCCTGCAGCTGTTGGCGTGGATATTGGCTGCGGCATGATGGCTGCAAAAACCACGCTGACTGCCAGTGATTTACCAGACAACCTGTTCAGCATCCGCTCAGCAATTGAGCAAGCAGTGCCGCATGGCCGAACCAACAACGGAGGACGAGGCGATCGTGGAGCGTGGGCTCATCCGCCAATTGATGTTCTCCGGGTATGGCAGGACCTGTTCGATGAGTTTGTTAAGATTACTGACAAGCACCCGCGCTTGGCCAAGACCAACAACGTTACTCATCTGGGCACCCTCGGGGGCGGCAACCACTTTGTAGAAATTTGCCTGGATGAACAAGGCAGCGTCTGGATCATGCTGCACTCTGGTTCCCGTGGTGTGGGCAACAGCATCGGCACCCAGTTCATTGAACTGGCAAAAGAAGACATGCGTGTTCACCAAGTCAACCTGCCTGAGAAAGACCTGAGTTATCTATCCGAAGGCACGCAACACTACGATGACTACGTTGAAGCGGTTGGTTGGGCACAGAAGTTCGCTCTCAAGAACCGTGAAGTCATGATGACCAATGTGATCGAGGCCATTCGCACCATTATCACCAAGCCATTCGAGACACACATCGAAGCGATCAACTGTCATCACAACTACGTGCAGAAGGAGCATCACTTTGGCAAGGACGTTATGCTCACCCGTAAAGGGGCGGTCTCTGCCAAGAAAGGCCAGCTTGGCATCATCCCTGGATCGATGGGTGCCAAGAGCTTCATTGTGCGCGGCCTGGGCAACCCGGAATCGTTTGAGAGCTGCTCTCATGGTGCAGGTCGTATCATGAGCCGAACCGCGGCGAAAGCTGCATTCACAGTAGAAGATCAGGTCCGCTCTACTGAAGGCGTCGAGTGCCGCAAAGATGCTGATGTGATCGACGAAATCCCGATGGCCTACAAGGATATCGACTCGGTCATGGAAGCACAGAACGACTTGGTCGAAGTGCTCTATACCTTGAAGCAAGTAGTTTGCGTTAAAGGCTGATTCGCCAGAACAGGCGTAAGTGTACAAGAAAACCGAAACAGTGTATAATAACTTATTAACACTGTTTCGGAGTAACAAATGATTTTCCATGCATCTAACGCAGAATTTGCTGTATTTGAGGACCGCCCTGCGTGGTTCTCATTGACGAAGCACGCTGCTGAAGGTTGGCATACGGCTTGTGGTAGAAAAAATTCCATCAGTTACATGTGCATCTACCTTGGTGGCCACATTGCCAATGAAAACGAAACCGTTGGCATTGCAAAGCTCGTCTGGCCAGACGACGACCTCATCTACTCAATGTATGATGAAAGCGTTGGTGAGTTTGAAGTCGAAGATATTCGCAAGTTCTATCGCCTGCTGCAGGCAAACGGGTTCGACGCAGCATACCTAACCGATTATGATCCACGCGACTCGGACAAAGACTCGCGAACTCTCGTGGTGTTTCATCCAAACAAACATGTGAATATTCTCGGTAAGCTGAAATTGTAAAACCTTCTCTATAAATAGACCTCCGTTCAATGGAGGGTCTATTATGCTAGTCGAAGAATTATTAGGTGAAAAGAACTGGTCGCAAGCCGTCACAGATGGTCCAGCGCGCACGTTTGCACGCAAGGGCACTCACACCGGAACAGCAGAAGAAATCTATGCTGAATACAAGCGGAAAGGTGTGAGTCCAAAGGGCCTCGGTTCGGCGATTCGCATGTTGCAGTTCTATATCAACCGTGCCGGCAAGAACCTCCATAATGGGCCTGCAATCCGTAAGGCAATGCGTATGCTTCAAGCTGACTTGAAGAAGTTGCATGCCCAAGAAGATAAGAAGAAAGACTAACACCACGGCCAATGGACTTGGCTTCGGTCCTCCGAAGACTGGATGAGTGGTTCGACTCCACTCCGTGGTTCCAATTCTCATAAATACCTCTACATTTCAAACGTAGAGGTATTATGCAACTCCATCAAATCATTCTTCAGGAATTTCTTCCTGACGCTGCTGAGAAGCGCACTGTTCCTGAAACTGCAAATAATCTCGTGCTCGTTCACGGCTCAGGTAACGCTGACCTGACACTTGCGAACATCGAGATCGTCCGTTCCTCTGGTCAAAAGCAAGGCAAGAAAGGCCGCGTCTATGGTGGCTTTTATACCCTTGCACAGCAAGACATTGAGAAAGCTGAGAACTATGCAAAGATGATGGACGGCAGTTCACCAACCTTATACAACATCAAGATTAAAAATGGCACGAAGCTTTATCAAACAGATCGTGACGTAACACGTCTCTCGCCAGACACGATCAATGAACTCGTGAAAGACGGTTTCGGTGTTCTCGTGGGTAAGGACCCTCGTGGGCACACTGAATGGGTCGTCATCGATAAGGACTGCATTGCATCCGTTAGCAAGAGGGGATAATTTGCAATCAGTATCGACATGTGTACAGTAACATATGTATGTTACAATAATCCTAATCATAGGAGGAAACCATGGGAATCAGTTTGCAAAAAGGCGGTAACGTCAATCTCAGTAAAGCAGCACCCAGCATGACCAAGCTGATGATCGGCTTGGGCTGGGATGTTCGTGTAACTTCAGGGCCGGCCTTCGATCTGGATGGCAGCGCATTTCTGCTGAGTGGTAACAAGGTCCGTTCTGATAGTGACTTCGTCTTTTACCACAATCTGAAATCACCTGACGGCTCAGTTGTTCATTCTGGTGATAACCGCACTGGTGCAGGAGAAGGTGACGATGAGGCCATTTTCATCGACCTGTTAGCTGTACCAGCAGATGTCGACAGGATCGCTTTTGCGGTTACGCTCTACGAAGGCGAAGCCAATAAGCAGAACTTTGGCATGATCAACAAAGCATACATCCGCTGTGTCGACGCCGGTGATCAGATGGAACTCGCGCGCTACGACCTGTCAGAGGACAGTTCGAGTGAGACATCAATGATCTTTGGCGAGGTTTACCGTTACGAAGGTGATTGGAAGTTTCGTGCAGTAGGCCAGGGATTCGATGGTGGACTCGCTCACCTCGCCCGTGCTTTTGGTGTAGACGTGTCATAATCTTTGGTGTACATTACGAGCGTGCCAGTATACAATGTATATTTGCACGCCGCACCGACATGGGTCAGGTAATGAAGACAGGATTGAATGTAAATGTCGAGCTAAGTAAGCTGCCTATGTGGTGCAACAGCCACTGTGCCAGATGTGGGCGCAAGCCGTCTGAAGCAGTTCTGAACATTGAGGCAGTAATTCACCACAACGCAAAAGAGTTGCTTTGTATTGATTACAAAAAGTGTGCTAGATATGCAAAGAGGAAAAAGCACTGACTTTACTGCAGCGTCCTTAAGATTTTCGAAATCTTAAGGACGCGCTCGTTTACCTCAAGTTTTGGAATAAATAAGAGATGAACAACATTTTTATCGGCTGCAGCGGTTACTCCTACCACCATTGGCAAAATGGTGCGTTCTACCCTGAACGCACAGGAGATTTGCTGCAATACTATGCAGATAACTTTAACACATTGGAAATAAACGCCTCTTTCTATAACATCCCGAAGCCGGAATCTGTAGAACGTTGGGGAGCAAAGCTCCATGAAAACTCAAAACTTGTCCTCAAAGGACCGAAGTCATTCACCCACAATCGTCAGTTGAAGCTACACAGCGAAAATCCCGATGTGCGTGATGGCATCGAGCTCATGAAGTACTTTGTCGAGGGCATTCACAAGGTTCCCCAGAACAAACGCGGCCCAGTTCTCATTCAGCTTGCTGACCGATCTTCGAACAAGCTGCTGGACCGCGTAGGCCCGCTGGCCGAATTTTTGAAAAACAACGGTCTGAGGCTGGCTCTTGAAGTTCGTAACAAGTCATGGCTGGTTCCAGAGACGTACGCCGAACTCAAGCGACACAATGCTGTGCTAGTTGCTTCTGATCGATTTACTGAAACAGATCCAACAGACACTGCTGACTTTGTGTATATCCGCAGACATGGGCCAGCTACTGCTGGTAAATACTGGGGTAACTACACAGATCAAGATTTGAAGAATGATGCAGCGATGATCCACCGCGAAGCCGCGGCTGGTAAAGAGGTCTACATTTTCTTCAACAATGATGGGCGCGCGCATGCCCCTCATAATGCCCAGACCCTCATGCGTTTGTGTGGGGTGATGGCACCTGGTAAGCAGGAATCTCTCCTGCGTAAAATCGATGGCTCTTTGCCATCAGCTTAAAGGGAAATATATCATGATGACTATTATTCTAATCATTCTCGTTCTTATGCTTCTTGGTGCTCTTCCAACCTGGGGGTACAGCCGTAGTTGGGGTTATGGTCCAACCGGTGTTCTTGTTGTACTGTTAGTCCTCGCACTGGTGTTTGGCCGTGGAGGTTTGGGCTTGTAAAGCTTTACAAAAGCTTTTTTTGGTGAAAAAAGGCCTTCATAATGAAGGCCTTTTTTGCATCCGCTATTTGCTAACTAATGCTGTATCCGCGCGCTCTCTGTGTGTGTTAACTTTCGACCTCGATAATGTATTTACTATAAATAATGGCAGATAATCAAAGAAGAAAGATTTAACAAAGCTATGTGAAGACTTAAAGCAGGATTAGGTTTCACATACAATAAAAAGAGCAACATGTAGCAACATGTAGCAACTTAGAAGTAATTTACCTCAACAATTCTTGAAGGAGAATTTTATGATGAAAGCAACACTCGCGTCTCTCGCAGCAGTAGCAGTATTATCAACTGGTTGCGCAACGCACCAACAAACTGGTGCCCTCGTTGGCGCAGTCGCCGGCGCAGCAATTGCGGGCCCGATTGGTGGCACCGCAGCAGCACACATCGGCGCTGGATTGGTTGGCGGAGTTGTCGGCGCCTCCGTAGGTGGATCGGTTGGCAAGCACATGGATCAAAACAAAAAATCCACAACAACCGTGGTACATCAATCAACCTATGTCAGCGCCCCCGTGGTTACTTCTGCTCCCGCCTCGAATGAAGAAGTAAACTCCCCAGCACCAGTGAAAACTGTTAAAAAGGTACGTGAATAATGAAAACTCCTGCAGTTGTCCTCGCTCTGTTTGCTGCCCTTACACTTTCTGCCTGTGGCAAGAAAGATGAAGAAAGAACCGTTGTGGTTGAACCAGCTGTGGTTGCGACTCCAGCACCTTCTACCGTCGAAGCTGCACCTGCAACGGTAGTAGTTCCTGCTGAATCAACTGACTCAGCAAGCACCACAAAGTAATCTTTTTCACATGTGTTAGCGAAAGTGGCCCCAATAGGGGCCACTTTCGCTAGTGTTGCAAATAGTTAACACGGCAATGCTCGTATGAGTTACAATATAACCGGGAGCAAGTTGATGCTCTTTTTCAGATGACAGGAAAACTATGAAAACACTTATCGTATTCTCGCACCTTCGTTGGAACTTTGTTTTCCAACGCCCACAACACCTCCTGACTCGCCTGTCCAAATACTACAACATCCTCTTTGTCGAAGAGCCGGTGAACAGCGGGAGCGTGAAGCTGGAAATCAGCGATGTCGCATCTAATATCAAAGTAATCGTGCCACACCTGCACGAAGAAGGCTGGGGATTCACTGACCCGCAGATGGCGGCCATGGGACCGATGGTCAAAGCCTGGGTCGACGAGAGCTGTGATGTCTCGGACGGCTACGGCATCTGGTTCTACACACCTTCTGCACTCCCACTGAAGGACTACTTCACCCCTGAGTTCACTATCTTCGACGTGATGGACGAGCTTTCCCTCTTTGCAGGAGCGCCAATTCATCTCAAGAAGCGTGAAGCTGAGCTGCTCCGTACAGCTGATGTCGTCACCGCTGGCGGTCCTTCGCTAGCACGTGCAAAGCAGGGGGTACGACCGGACACCCTGTCACTACCGAGCTGCGTCGATGCAGCACACTATTCACCACGCCGTGCGTGTGGTGCCGAGGTCCTGACACACGATGGCGATGCCCTACAAGCACACATCTCAGGTCCACGAATCGGCTTCTTCGGTGTGATTGACGAGCGCCTTGACATCGACCTCGTTGCTGCAGTTGCAGATTCAAATCCACGCTGGCAAGTAGTAATGGTCGGCCCTGTCGTAAAGATCGACCCAGCCTCATTGCCGAAACGCCCAAATATTCATTATCTTGGTGGTCAATCGTACCAGATTCTGCCGCAACTCGTGCAAGGTTGGGATGTTTGCATGATGCCATTTGCGATTAATGACGCCACGAAGTTCATCTCGCCTACGAAGACCCTCGAGTATATGGCTGCTGAGAAGCCAATTGTCTCAACAGCCGTCCATGATGTAATTGAGCTGTATGGCGACGTCGTTGAAATTGGGTATGACCATTCAGAATTTATCGGGAACATTGAGAAGCTACTGCATGAGGAGCCGACTCAAGCAGCACAGCGCATTATCACGGGTACTGAAATCGTTGCTAGGTGCACCTGGGACGCTACTGCAGAAAAAATTCATGATGCTATTGAAGCCGCCATCAAGGCCAAAAAACCTGGTGTACAATCAATTCGTTATGTGGTATAATGCTCTCTTAAAAGGAGATTACCATGTTATGGAAAGATTCAAACTTCTTCTATGCAGTAATAGTGCATGGGCAGGGAGAAACACAAAGAGTTGAGGAGTTTCCTCAACATGAAAATCCATTTCTTGCTGTTGCTGATGTTCGTAAACGGCTTGATGGGTTAACATACATTCGAAATGAATCAGGCGCCAGCTGTTTCCCCCACAAGGCACTGAGATATTTTGAACGTCGTGCAAAAGATCGTGGCAAGGAAGCGATTCATAAGAAATAAAAGAGGCCTTTCGGCCTCTTTTTGTATTAGACGCCATAAATAAAGCTGCTCCTTTTTATGTTTGGAGTTTTTACCTATGGAGTCAAAATGCCAGAAGAAGAAAAATCAATAACCCCGCTCGATGAATCGGGTGAGGTTCAGGAAGTGCCGGCGCCTGCGACCCCAAAAGCTTCTCCATTAGCAAACGTCGATAAAGAAAAGCTGCTATCATTCCTGTCGGATATGATAGACACATTAAACTTTAAACGTGTAGCCCTTGTTGCGCTGCTCACCTCAATCTGTCTTATTTTCTTTTCACTATATGAGAACCGTGAAGCAATTGTAATAAAATTTACTAGCCCTGTAACTTCTTTGCCTATTGATGCGCCTATAATAAAATCTTGGGTTCTATCTGATGCAAGTAAAGGTCAGCTTCAAGCTTTAGCAAAGTCCACAAAAATAGGGTTTGTTATCATTTCTGATGTTGACTTAAAGAAAAATAGACGCACTGTTAGGTATTCATACTTGAAAGATCCGTCCATTGTTCTTTCACCTGCTGCTAAACTAGCATTAGGTCTCCCATTGCCAGTTTTTGATTACGATCCGGGTAATACTGAACAAATGGTAGCAACTTTAAGCAATGAATTTCGATGTGACCCGTATAAAACTACTATCTATTATCGTCATGCACCGGAGCTTTCAGAAAATTTTCAAACTGTTTGTCGTTTGGCAATCCCGCCATTTGTTGGTCAATTTATTGGCTTTTTAACTGTTGGCATTTCTGGAGATACCTCTTCAGCAGAACTTGATTCAATTCGCCTTGAGGTATCACGAATTGCAGTTGACATTTATTACAATGACGTCATGCGACAGGCCCCTACGCCTAAGTAGAGCTAAAGGCCCTAAATAGAATATGGAGACTGGACTAGGAAATAATATGTCCGTACAGGATAGCGCGTTTTCGCTTTTAGCTAAAATCATCAAGGTCATATCGTTAAAGAATATTGCGATATGGTCTTTTGCTGCACTTGTCGTTTTGGTTGGCTACACAGTATTTGAAAATCGCGGACCGTTGGTTTCATACTTGGTAAATGGGCCTACGATAAATGCACCATCGATTATTGGATTCAAGGTAAGCTCTGCATCGCAAGCACGTGTAAAACAACTTGTTGATATAGATGATCTTATTAATTCCATCGTCATTATGAACGCTGATATTAGAAATAATCGTCGAGTGCCTTTGTATTGGTACTCTGATGACGTATCGGTTCAGAAGACACTCGATGGAACATATGCAGGTTTATATGGTGGAATTCCTCTGTTTACGGCAGAAGAAAAGAACAATGAAAATGTGGTAGGTGTTATAAATGGCGAATTCGCCTGTAGTGAATATGCTGCAGGTAACACTGCAGTATTTCCAGGATTATTGTCACGAATGCCATTTATTTGTCGTGCTAGTTTGCCGCCGTACTATGGTCAATTCTCTGGGTTTGTTGCGATTTCATTGAACAGGAAGCCATCGCCTGATGAACTCATTGTTTTAAAATCTGAAACTCTTAGTATTTCAACAGAGATCTTTTTCAGAGACATTGTACCGTCGCAACATATCAGCAAGTATGATAAATAAAAATGAGGCTGCAACGTAGGAGAAAATAATGTTTAAAGCTATCAAGCATTTTTTTGAAAACCTCAGTAAGAAGTTTAAAGAGGTTGAACAAAAAATTGAAGACCGTGCTGAAAAAGCAAAAGACAAGGTCGAAGACAAAAGACCATTAGAAGACGCGCACAAGGTAGAAGAATCAGCAGTACCGGTGACTGCCAAAAAACCGCGCAAGAAAAAATCATCGACAGGCACCAAGCCGATCACAAAGCGTAGTTTGAAAAAATGAACACGTTTACTGTTGTTTTTGTAGGAGTAGTTCTTCTTATAGCAGTTGGGGTTTTACTCGTGTCTGTGTTGCGTAAGAGGCCCGGTTTGCGTAGACACCACGCCCATACTGAATATGAGGGCACAAAACGTCGTAGTACTGATTAACAGTGCTATAACCACTTAAAAATGGGCTTGTCTTAAAAACAAGCCCATTATTTTTACACGGCATCTCCATTTTATGTTATAATATCATCATGCATAATACTGATAAAACAGGATACGAAAAGCGCCCTCGCGCAGGGTTGATTCCTTATATGGTGTCAAGTGATGGAACAATCGAGTACCTCATGATGGTAAGCTCGGACCCAAAGTTTGGTGGTCCCCGCCCCATGATTTCTAAGGGGAAGATTGAACCAAATGAGGGCACTCTCGATGCAGCCATCCGCGAGGCGGAGGAAGAGCTCGGGCTGAAACGCAGGAATATTCGCAAGGGCACCGTGAAAGATCTTGCGGATGAGTATGTTACGCTCTATTCTGGAGCGTATCATTTGACTCTCTTTTCATGCGAGATCATTGATCGTTATGATTTTGACAAATGGTGTGATGAAACAGAATATGTAACATGGATGACTTTGGAAGATTTTAGGGATTCGGGACGGCGCGACCACTTGAAGTACGTGGAATTGCTCGAGAATCAGCTCAAATAATAGTGCAATGAAGTAACACACATAGTAATAGTGAAAGCCGCCTTTTAGAGGCGGCTTTCACTATTATAAATACGAGAGGTAGTTTTGACTTAGGGAAAGAATCATGGGCAGCAGCAGAATACTTACACTAGACGCGCAGGGACAGCCACATAGATGGATATCCTACGAAGATGCAATCACCTATCACGCTAAAAACTTAGTTGCATGGCAGCTTGGTGAAGGGCAAGGCGACATAATCTTTCGTGGTGGTGAAAATCGAATCACTGGCTTGGTCTCAACAATTCAGACGGCGCCGATCATCGCTGTCAAGGGCCATTCTGCTGCTGCGAAACGCATGCACAAGGCACCATCACTGACAAATCGTGAATTGTTCCGTCGTGACCGTCACATGTGTGCGTACTGCGGCAAGACCTTTTCCGATATCAAACTTACACGTGATCACGTGATTCCAACATCGAAAGGCGGGCCTGACAAATGGACAAACGTTGTTACAGCATGCGAGAGCTGTAATCACAAGAAGGATGACCAGCTTTTAGAAGAATGTGGCATGAAGTTGTTATATGTGCCATACACTCCTAACCGCGCCGAAGCATTGATTTTAGAAAATAGAAAAGTGCTCGACTGTCAAATGGAATACTTGAAATCCTTTCTACCTGAGCATTCTAGAGTGTGGGAAGAATTAAAAGCCTAAAGTTATGGAAGAGGGTGATTACAAATCGCCCTCTTCACATGGAGAAAATATGTCATTAGATCTTGGTGAAAAATTATCAAAAGCTGCAAACAGAGGTAGAGCAATTTGGGCTGTTACTATGATTATAGCAGCCGTTGGCTTCCTAGCTTTTCTACCACTCCACTATATTTTTCTTATAATTCCATTGGGAATATTTTTGTATTATCTGATCTTTCTTGCTATTGGAATTGTGGTGTCTAGAAAAATTACAGACACCGATTTTAAAAAACTTGAAGAAGAACAACGTATTAAAACCATCTGTGACAAGTTGGCATCAGAGAAATATACTCCTGAAGAAGCATTGAAATTGATGCAAGAGGCTGGAATTGTTGATGTTGTAGTCGTTGATCAAACTTCTGAACCAATCGGACAATATCAAGGTAAAGATATTTTTGAATGGGTAATTATGAAATCACCTAAGTTTGACCAACCAGCAAAATTTCTATATCATGGTCCAGCAGAGGTGTCTGATGGTACGCCCATTATACCAGCTATTTCAGGACTGCTCTTCGCTTGTATTGATGGTATATTGTACTACTGCGAGGTTATTGAACCTGATCAAACAAATGTACAACAGCCTACTCCAAGTGTATAATACATATATAGATTGATGCTGCAGCTAAAACTGCAGTAAAACCAGACAGTTCACCGTCTGTTGATCTAAAGCGACCGAAAGGTCACGGTTATCAACCTTCGCTATCCGTAACCATCTTCTTTGTCGCAGTCCATTTAGGTCTTATTCAACCACTGAGAAACCGCCGTATATCGATTATCCGCCAATCTAACTGAAAACCTATGAGTCTCTGTTCTTTTAACGCGAGTTAGAAAGACAAGCCAGAAGTAACAGACGTTTGTCGCATGCGATATGTGATTGTGCCAACTACGAGGCCAAAAAATGTAGCGTTGTAAGTTCCGTAAAACTTGCTATTGCTAGGTCGAAATCTAGATAGTGATCACCGCTAAAAGCGTGATGTAGGTAGCTTCTTATTGCTGCACTCGAAAGAGACATGAATCACGTGAAAGCGTGTGAAGTTGCTGAAATTCTCGATTGCATTTTTGTTTCTCAGTGAGTTGTTTAATTTGCTGCGCTCATCGCAGCCGTTTATTTGAAAGGAATACCATGGCAACTTCGAACTACACCAACCAAGCAAACGCAGCTTCGTCCAAGACGAAGGCAAAAGCATCCATCTCGACCCCACAGACCAAAGTAATTCCAGGCCGCGAAGCCGACATGGCGCGTAACAACGCCGGTGGCTTCACCTTCACGCTGGATCACTGGGGCGTGCTCGACCGCTTCCTCATGATCGGCTCGGAATCAGCCGGTTACTACGTCGGCGCCGAGGCAACGACCAAGCAGTCGTTCGAAACCACGAAGAAGTGCCTGAAGGAAGACGGCGTGCGCGTTGTCAACCGCCTGGTCGAGTACTCCCTGGCCGGCCGTGCTCCAAAAAATGACCCAGCGATCGTGGTCCTGGCCCTCGCTGCCGTGTTCGGTGACCCTGTTACCGTGACCGCTGCGTACGAGGCCCTACCTAAGGTGTGCCGTATCGGTACCCACCTCTTCCTGTTCGTGTCGCTATTGGACGCGATGGGCAAGTGGAACGCGGCCGCAAAGCGTGGTGTTTCCAAGTGGTACACCGAGAAGACCCTCGACAAGCTGGCTGTCCAGCTGTTGAAGTACCAGCAGCGTAATGGCTGGTCGCACCGCGACGTGCTGCGTCTCGCACACGTGAAGCCAACCTCGCCAGAACAGGAAACCCTGCTCGGCTACGCCGTAAAAGGCGCCGTTGAAGAAGGCAAGCAAGTTCCACAGCTGTTGGTGGACTTCGAAATGCTGAAGCGTACGACCGACAAGCGTGACGTGATCCGCTTGATCGAAGGTTCTGACCTCGTGACCTGGGAAATGGTTCCGACCAACTTCCTGAACGACAAGGACGTGCTATTCGCTCTGTTGAAGAACATGGGCATGACAGCGCTGATCCGCAAGTTGGGTTCCCTGACGTCGCATGGCGTGATCGGTCCACTGTCGGAAGGTTCGAAGCTTGCAGTTGCGAAGCTGACCGATGTCGAAGCGATTCGTCGTGGCCGCGTGCACCCAGTAACGATCCTGCAAGCGATGAAGCAGTACTCGATGGGCCGTGGCCTGAAGGGTTCGATGTCGTGGAACCCAGACCAGAAGATCATCACCGCCCTTGACGACGCGTTCTACGCATCGTTCGGCGCCGTGGATAAGACGGACGAGAATTACATGATCGGCGTGGACATCTCAGGCTCGATGCAAAGCGCGATGGTGAATGGCTCGCCAAACCTGACCGCTGCTGAAGTTGCAGCTGTGATGGCAATGGCGATTGCTCGCAATCAGCCGAACCACTACATCGTTGGCTTCAACCACACGCTGGTTGAATTGAACGTGTCGCCGTCCATGCGTCTCGACGCTGCGATCAAGGCACTACAGGCGAAGCGCTGGGACGGCGGTGGTACGGATTGCGCAAAGACGTTCGAGCACGCAGCAAAGCTCGACCTGGACGTGGACAAGTTCACGATCATCACCGACAATGAAACCTATGCTGGTGGCCAGGCCCCAGTGCAGGCGCTGAACAAGTACCGTCAGAAGAAGGGCAAGATGGCAAGGTCAATCGTGATCGGAACCTCTGTTTCCAATTTCACGATTGCTGACCCGAAAGACGGTGGTATGCTGGATGTGGCCGGCTTCGACAGCGCCGCACCGCAGATTATTGCGAACTTCTAAGAAGTAACAAGGGGTCCTAATGGACCCCTTTAATTTTACGAGAGAACATATATGACGCATTTTCTTCATCAACCAGCTGGTATCTTTCTTCGTTCCGAAACCGAGCTGCTCAGTGTAGGAAAAGAACTGCCTATCGGCACCTACATGGTGTCGCAGACTCCGCAAGGGGAGTTCTACCTGACGAAGGTAGAGAACTTCACCCGCCCTAAGAAGACGTACGGCAGCGTTCAGAAGAAGGCTAATCGAATCATGGCCGCGTTCGGCTCCCGTCCGAACAGCACGGGCGTCCTCCTGTCAGGCGAACAAGGTTCCGGCAAAACGATGCTCGCCCGTGAGCTGTCCTTAATGGGCGCTGATCAGGGCATGTCGACCATCATCGTGAACTCACCGTTCTGCGGCGCCAATTTCAATCATTTCATCCAGATGATCGATGTTCCTGCGGTCGTGATCTTTGATGAATTCGAGAAGCTGTATGACAACGACGACCAGGAGAAGATGCTGACCTTACTTGATGGTCTGTTCCCTTCGAAGAAGCTGTTCGTCCTCACTGCGAACAACCTGTGGCGTATTGACACGCACATGATCAACCGGCCTGGTCGAATCTTCTATCACCTGAAGTACGAGGGCCTGGAAGCCGAGTTCATTCGCGAGTACTGCGAGGATGTGCTGATCAACCAGAACAACCTCAAGGGCGTCGAGCACATCTCAATTCACTTCCACACCTTCAACTTCGACATGCTGAAGGCGCTGGTTGAGGAGATGAACCGCTTCGACATGACGGCAATGGAAGCCGTCGAGATGCTGAACGTGACCCCGATCGACAACAAGGATCACGATCATGACATCCAACTGCTGATCGACGGCGTCGTGATCGAGAACCTGTACCCGAGCGAGTTCACTGGCAACCCTCTGTCCGAGGACGTCAGCTTTGCTTGGCGCCCAGCTGAAAATGGCGACGTCGCAAAGCTGAAGATTGACGGCGCAAAACGTAAGACTGATGACCGAGCTTACTTCAGCTTCGGCCCGAACGACCTGATGAACATCAGCAAGGGCACGTACACCTACACCAAGGGCAATACCGTCGTGAAGCTGATCAGGCACGTTGATAAGAAGTTCAACTACCTCGCGGTTTAAACAAGCCTTAGCGAAGAATAAAGGGGACTTCGGTCCCCTTTTTGTGTGGGTTTAGGAGAAGGATGTGATTGTGATTTTAGATACTACAGCTGGCACCTGTATTCTTGGCAGCAATTTTGATAAGCTGATCACAATGTATAGGGACAGCGAGCATGAGGACTACCCTCATTGTACAGTGGGGAAGCTGTGGCACCATGCCGACTGGTTGCTGTTGAACGTAGACGATGAAATTACCAGGTATTATGCGTCTATCATCAAGCAACGGTTTAGCATCGACCTCCATTGGAAGAGCAAGTGGGGTGCTCATGTTTCGGTTATCCGAGGTGAAGCCTTGCCGAATCCTGAGAAATGGGGACGTGATGAGGGGCGTGAAATCAAAATCTACTACACGCACCAAGTTTACACCAACGCAGATCACTGGTGGGTGAACGTCATCTCAGAAGAACTGGCTGACATTCGTACCTCGTATGGACTTCCACCAGAGAAGAAATTCTTTCACCTTACAGTAGGGCGGACATTATGATCGATGATCCAATTGTCATTCGTAAGTCGCGCGGCGCACTCATCGTCAGCTCATCGAAGGAGACTGACCCGATTCAGATCATTCGACAGGTGTCGCACAATGAGCTTGAAGTTCACCTGAAGAACGGTCACAAGTACATCGAGGATATCGGTGACGCTGATATTCAGCAGATCATTTTAGAAATGATGGGTTACGCGCCCCACGAGCTCGTAATGGAGTTTTATTGTTGGCCGTCAGCCGAAGGAGGAACACTGAAGCCATTATCAGGTGATGCGCTGAATAAAGCTGGTGAAGAGGCGTGCGCACGGGTCTTCTCAGCTACGCCGTACATGAACACAAAGTTTCTGGACCTAGCTATTGGCATTGAAGAACATAAGAAACACAGCTACACAAGCTACGATGTGTGTTTAACTTTTCGATTCTACGCTAGAGTTGACATGGCGTTAGAAATTGCAAATAAATTTGACGAGTGTGCCTTCGATTGTATCGTTAAGACGGTATTTGAGAACGGAAGTCACTCAACGGTGTCAGCTAACGAGATTTATATCAGAAGCATAAAGGCTCTTGAATGAAAATCAAAAAGTGCACGGTAAAGCGGGGCTTAAAGCTGCGATGAGCGGTGAGCTTTCTGTAGAGCAACTAGAGACGGAGGAATTAGTTCTTTTAGAACATATTTTGTTCCAAGCCACAGAGGCACAGTACATTGATCAAATGGCGCCTGCAAATGACCTAATTCATTAACACTTTTTCCCAGGATGTGTTATAATGGTTATACGAACAGTGAAAGGCTATAAAATGGATGATAAAATTGCAAAAGCTCTGAAAAGTCTTCCTCCTTTCAATCAGCGTCAGGACGGAACGATGGATCAGTTTCGTGATCTCGAGCGCATCGCGGTAAAGTTTGGCATGTATGATGCTGCTGACCACATCCGCCTGATGCTTCAGCGCTACGATGCGCAAATTGCAAAAATCAACGAGGAGAACAAGAAATGAAACCACTCAGCTACGGTATGGAATATCCCTGCCAACTCGCAGAAGGCCCGCACCCACAGTTCGAGGCATTCAAGCTCCAACTCGGCAGAGGCGATGACGGCTGGTTCCCGGTCGCGCGCTACGAGTTGTACGGTGTCACTGTGATGGTCTATGACAAGGTTGCAGCTGGACATATCAGTAACCTGATCGCGTCCAGCGCGCCCGACTTGGAGGTTTACCTTGAAATTATCCTCTTCACCGCGCTGAAGCAGAACCCGAGTTATCTCGAGTATGCATTGAAAGACGCGTACAACCGCGGTGTAATCGATGGTCGTCATAAGGGAGCATAAATGCAAAAAGGTTTCACACTCATCGAGCTGATGGTTGTCATCGTGATCATTGGCATCATCGGTTCCGTTATCTTGGGCATTGTCCGCAAGGATCACGCCGCGCCAAGTGCCCCAACGATTCGTGCTGCTGACGAGAACATCGAACTCATTACCCCTACGCCGGCACCAGCCACACCCGCGAAAGAAGAAAAATGACGAATCAAGTAGTTGCAATTGTGGGGCTCGGTTATGTCGGGCTCCCACTTGTCATTGAGTTCGGCAAACACATGAGGACCATCGGCTTCGATATCGATGAAGCCAAGGTTGAGTGCTGTTCCAGTGGCGTTGATCCAGCCCATGAACTCTCGGATGAGCAGATGGCTGCGGCGGCGCACGCTGAGTACACATCTGAAGCGGGCCGTCTATTTGACGCCGATGTGATCATCATTGCAGTGCCTACACCTGTGGACATAGCGCATACACCAGACTTTACGCCGCTGATCAAGGCAAGCCAAACAGTTGGCGGGAACCTGAAGCATGGCGCGATTGTCATCTATGAATCGACTGTCTATCCAGGTGCCACTGAAGAGGTGTGTATCCCGGTTCTTGAGCAGCACTCAGGCTGGACGTGGAAAGAAGACTTCAACGTCGGTTACTCACCTGAGCGGATCAATCCAGGTGATCGCAAGCACATGCTCACCAACGTCATCAAAGTGGTTGCTGGTGACACACCGGAGACCCTCAATAAGGTGGCAAAGCTGTATGAGCTGATCGTTGAGCCAGGTGTGCACCGTGTGTCGAGCATCAAGGTCGCTGAAGCGTGTAAGGTCATCGAGAACACACAGCGTGACCTCAACATTGCGTTGATGAATGAACTGGCAATTATCTTCGGCAAGCTAGGTATCAACACGACCGAAGTGCTCGAGGCCGCAGGTACAAAGTGGAACTTCCTACCATTCCGTCCGGGTCTTGTAGGTGGGCACTGCATTGGCGTCGACCCTTACTACCTGACGCACAAGGCTGAAACCGTCGGCTACCACCCTCAAGTGATCCTCGCTGGTCGTCGCATCAACGACGGTATGGGCAAGTACATCGCGGAGCAGACGATCAAGCACATGGTCCGTAATGGTACCCAGCTGAAAGGCGCGAAGATCAACGTGTTTGGCCTAACCTTCAAGGAGGACTGCGCCGACATCCGTAACACCAAAGTCGTGGACGTCATTCACGAACTGAAGACGTATGGTGTCGAGGTCTTCGTGCATGATCCGCATGCTGACAAGGACGAGGTCAAACATGAATATGGAATCGATCTGTATGACTGGGACGACCTGCCAATTGCTGACGGTGCTATTGCAGCTGTCGCGCACAAGGTGTACCGTGATGCTCCAACCGCGAAGTTCGCGGACAAGCTGCAACCTGGTGGTTCCTTTATCGATGTCAAGTCGGCGTTTGACCACGGCATCCTCAAGGAATTTTCAATCAACGTTTGGACTTTGTAAATGAGAAGAAAATGAGCAAGCAGAGCTTTGATAAGGACGACCTCGGGAACCGGTGGGGACATCCCCTTCTGATGTATCGGAAGTACAAGCGACCAAGGAAGTCATAGAGGAACCGAAAGTTTCTGAGGTGGAAAAGAAAACAAAAGTTCCACCTCCCTTCTTCGATTTTCTCAATGGCCGAACCGGTTGATTGTTACACTTTAAATGGGTATTCAGGTTGAATTTAAGGTATAATAAATCATGGACGATAAACTCTCAAAGTTTGAAAAGCTAACCATTGCAGCCCGTTATTGGTTGCTCGGCATGGCTGAACACGATCCCGAGTACTTCAAGGTGCTCGAGGCGTTGGAGTACGGGCTGGAGCACCACGACGGGAAGCGGAATGGGGGTGAACCCGAGTTCATCCACCAGCTGAGCATCTTCATGCGACTGCGTACCCATCACAAGAGCCTGAAGAACCCGGGGGTGGTCTACATCCTCGCCTTCCTTCACGACGCTGTCGAGGACCCGAACAAGCAGACAGGCAAGATGGTCTCGCTCGAGGAAGTCGAGCAGAAATGGGGCAAGATCGTCGCGGGCAAGCTTCGCAAGCTGTCCAAGGAAATCTTGGGTCAGAAGAACCCTGACTACAGCCTTGATGAAATCTTCGACGACGAGGACTGCGCTGCTGTCAAGAGCGAGGACCGCTGCGACAACGTCTCCACGATGTTTGGCGTGTTTAATCCAGCTCGTCTCGAACGTTACGTGAAGGAGACCGAGGAGGAGTTCCTGCATCGCATCAAGCAGGCTCGCCGTCGGTTCCCACACCAGGAAGCGATCTTCGAGAACGCAAAGCTCGAGATCATCAATCAACTGAAGCTGATCAAGCACATGATGGACAAAGATGAGCCAGAACCTGTCGCTACTTGACGAATGTTCTCAGAACATTAGACGCCTCGTCGCCAACATCTATGACTGCGACGATTGCCAAGATTGTTCTGATGAGGAAATTCAAGCATACCGTGCTGAACTTTTACAATGGCTCCTACGGCGTGATTCGTTGATTAAGTAACTTTACAAATTGTTTGACCTGTGTAACTATGATAGTTTGTTGTACAAATAGGTCAAAATGTAGTACAATGAATTCATGAACAAATGCAACCTCAGATGATCGAGGTCAATACAAAAGTTTTAAATAGTTTGAAAGACAACATGACTATTTTCCGATCCAGAGGATTCGACACACTAATTGGCAAAGGCACCAGCATCCGTGGTGACATAGCTATCTCGGCAAACTCCACCACTGTTATCGACGGTGATGCAGCTCTGTCGTACATCACCGGAGTTGTCCCTCCGGAAAAGGTGGCAACCAAGACCACCTTGATGGTGAACGGAACCGTCGTCAGGTTCGAAAAACCGTTGGAAATCAACGTGCACAACGTGATCATCACGGGTCAAGTTACTTGCGACACGATCACCGTCGAAGGCACGCTTGCCATTAAAACTGGCGCCGTTCTAAAAGCAAAGAAAATTCTCTACCGGGAATTGATTATCGAAACTGGTGCGGTAGTGCATGGACAGATGTTCCATCTCGACCATACCTCGGAAGGTGAACAAACTTAACGTTGCACCACACCAACACACAAAGGTGATCACATGAGTAATCTTTCCTCCCTCACTTCCTCGTTCTCGGCGAAGTTCGCTACGCCCGAAGTAATGAGCCTCGATGCCTACCTCGATCTGTGCAAAACGGACCGCATGGCATACGCATCAGCAGCAGAGCGCATGGTCGCTGCCATCGGCCAACCGAAAGTGGTCGACACGAGCGAGGACCCCCGTCTCAGCCGTATCCACAGCAACAAGAAGATCCGTGTCTACGACGCCTTCCAGGACTTCTATGGTGCTGAAGACGCTGTCGAGCGTCTGGTGGCCTACTTCCGCCACGCTGCCGCCGGCCTGGAAGAATCGAAGCAAATCCTATACCTGAAAGGCCCGGTCGGTGGTGGCAAGTCCTCCATCGTCGAGCGCCTGAAGTCGTTGATGGAAAAGTTCCCGATCTACGCCCTGTACGACGCGAACGAAAAAGATTCAGAACTCCGCACCTCGCCAGTGTTCGAGTCGCCGCTGGGCCTGTTCGACAAGAACGATCAAGCGCATGCAGCGCTGGTCAATGAGCTCGGCATCCCGGCGAATTACATCGGTAACACCGTCCTGTCCGGCTGGGCCCTCCAGAAGCTGCAGGAATTCGAAGGCGACATCACCAAGTTCTCGGTGGTCAAGCTGTACCCGAACAAGGACCGTCAAGTGGGCGTGATGAAGGTCGAACCGGGCGACGAAAACAACCAGGACGTTTCGGTGCTGATCGGCAAGACCGACCTGCGCAAGCTGGAAAAGTTCCCGCAGAACCACCCGTACGCCTACTCGTATAGCGGCGGCCTGAACCGCACGAACCAGGGCATGATGGACTTCGCCGAGATGTTCAAGGCAAACATCAAGACCCTGAACCCGCTCCTGATGGCGACCCAGGAACACAACTACAACGGCACGGAAGCAATTCCGGCGATGCCCTACACCGGCATTATCGTTGCTCACTCGAACGAAAGCGAGTGGTTCGCCTTCAAAAACAACAAGACGAACGAAGCGTTCCTCGACCGCGTCTTCATCGTCGACGTGCCTTACTGCTTGCGTGTCGATGAAGAGATGAAAATCTACGAGAAGATGCTGAAGGGTTCGAACCTCCGCTCGGCTCCGATCGCTCCGGGCACCCTGAAGATGCTCGCCCAGTGGATGATTCTCACCCGCCTGAAGGAGCCGGAAAACTCGACCCTGTACGCAAAGCTTCGCGTCTACAACGGCGAGAACGTCAAGGACACCATGCCAAATGCCAAGCCGTACGAAGAATACCGCGACAACGCCGGCGTCGATGAAGGCATGAACGGCATGTCGACTCGCTTTGGTTTCAAAATCCTGTCTTCGGTCTTCGACCTCCGTCCGGAAGAAACCCAAGCCAATCCGATCGACCTGATGTTCGTCATCGAAGAAGCGATCCGCAAGGAAGCACTCGTCGAAGAAAAGCACCAAAAGTACCTGGACTTCATCAAGTCGTTCCTGCAGCCGAAGTACTTCGAGTTCCTCGAAAAAGAACTGCGCACAGCCTACCTCGAATCGTACAGCTCGTTCGGCCAGAACATGTTCGAACGTTACGTACTCTTCGCCGAGGCATGGATCAATGACGAACAGTGTCGTGATCCGGAAACCCACACGCTGCTGAATCGCGAAACGCTGAACGGCAAGCTCGAAGAAATCGAGAAAGCTGCCGCGATCACCAACGCGAAGGATTTCCGTAACGAGATTGTCCACTACGTGCTGCGTTACAAAGCAAAGCACGAAGGGAACTCGCCGCGCTGGGATCAGTACGAAAAGATCAAGACCGTCATCGAGAAGCGTATGTTCTCGGCGACTGAACAGATTCTTCCGGTGATCGCCTTCGGTCCAAAGCAGGACAAGGAAACCGAAGAGAAGCACCAGGGCTTCGTGAAGCGCATGGTCGACAAGGGCTACACGACCCATCAAATCAAAATTCTCGTTAGCTGGTTTACGGCGAATCGCAAAGCCTCGTAATGGCAATGGTCCACTGCATCACTATGATCGTAGTGGACCATGATGGACTGAGTGAGGAGGAGCTAGTCGATGAGATCAAGTTTAGCCTCACTCCTTCCGTTACAGGCGCTAAGCACGAGAGCCAAGAAATTGAATGGGAAAACGATGACAACCCTTTCAATTATCGTACAGAAATTCCGGCAGCCGCTGCAGAGCTGTTTGGTAAGGAGTAAACATGAGTGATGAAAGCCCAAAAGCCCCGGTTTCGACGAACTTCATCTTCGTGGATCGTCGTAATACCGGACGTGGCAAATCATCGAGCAATCGTCAGAAGCTTCTGAAGCGAATCAAAGATTCGATCAGAAATGCCAAGCCTGAGGATATCGATGCAGGCGGTGTTCATAAAGGTGGTTCGGCGCACGGCGCGAACTCCTACACTAACCCAGTGAAGGTCGCACGACATGCCCTGAATGAACCTACCCTCAGCTATGACCACAACTCTGGTGAACGAGAAATCGTCCTGATTGGCAACGACACTTGGCTGAAGGGCGATGAGTTCCCTCTAGCCAAGAGCGGCAAGGGTCGGGGTGGCCGAGGTAGCGGGAATGGCCCAGGCGAAAGCGGTGAGGACGACTTCATCATCAACATTAGTCGTTCTGAGTTCTATGACGTCTTCTTTGAGGACTGCGAGCTGCCTGACTTGAAGGAAAACCACGAGAAGGACTTGCCTGAGCACGTCATGCAGCGGGCGGGCTTCCAGAAAATTGGCAACCCTGGCCAGCTGTCGGTGATCCGTTCGTTTAAACACTCATTGGCGCGCCGCTTGGCGCTGACCCATGATTCCCGAGAAGAGCTGGAGGACCTTGAAGCTGAGCTCGTCGTGCTAATGTCCGACAATGCCGAACATGAAAGCACCGATGCCTGGGCAATTCACGTGCAGAAAGTCACGACGCGAATCGCTGAGTTGAAGCAGAAGATCGGCGCCGTTGGTCTGTACGAAGACGTTGACCTTCGCTACAGGAAGTCGGAACGGGTGCAGGTGAAAGCATCAGATGCGGTTCTTGCAATGATCATGGACATCTCAGGGTCCATGGATGAAGAAAAGAAGCGGATGGCGCGCAAGTTCTTCACACTGCAGTATGCGTTCATTGCCAAGAAGTACCCGCAGACAGACCTTATCTTCATCGCCCATACTGATGAAGCCGAGGAAATGACCGAAGAGGACTTCTTCACCACTCGAAAGAGTGGTGGAACGGTTGTGTCGCCGGCATGGGCGCTGCTGCACAAGATCATCAAGGAGCGTTACGACGCCGACCAGACGAACATTTACGTCTCGTACGCGGGCGATGGCGATAACTGGGACAGTGACAACAAGGAAGTCATCGCGGAAATTGAAGAGTCCGGCTTCCTCAGTAAGGTTCGTCACGTCGTGTATGTTCAAGTCGGCGAGTCGTTTGCTTCAGGTTATGGCAGCGGGCCCAGCCTATGGAACGTGATGAAGTCAATCTCGAGCAACAGCAACAGCAAGTTAATGGTGATCAAGATCGGCGAGGAATCGCAGGTGTTTGATGCCTTCAAGGTTATCTACAAGAAGAGGGGAACCAAGAAATGACCGAGCCACTCTACATCACAAGTCATACGGACTGGACTCCTGCGCTGATTGAACAGGTTTGGAAAGAAATCGAGCTCATCGCCGCCGAGGAGATGGACCTTAAACCCGGCGTTGACATCTACCCGAACTCGATTGAGATTATCTCAGCTGAGCAGATGCTGGATGCCTACTCATCTATCGGACTACCAATCCACTACAATCACTGGTCGTTTGGTAAGGACTTCCTCAAGTCCCACCGTGCATACCAGTCCGGCCGTCAAGGTCTCGCCTATGAGATCGTCATCAATACGAACCCTTGCATCAGCTACCTGATGGAAGACAACAACATGGTCATGCAGACCATGGTGATGGCGCACGCCGCAATTGGGCACAATGCGGTGTTCAAGAACAATGAGTCGTTCAAGCAGTGGACGAACGCCGGCTCCATCGTCGACTACATGATCTTCGCTCGTGACTACATCCGCCAATGCGAGGAACGTTATGGCGAGGAAGAGGTTGAACTCGTTCTCGATGCAGCTCACTCGCTGGCGCCACATGGGGTCGACAAGTTCAAGCGCAAGCACCACCCACGCATGAGCGAAGAAGCCCGCCTACAGAAGCTGCTGGCTGATGAAGACCAAAAACAGCGTGAGCTGGACATCATCATGAAGAAGACGTCGTTCAAAGACGTCGATCTCAGCGAACATGACGAAGGCGATTCGCCAGAGGAAGAGGAAAACCTCCTCTACTTCATCATGAAACACTCGCCAAACCTGCCACAGTGGAAGCGTGAAATCCTCCGTATCGTGTACAAGGTCAATCAGTACTTCTACCCCCAGGGTCAAACCAAGAACCTGAACGAAGGATTCGCTTCCTTCTGCCACTACTACATCATGACGCGTTTGGAAGAGAAAGGGTTCCTGTCACCTGACGCATTTATGGCCTTCCTTGAAAGTCATAGTGCAGTCATCTACCAACCAGTCTACACCGACCGGTGGTATAGCGGCCCGAACCCGTACGCCCTCGGCTTTGCAATCCTGATGGATTTGAAGCGCATGTGCGAGAACCCAACCGATGAGGATCGTGAGTGGTTCCCACACCTGATGGGCCGGCGCTGGCAGGAAGTCATCAAAGAAGCTGCATTCGAGCACCGTGATGACAGCTTCGTGGCTCAGTACATGTCGCCAAAAGTGATTCGTGATCTGAAGCTCTTCACGATCGGCTTCAAACACGGCGATGGCGATGAAGATGATGACACCATCCTCGCCCGTGTTACTGAGATTCATGATGAAGTGGGTTACAAGAACATTCGTAACTCGATGGCACGCAGCTTGGAACGAATCAACTACGTTCCACAGATTGTAGTCAAGGAAGCTGACCTCGAAGGTGATCGCACACTTCGCCTGGAGTATGTTCCCTACATGGGTCGGGCCATTGACCTTGCAGATGCCGACCTCGTTACAGACTACATCGACAGCCTGTGGGGATATGCTGTTGAAATCGACTGCTAAAACGAACGTTAATTTTTAGCACAAATAAAAAGGGACCGTAAGGTCCCTTTTAACATCCGCGCTATTTGCTAACTAATGCTGTATCCGCGTGACGTTACTGCGATGCGTCAGCTTGAATTTCGGTGACATCACTCAAAGAACGTCCTGTTGAGTCTGTTACAGTACAACGAACGGATGCGTAAAATGATGTCAATGCGGTCTTCACATATGAAACTCTTGCGACGCCAACAGCGGACGTCGAGACTGACCAAATGAATCCACCTGGATTAGAAACAAACGACCATGAGTAGGTAAACGGTGCCACCCCGCCGGTTACCGTGCAAGATGGACGGCAGGAAACCTGACCACCAGCGTTATCTGAATTATACATCACATAGTCTGGAGAGCAGCTTACGCTGAATGCTGGTGGAGCATAACCGCATGATGGGCTATTTGCCTGTGCAAGCTGTAGAGTAAACCCACCCTGTCCATTAGCAATCTTATTGTACAGGTCAACACCTTGGCATACAGTGCCGAGGTTAGTTCCAGCTGCTGGCGGCGCCACATAGCCACATGAAGTGCTGTTATTCTGAATGAGCTGAAGAGTGTAGCCACCACTGCCGTTAGCAAGTTTTCTATACAAGTCATATCCTTGGCATACCGTACCAAGATCTGTCCCAGCAGGTGGATATGACGGAGCTACATAACCGCATGAAGGACTGTTGTATTGCGCAATTTGCAAGGTATAGCTACCATAACCATCAGCAATTTTGTTGTACAGGTCAACACCTTGGCATACGGTGCCGAGGTTAGTTCCAGCTGAAGGGTATGATGGGGCAACATAACCACACGCAGCGCTATTTGTCGCTACAAGTTGCAACGTAAAGCCGCCAACTCCGTCGGCAATTTTATTATACAAGTTGTAACCTTGACAGGTGGTACCAAGATTCGTGCCGGCGGCTGGTGTGGTGTTGACGGTTAATGAAATGCTTGCAGCGGTGTTTGGATTTCCCACAGTGTCCGTGAATGTGCCTGCATTTACTTTCACAGTAGCCGTAACAACGGTATTTGCCACCGGAGTAAATGTTGCAGTAAAAGTAAGACCACTTCCTGCGAAACCGCTCAACGAGCCACCTGTCACCGTCACAGCTGCAGCTGTAAAATTAGGTGAAGCTTCAGAAAGAGTGAATGTAATGACAGCAGTTTGACCAGCTGTCAAACTTGTCCTACTGCTTGTAATGTTCACAGTTGGGGGGACCGTGTCAGACGATTTTCCATAAAGATCACTCATGCTAATCTGACCATTTGGTTTTTTAGCAAGGGTTCTCACTGCAGTTTGATTCAAGCTGATTGTAGTCGTTGTGGCCTGTGACAACTCAGTATTAACTTGAGATAAACTGATGGTGCCCGATGTTTGAAGAGCCATTATTTACCTACCTTTTCCATCAAATATTTAATTATTGTATCCTGTTTCTTTACAATTTCACGAAGTTCAACTAACTCCTTAGCTAGTTGAACTGTCGCGACCATCGACGCTGCGCCATAGTTAAGGGAGAGGTAACCATCAGAATGCTCTGTAACAGCTGCAGGAAGAATTTGTTGAACAGATTGTGCGCTTACACCAATTTGTGTTAAACCTGTGTCAATGCGATCATAGGTGCCAGATTTCACATGGGCCCACTTATCAATAAAATCAACATTAACGTCTCGCCAATTCTCTTTTAAGCGTTCGTCAGAATATGCTGAAACATCACCGCCAGCGAGGACGTAACCACCCACAATCAAGTTTGCGCCGTTGTAGGTACGAACATTACCAGCTTCTGTTGCATAGATGCCAACATTATAAGTTTCATTATACCACCCAGCATTCTGTGAGCTTCTAAACCACCCATCACTACCGTTAACATGTGCAGGCCCTGTCAGCACCGGTGCTGACCCAGAAATGTTGATATTCCATGTACCAGTAGCTCCTGACCCGTTTGTTGAAACTGCGCCATTCACATCACTGACAGATAAGGTGACATTGCCTACTCTACCTGCAACGGAAGACACCTCTGTTGGGCCGCCTTCAATTCGATCCCAAGTTACACCATCAAAAATGATCAAGTCGCCAACCTGCCAATAGGCTTGCCCGTTTATTGATGTTGCTCCGGCCACGCTTACTTTGTAGAACTGGCCTTTTGTTCCCGTCGAGGACACTAACGGAGGGTTATTGCTTGCCGCATCCCAAGTTCCTTGAAATTGAAGAGCCCCAACAAGGCTAGGTGGGATTTGTGAAGTTGATAACTTACCAGTTGAATCTAGGGTTGCAAAACCATTAGGCGTTCCAGCACCTGAGGTGCTAGTTGCATCTGTAATTCCGTACCCTGCAAGAGTTGTAGGTTTCCCAGTGATCGATGTCCATGCTGGCGTGATTGTGGTGCTGCTTGCTGATGTAAGCCGCCCTTTTTGATCAACAGTGATTATTGGAGCTGAAGTTGAAGACCCATATGTCCCTGCTGATACTCCAGTGCTTTGAAGAATTAATGGAATAGTAGCATTTGACGCACCATTAAAAGTCGCGCTTCCTGATCCATCACCGCTAATAGCTAAAGTGCGAGGGGCTGATAATTGAACTGCTGACCCTGCAGCGATTGATGTTTGCGTAACATTTTTCCACCCGGTGTCTGTCCATGAAAGCACATCTCCGATAGCTTTTCCAGTAATTCCTGTAGACAAGTTATCAATAGTTGGAAGCGGGTGCACGTGATCCGCTTTTGCAGCGGTGGTCGCAGTGCCGGGAGCGGCACTGGTGGCAAGTGGCGCGCCTGGCATATTACCTAAACTAACTGCATCTGTAATACCATAACCGCTAATTGAGGTCGGTTTATTTTGTATGTTGGCCCAAAGAGGTTGAATTGCATTTTGAGCCGCCGCCACGATACGACCTGTTGTGTCAATGGTGAACGTTGGTGATGTGTTTGCTGAACCATACGACCCTGGCGCAACGCCACTACTAGCTAAAGCAATTAATGGATTACCATTAATTCCATTTCCATTTGTTATGGTGATTCCATTGCCATTGGCCAAAATGCGTGCAGACACCCCTCCATCTGCGGTCTTTACTACAAAACCATTCTCAGATAAGTTAGCAAATGCATTTAACCCGCTACTAAGTGATTTAACGTCGACCCATTCAGTGCCATTATAGAAATTTAGCGACAGAGTATCGGTTCTAAAAAATAGCTCGCCACTACTAGGTAGTGAAGGGAAAGTTGTGCCACTAGCGAGAGTAGGATTTCCAATTGAGCTTCCTTCTACAATCTGTGGGTTATCAATAAGCATGGTGATTCCATTATAAGTGCGAATGATCTATTTATGACCACATCGCATGTACAGCACATGTTCACTAAATAAGAGTGTACACACCAGGTTGGTGTGATATAATAGATTTATACCAACCAATCAGAGTTAAAAATGACCCAAGCTGAAATGATCGCCAAGTTCCTCGCAAAATTCAACCTGACCGAAGACGAAGCAACTCTTCTTGTAGAAACTGTGAAAGACGGCGGTGGCATCGACGATCTTGATGAAAGTTTCTACGACAATCTCTTCAGCTTCTACTGCAACAACGGTGAGATGCCTTACGGCATCGCCAAAGCCCGCACCGGCGATCCCTACGTTTGGATCGACAACGCGCTTCGCGATGAACTCGGTTTGGGAGTTTAACATGCTGGTCAACATCAAATGCACGCTGAGCGCGGCACGTCATCCGGGTGTGGTGTATGCCTCGGTAGAGTGCGCCGGCGAACTGCTGATTAATGCGACGCTGGACTACTGCCTCAGCGCCTGTGAGGCGCGTGGTTACACCATCGAGAACGGCCAGGAAGTTCTGCTGTGGCTGCATAAGAACACTGACTTCGTGGGGCATTCACAATGAGCCGCCTCGAAGAGCTGGAGAATTTTGCCCAAGCATTCCTGGAAACTGTTGCTGCACAAGACATCGTCAACAACACCTACGAAGGTTTTCACCTTCAGCGACTGACGTCCATGGCCGCATCCGCCATGTTGGGTTACGACGTCGGCGACGTAACTGATATTGATCAGCTCGTCCTCACTGTTGACGCCATCAAGGAACACTTAGGGGAACAATGAAATTAGTAGAACTTCTTTGCGAGGCTCGGAAATCGAGTGGTAAGTCTACGAAGGACCTAGGCACGACTCGCGCCACCTCGAATGACATCAAATCGGCGCTCGCCTTTGTGTCAAAACACGCAGGCATTCCACTGGATGACCTCAAGGCAAACCTCTTGGGGTCAACCCCGCACACCCTGTTAGGTACCAAACAGGACAGCGGGGACATTGACATTGCCGTTGATGCTTCAAAGTACAACGAGAAGTCCATCGTTAAGAAGATGCTCGATGCCACTGGACAGGATGAAATCCACCGTGCTGGCAAAGGCGTGTTTTCTTTTGCCGTTCCCGTGGAGGGTGGGAACAAGGTTCAAGTGGATTTGATGCTGGTACCATCGACTGAATGGGCACGCTGGGCTTTCCACTCTGCTCCAGGATCGAAGTACAAAGGAGCAGTGCGTTCCCTTCTGCTCGTCAACATGATGAAGCAGGTGTGGGAAAAGGATCGTGACCTTGAGGTAGACGGAGAGGATGGCGAGCCGGTCATTCGCGTTCGTCGGTCATTTAAAGCCGATGAGGGACTTGAACGGCTGTTTAAGGTACGGAAGATGCGGAAGGACGGCAAGGGCCGGACGAAGAACCTGGGCAAGGCGACCCCTGACGAGGTTCAAGCGGAGCTCGATCGAATGGGCCTCGACCACAAGTTTGATCGAAGGCCGGACCCAATCCGCGATCCTGACAAAGCTGCTGAGCTGATGTTTGGCAAAGGTGTCAAGGGCAAGGACATCCTCTCAGTCGAACAAATCATTCAGTTGATCAAGAAGCGCAAGGACGCTGCAACGATTTTCAAGAACACGATGGACGACCTGAAGGAACAGGGACATGAAGTCCCTCCAGAACTCGAACAATATAGAGGATCAAAATGAAAGTGAACGAACTTCTGACGGAAGAAAAAGAACCAGAGCAGAAAGTCCCAACAGGATTTGCTCCGACAGATAAGAAAAATGAATACGCTGCTGGACGAAAAGGCGACAGACTCGCGGGAGTGCAGAGCTTCTTCATCAAGCTGGGTTGGAAGAGGACCGACGCCTTGGCACCAGGTGAAACCAGGAAAAACTGGGGAGCTGCCGTGGTGAAGATGAAAGCACCGACGCCAGGCACGAGGATAGAAATTGTGTATGACCAGCACCACAACAGAACGTACATTCGATTCTTTACACGAGCAACCAAGAAGGCTACATGAAAACAGAAGATCGGCTGATGAAGACCATCATCAGCAATCTCAATGAAATTATCAACAAAGCACCGAACACGTATGCAGCTTATGTTGCAGATTTGACTTTACGAACTATCGCAAAAGGGACACCAAGCCATGACAGCCAAAAAAGAAGTGAAACCACCGAAGCAGCTCCGCCTGACGTTCAGGGACCAGACCGAGAATGAGTACGACGAGAACTGGAACATCGTCGGCAAGCTTGTTCTTCCTCGGCTAGGCTTCGCCCAGGAATACAATCCAAACGTCAAGACTTTTGAGAAGCGGAAGCACACTCAAGACTACTGGGCGTATGGCGGCGGTGGTTGTGTCACTTCACGCTATTCACGTGGCTACTTTGAGGTGGATGGGAAGATGTGGGAGCGTCGCGGCTACCGGGAACTGAAGCCTGGAGTTCGTAAAGGATCTCGCTGTAACAGTGAGAACTCTGAGCTCATC
>NZ_JAZQPV010000082.1:0-30807 GCF_045628685.1 Acinetobacter sp.
AAGTCGGAGGCCAAGCGGTCTTAGGAAGACAAGGCATATTATCAACTCCTTGGCTCACAGAACGACATGGCTACGATCCGACTTATACTCGTTCAGTATCTCGAGTTCGTCCTCAACGTCCATTAATTCGTAGTCCTAGCCACATCCCCTGTATACTTCATGAAGGCCTACCGCTTTTGCACATACTCCTCCCCTATCCAGGGCAATTGCATCGAAGCCCATTTGCCCCATCATGGTAAAACTTGGATTGAGTTTGGCTAAACCTTCTGCTGTAGTCGTCGGTTTAATAAATTCATCTTTGTCCAAGATCACTACCCCGGCTTTGTCTTTGACTGGCACAATCGATTGATTGAAATAGCCAGCTGTTTGAGCTGCGGCGGCTTTCTTTTGTGAGTTTTCGGCAAAAGTATCTACATCTGCGCGACTATAACCATCAATGGTCGCAATCAGGTCAGCACCAATACCTTGTGGAATAAAGTCACATGCCATATTGGTTTCAGGATCAAGTGCCCAAGGACCGCCATCCGATCCCATCGGCACACGCGACATCGATTCAACACCACCAGCCACCACAATATCTTCCCAACCGGAACGTACTTTCATGGCAGCCATATTCACCGCTTCCAATCCTGAGGCACAGAAACGGTTGATTTGCACACCGGCTACATCATTGTCCCAACCTGCAGCAATAGCCGCTGTTTTGGCAATATCTGCACCTTGATCACCAATCGGTGTGACACAGCCCAATACAATATCATCTACTTTAGAAGTATCGAGTTGATGACGGTCTTTCAGTTCATTGAGCAAAGTGGTGAGTAGGGTAATCGGTTTCACCTGATAGAGTGAACCGTCCTTTTTACCTTTTCCGCGTGGTGTGCGAATGGCATCTATGATGTAGGCCTCGCTCATAGCTGTTCCTTTGTTATGACTTTTAAATTGTTATACTTTTCGAGTGTAATGATTAATTTTTGAAGTGCAATGACGAGAACGGATCAGATCAAATGAATTTTTTTGCCAATAAAAAAAGCCCAGACATATGAGTCTGGGCGGAGAAACTGCGATGAATCTAAAAGCTTAATGATAGCCGTGTAATTGGCGATACAGTCCCGGGGTGACTCCGGTCCATTTCTTAAATGCACGGTGGAAAGTACTGGTCTCGCTGAAACCGACTTGTTGTGCTACATCTTCCAGGGTTAAACCTGGGTTGAGTAAAAGGTGAATGGCAGCATCACGGCGTAATGCATCTTTAACACCTTGATAGCTTTTACCTTCAGCAGCCAAACGACGACGTAAAGTTTGTGGAGACAAGTACAGCATAGATGCCACATCATTCAAAGTTGGCATTTCTTCACCAATCTGGCTCTTGAGGACTTCACGAATACGTGATGTTAAAGAGTTGGTGTTTTTGAACTTGACCAGTAACTGAGCAGGTGCAGCCTTTAAGAATTCTTCCAGATTTTCTTCAGTTTGACGAAGCGGTAAATCCAGATAATCTGCTGCAAATGTAATTTCGGTACGAGGTGCATCAAATTGCATTACCGGTGCAAAGAACAATGCATCGTATTCATCGGCCTGGGCAGGACGGGGATAGCCAAAATGCACGCGTTCCAGTGGAATACGGCGTTCAATTAACCAAGATGCCAGACCATGCCAAATCATGAGCATGCTTTCAGTAATGAAATGATCTGGATCCATGCTTCTTGGAATCAGTGGAACAAGGCGCGCTTCATGCTTGTCACGTTCCAAAGTTACCGACCATTCATCACCAAACAGTTTATAAAATTGTGACGAAAGCTCTAAAGCCTCTCCTAAAGTTTTCGCGTGAATAATCAACTGACACATAATGGCGAAAGTGCCCAAACGGCGCGGTTGAATATCGAAGCCGACATGTTCGTCCTGGGTCACCATCCACAACATTCGAATAAAGCGTGTGTATTGTTCCGGAGAGATACGCGCTTTAGGCTGACGTAGCAATTCTGCCTCTATGCCGACATGCGACAATAGAGTTTCGACGTCCATTCCTAGGCGTTTCACGCCTGTTAGAGCCGCATTTACGAAATGGATACTAATTGTATCGCGACTCATGTTAAATCCTTCAGTCTCTTTTGTATTCACTTGCTGTTGACCTAAATGACGCTAAAAAGTGTTGGGGTGGCAATTTACAATAGATGTTTTACCTTATTTACATATTAAATTGCCGAAATGATCAAGGTAAATGGCTGAACATGACATTGTTTTGTTGCATTTATATTTCTAATATGGGTGAAAAATCAACATGAAGTGAGTAAAAAGAACATGGACGGTGCTTTAAAAGGATTAAAAGTTCTCGATTTTTCCACGCTTTTGCCTGGACCATTCGCCACATTATATCTGGCAGACATGGGGGCAGAAGTCATCCATGTGGAATCGCCAACACGCCCGGATTTAATTCGTTTACTTCCACCGTATGCCAATGGACAAGCGACTGCGCATAGTTATTTGAATCGGAATAAGCAGTCCATTGCCCTAGATTTAAAAGATCCTGAAACTATTGCTGCCATTAAGCAGAAAATTTCTGAATTTGACATTGTGGTTGAGCAGTTTAGACCCGGGGTCATGCAACGGCTGGGTTTGGACTATGCCACTCTGGCCGAAATTAACCCGCGACTGATTTATTGTTCCATTACCGGTTATGGGCAAACCGGACTTTATAAAGATAAAGCAGGTCATGACATCAATTATCTCGCACTTTCTGGAATTTCAGGACATAGCGGTCGGCAAGACAGGGGTCCGCCACCCATGGGTATTCAGATTGCAGATGTAGCAGGTGGCTCTTTTCATGCAGTGATTGGAATTCTGTCTGCGGTGATTGAACGGCAACACAGCGGACAGGGTCAATATATTGATATTTCGATGACCGACTGTGTGGTGACCTTAAATAATATGGCTGCTGCAGCATCACTGGCTGGAAAAAGCAAACAATATGCTGAAAAAGGGCATTTAAATGGCGGAACTTTTTATGATTATTATCAGACCCAAGATAGTCGTTACTTATCTGTCGGCAGTTTAGAGCCTCAGTTCATGTCTGACTTGGCCACGATTTTGGAACTTCCATTACTTCTAGAAAAAGGCGCTTCTTTCGATGAGGCAGATCGGCAACTGGTTAAGCAGGCCATTCAGGATAAAATAAAATCTAAGGCTTTTGCTGAATGGCAGGCGATTTTCGTAGCGCAAGACGTTTGCGTTGAGCCGGTAATGTATTTGGATGAGGCGCTTGATTCGGAACTTGCGCAGCAACGACAGTGGACAGTTGAGGTGCCTTTGGATACAAATTCAGAACAGACAGAGCAACAGTTAAGCTGTCCAATTAAGTTTTCCCGGTCAAAAAATGTCTATAACTTCGCTGGACAGCGACTCGGGGAAGGAAAATGGTAATTGATTTTTTATTATTTTTTATCAAATAGTTAAAATTATTTAGCTAACTGGTTAAAGGATGTGAAGCAAAAGTTAACGTGAGTCACAAAAAATAGGTGTAATATATACAAAATACATATAAATATATCATGGTTTCTTATATGCACTTTTCTCTCCAAGCTAAGGCAGTTTTTGTTGCATTAACTGCCTTCTTATCTAGTGTTTCTGCAGCACATGCAAGTGATGCATTTGATGCAGAAAGCCCGTGGATGCTCGGTGACTGGAATGGTCAGCGTACTGCATTGCAAAAACAAGGCTACGATTTCAGCTTCGGTTATACCGGTGAAATGGCCACTTTGCTCGATGCAAAATATGCCTCAAGTCACGGAACTGAATATGCAGACCAGTTTGCAATTGGTGCTCACTTAGACTTGGAAAAGATTGCTGGCTGGAAAGATACCGAAGCTCAAATTACCCTAACTGAACGGAATGGCCGTAACCTTTCAAATACCTCTGATGCTTTAAATGGTCAATCTACTGGTGTGGAAAATGGCCATTTAAGTTCTGCACAAGAAGTGTGGGGCCGTGGTCAGACTTGGCGTCTAACTGATTTCTGGATCAAGAAAAAATTCTTGGAGCAGAAGTTAGATGTAAAAGTCGGTCGTTTTGGTGAAGGTGAAGACTTCAATAGCTTTGACTGTGATTTCCAGAACCTGGCGCTTTGTGGTTCACAAGTGGGCAACTGGGTTGGCGATCAGTGGTACAACTGGCCCATAAGCCAATGGGCTGCACGTGTGAAATATAACGTCACTCCAGAAGTTTATGCGCAAGTCGGCGTATATGAATACAACCCTGAGAATTTGGAACGCGGTAAAGGCTTTAACTTAAGCACAGATGGTTCAAAAGGCGCGATCATTCCGGCAGAAGTAGTTTGGACTCCGAAAGTCGGTACTGAAAAACTTCTAGGTGAATACCGTGCCGGTTATTACTACAGTACTGCTGATGCAGATGTAATTAGTAATAATGATCAAAAAGATCATCATCAAGGTGGTTGGGTTGTTGCGAAGCAACAACTGACTGCACATAAAGGTGACGCTTCTCGTGGTTTAACCGGTTTTGTGAATTTAACGGTTCATGATTCTGAAACCAACAATGTGAGCGATATGCAAAACATGGGTCTTGTTTATAAAGGCGCGATGGATTCTCGTCCTAAAGACGAAATTGCCGTTGGTGTTGCACGTATCAACATGAACGATGATCTGAATGATCAACGTAGTGAAGAAATTGATGCAGAAATTTATTACGGTTTACATGCAAACAACTGGTTAACGATCCGTCCAAACGTTCAATACATTCGTCATGTCGGTGCGTATAAGAATGGCGAAAATGCATGGGTTGGCGGAATCAAGTTCCAAACTGCATTCTAAGGTTCATACAGCATCTTAAAAAATTGAGAGGTCATCACCAACTGTGATTACCTCTAATTTTTTTTAAAGAGTCTGGTTTTTGTAACTGATGTACATACGGTTAATCAAAAGGGTTATGAAGAATCTTTTTGATTAACCATACTAAAAATCAAAGATTAAGGTGGTTAATATGAGTAATCCATCTACAGGAACAGGAATGCGTACATTTAGCGTCATTATTTTGGCGATATTTGCGTTAATTCTGCTGATAGGCGGTATCTGGCTAGCAGTGCTAGGCGGGTCAATTTATTACATCGTTGCCGGTTTATTATTATTGGTAACAGCGGTTTTTCTTAAGAAATCGAATTCGAAAGCATTTTGGGTCTATGCCGCATTAATGCTGGGTACGGTCATTTGGGGTGTCTGGGAAGCAGGTACTGACTTCTGGGCACTTGCACCACGTTTCGATATCTTGGGTTTACTGGGTTTGTGGCTGTTGATTCCTGCGGTTTCTCGCGGGATCAGTGATGCTAAAACAGGTAAAATTGCATTGTCTGGTACTTTGATCATTGCTATTGTTGTGATGATTTATTCAATTTTTAATGACCCACAAGAAATTAATGGTGAAATTAAAACTGAACAGCCTAAACAAGCGCAAACCATTGCTGGTGTAGCACCTGAAGATTGGCCTGCGTATGGTCGTACTCAAGCAGGTGTGCGTTATTCTCCGTTAAATCAAATTAACAGCGACAACGTTAAAGATTTACAAGTTGCCTGGACGTTCCGTACTGGCGAAATGAAAACTGAGAATGACTCGGGCGAAACCACCAATGAGGTAACGCCAATTAAAATTGGCAACAACCTGTTTATGTGTACGACACATCAACGTCTGATTGCGCTTGATCCTGCTACAGGTAAGGAAAAATGGAGTTTCGATCCTAAGTTAAAAGCGGATAACACCTTCCAGCATTTAACCTGTCGTGGTGTTTCTTATTTTGATGCGAACAACACTGTTCAATTCGCAAAAAGCTTAGAAAGCAAACGCTCAACGTCGACACTTTGTCCACGTAAAGTCATTCTTCCTGTAAATGATGGTCGTCTTGTGGCAATCAATGCAGACAATGGTCAGCGTTGTACCGACTTTGGTAAAAATGGTGAAGTCGATCTTCAAAAAGATATGCCATTCCCGTATCCAGGCGGTTATATACCCACTTCACCTCCAGTCGTTACCGGTACGACTATCATCATTGGTGGTTCAACCACCGATAACTACTCTACAAAAGAACCTTCTGGTGTAATCCGTGGTTATGACGTAAACACCGGTGAACTTCTTTGGGTATTTGATACCGGCGCAGAAGATCCAAATCTTATCCCGGCTCCGGGTCAAAAATATGTTCAAAACTCACCAAATGCCTGGACACCTTTGGCTTATGACGAAAAACTAGACATCGTTTATGTGCCAACAGGTGTGGGTACTCCGGATATTTGGGGTGGTAACCGTACTGAACTTGATGAGCGTTATGCAAATTCAATGCTTGCGATCAATGCTTCAACAGGTAAGTTGATCTGGAACTTCCAAACTACACATCACGATTTGTGGGATATGGATGTACCCTCACAGCCTTCTCTAGCTGACATCAAAGACAAATCAGGCAATATTGTCCCTGCTATTTATGTGTTGACTAAAACAGGGAATGTCTTTGTTCTAGACCGTCGTACCGGTGAAGCAATCGTTCCGATTGAAGAACGTGCTGTGCCACAAACTGTACAACGGGGTCCACAAACCAAAGGTGAACATTATTCACCAACACAACCGTTCTCGGATTTTGATCTGGCACCCCAAGATAAATTGACGGACAAGCAAATGTGGGGCGCAACCATGTTTGACCAGTTGATGTGTCGTGTTTACTTCAAATCATTGAACTATGATGGCATTTATACCCCGCCTTCTGAAAACGGTACTCTGGTGTTCCCGGGTAATCTGGGTGTGTTTGAATGGGGAGGTATGTCGGTCAATCAAGACCGTCAAGTTGCCTTGATGAACCCCATTGGTTTGCCATTTGTGTCTAAACTGATTCCTGCAGACCCGAACCGTAAACAGACAGCGAAAGGTGCAGGTACTGAAGCGGGTGTTCAGCCGATGTACGGCGTGCCTTACGGTGTAGAAATTAAAGCGTTCCTGTCACCACTGGGTTTACCTTGTAAACAGCCAGCTTGGGGCTTTGTAGCGGGTGTTGATCTAAATACACATGACGTGGTTTGGAAAAAACGTATCGGTACAATCCGCGACAGCTTACCGAACCTGTTCCAGTTGCCAGCACTTAAAATTGGTGTTCCTGGCTTAGGTGGTTCAATTTCTACAGCAGGTAACGTGATGTTCGTTGCTGGTACTCAGGATAACTATATCCGTGCCTTCAATGTGACCAATGGTGATCAATTGTGGGAAGGCCGTTTACCAGCAGGTGGACAGGCGACTCCAATGACCTATGAAATTAACGGTAAACAATACATTGTGATTATGGCCGGTGGTCATGGCTCATTCGGTACTAAAATGGGTGACTATTTAGTAGCCTATGCTTTACCTGATCAAAAGAAATAATCATTAAAATTTAAAAAGCCCGATTCGTCGGGCTTTTTTATCGAGTCAATTTAATCATTTTTTAAAATTTAAATTTCTCATATAAAAATAGGCGTATTTACAGAGGGGATTTTCAGATTTATTCTTTATATGAAAAATAATGATAAACAAGTGAAAACAACATCAAATCTGGTTAAAAGCAGCAGGATTTGGCTGTAACTGGTTATCTCATTGAAATCCAGACATGCTTATCAATAAAACCGCTATTAAATATGTAAAAAACGCATTTTGTTGATAGTTTAAATCTCGTTATGCTGTCAGCCGTTATAATGAACCTACTAGCTGTACGCCATGTATTTATATACTGATTTCGATCAGCAACTGATCAATGAACGTGTTGCACAGTTCCGTGACCAAACGGAACGTTATTTAGCGGGTAAATTGACGGAAGATGAATATCGTCCGCTACGTCTGCAAAATGGTTTATACGTGCAACGCTATGCGCCAATGTTACGTATTGCTGTGCCTTATGGTCTGATGAACTCGAACCAGCTTCGTAAAATTTCGGATTTGGCTAAAGAATATGACCGTGGTTATGCACATGTATCAACACGTCAAAATATTCAGTTTAACTGGCCTGCACTAGAAAATGTGCCTGACATGTTGGCAGAGCTTGCAACTGTACAAATGCATGCCATTCAAACATCGGGTAACTGTATTCGTAATACTACAACTGACCAGTATGCAGGTGTGGTTGCCGGTGAAATTGCTGACCCGCGTCCAACCTGTGAATTGATTCGTCAATGGTCAACCTTCCACCCGGAATTTGCTTTCTTGCCGCGTAAATTTAAAATTGCGGTGTCTGCACTGGCTGAAACAGACCGTGCAGCGGTTTCATTCCATGATATCGGTGTGTATATCGTGAAAAATGAAGCAGGCGAGATTGGCTATAAAATTAAAGTTGGTGGTGGCTTGGGCCGTACACCAGTCATTGGTAGTTTTATTCGTGACTTCTTGCCGCGTGAAGATTTAATTGCTTACTTAGAAGCAGTTTTACGTGTGTATAACTTGCATGGTCGCCGTGACAACAAATATAAAGCACGTATCAAAATTTTGGTGAAAGCTTTAACGCCTGCAGTATTTGCTGAAAAAGTTGAAGCCGAATTTGCCCATACCATTCAGACCTTGAAAATTCAGCCTGAAATCTTGAAAAAACTGGATGAAGAATTCACGCCATTTAATTATCAAGATTATGCAGATGAAGATTTCTCTGAACAGTTTGCTGCGCATCCAAAATTCAAGCAATGGTTTAACATCAATACTAACGCACATACAGTGAAAGGCTATCGTATTGTTACGATTTCACTGAAACGTGCCGGTATTGCCCCTGGTGATATGACCGTTGAAGAAATGAATTTGATTGCAGATCTTGCAGACAAATATACGTTTGGTGAACTTCGTACCACACACGAACAGAATATTTCACTGGTTGATGTGCCGCAAAAAGACCTGTTCGAATTATGGACTATTCTTGAAAAGAACAACCTTGCACGTGCACATATTGGTTTCTTAACCGATATCATTTGCTGCCCGGGCGGTGACTTTTGCTCATTGGCAAATGCGAAATCGATTCCAATTTCTGAAGCGATCTCTCGCCGTTTTGATGACTTGGATACCGTATATAACCTCGGTCACATCGACTTGAACATATCAGGTTGTATGAATGCCTGCGGTCATCATCATGTCGGCAATATCGGTATTTTAGGGGTTGATAAAAAAGGTGCTGAATTCTACCAAATCACTTTAGGTGGTAATGCCGATCATGATGCTTCAATCGGTGACATCTTAGGGCCATCATTTGCAGCAGACCGTGTACCGGATGTGATCGAAGAAATCCTGAATACTTATCTTGATTTGCGTGCTGACGGTGAAGAATTTATCGAAACCTATCGTCGTGTTGGCATTCAACCATTCAAGGAGCGTGCATATGCTTAATACCGCACTACAAGTGCTCTCTAAAGATGGTACGATTACAGACAATACCTATCAATTGATTGGTGAAGATGGCGTATTACCTCAAGGTGACGTGATTTTAACTGTTGAACAGTTAGATCAAATTGCCAATGTTTCAGGTAAAAAAGCGCTTTACATCACTGTAGATGCATCTCCTGAAGTCAATGAATTTCCGCTGGATCAGCTTGATGCAATCTTTGTCGAGTTTGCAGGCTTTAATGATGGTCGTGGCTATTCATTTGCAGCACTTTTACGCCGCCAAGGTTATCAGGGGGAGCTTCGTGCGACTGGTGATATCTTTAAAGATGTATTGAACTATTTAAAACGTTCAGGCTTCGATACTTTCGTGGTTAAAGAAGGTAAAGATATTCAGGAAGCTGCTGCGGGTTTAAATGATTTTAAAAATCCGTATCAGGCATCGACTGCGGTTACACAAGCCCACTATCAGACAGGTGCTTAATTTCAATTAAGCTGCTGTAAAAAAAAGCCGGATTGATTCCGGTTTTTTTGTGTTTAAAGAAAATATTACATTTCTTCTAATTGACAATTGATCATCCATTTAATTCCAAACTGATCGGTAAAAGCCCCATACAGTGCGCCCCAAAAGGTTTTTTCTAAGGGCATTTCAATTTGTCCATTCACAGATAAAGCATCAAATAAACGTTGTGCTTCTGCTTGTTCATTGGCATTGAAATTAATTGAAATATAGTGGTTATTACCTTGGGTGAAAACCGTATGGGTTTGCGCACAGAATTGATCATTGGTATCGGATGCCATCAGTTCTGTATATTCGTTGATGGGTAGCGAAACATGAAGAATGAGATTTTTATCTGCTTCAGATAGTGTGACACCTTCTTCAGGCGGCATTTCACCATAACGGGTAAGATTCGAAAATTCGCCTCCAAAAACTGATTTATAAAAATTAAAGGCAGCTTCAGTTTCACCTTGGAAATTGAGGTAATGATTAAGTTGCATAGGGATGCCTGTTTTTGTTGTTTTGATCCTTCTAATTTAGCAGGCTTAAGCACAATAAAAAATCAAAAGTGTAAGCATAAAAAAATCCCTCAAAAGAGGGACTTTTTGTCCTCTCTCCCTATGGGAGAGAATTAGAGAGAGGGATATGGAAATATCTTTAAATCCCTCTCTTGCGCAGCAATGCTGCTCACCTTTAGAAAGGGAGATTTTTTATAGAAGCTCAATCGCCACCGCAGTTGCTTCACCACCACCAATACACAGCGCAGCAATTCCTTTCTTGCCACCTGTACGTTTTAAGGCGTGAATCAAAGTCAAAATAATACGTGAGCCTGTTGAACCAACTGGATGACCAAGCGCACATGCACCACCATTAATATTCACTTTAGCTGAATCAAGCTTGAAATCATCCATAGGACACATGGTCACCATGGCAAATGCTTCATTAATTTCCCAAAGGTCAACCTTTTGCGCATCCCAACCGGTTTTATTTAAAACTTTTTGAATCGCACCGACTGGAGCAATGGTAAATTCAGAAGGGTGCTGCGAATTTGATGCATAAGCGACAATTTTCGCCAAAGGGGTTAAACCTTTTGCAGCTGCATTATCACTCGAGGTTAAAACGAGTGCAGAAGCACCATCAGAAATTGAGCTAGCATTGGCAGCCGTAATCGTACCGTCTTTGGCAAAAGCAGGGCGGAGCGTTGGAATTTTTGCAATGTTGGCATTAAAAGGTTGCTCATCTTTATCCACTACTACATCACCTTTGCGGGTAGAGATTGTAACAGGCGCGATTTCATCAGCAAAGTAGCCTTCATTCACTGCAGTTTGAGCACGTTCCAATGAGCGAATGGCAAAGTCATCCATTTGTTCACGGGTATAGCCACGGGTATTCGCCATATCCTGAGCAAATGAACCCATCAGGCGACCTGTTTCAGCATCTTCAAGGCCGTCGAGGAACATGTGATCTTTCACATCACCATGGCCCATGCGGTAACCTGCACGTGCTTTGGTTAATATATAAGGTGCATTGCTCATTGATTCCATGCCACCTGCAACTACAATTTCAGCAGAACCGGCTTTAATCATATCGGCAGCTTGCATCACGGCTTTCATACCTGAACCACAAAGTTTATTGATGGTGACTGCACCAGTTGAATCAGGTAGTCCGGCTTGACGCATTGCCTGACGTGCAGGACCTTGCTTTAAGCCGGCAGGCAGCACGCAGCCCATAATGACTTCTTCGACATCAGTTGGTTGTAATCCTGCACGAGCAATGGCTGCTTTAATTGAAGCTGCTCCAAGTTCGGGTGCATTTAGACCCGCTAAGCTACCTTGAAAACCACCCATAGCTGTACGTGCCCCATTTACAATTACTATGCCTGTCATTTTTTTCTCTCCGAGATTTACTTTTTAGTGGATTGTTTTCCAAACATAAGCAGTATATTGAAAAATGAGCAGGAATAAAGTCAGTTTGTTCTACACCTTTAGACTGACAAGTTTTTAGCAAGTTAAGGGATTCTCAATACGAGTATGCCCCATACGGCTCAATAAAATTTTATAGTGGGTTTGTTGATAAGTAGAACAATAATAAAAACTGCCATTTGATCCATTCGGAAGTCCATTTGAGGCCTGGAAAGTTAAACTTGGAATACTTAAAGTACCTCTCCAGTCTAAATTTCCATATTTCAGCTCAGTTGATTCTGTATAGATAATTTTTTCCTGAGTATCCACCTGTCTATTTTTATTGGTATCTAAAAAGACAATAAAACCTGAATTCCAATAGCTTGCCTGGCAGTTTATTTTGTTTTGGCTAGGACAGATGACGACATTGGTGTGGTGTATAGCAGCATGTGATTTCGCCAGTTGAATGCTTGAGATAAGTTTATGGGTAATATTTTTAATTTCCTGTTTGGCCATTATGTCATGAAAATAAGGTAAGGCCATAGTCATCATGATTGCTAAAATAGCGAGCGTAACGATCAGTTCAACCAGTGTAAAACCCTTTTTTTGTATAGGAATCATTAAATTAACCTTATAATATGTTTTTTTAATTATTTATGTTGTTAATATTTTGTTTTTAATCGTTTTTTTAGCAAGTAAGATTTATTACTCAACTTTTAAGAAAGCTGTTAAAATAATTGGCAAGTGACAATAAGCTATTCACAAAAATAAATTGAGTAAAAAATTACCGAATTACAACGGAAATTGTAAGTAATTTTGTCAATAATTTACTTGATTAAAATTATCAAGCACTTGGAAAAGAATTAAAGTGTTTGTATGATTCAAAAGTGAATGGCTTAAAAATAAAACTGGGGTATTAGAAAGCCCATCTCAAAATAGCCCAAATTTAGGCTTGAGCTTGAACTTGAAAACAATTTTATCTCTGGAGGATAATTTCATGAAAATGAGTCGTATTGCATTAGCAATGCTCGTTGCTGCACCTTTGGCTGCTGCTAACGCTGGCGTAACTATTACACCATTAATGCTGGGTTATACTTGGCAAGATACTAAACACAACAATGGTCAATCTCATTTGTTATCTTCTAAACTTGGTCAAGGCGAGATGCAAGACGACTTGTTCGTTGGTGCTGCGCTTGGTGTTGAATTAACTCCATGGTTAGGTTTTGAAGCTGAATATAACCAAGTAAAAGGTGATGTTAACCAGTCACTTAATGCAATTGATCTTGCTGACTTCCCGGGTGCAACTAGAGCTGATGCGAGTAAAGTTGCAGAGGGTGCTGAATATAAACAAACTCAAATCAATGGTAACTTCTACGTTACTTCTGATTTAATCACTAAAGACTACGACAGCAAATTCAAGCCTTATGTATTAGGTGGTGCAGGTCACTACAAATACAAATTTACTGGTGTTGATCGTACTAACAGCCCAACAGCTCCAGTACGTCGTAACCGTGGTGACACGGAAGAAGGTACACTAGCGAATGCAGGTATCGGTGCATTCTATCGTGTGAATGATGCACTATCTTTGCGTGCTGAAGGTCGTGGTACTTATAACTTTGATGAGGAATTCTGGAACTACACAGCTTTAGCTGGTCTTAATGTCGTTCTAGGTGGTCACTTGAAACCAGCTGCTCCTGTAGTTGAAGTTGCTCCAGTTGAACCTGTAGCTCCAGTTCAACCAACAGAGTTGACTGAAGACCTTAACATGGAACTTCGTGTGTTCTTTGATACAAACAAATCAAACATCAAAGATCAATACAAACCAGAAATTGCTAAAGTTGCTGAGAAGTTAGTTGAATATCCAAACGCTACTGCTCGTATCGATGGCCATACAGATAACACTGGTCCACGTGCATTGAACGAACGTTTATCTCTAGCTCGTGCTAACTCTGTTAAATCTGCACTTGTAAATGAATACAATGTAGACCCAGCTCGCTTGTCTACTCAAGGTTTTGCTTGGGATCAACCGATTGCTGACAACACTACTAAAGAAGGCCGTGCTATGAACCGTCGTGTATTCGCGACTATTTCTGGTAGCCGTACAGTTATTGCTGAACCAACTCAAGTTCAATAATTAATTATTGAACTGAGCTAGAAAGCAGCCTTAGGGCTGCTTTTTTTATATCTGCTACATAAGCATAACTTGTTTAATACACTGTTTTATTTTTATCTTGTTCTAATAAATGTCCTTATACAATAAAAAGAGGGTGAAATCATGACCCAAATATTAACGACTAAAGATGGCACCTCAATTTATTATAAAGATTGGGGAAAAGGTGCTGTCGTTGTCTTTTCACATGGGTGGCCTTTATCGTGTGATGCTTTTGAAGACCAGATGTTATTTCTAGCTGAGCATGGCTATCGGGTCATTGCATTTGATCGGCGTGGACATGGGAGGTCAAGTCAGCCTTGGGATGGACATACCATCGACCAATATGCGGAAGATTTACATCAATTGGTTGAATATTTAAATTTGGATAATTTTACTTTAGTCGGACATTCTACAGGGGGTGCGGTAGTCACACGTTATACGACAAAATATGGACAGCAGAAGGTCACTAAACTTGCATTGATTGCTGCTGTGACTCCGTTAATGATTAAGCGAGACGATTATCCAGATGGCGTTGATCCAGAAGTGTTTGATGAAATGCGTGCAAATTTATTGGATAACAGAGCTGATTTTTATCTGGATTTTGCTAGAAAATTTTATGGTTATGACAAATTTCTCCATAAAATTTCAGAAGGTGTGGTGCAAAATTTTTGGCGTATCGCAATGCAAGGTTCAATCAAAGCGCATTACGATAGTATTGAGGCTTTTTCAGAAACCGATTTACGTGAAGATTTAAAACAGATTACTGTACCGACTTTGGTACTTTATGGAACTGCAGATGAAATTGTGCCGCCGGGAATTTGCAGTCAACAGGCAGTGAAGCTTTTAAAACATGGTATAGAAGAGCAAATTAAAGATGCACCACATGGTTTGTGTACGACCCATAAAAATGAAGTCAGTTTTGCTTTAAAACAATTTTTGGCAAATGACTCTTCAATATTATAGAAATAAAAAAACAGCCTTCTGGCTGTTTTTTTATTGAAGCAGATGTTTAATCACGTTCTACGTTTACCGGTTGAACATCCATTTCTTGATATGGGATTAATTTGGTTTTATTTTTCCATTTATAACCTAACCAGATCACAAGAAATAGTGGAATACTAATATAGGTTGAAAGTAAACCTAACCAATCAATTCCCCCCCCAATCAGTGCTTCGTAGTTCTGACCGAGAATAATGATTGAGCAGAGAATGAATGCAAACCAAGGTGCAAAAGGGAAGAATTTAGCTTTATAAGCTAAATCTTCGAGTTTATAGCCTTGTGCTAAATAGCCTTTACGGAAGCGGTAATGTGAAATGGCAATGCCCAACCAGACTATAAAACCACACATACCTGACATGTTGAGCAGCCAGTTAAAAACTTCTTGTTCGCCAATAAATGTGGTTAGGAAACACAGCGCAGCAATTGCTGTGGTGGCATAAAGTGCATTCATCGGTACGCCACGAGGGTCAAGCTTAGCAAACCATTTTGGTGCGCGGCCCTGACGTGCCATATCGAAAAGCATACGGGTGGATGAATACATACCTGAATTGCCTGCAGACAATATTGCAGTCAGAATCACCGCATTCATTAAACCTGCAGCAAAAGCAAAACCTGCCTTTTCATACAATAATGTAAAAGGTGAAAGAGTAATGTTGTCACTTGCAGCAGCTTGTAATAGACGAGGATCATCATAGGAAACTAAGGTGCCGATAATGAAAATACACACCACATAGAACAATAAAATACGCCAGAAAATTTGCTTAATGGCAACAGGAATAGTCTTTTTAGGATCTTTCGATTCACCCGCGGCAACACCCACCATCTCGGTTCCCTGAAACGAGAAGCCGGCAATCATCGCTACACCAATCATGGCTTGTAAGCCGCCAACAAAGGGTGCATCACCTTTGGTCCAGTTTGAGAAGGTCACCATGTTCGGTGTCAGCATGATTTTGGCAATCATGGCAATACCAATAATGATAAACACAATAATCGCAATGACCTTGACCAAAGAGAATAAGAATTCAGTTTCACCAAAGCCTTTAACTGTTAAGGCGTTAATACTAAAAATAATGGCAAGGAAAATGGCACTCCAGTAGAAACCTGGAATATCCGGGAACCAGAATTTCATAATAAACTGTACTGCAACCAGTTCAAAAGCAACGGTAATAGCCCAGTTATACCAATAGTTCCAGCCTAAAGCGAACCCAAATCCACCTTCCACATATTTAGTCCCATAGGTGAAAAATGCACCTGAAGTGGGGTTGTGCGTGGCTAGTTCGCCCAAACTCGTCATTAAGAAATAAATCATTAAACCAATAAGGGCATAAGCAAGTAATGCACCACCGGGACCTGCATTGGCAATGGTTGCACCAGAAGCCAAGAATAAACCAGTACCGATGGAACCACCAATAGCGATCATGTTGAGATGGCGAGCACCAAGCTTACGCTGTAGATGCGGTTGATCTGTTTCGCTCATCATTGTTCCTTAACATTCTTTTGAGTCTTGGCGAACAGCACTTTAAAGCCTTGTTGATCTGCTTTAGTCGTACATTGACCAAAATTCTGCTCAATTAATAATGGATAATTCAGAAAGCGGTTTGCCACAATCCATAATTCGCCGCCCGATTTTAAATGACGTCGTGACGTTTTACATAAACTTTCACTGGCGTTGTAATCGGTCTGGATACCCTGATGGAAAGGGGGGTTGCTGACGATGGCATGCAAGAATAGCGGCGCATCTTCAATACCTGTTACTGCGGTAATTTCAAGTTGCTCTGGTGAAAGACCATTTTTTTCAAAGGTCATGCGAGTAGAAGCCAATGCAAAAGCATCAACATCCATCGCAAAAATTCGATTTTTCGGATTTAATTTGGCTAAATAAGCACTGATTACGCCCGCACCACAGCCAAAGTCGGCAATTTTACCCGAAGTCACTTGTGATAAAAAAGGCAACAATACTGCTGTACCCACATCTAAACGATTTTGACTAAATACACCTGGAAGGGCGCAAATGGTTAAATCACCTTTAGGTGTCCCTACTGTATATTCTTGCGCCCAGTCTGCCAAGGCTTTCGCAGTCACTGTGGAGTCAAGGGTGACTTGCCACATTTGGCAATGGCGTGCGCTGTCAAGTTTAAGTGCTTTGCCATAAGGCTGTAACTGCTTGGCTGCACGTTCGACCCCGGCTTTTTTTTCACCGACCAGAAAAATAGAGGCACCCAGACCTAAGCGGCTTACGACATTATGGAGAAGATAGTTTAATAATTCTTTTGATTTTGGCACAAAAATGATCGCTTGATCAAAACTGCCTTCAGGAAGGTCAACACCAAAATGTACATGGGCTTGCTGCGACTGAAAATATTGAAATTCATTATTATTCCATGTCCACAAACACGGAGTGATATCTTTTTCTAAATTAGAAAGTAAATCATCCGTCGGTGCATTAACCAGCAATACACGTCCAGAAAGATATTCATGCTGTCGAATGACAACTTCACTTCTTGGATCCATTTTTTATCTCGCCATTGAAAAACTCTGCCCAGACAATGCTGGGCAGAGTTGATGCTGAAATGAAATTATTTCTTCGATTCAGGAAGAATAATATTTAATAACAATGCTGCAATACCGCCTGTCGCAACACCAGAACTGAAGATGTTACGGAATAGTTCAGGGAGGTGCTCAAGAATTTGTGGCACTTGTGCAACCCCTAACCCAAGGGCAAGCGAGATTGCAATAATCAACAAGGCACGACGGTCAAGTTGTACCCCTGAAAGAATATTAATTCCCGAAGCAGCAACAGCACCAAACATCACCATAACAGCACCACCCAGAACGGCTTGCGGAACTGCTTGGATTACACCGGCAACAGCAGGAAGTAAGCCCAGAATGACCAGTAATGCAGCAATCCAGATGCCCACATAACGGCTGGCAACACCCGTTAATTGAATGACACCATTATTTTGTGCAAAAACGGAACTTGGGAAAGTATTGAAAATACCGGCCAAGAAAGAATTTGCACCATTTACAAGTACACCACCTTTAATACGCTGCATCCATTTCGGACCATCTACCGGTTGGTTTGAAATTTTGGACGTCGCGGTGATATCTCCAATCGCTTCTAGCGATGTCACCAGGTAAATAAATGCCATTGGAATAAATAAGCTCCAAGAGAAACTTAAACCAAAGTGCATCGGGGTGGGAATTTGAACAAGAGGTGCATCTTTCACACCGGAAAAATCCAAATGTCCCATAAAGCCGGCGAGCATATAGCCAATAATTAATGCAATCAAAATCGCTGAACTTTTTACCCAGGTAATACGGATACGATTCAAAATAATAATGATCGCCAGTACGGTACATGACATGATCAGGTTATCTGCGTTAGCGAAAGTTTTGTCACTCATTGCCTGATAACCGCCTCCCATGCTGATTAAACCTTCTTTAATCAAGGTTAAACCGATCAGCAGGACAACAATACCTGTCACCAATGGTGTAATGAGTTTTTTTACCCAGGGTAAAATGCGTGAAACACCCATTTCAATAAATGAGCCTGCAATCACCACGCCAAAAATAGAAGCCATGACGGCTTCAACTGGGGTGCCCGCAGCAACCATAGCTGAGCCAATACCAATAATTGGGCCAATAAAGTTAAAGCTGGTGCCTTGAACAATCAGCAAGCCGGCGCCAAAAGGGCCAACTTTTTTGCATTGTAGAAAAGTCGCAATACCCGAGATCACCAAAGACATCGAAAGAATCATGTTCGTGTCTTCTCTTGAAACACCAAGAGCTAAACAAATCAGCAAACCAGGCGTGACAATAGGGACAATAATTGCAAGTAAATGTTGCAATGCAGCTAAGAAAGCGATGAATGGTTGAGGACGATCGTTCAATCCATAGACCAAATCAAGACGATCTTGTTGCTCGGGAGAGTTATTTAAATCAGACATGTAAGACAGGTACAGCAGCAATTTGTCGTTATTCTAATCGAGTTACAGTACATTACAAATGAAAAAAAGCCTGATTTGTTAAAAAAACTTGTAACTGTCAATAAACTGTCACTACTAAAACTTTGTATTTTTCTGTATAATTTGCCCTCAAATTAAATACGCATCGAATTTACATGTCAGATATTAAAACTCTCCGTAACATCGCCATTATTGCGCACGTCGATCATGGTAAAACCACTCTTGTAGACAAACTTTTACAACAATCAGGTGCTCTCGGTGATCGCGCGGGTGAGATCGAGCGTGTCATGGATTCTGGCGCTATTGAAAGCGAACGTGGTATTACCATTCTTGCAAAAAATACTGCAATTAAATGGACTGATGCACGTACTAACACAGAATACCGCATTAACATTGTGGACACCCCGGGACATGCTGACTTCGGTGGTGAAGTTGAACGTGTAATGTCTATGGTTGACTGTGTATTGCTTCTTGTAGACTCACAAGAAGGTCCAATGCCACAAACTCGTTTCGTAACGCAAAAAGCGTTCGCACGTGGTTTGAAACCAATCGTAATTATCAATAAAGTTGATAAACCAAGTGCGCGTCCAGACTGGGTAATTGACCAAGTATTTGACTTGTTCGATAACTTGGGTGCTTCTGACGAACAGTTAGATTTCCCAATCGTTTATGCATCTGGTCTTCGTGGTGTTGCTGGTCCTTCTCCAGAAGAACTTGCTGACGACATGACTCCATTGTTCCAAACAATCGTAGACATCGTTGAGCCGCCAGCAGTTGACGTTGATGGTCCATTCCAAATGCAGGTTTCATCTCTTGACTACAACAGTTTCGTAGGTGTAATCGGTATTGGCCGTATTCAACGTGGTTCAGTAAAATTGAATACACAAGTCACTGTGATTGATAAAGAAGGTAAGACTCGTAACGGTCGTATCCTAAAAATCATGGGCTACCATGGTCTTGACCGTGTAGATATCGAAGAAGCAAATGCAGGTGATATCGTTTGTGTAACAGGTATCGATGCATTAAACATTTCTGACACAATTTGTGATCCGAAAGCTGTTGAAGCACTTCCTCCACTTTCTGTAGATGAACCTACAGTGACCATGACTTTCCAAGTAAACAACTCACCGTTTGCTGGTAAAGAAGGTAAATTTGTAACTTCACGTAATATCCGTGAGCGTCTTGATCGCGAATTGATCCACAACGTGGCATTACGTGTTGAAGATACTGACAGTCCAGACCGTTTCAAAGTATCTGGCCGTGGTGAACTTCACCTTTCAGTTCTGATTGAAAACATGCGTCGTGAAGGCTTCGAAATGGGCGTATCACGTCCGCAAGTGATCATGAAAGAAGTTGATGGTCAAATGCAAGAACCGTTTGAAAACGTAACTTTTGACGTTGAAGAACAGCACCAAGGTTTCGTTATGGAACAAATGGGCTTCCGTAAAGGCGAAATGACCAATATGGAAGTAGACGGTAAAGGCCGTATCCGTATTGAAGCAACTGTTCCTTCACGTGGCTTGATTGGTTTCCGTTCGGAATACCTAACCATGACTTCTGGTACAGGGATCATGACTTCAAGCTTCTCGCATTATGGTCCTGCTAAACCAGGTACTGTTGCGAAACGTCAAAACGGTGTGTTGGTTTCTATGGTTCAAGGTGTGTGTCTTGGCTATGCATTGTTCACACTGCAAGACCGTGGTCGTCTATTTGCACGTCCTCAGTTAGAAGTTTATGAAGGAATGATCGTAGGTATTAACTCACGTTCTGACGACATGGCTGTGAACCCAACCAAGGCGAAACAGTTAACCAACGTACGTGCATCTGGTACAGATGAAGCGTTGACGTTAGTTCCTGCAATTGAATACACGCTTGAACAAGCGCTTGAATTCATTGAAGATGATGAACTAGTTGAAGTAACCCCTAAATCAATCCGTATTCGTAAACGTTGGTTGACTGAAGGCGAACGTAAACGTAACCGTGGTAAATAAGATTTAAAAATAAGCTTGCTCATTTAGAGCGATATTATGAAAAAATGCTATCAATTTATTGGTAGCATTTTTTTGTTTGTAATTGGCAATTCCATATATTCAAAAGAAATAATTCCGAGTAAATTACAAGGAATTTTGAACTGTTATAAAAGCCCTGCCATGCAATACAGTTCTCGAAATATTTAATTAAAAAGAATAGTTTTAAGATAAAGAGGAAAAAGACATGAGTATTGTTCAAGAATTTAAAGAATTTGCCCTCAAAGGCAATATGATGGATTTAGCAATTGGTGTCATCATTGGTGGTGCGTTCAATAAAATCATTGATTCATTGGTGAACGACATTATTATGCCTTTACTCTCAGTGATCACCGGTGGCATAGACTTCACACAAAAGTTTTTTGTCTTAGGACGTAATCCAGATAATTTGCAAACTTTAGATGCCTTGCAAAAAGCGGGGGTGAATGTTTTAACTTACGGTAACTTTTTAACCGTTTTCTTAAACTTCCTTATTCTGGCTTGGGTAGTTTTCTTACTGGTTAAACTCATGAATCGTTTACGTAAACAGGAAGGACCGGTAGAGGAAACAGAAACCACTCCAGCCGATATCGAATTACTTCGCGAAATTCGTGATGAATTGAAAAAACGTCCACCACTGTAATTTTATTTATACAAACAACGGCACTTTAATGTGCCGTTTTTTATGAAAGCTCAATTAAATGCTAAATGAATATATTCATCTTTTAATTGCACTGAATTCCCCGCATTAAAGGATGAGTAATATGGTCCTTCTTCTTCAAATTCCTCTTCTGCACTTCTTTGACGAACAATAAAAATATGTTCAGGATATTTTTCACTGAAAGTTTTAATATTTTCTTCGACATCGTACCAAGGAACACTATCATTAATATTGCCGTTTAAATCAAAGGCCATTTCTGCAAAGCTATTTGGATCTGCCTCGCGATCTTTATAAAGTATTTGGATAATTTCATTTTTTTCTTGAGTTGAAATTACTTGACCATCTTTGATATTTAAGACAGCTAAACGAATATACGAATACATCCCCATTTTTTATTCCTGTTAGTTTTTTATTTTCCATTTTTCATATAATTAAATTTGAAGGTGAGGTCAAAAGCATAATCACAATTATTTAAATTATGCTTTTAAACATTAATAGTTAACGCTAATCCATCCGAAACTTAATTTCCAATAAATGCCAGCCAAACTGACTTTTGATTGGGCCGTGTAATTCACGTTCCGGCAAGGTAAATACCGCTTTATCAATTGGACCAACCAACTGACCTTTTTTAATCTCACCCAATTCACCGCCTTTTTTACCCGACGGACAAGTCGAATGCTGTTTGGCGAGTTTGGCAAAATCTGCACCGGCTTTAATTTTCTTTTTTAGCTGTTCAGCCATTTCTTTATCTTTCACTAAAATATGACGGACGATGGCAGATTTCATGCTTTATTCCCTTTAGATGGAGTCTTGGTCGCTATTTTAACTTTTTTTAAAGGTTGACATTGCGGACAAAATACACTGGCACGTTGTCCAAGCTTTAAATTTTCCAAAGTGGTTTCACAGTTGATGCACATCTCGCCAGCACGACCGTAGGCCAACAGGGTTTGCTGGAAATAACCATTTTCACCCATCGCATTGGTATAGTCACGTAGGGTAGAGCCGCCTAAATCAATTGCCTGTTTTAAAATCCGTTTAACTTCGATCACCAATTTTTCAATTTGAACACGGCTTAAACTGGATGCGGGCTGAGCAGGATGGATGCCTAAGTTAAACAGGCTTTCAGTGGCATAGATATTTCCCACACCGACCACAATATGATTGTCCATAATCGCTACTTTAGCACCGACATTTTTCTTTTTAAATTTTTCCGCTAAATATTCCGCATTAAAAGCTTCACTTAAAGGTTCTGGTCCTAAAGTATCAATCAGTTTACTTTGTGAATTGGAATCTAACCATAAAATACAGCCGAAACGACGCGGATCATGATAACGCAGTTCTACATCCTCAAACTGAATAATCACATGATCATGCTTACGCAATTCTGTATTTGCATCACAAAGACGGAAACTGCCCGACATGCCTAAATGCCATAGCATGCTGTCGTGTTCAAATTCCGCCAGAATATATTTAGAACGTCGGGTAAGCTTAACTAATTTTTGTCCCTTCAATTTCTGAATATCATCAGGAATAGGCCAGCGTAAACGTGATTCACGCACTTGAATAGAAACGACTTTTTGGTCAATTAAAGGCAATAAACTGGTTTTGGTGGTTTCAACTTCTGGTAATTCGGGCATGCTGGATTCTAGTATGAGTAGATAATGCTAATATCGGGTTGCCAGTGAATGAATGCAAGTTTTTATTTTAAAGTAGAGTTCAGTCAGTAAAATTTATGCTTTTCCCCTAGAATGATCATTTTTAAATTGATTAAAAATGTACTGTTAAGTTTTATTTTAAATACTTTTTTAATAAACATAATAATTTTTTAAATTTATTTTTGAATTTAATAGATTGAAAAATATTAATATATTTACTTTTAATTAAACTAATTTTTATTTATTTTGGTTTATATATAACTTTTTGTTTTCACTATAATAAAAAAATTGATGAGATTAATATTTAAAAATTATGTAATTTTCACACAATATATGCAATTTATTTGAATTGTATTCTCTTGAACGTTGCTGTGATTTCTTGTATGAAAAAATTTAGTCTCGCTTTATTACCAACTTTGATGATGGTTGCCATGACCCAAACTCAAGCCGCTGAAGCATTTGACCCAAATGGTCAGTATTTGTTAGGGGACTGGAACGGTAAACGTACTGAACTTGCTGCTCAAGGTGTGAAATTTGATGCCAATATTGCTGCTGATGCTGCCTATTTAGCTGATGGTGGCCGTGATGACGGCAATGATCCGACTGTGGCGAGCCAATTATGGTTAGGCTCAACCTTTAATATGGAAAAACTTGCAGGCTGGGATGGGGTGACGATTCGTGCTGCGCTAAGTGCGCGTCAAGGGCAAAGTACAACCGTCGATGATTTACAAGGTGAGGTGCCGCAACTTGCCAATGTTCAAGCAAACTTTGGCCGTGGTAATCAAAAAACCCGTTTAAGTGAATTGTCGATTGAAAAGAATTTTAAAGCGCAAGGCATCAGTGTCAAGGTCGGTCGTTTAGGTCTGGGTATGGACTTTAACGTGATGGCGTGTGATTTTCAAAGTACGGCATTTTGTGCAGCGCAAATGGGGAAATGGCAAGGTAATATCTGGATGAACACGCCTGTTGCACAGTGGGGTGGCCGCGTTAAATATCAGGTGATGCCTGAAGTATTTACTCAAGTCGGTATCTATGAATATAACCCTGAAAATGCTTTAGAGCGTTATGGGTGGAATCTGGATACCGACAATGCCGATGGGGTAACCATTCCAGTTGAAGTGGTATGGCAACCCAAATCATTTGTGAATGGTTTACCGGGGAGCTACCGTGTAGGTGGAATATATAACACTGCAGATGATGCTAAAAATCAATATGATGTTGCTTATGCAAAAGGCACTGTAGCTGAAGATCGCACTTATGGAGGCTGGTTGGCAGTAGAACAACAGTTGACATCGACAGGTGCAGGTCGTCAAGGTTTGCATAGCTTTGCAAACCTTACCTGGCATGACCGTACCACCACTAAAGTGGATAATTCACAACAAATTGGTGTGAAATATATTGGTCTATTCGATTCTCAGCCGAATGACATTTTAGGTCTGGGGGTAAACCGTGTACACGTAAATGACCGTGTGACTCATCCTGCATTTAATGCCAGTGCTGAATACAATGTTGAATTGAACTACAGCTATTACCCAACCAAATGGTTAATGCTTCGTCCGAATATTCAATATGTTATTAACCCAGGCGCTACAAATAATGTGGATGATGCATTGGTACTTGGTTTAAGCTCTAAAGTGATATTTTAATATGACATAGAGAGTGACCTATGCAAGGTAAACTTCACCTGATTCCTGTCAATATGACTTTACTTTGCCTGACGGCATGCATCTGCCAAAACCTCTATGCTGAAACAGGTTCTACGGAACCTGTTTTGTTGCCTACCTTAAAAATAGAAGCGACACGCACAGATACCGACTGGTTGAAAACACCGGCTTCCGTGTATCGAATCGATCAAGATAACAATAAAAATAATCTCGGTGTCAATTTATCTGAAACCTTAAAAGGTGTTCCCGGCTTACAATTGAATAACCGTGAAAATTACGCGCAAGATTTACAAATCTCGATGCGCGGCTTTGGCGCACGTTCAACTTTTGGGGTACGTGGTATCCGCTTATATGTCGATGATATTCCAGCCACCATGCCTGATGGTCAGGGGCAAACCTCAAATATTGATCTAGGAAGTCTGGATCATATTGAAGTATTGGGTGGACCATTTTCATCACTTTATGGTAACTCTTCTGGCGGGACGATTTTAACCACCACTAAACAAGGCGAAGGTCGAGATTCTATCCAGTTAGGCTACTCAGGCGGTAGTCATGATAAAGGTCGTGCGGATATTGTCTTACAGGGCGGGGCAGACCAACCCAATGAACCGAGTTATGTTGTAAGTTCATCTTATTTTGATACCGATGGCTACCGTGAGCATAGCGCTGCCAAAAAAGTGTTAAGCAATGCCAAACTGACCTGGGACTTGGATGATGGTTCTAAGGTGAACTGGATTGTGAACCATGTCGATATCAATGCAGATGATCCCCAAGGATTGACCCGAGCGCAATGGAAAGCCAATCCTAAACAACAAGTTCCATTCTTAAAACAGTTTGATGTTCGTAAAGAAATTAATCAGACTCAAACAGGTTTGATCTGGTCTAAGCCGATTAATGATCAGCACGAATTATACGCTATGCTTTATGCTGGACATCGTGAAGTCACGCAGTATCAATCGATTCCTAAAGGAGAAGCCTCACCAGAATTAGGGCTGGATGATAAAGGTAATCCAATTCCTTCGAGCAGTCAGCAAAATCCACGTCATGCAGGTGGGGTAATCGATTTCTCTCGTGACTTCTACGGCACAGATTTGCGCTGGACAGGAAAGGATTTACTGCCAAATACCCGTTTAACAGCCGGTCTTGCTTTTGACTATATGCATGAAGACCGTCAGGGTTATGAAAACTTTGATAGTAAGGGTCAGTATGGGGTAAAAGGCAATTTACGCCGTGATGAGAAAAACAGTCTATGGAACCTTGATCCTTATGTTCAGGCTTCATGGGAGTTTTTACCTGCATGGCGTTTAGATACGGGCCTGCGTTACAGTAATGTGCATTATGAATCTAAAGATGCCTATTTCAAAGCAGCTGAATATCCTGCAGACAGGGATAATGGTGATGACAGTGGTAAAAAAGACTATCAAAAGCTGTTGCCTTCAGCTGCCTTGACCTGGGAAATTACTCCGCAATTATCAACTTACATGAGTTATGCCAAAGGTTTTGAAACCCCGACTTTTACCGAAATGGCCTATCCAACGGTGGGGACATCTGGGATTAACTTTGATTTAAATCCTGCGACCAGTGATAATTATGAACTGGGCTTAAAATCTCAAAATCGTTTTGGTCATTTCACGGCAGCTGTGTTCCAAAGTGAAACACAAAATGACATTGTTTCAGCGGAATCGAACAATGGTCGTAATACTTTCCGCAATGCCGATAAAACGCTAAGACAGGGTGCAGAACTCTCCTGGAATAAAAAGCTTTGGCGTGATTTAACTGCCCAAGCAAGTTATAGTTTTATCGATGCAACATTTGATGCTGATATCCCCAATACAGATCCTGTAAAGGTGGTGGCAAAAGGCAATTATATTCCGGGTGTCGCTAAAAATCAGGCTTTTGTTGCTTTGGCTTGGCAGCCTGAAACCGGCTTGAATGCCGGACTGGATGTCCGCTATATTGACAAACTGTATGTCGATGACATCAATTCAGATGCTGCGCCAAGCTATACCATAACCAGTGCCAATGTCGGTTACATCTGGAAAAATGCAGACTGGAAAGTGCGTACTTTTGCCCGGGTCGATAACCTGTTTGATGAAGAGTATGTGGGTTCCGTTATTGTCAATGACGGAAATGGCCGTTTCTTTGAACCTGCAGATGGCATGAACTGGAGCGCAGGTTTAAGTATAACCAAAGCATTTTAAGGAGAATAAGTGTGTCTTTATTATTTGAATCCATTCAATTTGGCTCTTTAAAACTTGATAATAAAATTGTGATTGCCCCGATGTGTCAGTATTCAGCAACTGAACAGGGCGAAGTGACGTATTGGCATGAACAGCAATGGGCCAATTATGCATTATCTGGTGCGGGTCTATGCGTTGTTGAAGCTACTGCGGTGCAGCCTGAAGGACGGATTAGTTATGCTGACTTAGGGCTTTGGAATGACTTGCAACGTGCCCAAATGAAAGCGTTATTGGCTAAAGTAAAATCTTTATCTCCTATGCCTTTTGGTATCCAATTGGCACATGCGGGCCGCAAGGCCTCTACCGATAAACCCTGGGATGGAAAAGGTCAATTTAAGCCGGAAGAGGTCCATGGCTGGCAAACCGTTTCTGCCAGTGAGTTACCCTTTAACCTGACGGATCACGCTCCACATGCGCTAAATAAAGATGAAATCCAGAAAGTGATTCAGGACTTTGCTGATACTGCTGTGCGTGCGGTAGATGCCGGATTTGATTTGATTGAAGTCCATGCAGCCCATGGTTATTTGCTGCATCAGTTTATGTCGCCACTGTCGAACAAGCGTACCGATGAATATGGCGGCAGTTTTGAGAACCGCATCCGTTTAACGCTTGAGGTTTTTCAGGCAATCAAAAATGCAGTACCTCGTGATTATCCAATTGGGGTGCGTATTTCTGCAACTGACTGGATGGATGGAGTAGAGAGTTGGGACGTGGAGTCTTCGGTCGGTTTATCAAAAGCTTTAGAGCAGTTAGGTGCGGTCTATATTCATGTATCCAGTGGTGGTTTGCATGCCAATCAAGAGATTAAAATTGGTGCCAATTATCAAGTACCTTTTGCTGAAGCAATAAAGAAAGTGATTCAGATTCCAGTGATTGCAGTCGGGCTGATTACTGAAGCAGAACAGGCTGAAAGCATTTTAACCATGGGACAAGCTGATGCGATTGGTCTGGCTCGCGCTATGCTCTATGATCCACGTTGGCCTTGGCATGCGGCAGCGACATTGGGTGCGCATATAAAAATTGCACCCCAGTATTTGCGCTGTCAGCCGCATGGCGTGAAATCTCTGTTTGAACCCTTTTAGAAATAAAATTTAATTGTAAAAATGCAGTGATTAAGCAGAGCTAAGCTTGTCTGACAATAAGGAGCAGTTGTGGTTTTAAGTGTAATTTTACCTATATGCCTGCTGCTTCTGTTGGGATTTATATGTGTAAAATTCGACTTTATTTTAGCCGAGCATATAAACGGCTTAAGTCAGTTTGTTTTTAAAATCTCTTTGCCTGCATTTTTGCTGCAAGCTTTAGCCAGTAAGCGCTTCGATGAAATCTGGAATTCCAGTTATTTTATGGGTTATGGCGGTGGTTCGCTGATTATTTACGCGTTTTCCTTTTTATTGTATCGTAAATTTTTCCACTGTCGACTGACTGAATCTGGTGTGTTGTCCATGGGGGCCTCCATGTCTAATACCGGGTTTATCGGGACAGCAATCCTCACAATGCTGATTGGACAGCAGGCAGCAATTTATCTTTCTCTGACCCTGATTATTGAAAATTTATTGATTGTAGCGTTGACGCTGATTATTGCTGAAGCAGGTGCAAATCAACAACGGGCGACATCACAGGTGCTTAAACAGACCTTGCATAATGTAGTTAAAAATCCGGTCATTCTGTCGATTGTATTTGGCATGTTGTGCGTGATCTTGAATATCCATCTTCCATCCTACTTAGTTCAGGTTTTGGAGATGTTGGGTAAAACTGCATCTCCGATTGCTTTATTTGTGATTGGGGGAAGTCTGGCCGGTATGAGTTTAAAAGCTGTCGATCTGCAAAGCATAGTTTTGGTGGGGATTAAAATAGTCTTGATGCCGCTGACTATTTTTATGTTATTAAATATTTTACCGAATGTTAGTCAAGAAATGCTTTATGCCGGGACATTGCTTGCCGCACTACCAATGCCGATTGTATTTGGAATTATGGGGCAGCACTATGGACTCAATGATAAAGCTCTCAGCGCTTTAATGTTAAGCACAGTATTGGGCTTTATACTGCTAAGTGGCCTGATTGCCATGTGGTGGTAACAAATTCTTCTAGTCATAAAAAAAGCCCCATGGTGAAGGGGCTTTTTTTATTGGAGAAAATTTAGCTTTTTTTCGCAGCTTTTGCCGGATTTTTCGCTTGTTCAGCAATCATTTTGTCCACTGCTGCTAAAGATTCCTTGGCTTGCGGTATATTTTCTTTTGCTAGGGCTGAAAAAATCTTTTTCGCTTCAGGCAGGTTTTGCGGAATAATATTGCCATTGGTAAACATATTGCCCACTGCCATGAGAGCAGGGATATAGCCTTTTTGCGCTAAGTCCTGAATGCTTTTCAAGCCTTGTTTAATCGGAGCTTCATTTTTATTCTTAAATCCCTGACTAATGTCATATAAGGCTTTGGCATGAATTGCTTGATAATTATCTTTTTTAATTAAAGGATCTAATTTTTGTAAGGCCAGTTTTTCTGAAGCAGGGGTGCCTTCAGCAAAAAGTAAAACTGCCAAATCGACCGTGGCATCAGCAAACCCCTGGTTAGATGATTTCTCTAAATACTGTTTGGCTTTTTTAATGTCTTGTTTCAGACCTAAAGTTCCTCCCACATAGTTTTTACCCAGTACATAGTTGGCAACCGGATAACCTTTGTTTGCAGCCTCTTCATATAGCTTGATGGCTTTTTTTTCATCTTTGGCTGTACCTTGACCGGTTTGAGTCAGATAGCCTAGGTTATAAATGGCTTGAGGGTTACCTGCTTTGGCCAATTTTTCCAGTTCTTGGTAGGCATCTTTCATATTATTGGCTTTGACCAATGCTTCAATTTTGGCAAATGCAGGATCAACCGAGTTGGTTGCCATTTCTGCCATTGCAAGATGTGAGGATAAAGCGAGGATGCTGGCACATATAATTTTTTTCATAGTTTTATAACCTTTTTATAAACAATCACATAATTCCATTTATGCGTTTAAGAATGTATGTGTAAGATTCAATACAACATCATAAGTTTAATTATGTGAATGTAAATATATGATTTGTGTATTACATAAAATTTTGTTGATATTTGCCGCATAAGTGCTTAAGTAAATCATGAGTCGCTTAACTCGGCCTTAAGTACTTTTCCGTTTTAACATGAATTGTTTTTCTATAGTTAAAATTTTACTTCAAGTGAAATTTTATGCCATAAAAAGGTTCAGAGGAAGCAACTTCACTTTGCTTTTTTCTCAATCTTTGTTTAAATCGCAGCTGAATAAAATTGTGAGTATATGAATGTTCATCAAAGCGATTAAACGGGCATATGATCAGATTAATCTGGATGAAAGCATTCCGGATGAAGACAAATTTGATGCATTGTTGATGAGATTGGGCAAAAACTTTTTGGTGAGCAAAGAAGACCGCGTTTATATCTTTGAATATGAGGGCAAGACTGCACGTATTGATGCAAAACATGCACGTGCATTTCATTTTAAAGAGTATGTCATTAAAGACATGAACAAGCTATTTCACGATTTTAATTTGTGATTGAAAAAGCCTCCGATTTGAACCGCACCCCGAAAGTTAGACACTTAATCTAATTTGAAGGGTGCTTTTCTATGGCTAAACATTCTCAAGAATTTAAACTGAAAGTTGTTCAAACCTACTTATCCAATGGTGGAGGATATAAAAAAACAGGTGAA
>NZ_JAZQPV010000083.1:0-3898 GCF_045628685.1 Acinetobacter sp.
CTTCACTTCTCAGGTCAAGAGCAGCATGACGAGTTCCTCGAAAAGATCAAGGACGGCGTCCTCAAGGTAGGGGGACCCTCTTCATGGACTCCTTCGAAGTCGACAGCACAGGATTTTGCGCACAGTAAGAAGTCCTACTTCCCCACACCTGAGCTGATGTACGCGTCTGATAAGATGCAGAAGACGGGTGATCACATGGCCGGCTACGGTGGCGTGGTGCTGAAGACGAAGGTTGGTCCTGGTGTTGGTTGTGACCTGAGCAAGACCGAGTTCCAGAAGGAATCAGAAGTCATCCTCAAGCCTGGCACCTATCAGGTGGAAATTGAAGAGCTGATGGAACCGTATCATCGGAAGTACAACACCCCTGAAAAGCTTGAGGTGATCTTCAATGAGCTGAAGAAGGCCAAGGACAGGACTGACGATCTCACGAAGAAGGCGACGTACGTCCGTCGTTCCTGGTTTGACAAGCTGTCGCCAGAACAAGCTGACATTTTGATGAAGTACGAACTGAACCGCTTCTTGACAATGCCGGCAGGCGAACTTGAACGGCTAGGCGCTCAATTCAAAATCGAGGAAGACTACTTCAACAAAGGCTCACACCGTCTCAGCCTTGACGTATACGTTGGGGTTGATATCGAACTGTACGAGAAGTGTAGCGACAAAATGCAGGCCTTGGTTGACAAGCGAATCAAGATCGTCGTCAACGGACTGACCAAGGCGGTCAAGGCAATCGCTTCACATGAAAATGTCAGCACCATCAGTGAGTTCCGAATCTACGGTGTTAAGCACCTCATGAAGTTCTTCCCGACTGAAACTGCAGCAGCTGTCAAACCTCTGCGCAAGGTGCTCAGTGATCGTTACCACTTCTTGAACTCGCGTGAGAACTCGAAGAAACTCCAAACCCAAGATGATATCAGAAAGCACGGTGAAACTATTGCAAGCGTTGTTGGCGCAATGGCGAACCTATAAGGAACGAAATGGCAAATCAACCAAACCCCCTCGAAAGGCTGGCACTCCTTGAACAAGACGTCAAGGAGCTGAAGGCACAGGCACGAGCTGCTGAGCTTCGCGAGAAGAACCTGGCGACTCGACTGACAAAACTTCTTCAAGATCACTCAAAGGCGCAGCAGAAGATCAAGGACCTTGAGCTCGCTGCTCGTAAGACAGATGCGAAGATCACCCACGTGGCACAGACCAGAAAAGGATAAAAATGAAACTTCTAAAAGAACTCGTCGGCCTTCATGAAGCAAAGGACATCGATTTTAAGTCCATGAAATCGGTGGCGTCAGTAGATAAACCTGAAGATATCGATGGATTGAATATTTCTGGGAAAACCATCATCTTCGTGTACTATGCAGACCATCCGTCCTTGACTAATGCAGAGGAGAAGATGCAGTATCGATCCATCAAATCTGCGGCTGAAGCCGTTGGTGGTAAAGTCAGGCGTCGTAAGGAATTTGCTGATTACGAAGTCGCTAATATTCCAGGTGAGAAACTCAAGGAGTTTTTCAACAACTATAACGATGATCTAACTCTTGAAGACGATGAAGCGACCAAGTACGGGTTTGGTTGGAACTTTGAGATTTATCAGGTTGAGTGATCGGAAAGCTTCGTCTTTCTGGGAAACCGCGTATATATCTTTACTATGACTCACAACACAAAGGAACTATCTTCCGTGAACACCTTGTCCGCCCTCGTCGCTGTTACATCACTCCCTCTGGGTAGTGGGTATTCGTGCGCCCCAGCGGTACTTGGTACGAGAGGCTCCCCGAAGTAAGGTCTTGGAATAACAAAGACATACGAAGGGGAGCTACGAAAGTGGTTCCCCTTTGATGCTTTTGGAGCAAAATGAATACGTGGAAGAGACGTAAAGAAGTTCCATTGACGTATGAACGTTTGACGAGTTTGATGGATTACGATCCAGAGACAGGTGAATTTGAATGGAAGGTTGTTAGGCCTGGACCAAAACGTTCCAAACAGAATCCGAAGAAATACCCGAAGTACAAGATCGATGGGGTTCACTACGCAGCACATCATCTTGCATGGTTTTATGTTTACGGAAAATGGCCTCAAAGCGATGTCATTGACCACGTGGATAGAAACATCCATAACAACCGAATTAAGAATCTGCGAGAAGCAACATTTGCTCAGAACTCGCAGAACATTACAAAATCTGAGCGTGTTGCACCAGGAATTAAGAAGACCAAGAATAAGTTCGTGGCAACAGTGAAGAAAGAGTTTGATACCCAAGAGGAAGCAGAAGCTTGGTTAGCGCAGGTCCAATAAAGTTGTACAGCGACTGGTGCACATGTTACTATAGCATCACTGACCAGCAAACGTTGCAAAACGTAGTTGATCAGGATTAAAAAGGTTGTACAAAATCGGAGTTTATGTTATAATGAACTCCTCGGTTGTTAAAGTTTGTTGGTGGTAGTTCAACCTAAACGATGATTGCAAATATCGGACAAGCTTTAAAAACTGTGTTATAATTGCAACACCAACTGCTACACAACGTAGCAAGTTAAAAAGTTGGTTCTTTAACAATTTGGAATGCCAACAGCTTAGGCTGAAAGCAACAAGAGTTCGTGGATGCACTGACGTGCCGATCGATGAAACCTCAATGCCGTGAATCACGCAGTAAGAACGTCAGTTCGAGTGAAACGGTAATAGGACCCACATACAATGATTTGTAGCTGCCTTGTCGACGTAAGTTGACCGGATACCGATCATTAACAAATACCGGGTCTAAGACTTCTTGTTGCCACTTCAGCCTAAGCGATTTAATCGGCGTGTATGAGGTTTCTTGTACACGCCGATCATCTGGTTCCTTAGCTCAGCTGGTAGAGCGGGTCCCTTACAAGGATTAGGTCGGGAGTTCGAACCTCTCAGGAACTACCAAAGCAAAGCTTACTGGAATGGTAAACACGGACTCTATGGACTCTATGGAGTCGGGTGTGAGACGGACAGATTAAGTTGCGACACTTATAACAGTGAGCTTTGCTTTGGGTGTACGTCAGAGTTGGAGAGCTGAAGCTGCCTGTAAAGCAGTTGCCTCGTGCTGAGTAGGTTCGAATCCTACTGCACTCACCAAAATATGGGCTGTCATCAGGGGATGACGCTGCACTTGCACTGCGGTAGGAAGGGTTCGAGTCCCTTACGGTCCACCAGCATATTTCAGGTTAGTTTGTACATTCGGTTGTATAAATAAGAATGTACAAACTACCGTGAGATGAAATGTCAAAGTATAACCGAAAGTCAGCAACTTATGAAGAAGTTGCTGAAGCAATTAGCAAGCACAAGACAATGGGTGGATCTGCAATTTCACTTGGGATTGATCGAAGAACCTTTTATAAGATCGCCAGTGAATATGGGCTCTATCATGGAGATGCGCGAGGCGGTAAAAAGTTTGATCTGCTTGATATTTTGGCAGGAAAACATCCTCAGTACCCTACGTCAAAGTTGTCTAAACGTTTGGTGAAAGAAGGTTATAAGAAGTATGAGTGTCAGTCATGTGGTATTTCAGACTGGAATGGGAAACCAATTTCACTGGAATTAAATCACATTGATGGTAACAGCGGAAATCATGCTTTAGAGAATCTTGAGCTGATTTGTCCAAACTGTCATTCTCAAACTGATACGTACAGAAGTAAGAAGTTGAAGATAACGAATTTGGAGGGTAGGGCGCATGGCGCGCAAGCAGACTTGAAATCTGTCCCACTGGGGCCAACCCTCGGTGAGGGTTCGATTCCTTTACCCTCCGCCACCAGAAGAGGAAGAAGTTATGCGCACGTGGGGGAATTGGTAGACCCGCCAGCTTGAGGGGCTGGTTCTTAACCGAGTGTGGGTTCGAGTCCCACCGTGCGCACCAGAATTTAGCAATACCGGTCAATGTTGCCGT
>NZ_JAZQPV010000084.1:0-2109 GCF_045628685.1 Acinetobacter sp.
GGTTAATGGCAGTCAACTGGTGATACAGCACCTGATTTAACTGATTAATCACATCACGATTGCCTTTCATTGTAAGTTCTCCATCAACAATTTCTGCCTTAACCATGTGTCAGGCAATCAAAAAATTATTATTTCAATTATCTTAGACAACCATCTTAAACAACTCGGAAAATAATGGCGAGTAATTTATTGAACGGCAAATGAAAATCGGACTCAAAATGACTAAAGGTTAAATGGAAGAATAGATAAGAAAAACCCGCTTAGAGTCATAAGCGGGGGAGGAAGATGATCTTTCGACCATTAAACTTTAATTATTATGGTTATAGTATTTAAGCCGCTATGGATATACGGGCAGCAATTTCTGAAAGTTCTTCGCTAATGATGGCGCGCGCTTCTGGCGCACAGCGGCCACAGCAGGTACCCAAATCAAGTAAGTCGCGGATTTCGCGATAACTTTCAGCGCCATTTGCTACGGCATCTTTAATATCTTGATCGGTAATACCACGGCATAAACAAACGTACATTTTCGACTAGCCACAATAGTGAAATAGGATAAGTAATATTATTGATAATTATTATCGTTTGTCAATGAAATTCATTTGAAATATCATTCTTATTCATTGGGTTTTTGAATAAAAAAATACCACCTGATCGGTGGTATTTTAGACAATTTTTTAACTATTTGATTTTATTTGTTAATAATAACCACGCCATCCATTTCCACTAAAGCATCTTTAGGCAGACTTGCGACGCCTAATGCTGCGCGTGCAGGGTAGGGTTGTGCAAAGTATTCACCCATAATCTGGTTCACCAGCTGGAAATGCGAAAGATCAGTCAGGAAAATGTTCAGTTTAGCGATATCTGCCAAAGAGCCACCGGCTGCTTCACAGACTGCTTTTAAATTATCAAATACGCGACGAATTTGTGCCTCAATACCTTCAACCAATTCCATACTGTAAGGATCTAAGCCAATTTGACCAGAAAGATACAGTGTATTTTCCACTAAAATCGCTTGAGAATATGTACCAATTGCTGCTGGTGCATTTTCCGTATGGATTACTTGGCGGGACATTGATTTCTCCTTATATCATCTTCATACATCATAGCGTATATCAGTCAAAAAAGTTGCATATGATTGAATTAACTTGCTTTAGATGCTTCTGTAATATTAATCGGTTGGGCTAAACGGGTAATGCGCGGAAAACCAAAATGCATGCGTAAATCACGAATGATTTGCGCAATCTGTTTGCGGTTATGCACCACAATATTCACGTAAGTTTTCCCTTCATGGTTATGCACCATTTCGACACCGGTTTTTTCTTTACGGCATTGGTAGATGAGTTCAGAAATTTGTTCATCATTCATGACCATATCAATGCTTAAATAGGCGGTAAAGCTAATATCATCGGCATCTTCAGAGGCCCAGTGCAAAGGCAAAATATTTTCTGGATGCTGGTGTTGTTCATGTAGAAGGTTGTGACAACGGGCGCGATGTACGATTAATCCACGGCGCGATAAGTGTCCCTGAATTGGATCACCGAGAACAGGATTGCAGCAATGTGCATATTTGACATCCACACCTTCAGTGCCTTGAATCAGACGGGTTGAAGATTGAGTCTCTAAACTCTGATCTTGCGCAAACAGGTGATTGGCAACCAGTTGTGGAAGCAGGTCTCCGACAGCGACTTGTTCAAATAACTGCGCTTTAGATTCGATGTGACGCCATTGCAAGATATCAACCCAGTCGGCTTCTGTTAAATCTTTCACTGAGCGATTAAACAGTTTTAGGGCACGATTCAGTGCCTGCTGGCCCACCAATTGCTGCTCTTCAATATCTTGATCACGTAAAATATTCTGTAAGGCACGGCGGGCTTTTTGAGTGTTAATAAAACTGAGCCAGTCTGGATTGGGTGTTGCGAGTACATCGGTAATAATTTCAATCACTTGCCCGCTAATGAGTGGTGTTGAAAGCGGCTTGGTTTCACCATTTACTTTCGCACCTACAGCATGGTTGCCTAAAAATAGACTGGCTGAATAGGCGAAATCGACGGCTGTCGCACCTTGAGGCAGTTCATGCAAATTGCCATGCGGGGTATAAACCCAAATTTT
>NZ_JAZQPV010000085.1:0-14333 GCF_045628685.1 Acinetobacter sp.
AATCTTTCGCTTCACCGCCGTAAGTTTTTGCACAGATCGTTGCAATTGCAGCAGTTAAAGTTGTTTTACCATGGTCGACGTGACCAATTGTACCCACGTTTACGTGTGGCTTATTACGTTCAAACTTAGCCTTAGCCATGAGAGCTTCCTTTTATAACTACTCATGCAGGGTTACTGCATGAGCACTTGGTTTTTAACTATGAATTAGTTTGGGCTTATAATAATCGAAAGATTACTCGTCGTCACCTTTTTTACCGCCAGATTGGAACTTAGTAATAATGCCTTCAGCCACGTTACGTGGAGTTTCAGCATATTTAGCAAATTCCATAGAATAAGTCGCACGACCTTGAGACATAGAACGCATAGAAGTTGCGTAACCAAACATCTCAGCCAATGGAACTTCAGCTTTAATGGCTTTAGTACCACCAGGTAAATCTTCCATACCTTGAACCATACCACGACGACGGTTTAAGTCACCCATGATATCGCCCATGTAGTCTTCTGGAGTTTCTACTTCAACTTTCATGATCGGTTCAAGAAGGATAGGATCTGCTTTCATGAAACCATCACGGAACGCGTAAGAACCTGCCATTTTGAACGATAATTCATCAGAATCGACATCATGGTAAGAACCATCAAATAATGTCGCTTTGATACCCACAACAGGGTAACCAGCCAATACACCATTCTTCATACGTTCTTGAATACCCTTGTCAACCGCACCAAAGAATTCTTTAGGTACAGTACCACCGACAACTTCTTCAGCGAAGATGTATTCTTTACCAGCTTCTTCGACATTCATAGGCTCTAAACGAACATATACATGACCGAATTTACCTTTACCACCTGTTTGACGTACGAATTTACCTTCTTGCTCAACAGTCTTTTTGATTGTTTCGCGGTAAGCTACCATTGGTTTACCAATGTTCGCTTCAACGTTAAATTCACGTTTCATACGGTCAACAAGGATATCAAGGTGAAGCTCCCCCATACCCGCAATGATTGTTTGACCCGATTCTTCGTCTGTGCGAACACGGAACGATGGATCTTCTTTTGCCAAACGACCAAGCGCGATAGACATTTTTTCTTGGTCAGCTTTAGTCTTAGGCTCTACCGCTAAAGAAATTACTGGCTCAGGGAATTCCATACGCTCTAAAGTGATGATGTTTTTCTCATCACAAAGTGTATCACCAGTAGTAACGTCTTTAAGACCTACACATGCAGCAATATCACCAGCGCGGATTTCTTCAACGTCTTGACGTTCGTTCGCGTGCATTTGCACGATACGGCCGATACGTTCACGTTTAGATTTAACTGGGTTATATACTGGGTCGCCTTGTTTAAGCACACCAGAATAAACACGTACGAAAGTCAAGTTACCTACAAATTTGTCATTCATGATTTTGAATGCAAGTGCAGAGAATGGAGCTTCGTCAGATGCTTCACGAATCGCTTTAGTTTCAGCTTTATCGTCAAGAATACCTTCGATAGGCTTAACTTCAGTAGGTGATGGCAAGAAATCAATCACAGCATCCAACATACGTTGAACACCTTTGTTTTTGAAAGCTGTACCACAAAGCATTGGTTGGATTTCACAAGCCAAAGTTTGAGCACGGATACCAGCAACGATTTGTTCTTTCGACAAGTCGCCATTGTTAAGGTATTCGTCCATCAACTCTTCAGAAGCTTCAGCCGCAGCTTCAACCATGTTTGTACGCCATTCTTCAGCAGAAGCTCGAAGTTCAGCAGGGATTTCACCGTACTCGAATTGCATACCTTGAGAAGCTTCATCCCAAATGATCTGTTTCATTTCGATCAAGTCGATAACGCCGGTGAAGTTTTCTTCAGCGCCAACAGGGATTACAACTGGTACAGGGTGTGCACCAAGACGTGTTTTCATTTGTTCAACAACACGGAAGAAGTTGGCACCAGTACGGTCCATCTTGTTCACGAATGCTAAACGAGGCACTTTATATTTGTTCGCTTGACGCCATACAGTTTCTGACTGAGGTTGTACACCACCTACAGCACAATAAACCATACATGCACCGTCAAGAACACGCATAGAACGCTCAACTTCAATCGTGAAGTCAACGTGTCCCGGGGTATCAATTACATTGATACGGTGTTCTGGGTATTGCTTAGCCATACCAGACCAGAAACAAGTAGTCGCAGCTGAAGTGATTGTAATACCACGTTCCTGCTCTTGTTCCATCCAGTCCATTGTTGCTGCACCATCATGTACTTCACCAATTTTGTGAGATACACCTGTGTAGAACAAAATACGTTCTGAAGTAGTGGTTTTACCAGCATCAATATGAGCAGAAATACCAATGTTACGGTAACGAGAAATTGGGGTTTGACGAGCCATGATTTCTTGCATTCCTAAATTTGTTGTTTAAAACAGGACGCTTTAAGCTGCATAACAACTTAAAGCGTTTTGATAACAGTTCAGTAAAACTGAGCTATCCTCATCCTGATTAAGGTCTTTAAACCTATTAGAAACGGTAGTGAGAGAATGCTTTGTTGGCTTCAGCCATACGATGCACATCTTCACGTTTCTTAATCGCTGAACCTTTACCTTCAGCTGCATCAAGCAACTCACCAGCAAGACGTAAAGCCATAGTTTTTTCAGAACGCTTAGCAGCAGCATCTACTAACCAGCGCATAGCTAAGGCAGTACGACGGGATGGGCGTACTTCCATAGGCACTTGATAAGTAGCACCACCAACACGGCGTGCTTTTACTTCGACCATAGGACGAACTTTTTCAAGAGTAGTCTCGAAAAATTCAACTGGGTCTACTTTAGATTTTTCTTGAACGCGGTCTAAAGCACCGTAAACGATACTTTCAGCAATAGATTTTTTACCATCTTGCATTACGTGGTTCATGAACTTAGCGATTGTTTGGCTGCCGAACTTAGGATCCGGAAGGATTTCACGGGCAGCAACTACGCGACGTCTTGGCATTTTAACACCTATAAATATGACACTTCAGGTTTATCCAGCATGAGTACAAAGTGTCATGTACTGTTCGCTGGCCTTACTACACGTCGCTTGAATTTCACAAAATTAAATGCAGAAATCAGACAAGCGAGACGATAAAGGATTGCGGTTCTACGTTCTTAAGAAACTAATCTCGAAAGATTATTTCTTAGGACGTTTAGTACCGTATTTAGAACGTGACTGGTTACGATCTTTAACACCAGCGCAGTCTAAAGAACCACGAACGGTATGGTAACGTACACCTGGTAAGTCTTTAACACGACCACCACGGATAAGAACAACACTGTGCTCTTGTAGGTTATGGCCTTCACCACCAATATAGCTTGATACTTCAAAACCAGAAGTTAAGCGAACACGGCAAACTTTACGCATTGCTGAGTTAGGTTTTTTAGGTGTAGTAGTGTAAACACGTGTACAAACACCACGACGTTGTGGACAAGCCTTCAACGCAGGAACTTTTGATTTTTCAATCAAAGTCGTACGACCCTTACGGATCAACTGATTTGTTGTTGCCATTTGGCAATTCTCCCGTTAATAAAAAGCCTCAAAAAAATACTACTTTTTGAGGGCAGACAATTGTAAGCGAAGATAGAAAAATGGTCAATATTCGATGCTATATCAAATATCGACCATTTCCTTACAATTAGGGCGTTTTAAAGCATTTACTAGGCTTAAGCTTAACTTTTAGGATTTCTTTTTTGTAACTTTACCCTTTGTTGGGGCGGTTTCATCCTCTGGTACAGATGTATCACTAGAAGATTGCGCTGATTTTTCCTCACTTTCTTCTTCCTGATGCCCTAACTCATAGTCTTCTTTCGCCTGATCTATTTCAGGCTCTTCTACAGGAACGGCAGGTTTCTGAGGTTCAACCTGCTCATGTGGCTCAACCATTTGCTCAGCTAAATGTTCCAGACCCTGTTCGACCTGTTCATCCTGCTGGTTTTCAGCAACGTTAACAGCTTGTGCTTTCTTTTTAATGGTGACATTAGAAATAGTTTTATTATCAGTTACTTGAATATCCTGATCCAATTTAAGTTCACTTGGCTTCACATCAACTTTCGGTAAATGCTCTAATAATCTTGGCGTTGCTTGAGCCAATAAGGTCACAGATTTTTCATAAGCTGCAATTGCTGATAACTCTACGCCTTGATGTTGTTGCAAGTATCTTCTAGCCTGAGAAAAGATTTGTTGTGCTTTATGATTGACGTCTTCAACCAGTTTCCAGCTATACGCCGCACTAATGCCTGCTCCAGCAACTGGCGTCAATTTACTGATGATTGAAACTTTAGGAAGATGATTCAACCAATCCCATTTCATTTCACCATTTTCATTACTTAACCATTTTTTAAGTGCTGCCACATCGTTACTCGAACCCAGCATTTGCTGGAATTGAGAGAGATCATGGGTTTTCAGCATACCGGATACCGCTTTTAGCGCCATCAATATACTTTGCTTTTCTGCAATTTGCCCTAAATCAATCTGTTTAAACACGAACTGAACAATCTCTTGCTCTGTTTCCTTATTAAGCTCAAAACCATAAGCGCGGCCCACTTGATAAATCATGCGTAAAGACATGATTAAAGATAATGGCACATCAATTGCCGAACCGACCACACCAGTCGCCCCGGTGAGCACCCCTTGCATAGAGGCAATCCATTTATTCTGTTCTGCTAAGGCCTGACTGATTCGCTGTGAACGGTCTACGTCCTGGGTCAGTTCTTGTAAATCTTTTGCTCCCGCCTGATCGAGCACGGCATCGACTGAACTGAGATTTGAAGTAAACTGATTCAACTGTTCAAAAAAATAATCCGATAATTTATCTGACAATTGTGGGGAAACAAAATTGGCGACACGCGTCACTTTGCCATACTGGCGACCGAGTAATTGTTTCGATACGTTAGGTAAATGCTCGCGCAGCATTTGTTGAGGATTATCATATTTTTGGACGTCTAAAGCACTCGTTTGACGGTCACTTTCCTCATTCGCCTGACCATTTTTTGATGGTTGTAAAACCTTGGTCACAGCACTCGGAGCCGCATGATTCAGCACACCCATTCCCGCTGCACTGATCTTTTTAGCCACTCCAAAGGCATTTGATAAGAATCCATGTGAATGTTTATTATTGATATCAGTCATTCTTTATCCTCGTTTTCACTTATTACAATTATTGATAAATACTAGATATAGTCTAAGTTTATCTCAATATTAATGTGTATCTTTTGGTTAATTAAGCCGGCTAGTTTTCACAAATAGACACAGAAGGAAATAGGCATAATATTTGCCATAAGAATTCAAAAATCTTTCTGCTATTATGAATGTAATTGAAATACATGAGTAACGCGCTGGGTTTTGCTTGAAGCAAAAGATTCATTCAGCTGCATTTGCTCAAATTACTACCATATAAGGGATCTGTAGATGAAACGTGTTGTAATCACTGGCATGGGTATCAACTCATGTATCGGTAATTCTTTAGAAGAAGTAACAAATTCTTTGCAAAACGGGATTTCTGGAACACGTTTTAACCCGACTTATGCTGAACTCAATTTTAAAAGTCACGTGAGTGCAGCAGCAGAACAAAACTTTGACAATATCGATCGTAAATTAAAACGCTTTATGGGCGTTTGTGCGATGTATGCCTACAACTCTGCCCTTGCTGCAGTCGAACATGCAGGTTTACAGGTTGAAGAATTAGCGGGTAACCCACGTTATGGTATTACCGGTGGTTCAGGCGGCGGCTCAACTGCATCCGTCATTGAAATGAACGAATTATTACAAACCAAAGGCGCGCGTAAAGTCGGTCCTTTCTTTGTTCCTCGCAACATGACCAATACCATTACAGCAAACGTTGGCGTGGCATTCAAATTACAAGGTGTGGCACATACCATTACCAGTGCATGTGCAACTTCTGCCGATGCCATTGGTTATGCCTACAACCTGATTCAACTGGGTAAACAGGATTTAATGCTTGCCGGTGGTGGTGAAGAAGATCACTGGTCACAAAGCTTGCTGTTTGATGCAATGGGCGCGCTTTGCTCTAAATACAATGACACACCAGAAAAAGCATCTCGTCCATACTCTGCTGACCGTGACGGTTTTGTGATTGCGGGCGGTGGTGGTTTTGTGGTGCTTGAATCACTTGAACATGCACAAGCACGTGGTGCAAAAATTCTTGCCGAAGTAGTGGGCTATGCTGCAAACAGTGATGGTGCAGACATGGTTGCGCCAAGCGGTGAAGGTGCAACACGCTGTGTGCTCATGGCTTTAGAAGAAGCCAAACAGCACGGCGTAGATAAAATTGACTATGTAAATACCCACGGTACATCTACTCCGGCAGGTGACATCACAGAACTTAAAGCCATGGAGCGCGCTTTCGGTGAAGGTCAGGTTCCTCCACTGAGCTCAACCAAGTCCATGACCGGTCACAGCTTGGGTGCTGCCGGCGTACAAGAAGCGATTTATTCGGTTCTGATGATGCAAAATGACTTCATTGCGCCAAACATCAACGTGACGGAACTGGATGAAGGCGCAAAACCATTTGATATCGTACTTGAAAAACGTGACGCAAAACTGAATACTGTAATGAGTAACAGTTTCGGTTTTGGCGGTGTAAATGCCTGTCTGGTTTTCAAAAAATGGCAAGGCTAAGCTAAGAATTGTTGATCATCCCGCAATGGATGATCAAGATCTACACTGCCCTTAAAAGGGTGAATAGATGGATGCTCCTTCTGATGCTTTCTTGTGGGTAAAAGCATTACATATTATTGCTATTGTTTGCTGGTTTGCGGCTTTGTTCTACTTGCCACGTTTATATGTTTATCATGCGATGAGTGAGGATGCTACGAGTCATCAACGCTTCCAGATTATGGAACGCAAGCTGTACCGCGGTATCATGTGGCCTGCCATGCTTGCCACACTCATCACAGCACACTTTCTAGTGGATTGGGGTGATGCAACGCGTCACTACCATGAAGCCTTATGGTTCTATCTCAAAGTCGGCTTGGTCGGCTTATTGGTCATTTACCATCTGGTATGTGGTTATTACCGCAAGAAACTGATTGATAATCCACATTACAAGTCACACAAGTTTTGGCGTTATTTTAATGAGATGCCCACCCTGATCTTATTTGCCGTGGTAATTCTGGTGGTGGTTAAACCGCAGTTTTAATTTATTTGATTTAAAAAAACCTCCTATTGGAGGTTTTTTTAAATCTTTTTTACTCACTAACCCGAATCCTGCTTAAGCCGAGTTTTCCATAACACCCATGTAAGTATCTAGTAAATCCCACTTTTTCTAACTCAGGAATACGGGGTAATATCCAGAAATCTCAATGGACACCTATTTAAGAATTTAAAGACAGATAGCAACACTATACCAACGCTAAAAAAGTCTCGGCGAACCTGCACAACTGAATTTAAACAACATCTTATCGAGCAATGCTAGAAGCCAGATACATCGGTTGCAAAAGTTACAATGCAATATCTGGTCAATGCCGATCTGCTGCATAAATCGCATTAAAGCACATCATCATAGTCAGATTATAGACAAATCAAGAGAGGGAATGACGACTAAAATTTTAGGGTTAAGTGGTAGTTTTAGAATTTAGTTTAATTCCACTTAATGCCCGGACACTTTATGGATTTAGTAGAATTATAGATTTAGTAGAAGTTAAGCCATTAATCTAAGATACGGATTTTCAAGCATTATGGGCAAATAAGGCATTTGATCGCTAATGACTTTTGCAAATTAAAAGAATTTAGGCATCTAGTCATGCGCAGAGAAAACCAGATTCAGATTTTCCCGCCATGATTCATCTTTTCACTAGCGCAATTAACTCACATTAATTTTCAACAGACCTGAATACCAATAATTTTCTTGTTACTTACTTCTTTAATCCAGTTTACTATCTCATGTTCATGACTGCTGCTTTTGCATTTTCTTGGCTTAAGCCTCAAAATCATTTTTAGTCCGAAAATCGCTCTAAATTGATCTTAAGGAACGTAGAAAAGTATGAGATAAGCAGAAATTTTCTGGATGATTTTAAAGAAAAATTCTAATCCGTAATTCACGGTTAATCTCATATTCTAACGTGCAATTCGAACTTCCCCTTCTATACCATTTGGGCTGAATACGACTTGCCATAATTGTAATTCTCTTGCTCGAAATGCTCCAGCACAGGCATTTAAATAATAATTAAACATTCGTTTAAAGCGAGCACTATAATTGGCTTCAATTTCTGGCCACGTTTGAATAAATCTTTCAGACCAAGCCTGAAGTGTTAAATCATAATCAGTACCAAAATTATGCCAATCTTCCATAATAAATTTACCACTACTAAAATGAGCAATTTTTTCAATTGAGGGTATGTAACCATTAGGGAAAATATATTTAGTTACCCATGGATCAGTACCAATCCTTGTGGTATTAGCACCAATGGTGTGCAATAAAAACAATCCATCAGCATTTAAATTGCGTTGTACGACTTGAAAATAGGTATCATAATTTTTCAACCCTACATGCTCAAACATGCCTATAGATGCAATACGATCAAATTGATCATTTAAGTTACGATAATCCATGAGCAAAATTTCAACATCGAGTCCTTTACATCGCTCAACTGCTAGTTTTTGTTGTTCTTTAGAAATAGTAATACCTACAACTGAAACTTGATAATTTTTAGCTGCATACTCGGCTAAACCTCCCCAACCACAACCAATATCTAATAATCGCATCCCCGGCTGCAAGTCAAGTTTGCGACAGATTAAATCGAGTTTTTGTTGCTGGGCTTGTAAAAGATTATCGGTATTTTTCCAGTAGGCACAAGAATACTGCATATATGGATCAAGCATATGGTTAAAAAGATCATTACCAAGATCGTAATGTTCTTCACCCACCCTCCATGCTCTTTTTTGAGTCTGTAAATTTCTAATTCGAGAAATTGCAATTCTGATGATATCTTTTAAATTATGCGGTAATTTTTTATCTAACTTGGCACGTAAAATTTTATAAAATAAAATATCTAGCCTGTCACAATCCCACCAGCCATCCATATAACTTTCACCAAGACCTAATGAGCCCTGCTGTAAGACACGGTTATAAAAATCATCATTGTGTATGTGTATATCATAAGGCTGGTCACCATTAATATGAATGCCGGCTTCATCCAATAATTTTGCCACGATATCTCTTAGGCCATCGTTTTTATGCTCAACATAGATATTCATATCTACTCCTACATATTCTAATTTTTGAATTTTATTAAATAATTATTTAATTTTAGATTGTTCGACCTCTTATGAATGTCATTTCAAGTATCAGATCAGATCACGCTTATTTTTTAGCAGCAATTCATTGGCCATTTGAGTATCCGGACTTTGCGCTCTGAAGAGATTAGCTAATAATTGCAAAATTTTGGCTCTTAGACTGTTTTTCTAATGTTAAGAGATGAGGCTCCTATTGTAAGTAGGTCATTGCAAAAAGACTTTTATTATTAATAGAGTCAGCGTCCGCTGAACCCGGTGTCTATTTTTTAATTTTGATCGGGTTGGGCCCTAATCCTACTATTTCTTTCAAATTAATTTTTTATCCACAATTCGTGCTTAACTCAATTTTTAGTCATTATTAAAATAGATCCTCATAAAAAGGGCGTGGTTTCTTCCACTTCCTTTTTAATTATCTGAATCAATAGTTACTGTATGTCTAAAGACTGATTACGCTTTTTTATTCTTGGTTTATACAGCAGACGATAGGTCACTGCCAGAATTACCAACCAAAGTGGATTAATCATCAGTGCTTTTAGAATATCAGGTTCCTGACTTAAAATAATCAATGCGAATAACAGGAATGCCAATACGATATAAGACATCCACACTCCACCGGGCATTTTAAAGGTCGAAGCTGCATGCTTTTGCGGTTGCTGCTGCTTACGGTAACGGATGTAGCATACCATAATGATACTCCAGATACTGATAAACAGGATTACACACAGCGAACTTGCCAAGGTAAAGGCTTCCATCGTGTTTGGCACAAAATACTGAAAAGCTGTGCCTTCAGGCAACCAGAAACTCAGATAGTTAATAATCGCTGCGAGATCGGCAATACCCACCCGCACCCAACCGAGCCAGTATGACCAACCCATATAATAACCTGCACCCGGCCCAATCAGATTGGGCGCCATATCGATAAAGGATTTGTAATGCAGATTGGAAAGCAGGATTTTACCTATGTGCGCATCAGGGAAAAAAACATTGCACCAATAATCATGTAGATGATCAGGATGGATGGCCCAGCCAGGGAAATGGTTTTCCCTGAAACCATAAACAAACCTGTACCAATTGCGCCGCCAATCGCGATCAACTGCAAATGACGGTTGGAGAGTTTCCTTGGTAATTCATGCGGAGAAGATGAATCATCCAATTGATTCGTTGTCATATTTCAACATCCTTATAGCACTGTATAAACTAGACATTTGAATTGAGTCAAAGCTTTCTGATCGCTCAATCGTGTCTCTTGAAAATTTCTGCTTTAATCAAAACAGTTGCACTATTCCTTATCTAGTTGCGGGAGAGTATTAAAAAAAATAAAAGCTAAAAATTACTTTTTCGCTGCGGTCACAGCAATTTCAATCAACCAATCCGGATTAACCAGATTCGCCTGAATAGTGGCGCGTGATGGTGTGACGCAGCCTTTTAACCAATCGACCCAAATTGCATTCACTGTTTTAAAATCTTCAAGATTTTTGATATACAGCTGTGCCGATAATAGTCGTGACTTATCGCTATTGGCCTGCGCCAATAAACTGTCGATGGTGGCAAGAATGTCCCGAGTTTGCAGTTCAATATCCTGTGCTGTGGTTTTCGGTACCTGACCTGACAAATACACCACCTGATTAAAAATCAGTGACTGCACTCATGACTTCTGTCGTGTTGATGTTTTGGATATCTGCATGTGACATATTAATTTCCCTATTGTGAATAACTGGATCTGGAGCAAATACACTTTAAATTCTAATGTTCAATTTCAAATTGAACCCGAGCCGTGACTGCACACATAAGCTCGTAGCCGACCGTGCCTGAACTTGCAACCACTTCATCTATGGCCAAAACCTGACCTGTTGACGATGTACCCCAAAGCACCACTTCACTGCCAATATCAGCATCGGGAATATGGATCAGATCAACGGCCAGCAATACATACTGACCCGACCTAGCATTTGGGTTCGAACTGAATTGAACCAGCACAGGCGTGCCAGTTTTCGATATGCGTTGGATAATCTGGGGAACTGCCGTAGAACATGATGCCGCTACGAATATAATCGGAATGTAGTTGTTGGGGATAACGCAGGATAGCTGCACTATTACTGATCGAGCATTTTCCTGGTAAATCTTTGATGGTTTCTTCAAAGACTTGTGGTTGATAGCCAATACCGGACTCACCCCAGTGTTCACCATCAGCATCAGAAAAATGCGTCATATGCGTTACAGATTTCACACACCCGAGTTGCTGCAAACGGTGCCATGCAGTTCGGTATGCGTCCGGACTAAAGCCTAAACGATTCATACCACTGTTCATTTTTAAAAATACATCGAATTGTGCTGAACCATTAAACTGCTGCAACCAGTCTATTTGATAATGGCTGTGTACGGTAAAACTGAGATCTAATTCAGCACAATCATATAAATCCTGTGCGTCAAACAGACCTTCAAGAAGCAAAATTTGACCCTGCCAACCCAGTCTGCGGATACGCTTCGCTTCCGCAATATCGAGCAAGGCAAAACCATCGGCCTGTTGAAAAGCATCAAAGACACGTTCAATGCCATGATCATAGACATTGGCCTTGACCACGGCAAAAATATGGCTGTCAGGCATCATCCGCCAGATTGTTGCGTAAAGCCGCCTAATGGATCACAAGCCGTAATGGGACGTGACATTTATTCATCCTTGAATATGGGTTGGAGTAAATTAAGCCGCGTTCGGATAACGCTGAATCGATAAACCTTCAGTATTAATGTCGGTTTTATGATTAAGCACCAAATCACTGATCAATTTTCCTGAACCACATGCCATGGTCCAACCCAAGGTGCCATGACCGGTATTTAAAAACAGGTTACTGAAACGCGTTACACCAATAATTGGCGTGCTGTCCGGCGTCATTGGACGCAGACCAGTCCAGAATGTGGCCTGTTGCATGTCACCACCCGAGAATAAATCCTGAGTCACCATTTGCAAGGTGGCACGGCGATTTTCATTCAAGCCATGGTTAAAGCCACTCAGTTCCGCCATGCCGCCGACACGAATACGCTCGTCAAAACGAGTAATCGCAATTTTATAAGTTTCATCGAGCACCGTAGATTGCGGGGCAAAAGCAGGATCTACAATAGGAATGGTCAGTGAATAGCCCTTGACCGGATAAACAGGTAAATCCAGCTTCAGCGGTTTTAGGAAATCACGTGAATAACTGCCAAAAGCCAGTACATAACGGTCTGCGGTGAGCACTTTTCCATCCACCACCACGCCTTTGATTTCATTGCCTTCAAGCACCAGTTTTTCAACGTTCTGGTTAAATTTAAAATCGACGCCCATGTCTTTTGCTAGATTGGCTAGCGCATTGGTAAACAGGTAACAATCCCCTGTTTCATCATTCGGCAAATGTAAGCCACCCACCAGCTTATCTTGGGCAAAGGCTAAGGCCGGCTCAACTTTAGCCAAATCTTCTTTAAACAGTAATTCATAATCCACGCCGCATTCTTTCAAGACCTGAATATCACGCTGTACCGCTTCAAGCTGCGCTTCATTACGAAACACCTGCAAAGTACCCTTTGAACGGTTTTCGTAGTGAATACCGGTGGCTTTACGCAAATCTCTGAGACAGTCGCGACTATATTCGGCCACACGGGTCATACGTTCCTTGTTAATAGCATAGCTTTGCGGATTACAGTTTTTCAGCATTTGCGCCATCCACTGCAACTGCCACATGCTGCCATCCATATTGATGGCTAGCGGTGCATGATGCTGAAACATCCATTTCACTGCTTTAAATGGAATACCCGGGGCTGCCCACGGGGTTGAATAGCCGGGAGAGATTTGACCCGCATTACCGAAACTGGTTTCTTCTGCCGGACCTGCCTGACGGTCTAGTACAGTCACGTTGGCGCCTTGCTGCGCGAGGTAATACGCACTTGCAACGCCAATGACACCACTACCCAATACAATTACACGCATTTTCACCCCCTCGAGCCACATCTAGTTTATTTACCTAGTATATTTTTGGTTTAATAGTTTATTTCACTGTTTTATTGACTATAATCCAGGTAATTTGATGGATTTATCGTATAAAATCTAAAAAAAGGGAAAAACTGATGCGTAAATTAGACCGTATCGATCATCAGATTTTAGACATCTTGCAAAAAGATGGGCGGATTGCCATTAGCGAGCTGGCGGCTCGGGTAAATTTATCGACTACACCCTGTTCAGAACGGGTGAAACGTTTAGAACGCGATGGCATTATTATGGGCTATTACGCACGTTTAAACCCGCAAAGGGTAGATCGGAATTTACTGGTGTTTCTAGAAATTAAACTGTCTGCCAAATCGGGAGATGTGTTTGAGCAAGTGGCACGTGACCTGGTGGAAATTCCGGAAGTTTTAGAATGCCATCTCATTTCAGGCGAGTTTGATTATCTGGTCAAGGCACGTCTGAAAGAAATGAGTGCTTATAGACGATTATTGGGTGACTTGTTAAAAAAATTGCCTTCGTCTGCTTCCTCCCACAGTTATATTGTCATGGAAGAAGTCAAAGAAACTTTTTACCTAGATCTGGGTTAATTTATTTAATGCCTAATTTTAATTGCAGAAATTAAAAAAGGATCTCTAGACACTGCTGTCCCATAGTTTGATTTGAATAAAAAAACCTGAGTCCGAACAGTTAAAATATGAGTGCAAACAAACACTTTAACGATCAGGATTCAGGTTTTGTCACATCAGAATACCGTATTTCATCAACTGATTAAACCTGTCGTAAGACAAGATTTTGAACGGCTTGCTCAAAAACATCATGTTGGGCAGAAATTCAGGTCTGCTTCTCGATGGAATCAGTTTATTGCCCTGTTAATGTCCCAGCTTTCCTGCCGACAAAGCCTACGGGATATTCAATCCAATCTTGAGTCCCAGCAGGAAAAGCTTAATCATCTGGGAGCAAAGTCTATTCCCCGAAGCACACTGGCACGAATCAATGAGGAGCAGCCTGCTGCCTTGTATGAACAGCTGTTTTACAAATTGCTTCAATACTATGAACAATCAAAAGTAGCCCATAAATTTCGCTTTAAGAATCCA
>NZ_JAZQPV010000086.1:0-4283 GCF_045628685.1 Acinetobacter sp.
CCACCATCCTGCATAAGTCTTTTCCATTTAAACAGCAAACTTGGTGAGATGCCATACTGTCTGGCAACAGAGGAAACGGATGAGCCTAGTTGCATGGTCATGGCGACAAACTGAGCTTTTTCCTGACCTGAATAACGTCGACGACGTTGAACTGATGTAATAACGTAAGCGTGCGCTGAACCCCATAGCTATTTTTTAATTTTGGTCGGGTTTCCAGCGGTGCGGCAGCAATTCTTCTATTTGGCTCACTTTATGTGTCGGCAACCTTTTCAGCACATTACTTAAATAGGCATACGGATCCAAGCCATTCAGTTTTGCTGACTGGATTAAAGTCATGATATTGGCAGCTCGTTGGCCGCTGCGCAGCGAGCCAGCAAACAGCCAGTTCTTACGCCCCAAGGCCCAGGGACGCATTTGGTTCTCTATCCAATTATTGTCAATGGGTAGATTGCCATCATCCAGATAGCGGCTTAAGGCTGGCCAACGCTTCAGACTGTAATTGATTGCCTTGGCGGTTGGAGAACTCGATGGCACCATCAGATAATGTTGGTTTAACCATTCATACAGTTGTTGCATCACCGGTTGACTATGCTGTTGCCGGTATTCGCAGCGTTGTTGCGCTGTACCATCCGTCTTTTTCCTGAGTTCTGCTTCTATGGCATACAGTTTCTGAATCAGCACTAATGCCTGTTCAGCGATCTGACTTTTCCCGGTCACATGCAGTTCATGGAATTTACGACGTGCATGTGCCATGCAGCCCACCTCAATGACATCGCCTGATCTAAAGCGGGCTTTATAACCACTATAATCATCACAGACCAAATGACCCTGCCAGCCTTTCAGGAAGTCTTCAGCATGCTGACCTGAACGGCTCGGCTGAAAGTCATAGATCACCGCCTGAACCGGATTGTACTGTGTCGTGGCATAGGCCCAGACATAACCTTTCTTCGGTTTTTTCTCATCCTCACCCATCTGCATGATGGTGACCGGCGTTTCATCTGCATGGATCACCCGCTGCTGCAGCACAAGCTGTTTTAATGCATCCGTCAAGGGTTCAAGTTCCACCCCGCAGCGACCAATCCAGTCAGATAATGTGGATCTGGACAGATCAATACCTGCGCGTAGAAAGATTTGACGTTGACGGTACAGCGGTAAATGATCGGCATACTTGGACACCAGCACATGGCTAAGCAGTTCAGGACTGGCAATGCCTTTATCAATCACATAAGCAGGCATCGCTTGCTGAGTCAGGGTGTCGCACTGATCACAGACCCATTTACCACGTACATGCTGTTCCTTATAGAACTGTGCCGGTCTAAAATTCAGTTTTTCACTGACATCTTCACCGATACGACGGAGTTGGCATCCACAAGCGCATTGGGTTGATGCAGGTTCATGCTCAATACGGAGAGTGAGTAGATGATCTGGGAGCGGTCGACGTTTCGGTTTGTTAACTGTGGCTTTCTGTGTCGCTGCATCTGTTTTATCTATATTTAGCCGCTCCAGTTCCAGATCAACCGCTGCGATATCTTCTTCAACCGCTTCATCCCATAGATGGATTTGTTTTGCTGTTAGGTGTTCATTCTTTTAGGCGAATTTGTGCTGCTTAAATAGTGCGAGCTCATGCTCGTATTTTTGCGTGAGAATAGAAAGATGTTGATTGGTTACTTCAAGATGTTGAACTTTGACATCTAAGTGTTGTTTATCTTCTGCGAGTTGTTGATGCTGCAGCGCCAACTGCCGGGTAAATTCCAGCAGTTGTGTATGGGTCAGTTGGCTTAAATCAGGCAGCGTATTCATGACCGCAGTATGCCTGAGGTCATGACGCAGAGGAAATAGAACGTTTGGAGAATAGCAGAATGGACGAGCTTGGTTTAGAGCATAGTCACCACCTGCTGTCGTCCAATTCTCTGCCAGGGCAAACCCTGGATCAGTGCCTGCAACTGTTCCGTGCTGATCGCCACGCTTTCACCCTGATGAACCTGCGCCCAGTGGAATTTTCCCTGTTCCAGCCGACGGGCACACAGCCAGATGCCTAATCCATCATGTACCAGCACTTTCATACGATGGCCACGTTTATTACAGAACAGGTAAGCGCAATGCGGTTTGATGTAGCCAAAGGCTCTCACCACCTGAGCCATGGCAGTATCCATCCCTGCACGCATATCCATCGGCTGGGTAGAGAGCCAGATTTCATTTATATGGATCATTGAGTCAAACCTTGGATGAGTAACAGTAATTCAGTTGCAGACTCCACTGGCCATTCGATTTCGATCACCTGATCTCTTGCGGAACATTGTTTCTGATGCAGTGGAATTCTGATATGAGCGACAGCTTTCTTCTCCGGCACAGGTGGCGGAGATGTCTCTTGTTTGACTGGCGTCGGGTGAACAATGACGGGAAGAAAGTCGGTCTGTGGAATGGATGGGGTTTTTAATGCAGGGGGCATTGATCTGGACTGACGAATCCATTTATGTAGCAGATTGGCATTGACCTGATGTTGCATTGCTACTTTGGCCACTGATGTATCTGGCTGTTGGCAAAGCTCGACAAGGTGTTGTTTAAACTCAGGTACAAAGATTCTACGAGTTCGCTTTATCGTTTGTTCAGTGTCTATAAAAGTGTCTAAGGCCATAAACATGATGTCCATTTAATAAATAATGGACACTATCGGGATGTTAAGCAGATAAGAAAAGTGGGGTTCAGCGGACGCTTACGTAATAACTTCAATACGTTCCATAGAACACTCCTTAACCCTAGTGCTATGACTAGGTCTTAATTGAGAAGTGTCCGTTTTAATTGGGGGCTATTACAGTTTTTTCTTTAAAATCATAAAATAACTATAATTTTATGATTAATTTTAATCAGTTTTTAGTGTTATCAAATCATAGACTTTTTTATGCTCAAACTGATGGATAAGTCTCAGGATAAATGATCTCACTTCCTTAAGCAGGATTCGGGTTATATACAATTGAGCTGTCATTTAAACTTAAAACCTTTAAAAAATTCTGAAAAGTAGCTTGAATAAAAGGCTAATCAATTAATTCTTCATTGTATTTGTAACAATACAAGGGTAATCTGTAACCTAGAAAATATGAAAAGTAAATGAATGCGATTGTATAGCTCTTTAATAATGATATTGGCGTTTCTAATTTCGGGAATGATGATTGTTTCCCATCTACAAAGAGCTTATGTAACATTGCAAATTTAATCTTATTATTTATTAATTTGAAAAAAATTAGCTATAAAAGATTAACTGCCTAAAAACCGCCTGAATGGCGGTTTTTAAATATTTGAAGCAATCAATAAAAAGTAATTTTTTAGCTATTTTTTTTAGAGTATTACTCAGGATAAAACTTCTCCTAGAATTTAAAAAAGAAAGATCAAAGATATATCTCTTAAAATGCTGTTTTATGAAGACTGAATAGAACATTATTGGTTAAGTCCAAATTTTCAGAAAACTTGTTGTTTTATAAATAATTTAAATATGTATATAAGGAAACTTGATTATTTATTTTTTTCCTATATAATGAGCTCAACTAGAAAAAAAGTCTTGTTTCGGTAAATCTTCTTTAAGTATCGTAGTTTTAGTCATAATCCTTCGTTTTTTTTCAGATTTTAAGTTCCAATCTTTATTATTTTCAAAGTTATACTCAGTCAATAAAATGGCTAAAAATTATTAAAAATCAGTAGGATTTATTATGTCAAACTCAAATATTGTTACCGGTACTGTAAAATGGTTCAACGAATCTAAAGGTTTTGGTTTTATCCAACAAGAATCAGGTCCAGATGTTTTTGCTCATTTTAGCGAAATCGCTAGCTCGGGCTTCAAGACCTTACTTGAAGGTCAACAAGTTGAATTCAGCATTACTCAAGGTCAAAAAGGCCCAAATGCTGTGAATATTGTTGCTGTATAAGTAACCACAGATATTAAAAAAAGCACTTATGAGCGCTTTTTTTATTTTTAAAACCAAGAAAAACAATATAATTCTTAAAGAGAAAATATGCAAAAAATAGGTCTTACTGCTTCACTATTAACAATTATGACCCTAGCTTTAGGTCTACATATATATAAAGATGAAAAGAGAAGAAAAAATCAGGAAATAAAATATATAGTGGAAGAAGCTAAAAAAAATATTAAGTAACCCGAATCCTGTTTAAGCCAGTGACGTCATAATTTGAATTGTTGGCTTATTCTGCTGAGTTAATTGGTATGCACATAACGATGCATAAGTCCCCCTTAAAAAGCCTGCCATACTTCTAGCTTTACTCGTCACCAAATT
>NZ_JAZQPV010000087.1:0-10437 GCF_045628685.1 Acinetobacter sp.
GCTGAAAATGATTGAGGTCGACTCGGAAGGCGGCCATGAGGGTGGTGGTGAATATGCCTCCATCACGTACGCCATTGCGCCTGAAGGCTCACTCGCCAGCGAAGGCCGTGTAGAAGGGGCCCTCGCGTATATCCACTTTACTGGATTCTACAGCTCGCACGACGGCACTGAATGGGATGTACAACCACAGGTGGTTGTACCCGTTGATGTGATGGTCGTGCAGTATGAGACTGTCAGCAACTAAGTACGCGGGAATACGGCATTAGTTGTCAAATAAGAAGGGGGTCACAATGACCCCCTCATTTTGTCCTGAAAAACGTGAAAATAAAGGTGTACAAGAATTTAGGTTGATGGTATAATAGTTTCATACCAACCACCTAAGAGTGCAAAATGACCAAACCAAAATTCAACCCGTCGATCCAGCAGAAAGCCTTCTTTGACTGGATTCTGCATGGTAATGGTTCGGCAGTTCTTCAGGCAGTCGCAGGTGCAGGTAAGACGACTACCCTGATCGAAGGTCTCAAGTTGATGAAAGGTTCGAAGTTCTTCGGTGCCTTTAACAAGAAAATCGCTGACGAGATCGCAGCAAAGGCCGGCATGATGGTAGGTCTGGTGGTTTCGACAATGCACGCTGCTGGTTTTGCAGCATGGAAGAAGGTCGCCAAACCTCGTGTTGATGGCGACAAGTGCCGGAACCTCTTCCGCGAAATGACGATGCGTCAATTCGAGTACGGAATCCTCGAAGGCCCGGTACTTCAACTGGTTTCGCTCGCTAAGCAATCCGCGGTTGGCATCCTAGAGGATAAACCGGTCGATGGCAACAGCCCCTGGATGGACATTATCAACCACTTCAACATCGAGTGCTTCGATGAACAACGCGGCCAAGACAACACGAACACCATCATCATGTTGGCACGGAAGCTCTTCATCAAGTCGTACGAGCTGAACACGAAAGTTGTCGACTTCGACGACATGATCTTCGCACCTCTCTTCCACGGCGTCAGCTTCGACAAGTATGACTGGGTCCTAATCGACGAAGCACAAGACACCAACGCAACCCGTCGTCTCCTCGCTCTCACGATGATGAAGCCTACTTCGCGCCTGGTTGCAGTCGGTGACAAACACCAAGCGATCTACGGTTTTACCGGTGCTGATGCAGATGCACTGGACCTGATCGCTGAAGCGACGAACGCAACTCAGCTTCCTCTCACCGTGACTTACCGCTGCCCGAAATCGGTGGTTGCATACGCACAACAGTGGGTTAACCACATCCAAGCACATGAAACTGCGCCTGAAGGTTCAGTTCGCCAAGCACCGATCGACACCCTGCATGCAGAGGTCAAGGTAGGTGATGCGATTCTCTGCCGGTTCAACGCGCCGCTGATCAAGAACGTGTATGCCCTGATTGCCAAGGGCATCCCAGCACGGGTCGAAGGCCGCGAGATCGGTGCTGGCCTCAAGGCCCTGGCGAATCGCTGGAAGGTCAAGACGATCGATGCACTGATGGAGAAGCTGGAAGAGTTCAAGGAACGCGAAGTGCAGAAGTTCATGGAGATGGAAAAGCCAAAGCGCGCTGAAGACGTCACTGACAAGGTTGAGTGCCTCCGGGTCATCATCAACCGGGTCCTCGAAAAAGGCACCATCACCCAACCACCGCAGCGCGCAGTATGTGAAGAGATCGACGCCATCTTCGGTGGCGATGAGAACAAGCCGGTAGTTCTCCTCTCCTCGATTCACAAGTCGAAAGGCCGTGAATGGCCAAAGGTGGTATGGCTGCAAACCGGTCCTAGCGGCTTCGCAAAAATGGCCTGGGAAGTTGAACAGGAAAACAACCTCTGCTACGTTGCAACTACCCGCACGATGGCAGAACTGGTCGTGATGACCATCGAAAAGAAGTAATCTACACAACACTACTAGGGGCTTCGGCCCCGTCCTTAAAGGAGATTGAAATGGCAAAGGCCCGTTTGGAACTGAGCGACACCACTACTACCATGTTGGTTAAGATGTCTGGCGGAAACACTGACGTCATCACCGTCCTCGCAGACATGTTGCGCAAAGGCGGCAACATAGACCCTGATGACTTCATGGGTGGCATGGGCAGCGTCCTTTTCCTCGACACCCTTGGCATATACGGAGAAAAAATATGGATGCTACACAACGATATCTGCGACCAGGACATGGTGCAGACGATCGGTCTCCTCCGTGCCTGCCAGCTTGGCTTTCTGCCACAGAGGGAATTGATCTCGGCCATTAACCACCCAAGTGGTTATGGTAAGATGGATCAGGCGCGCATTGACAGCTTGATGAAGCAGGTCCGCGAGCGTCTTCCACAGTTCCGCAAGTAATCACAACCCGCATGCTATCTGAAAAACACCCAGGATTGAAGGGTTACGTCGAACCGATGTCGCCTTTTTTCTTTGAACCTCCAGTTGCAATAGGTAATGCACTCATTCGGCCCGGCGTGCAGATGGGTGCTCACACCTACATCAATAGTGGTCGCATTGAAAGCGGTGTCTACATCGGGCGGTACTGCTCAATTGGTAACAACGTCTCCATTGGCACCGGTCATCATGACATGAACCTTCTGTCAACGTCATCGTGGTTCGAATCTGATGCACCACCTTCTCTCAAGCGAGTGGATGGTAAGCAGGTGCTGGTCCGCATCTTGAATGACGTATGGATCGGTGATAAAGTGATCATTATGAATGGCGTAACGGTCGGCAATGGCGCAGTCATTGGCGCTGGGGCGATTGTGACGAAGGATGTACCCCATTATGCAGTCGTGGCCGGTGTCCCTGCGAAGGTTATGAAGCACCGCTTTACGCCCGAGATCATTGAGCGACTTCTTCAGTTGAAGTGGTGGGAGCTGAATGATGAAATTTTGAAGCAGCACCGGCTTCTCAACATATACGACTCGCTAGAGTTCCTTGAGTCAATCAAGGATGGACCACGCACCACTCAACCTACAGCGATAGTTCGGGTCTAACCTAAAAAGTCACCTTGGGGAAAGCGTAAATATTGTACAATTGGAACATCATTGTCCAATAAGGAACGCTCATGTACCTCCATTCAATTTCTGCCATCGTTGACAACATCTTTGACCATCACCTCGACGAAGAAGACATTCTTGCACTCAAGACAACGGCAGCCTCTGAGCTGCCTCGGTTCCACCTCAACTGGGGAATGTGGATTCGTAACACCTACAAACTGTGGGCTCCCGACCACCCGTTGACTGTCAAGTGGCACCAGTTCCCTGACCAGCGGAACATCGTGGATGGAATCGACATGAGCGCAAATCACCCAGATGCCATCTCCATGCGAGTCATGGAAGGCGTTCACAAAAAGGCAAACTCATGATCAATCTATTTAAAAAGGGCGATGCCGTCCAACTACGCAGTGGCGGCCCGCTGATGACTGTAAGCAATGAAGATGCGGATGGCTTCGTCCATGTGATTTACTATAACGGTATGTCTGGCAAGATCGAGCAATTCTTCACGACTCAGGAGTCACTAAAGTCTGCAAATACCACTCCTGAAGTTCCATTAACCAACCGTCCACGTTCGAGCATGTCATGACAAAAACACGTAAAATCTCAGCAAAAGAAAAAGCAGAAATTCTTGAGAACTTTTTCTTTCGTTTACATTTCCACCGCTATGTGAGCATGAATGACAAGAAAATTCTTGCCATGCTCGCGCTTTCTGATGCGTACGTGGAAGCCCACAACAACCGTGCTGGTGAGATCAGCGATGAACAGGTTCAGATGAACATTGTTGCCGCACTTGAAAAGATGAAGGACCTGCCATGAGCACCGCGCGCAATGACATTACAGGTTCGTTGATGCAGACCAAACCTGCAAGTGACGCGTACCGTGATAACTACGATGCTATCTTTGGGAAACCTCGTGTCGTACATGCCAAGAATCCTGAAGGATGTGAGACAACTGAAGAAGTTCTTCAAGCCGCTAACGACAGCGCACAAAACTCCTGAAGGAGAGCAACTTCATCGCCCCTATGCAAATAAGTGAACACGTTGGGGTCGAATATGTTATAATGAACCTATGAACTACGACCCCAACAAATACAAATACGAAATTGTTCCCGCGCCCGCGGGGCAACCAGGCGTGCAAATCCTGCTTACTCGACTTGAAACCGGTGTTGTGAGAGTCTTCCCTTCCGCTGTTCATGGTGTCGACAGCATTGGTTTACACAATCACATGCAATCACTGACTGATGAGCTTATGCTTGACTTCTTCGAGAAGGGCAAGAAGAAGAAAAAGGATAAGAAAGGAGAACCATCATGAACGCCTTCTCAACCCCTGAACGCACGGCTGCCTTCATGCAGCATCTCGATGACAACTCAGAAAAAATCACGGCGCTTCGAAAGACTATGAAGCATCCTGGCCATACGATGGCTGAACGAATCATCGCCTTCGCGGAGCTGTATGAGCTGATTCACGGTGATCCACACGCACAACGACGGCTCGTTATTGAGCTGAAGATCGAAGCACAAAAAGAAACCCATCAATTCCAAGGACGCTGAATGCCTACGGTCAACATCAATGGAGCTTACATCTCCGGTAGTAATATTTTCATCCGTGGCAACAAGATCATGGTGGACGGACAGGATCACACGCCCGATGCGAAAATCATCAACATCGAAGTGCACGGCAATATTCAAGCATTGAACGTAGACGCGTGCGAGAAGGTAACTGTTCACGGCAGCGCTGGATCGGTCATCACCATATCGGGCGACGTCGTGATCGGCGGCAACGTAACAGGCGGGGTGAGAACGGTGTCAGGCGACGTCAACTGTGGTGACGTCCATGGTGACATCGACACAGTGTCAGGTGATGTGATTCGCGAATGATTCACACCGTAGGAGCCGTTGTAAAAGTTCAGACCACGACTCGGTTATCTGCGTAAAGGATGATTCGCCCTTTAAAAGGAGCAAGACATGAAACAAGGACGCCCCGCGCTGCATGCTGGTGAAAATACTGGTATCCGTTTGTACAAAATGCATACACACTCCTCAAAGTTTGTGTGCTTTGACTGCCGCGTCTGCTTTCACAAGTGGTCTTCCTGGAGGTCCGACCTGGACAAGCTGCATGCATGCTTGAATTGCAAGAAGGACATGCTGTACGCAGGATCGGCATTCCGTGCTCCACCTCGTCGTGACGTGAAGGAATGGGCAAAGCTCGAGGTTTATATCCGCGCTGGCAACCGCTTCCACTACTACGGCATGAACGGCATCATCGCGCCGCTCACGAAGTCCGAGGTCGAGCTGAAGGTAAAGTGGAAAAAAAGGCGGGTGTTGCCCAATCAAAACGACATCGCAAGGACTCCATACATCTCACGTGGGCCGGGTGCAGGTAAGCGAGTTCGAGTCAAGCATTGGAATGCGCCTCACGTGTATCGGCCTGAGCAAGAGTAATAATAAACCCTCTGGCGACGTTCGCCACCAATAATAGAAAGCCACCATCGTATAGTGGATAATACGCAGGTCTCCTATACCTGAGACGCTGGTTCGATTCCAGCTGGTGGTACCAAATAGAGAACGCAGATGATCGATCGCAAGCTAATTGACGCGTATCAGTGGGTTGTTGACGCGTCCCAAAAGAAACCAGGCTGGTGGGCTGAGCAGGTGATGATCGGCACCACAGTGATTGACATCATGCTCCGTGTGACAGGTTGGAACAGCGGCTGGGACGCCGTGCTTCTGTTAATGACGCTGATGTTTGGCACCATTTTAATCGCGTTAGCCCGTAATGAGGCCATGCTGGAGACCCTCGGTTCATCGACGACATGGATACGGCCATTTTTTCTAGGTGTGAATGCATTTCAGCTCACGCATCTGATAATGGCACCAACGAGCAGGGCAGCGCTCCAACTCGTATCAGGTTTGTTGTTTATGTCATTTTACTACTTTGCCGCCTGTGAAAATCCTAGGCCGAAGAAACGCAAGGAAAAGCTGGTCTTGAATCACGTTTAAGGAAACATCTCATGAGCGCACTTTGGGAAATTTTGGTTCCAACTGAAAAACGTTTGGAACCTGGAAAATATTACCGCACGAAGTACCACAAAGTCTGGGACGAAAAGGTCCGTGGTATCTCGGGTGGTCTCACTATCATGCAACCGGCCAAGGGCCATTGGGTCTCTCCAACCGGCGAAACGTTTGTTGAACGCATGATTCCTGTACGCATCATCGCAACACGTCAACAGATCGAGCAGATCATTGACATGACGATGAACTACTACGATCAACTTGCTGTTCTGTGCTATCGCTTGAGCGATGAGGTGATTCTAAAGCATAGGGAAGTGAAATGAAGAAATGCCCGCACTGTGGCTATAAACGAGGCCACTACTCAATGATCGAGTACAAGACGATCGAGAATCAACCAGCACGAGAGAAGTATTGGTTCTGCCATTCGTGCGCGAAGCTCGTGTACGAGACAGGCAAGGAATTTGAAGAGGACCCTGTTTAAGTTCCTCTTCACCCTATCAGCGCTTGTTCACTTCAGGCAACGCATGCGATCGAACAAGGTGACCTTGAATGAGCTGCATTGAGATTTGGTCACCAATCACCGAGACCGAAAGATCGCCGCTTGGTTGATCTTTTGGGTCTACTCCTAAAATCTTCTCTCCAATCTTCTTTAAGAAATCAAAGAACGCATTGCGGTCCTTTTCTGGAAGATGGCTCATGTCACGCTTTTCAATGAACACGACCGCAGCTGTTGAGACGGGTCCCCAGTCGCGGTCACACTCTCTTGCCACCGTGTCAATCACAAATTGCATCACATCGTAGCTTCTCTTCTGTCCACGGTGCCTCGGCGCAATTGTGATGCTCTTTAGTGCAATCGTGCGGCGTTCAACTCCATCAGCGATGAATTGAAAGGCAGAGAATTCTGCCGTACCGATTTTACGCCGTCCATCAATAAGCTCAATGTTCCAATATCTACAACGGTTATCAAGTGCGTCCAGCTTCTCTTGTGCGAAGTTGAAGTCAAGGTTCACTTGAAATCCATCTTTCTCTGTAACAGGAGAGATGATGACATCAACACCATCTGAATCAGCGATCAATGTCATTTTGCCTCCAGGTACGAAAGCCAGCGACGACGTGAAGAGCTGGCATAGATGTTTAGGCCAGAACGATTACCATTAACGAAGAAGCTTTTATTCCCCATAATCAACTGCAACTTTCGCAAACAGTCAGTAACTGATTGGGGGTCACCATATGTTGGATATGCCCAAGAAATTTCCTTTGATACAAGCATTGGTGTTCCTGCAAGCGTACAATCAGCGGCGACAATGTTGAATGTTTCAGAAATTGAAACTTGCAAAAGAACGTCAATTTCCTGAAGACTCTTGAGGAAGGTTTCGCGGTCTTCCCAATTATGAACCACGAGCTCCGCACCAGCTGCATCTAAAAGCTTTTTCACATTTTGCGCGGGTGGGCCACCTGCCTGGTCAATTCTACCATTAGTGTGAAACCGAAGATTTTTTCCAATTGACTCAGCATAACGCAGAGCAATGAACGCCTGTTGAAGGTGGTTCTTTAGTGGGCGATAGGCACCAAAACATGCAATGTCAATAAAACCTTTTGAATTTAGTTCTGTTTTTTCAGCTTGGTTGACTTTAACTGGGTACGAAGCAAAATTTGTTGGGTAGCAGTTAGGAAGATACTGAACAAGTTTTTCAGCTTGAGTTCCCCCAACTGTTTTTGTGGCCAACCACTTAATTTGCTCAAGCGCGCGCGGGGCATTTGGGCAAATATAGACGCCCTGTTTCAAATATTGAGGAATCCAATCCATTGCGATACCCTCAGTTGCAATGAATGGAATCTCTGAGTGGATCCTAATATGCCATTTCACATTTTTGTGGCGTGGAATTGCCATTAGCTCCTCGAATTTTGATGGAACAACCCAAAGCCCTTCAAGGAAGACATGAGTTGGTTTGTATTCTGTTACAACACGGTCAATATCGTTATTATCAACAACTAATTCTAGCTTGCACTCACGTTTGCCAGCTTCAAGTTCGTCTACTACGAACTTGGAAGAATTATACATACCAGTTGCTACTTGGTATGAAGAAGAGTAGCTTGGGTCTTGTGTGTAATCATGACGACGTTTTAGAATAAACAGCGAACGAGACATATTGGTTTCTCCAGTTAGTAATAGCTTATTTATCCTGAAATAAAATACAACCGCCCTCATATGTGTATTACAATGTTGATTCGAACTTTAACTTTTTGGGGTTATTATGGAATTTTTAGGTTTTGCACTTAGCGTTTGGGCAGCCTTAATCTTGGGCGTGTTTATCATTGCCATGATCATCGGTGTCACCTTCGACCGTCATGGTGCGGAATCACCAAAGTGGTGGATCTTCGTCATTGGCTTGATTACCTTTGCCGTGTGGTACTGGAAGAACTCACCAAATGGGTTCGAATGGCACGGCATCGTCACCGCCTTCATGTCGATCCTTGTACCTGTGCTGATCTACCTGGCCATCGGCTTGGCGTACTCGGTCCTAGAGTTCATGCTTGAGGTGCGCCGTTCGGCCCGCAAGTGGGCGGACCTCTGGAAATCCTATAAGGCGAGCCATCGTGACGACTTTACCAAGTCACCGGAAACCGCAGCCAACTCGTTCGTCTCGCACAACTCCCGCAGTTATGACCGCCTGATCGTTGTTGACCGCAACCCAGACGAAAAGAGCGCCAACTACGTTGTGCCGCGCGTGAACCGTGGTCGCCTGGCCAGCTTCATCGGCGCCTGGACCTTCTTCTGGCCGTTTTATGCGATCAGCCTGATCATTGGTGATCTGTTCGCAGAAATCTTCCGCATCATCGCAAACTTCTTCGTGCACATGTCTGGCCGCTTCGTTCGTGTGATGTTCAAGGACGTCTTCAACTAATCACTACATCTAATGGGCCGACACAGTGTCGGCCCATTTTATTGAAAGATCCAAATGCAAAACGCACTCAAGACCCTGAGCCCAAACCTGGAAGGCCGTGACTTCGTCATCGGTGACCTGCATGGCGCCTACCCAGCCCTCCTCAATCTCTTCAAGGGAATTAACTTCGATCCAGAGAAAGACCGCTTGATGTCGGTCACAGATCTCGTCGACCGTGGGCCTGATTCCCTCAGCTGTCTGCGCCTGCTTCGTGAAAAATTTTTCCATGGTGCTATCGCGAATCATGAGCAGATGATGTACGAGGCCTTTCACGGCGGGTATATGGGTAACTTCTGGCTCAGAAACGGTGGGTCATGGGGCGCACCCGCTCTACAGGCCTTCAAGGCAAGGGCGCGAGACTCAAGCTTCATTGTTGACGATGAGCACGCCGAGATCATCGACCTTGTGGACATGATCGGTGAACTGCCCTTCATGATCACCGTCAACCATAAGAATGGAAAGAAGTTCCACATCCTGCACGCTGAAATTCCATCGCACCTCGCTGGCCGGGTTACGGACAAGGATCTAGAAGATGATACGATTGTCCGAGAGCTAGCAACAACTGAAGCGCCTGACGGTGGCGACTCGTTTGTCTGGGGTCGGCGTATCTTCCTTCCGTTCTATGGAATTCCACTGACTAAGGAGAAGGTTGTCAAGGACTTAAAGCATCGAAAGATTCTCAATTGCTTCAATGACGAGCGCTCAATGGTAATCTCCGGTCACACGATCATGACGCAGCCATTGACGATCGTTGGTCAGACAAACATCGACACATGTGCCCAGGCCTCATGTCGCAACCCTGCCGTTGAGCCATGGGCAGCCCTCACTTGCATTGAACTTGACACGTGGACGTTCTACCAGGCAACACCTACTTCCTTTAAGGTTGTAGAACCGCTTACGGTAAATAAGGAAGACCTTATCTAAAGGCAATATATGAGCATTCTGCTTACCATTCCAGTTTCTGCTGACCAAGAGGATGCAATCTTCAGCCATGTCTTTGAGGGCAAAGAGCTCGGGATGGTTACTGACGAAAAGGCATGGATGCTCGCTCATGCGCGTAAGGCCCACCCAGGGTGTAAGATTTTAGGTGCAGACCTGAACATTGCCACGCTGGAGTGGGACCTCACCATTGATGAAAAATAGGTGTACAAAGACAGGGCGAGGGTATATAATAATCTTATGTTCAAGGAGTAATTCGAAATGGCCAACAAGAAAAAGAAGCCAAGTGATTTGACAGGATTTAAACCACGCAATCAGCACCTGAATGAGGTGCTACTTTCACGTCCTGCTGGTCGCATGAAAGACAAGGATAAAGAGCTGCGCTCCCGTGAGAAAGAGAAACTTCGCAACTGGAAGCAAGAGGAGGGGGGCAACGATGCGTGAACCGATAATGAAAACCAATAAAGCAGTTCTGACAGATGAGCAGATATTCGACGCAATGAAACCTGAACTCGACAAGGGAGATGGTGGCTACCTATGTGATATGTTTCCT
>NZ_JAZQPV010000088.1:0-5921 GCF_045628685.1 Acinetobacter sp.
GCTAAAATTAGCAAGTTAACTGTCCGTTTTAAAGACTAAAAGCCAAAAGACGCGGTAAATTGGATCCTGAACTCAAAAACTATAATCAGGAAATCAATAAAAGAAGAATCGGCATTGAGCATGTCTTTGGCAGCCTGAAAAACCTTCAAGATCCTTGCCGAACGTTATCGAAATAATAGAGGCAAAAGACTTGGTTTGAGATTCAATTTAATCGCTGGAATCTATAACCTGGAGCTGAGTAAAAAATGATTTATGAAAGAAGTCTATTGTTTTATCATGCAATAACAATCCAAGATTGATTTTATGAAGTGGTACGCCTAAGTTGCTCTAACTGAAGAATGTGTTGATTAATCTGATGATCCATATCGGGTAAAATTTGTCTTAAAAATTGACAATATGAAATTGCGTCATTCGCTGAAAGTGCGCCGGCCTTTACAAGTTGTTTTTGCTTGTCTAATAAATCACTTACCTGACGAAAATCAGGTTGTTGTCCTACACTCAATGAATTGCTGATTTCTTCAAAATCCTGATAAAGTCGGTCACGTTGTTGAATCAATTCTGCCTGATTTGGTACCGTCGCTGTATTTGCTTGAACTGGTGCGGCAAGTACCCGTTTTTTCTCTAATATAGTTTTAGTTGGAATCGGTTTTTCTTTTGGTTTTACTGTATTTGGTGGCGTTGTAGAAAGTGGTTTAAATATATAAACCACAATGATGAGTAACAAGGTCACAATAGATCCAATGATAAGACCAAGTCGTAGGGTGCTATTCATGCCAGAAATCCTGCTCTTGCATTTAAATTAAAAACAGACCCAATCTAAAATCAGGTCTGTTCAATTTATCAATTATCTGCCGATTGACCTGAATTACTTGGTTGACCAGCCAGCGGGTGCATAACCGATACGAACACGCTGTGGATGATTTCCTACAGGAACACTCAAAACCTTTTCACCTGTAGCAAAATCAATGACAGTAACGACATCAGTTGCACTCTCTGAAATCACACAGCTTTTTCCATCAGGAGTCTGCGTTGCCCAATATGGCTTCCCGGCAGCGATCAGCTTGCCAGCTTTCAAGGTAGAGCGGTCGACAATAGTCGCATAGTCATCCATGGTGCCTGCAACACATAATTTCTCGCCATCTGCACTAATGGATAATCCATGATGACGGGAGTCATTTACATATTTTGTCCGGTCAGACGGAATGGTAGAGCTGCCCGGTAATTGTCCAATACGAGTGACTTTATCCTGGTTTAAGTCATATTCGACCAAGCCATTAAAAAATGAAACCTGTGCATAAATTTTACTTTCATCGTTACTAAATACGATGGGACGGACAGCATTGGATAAATCCTTGCGACCGACTGCATCTAATGCAGGACGGAAATCAATTTTCTTGATCACTTTAAAAGTATTGGCATCGGCAATGGTAATGAACCGTTTACCCTTGGTGAAATCTTGCCATGATGCATCCATGGAGGTTTCTACATTTCCAATGGCTGAATTCAAAATTTTTGAGCCTCCACTAAAGAAAATGTTTTCATGTGGTTTGTCGCCAGTGGCAAAGCGCCCCAATTCCTTACCCGTATTGATATCCAGAACATGAACGACGTTACCTGAAGATGCAGATACAGCTAAGCGCTGACCATCTGGAGAAACGGCCATATGATCGGCACGGAAACCTTCAACAGGGGTACGCCAGTTGATCTTTCCCGTAGCAATATTGATAGACACCACATCTGCAAAACTTGGACGCGATGCAACCACTGACTTGCCGTCGGGAGTTGAGTACATGTCATCGACCAATTGATCGTTGCCTTCTCCAGCAGTGGCCTGAATATAAGTATAGGCAATCAGTTTAATTGGATTGAGGTGGATTTCCTTCAAACGCTCTTTGCGATCAGGAATCATGTTAATCACACCGATCTTACCAAAATCACCCGATGGACGAATGACGGTCACTGTTCCATCCCAGTTATTGCCAACAAAAAAAACTTGCTGACTATTTGGTGGAACAGGCATCGTTGGTGTAGCTGCATTTATACAAAGCGATGTGAGTGCTGTAGAAGCAAGCAAAACATGCGAAGTCCATTTAAAAAATAATTTTTTGTTTTTCATCTCATTTTTCCAGTTCAGTTCCATGAAAGTAATTTTTTATTCAAATTTTCATTACAGGCCAATACTTCTGTATTAGCAGAACAATAGAATAAGGAACTGATCAATAATTAACCATGATTACCCGACCATCAGACTAATAAATAATTTTTATATTCTGAATAAACTGGCTTATTTAATTAATGAATATCACATTTTATTTAATAGATATTTGAAATTGTTTATTTTATTTATAACTTCTTTTTGAGATTAAAAAGTTCAGGATAAGATTGAACAAATCTTTTGTAAGTACCAAAGGGAAGTGCAAAATTTATATTTTATTAAAATTTGTCATTACATTTATTGAAGCATTTAAAAGCTTAGAACATTATTCATCTCAGCCAGACAGAAATTGGAATATTAGTCTTAAAAGACATTTCATGAATTTGTAGAAGAAGAGGTGAATCATCTCTATAACTTGAGCAGGGGGTAAACTGAATGATATTAAAAATTTGTTTAAATCTTTATCCAATTTAATATAAATATGCATTGGAAATTGCAAAATACTACATGATATTTTTTATAAAAGCCGTAGTATAAAAATGATTTTATTGAGTTTCTAATGTTATGTCACAGATAGATGTTCTTGTTCCTTTGGCTGAGATTGAGGTGAATCGGGCTGAACTTCTCTCTATTCAGCGTAATGATCTAGTGCCTTTGCTGAATGATCAATATCGTCTGAATCATTATGCGGATCAACTTATTCAAGCCCAGTCAGTATTACTCAATGGGGTAGATCCACATCTTACCCAGCAACTCAGTTCCACGATTGAACAGTTGATTCAAACTTTGGCGGATTCAAAAAAATATTTAAAAGCACGCAAATTTAATGCCTTGCAAAAGTGGCTGGGGATCGACGTAGAATATGAGTCGGGACAGGTCGAATATTATAAAAACCTGGATCAATTGCTTAACCGTGCTAATCATTTAAGTCAAAAATTGCAAATCGAGATTCAAAAATCGCAAGCACGTTTTCAACAGTTGCTTGGACTTCGTGAACAAATGGCAAAATACATTCAGGCTGCGCAGGAGTTCTTGGGGGAATATCCAAAATTTGTCAAGAATCAGCATCCTCTGGATAATTTTTCAGAAAGGTTATCTAAAAAAATTAATACATTACAAACGTTGCAAGCCAGTAATGACATTGCAATTACACAAATGCAGTTATCTCAGCAACTTTCTTTTAGCTTGCTGGATCGGTTTAAAGAGGCGCAGCAGGTTTTGATTCCCGCATGGCAATATCATGTTAAACAAAGCAATCAAAGCAATTCGACAATTGAATTGGAAAAGCTGGATAATAGCCGAGAGAATCTGATTAAAACTTTAAGAAAATCCCTTCAGAAACCTACACATTAAACAGAATATTCAGGTGAAGTATGACCGATTTTGAACCCAAAGATCTCCCTGCTGAAGTAAGTACCGATATGGTTCAGCAAAAATTTCAGCAACTGAATTTACAGGAAATTGGTTTGCAGGATTCAGACTTTAATGAAGTGATGAATGCACGTAAAGAATTGTCTGCAATGAGCCATAACGCAGTCGCTGAATATGGTAAAAATATTGCTACCAAGACTTCAACTTATACCGATGAATTGTTGAATCTTGTGCAAAATAAAGATCTGGATGCCACAGGCCAAAAGTTAAATCAGGTGGTGCAGGTTGCAAAGCAGTTGAATACCAACAGTATTTTAAACAAGAAAAAGAGTTCGGGTTTCTTTGGTGGCTTGCTCAGCAAAATGAAAGGGGCCAAGCAAAGTTTCGATCAGAATTTTAATAGCACCAAAGAACAAATTGATGTTCTGGTTAACGAAATTGAAACTTCACAATCGGGACTTAAAAGTCGTGTGGATACCTTGGATAAAATGTTTCATGGTGTGCAAGACGAGTATAAACAACTGGGGATTTATATTGCTGCGGGGAAATTGAAAGAACAGGAAATTCAGCAGGAAATTGCAACTTTAAGTACCAAAACCCAAGATCAAACATCAGTGCAAAAGGTTTATGACCTGAATCATCTGGCCAATAATCTGGAAAAACGGGTCAGTGATTTACAGGTCTTGCAGCAATCGGCAATGCAAACCTTACCCATGATCCGAATTATTCAGTCCAATAATTTGATGTTGGTGGATAAGTTTTATGCGATTAAAAACATTACTTTACCTGCCTGGAAAAACCAGATCAGTTTGGCCATTTCCTTAAATGAACAAAAAAATAGTGTGCAACTTGCCAATAGCATTGATGATGCGACCAACGACCTGTTACGCCGTAATGCAGACTTGTTGCATCAAAACTCGGTAGATACTGCTAAAGCCAATCAACGTTCAGTAATTGATATTGAAACGCTTGAACATGTGCAAAATACCCTCATTAAAACAGTGAATGATGTGATTCAGGTGCAAAAAGAAGGCATGCAAAAACGTGCTGAAGCCACCACCCGCTTACGTGCTTTGCAGGAAAATTTGAATCATTTGGTTATAGAATCAAGTACCAGTGAAGTGAATAAATCTTAAGAATACGCTTAAGTTCATTGCTTGCACTTTAGGAGAAATCGTTTGCCTCCCTTAGATGAATATGCTGTGAATCCGCAACAGATCCAATCTGGTGTGGTGGCGCTGAAAAAGCGCCAACGCAAATTGAGCTTATTTTGCCTCACCAGTAGCACCGTTTTCCTTGCCTCAGTTGTGGCCTTATTTTTACAACATGATTTTATCTATAGTTTTTTTGGTATTACCACCGAATTGAAGCAATTGCATATGCCGGTGAGTGTAGATGCAAATCTTGCTGAACTCGGGCAGCATACCGATTATTTTACCAATCTGTTGTCATGGTTCGGCTGGCTGATTCTAAAACTATTTGTTTCTTTTGTTGGGGCATTTTTTGTCATTCATTTTTTAAAGAAAATGCACTTCTTCTATACGCGTTTTCAGTCCTTCATTTTGAAATTTGTCGGTTGGCTGGTTGCCTTTATTGTATTGTGGTCAAGCTTAACCTTTCTGCAATACGATCTAAATGATGATGCAAATAATGCTTATAGCGAAGCAATTCAATACGATAAAAATATTCAGCAAAGCGAATTGGCACAATATTTACAGCAGACTAATTTAGATAATCCCGTAAAGGCTTATTTACTTGCACAAGCCGCGTTGTTGCATAAACCCGTCGATAAAGATGCTGCCATTCCTCAGGTTCTGGCTTTGGTTAAAGCGGAAAAAACAGATCCTCATTTTATTGAATATGGATTTAAACCCGAACAATTGTGGACCATGCAGCATCAACTTTATGGAAAAACACTCACCCCGATGGCACAGAGTGTTTCGAAGCAAGTGGATCAGGCTGAGCAAATGAGCAATGTAGTCAATTTCTTGATTATTAGCATGCTTATTTTATCTGCAATTTTGAGCTTGATTTTATTTTTCTTATCGAACAATTTAAAAGGACGAGTGCTAAGAGTTGAACAGCGCATTAGATATTAAATGATGTAATTCAAAGCCCTTTACAGGGCTTTTATTTTTATGGGTGATTGTTTCATGCGCGTTGTTCAGAATTCATTGAAATGAGACGGAGCATATAGACGTTAGGATAAAAGGTTTTTAATTCAATAATCCGATCTTTATTATAAAAACAAACTGTTTCACCTATTCAGTCATTTATCCTAATATCGCTTTATTGAATAAGCATTTACTCCGTTGGAGACGTTAGCCATGTTAGACCAAAATACTTCAGCTCAGTTAAAAACACTTCTTGAACGCCTTGAAGGTCCGATTGAACT
>NZ_JAZQPV010000089.1:0-18018 GCF_045628685.1 Acinetobacter sp.
TGAAATTTTCAATTGAGAAGACCGCATTCTAAAACGCTTGTTGTTGTGTTTTAAAAATTCCCAATAGCTTGCTTCAAATTTCTGAAAAAAGTCATCAATGATGCAGAAGAAATATGTAAAATCGAACATGGTGGCTGAAGGCGTAGGTTGTGTGGTAACTCCCTAATGGCTTTCAGCCACCTTTTTTTCAAGTTAATTTCTTATCCGCGATTCAGGTTAATTTAAGATAATATTGAAACTTATATTTAACAGGTTAATTAATATAAACATAAAACTGTATTTTCTCTTCGTTTGTGACCTCCTCTCTTTATCCCTATACTTCTCTATGCATTTGTCAGATTAGGTCTACTTGGATTTTATTCCCTGTTGAAATATCAAAAATTTATTGAGTTTTGGTTACTCTTTTAAGGCATTTTTTCTCTTTCAAAGTAAGTGGAAAAACATCTTCGAGTGATTAAAATCGCTGCATGACAGTTAACTAACGCTTTCCAATGCTCTTTTTGAACCCCAATCATCTTGATCAATTTATAGCATGAATTATTTTTTCATTATGGTGTAAAATTTGGCGCTAAATGCAAACTGCGTCCTTTATCTAAATATAGATTTTTTTTGCAGGTTGCACCACCATGATTAAAGGCACGATTTTTAATGACTCTCACCAACCCCATTGAAACTACTCAATCTCCACGAATCAGTGTCGCGCCGATGATGGATTGGACCACCAGAGACTATCGTTTCTTCGCACGTCTATTTAATCCGAATATCATTCTTTATACTGAAATGGTGACAACGGGTGCCATCATTCATGGTGATGCCAAACGTCATTTGGACTTTAATCACAAAGAACAGCCAATTGTATTGCAGCTTGGCGGTTCCAATCCAAAAGACTTAGCGACCTGTAGCAAAATGGCGCAAGACTGGGGTTACAATGAAGTCAACCTGAATGTGGGCTGCCCCAGCGACCGGGTACAAAACAATAAAATTGGCGCGTGTTTAATGGCAGAGCCTGACTTGGTGGCGGAATGTATTGCTAAAATGCGCAATGCAGTAGACATTCCGGTTACTGTAAAACACCGGATCGGGATTGATGACATGCAGTCTTATGAAGAAATGCTGCATTTTGTCGATACCGTAGCTAAAACTGGTTGTGACAACTTTATTGTGCATGCCCGTATTGCCTTGCTTCAGGGTTTATCCCCTAAAGAAAACCGCGATGTGCCGCCTTTGCGTTATGAAGATGTCTATCGTTTAAAACAGGATCGTCCTGATCTGCTGATAGAGATCAACGGCGGAATTAAAACCTTGGCTGAAACGCAAGAGCATTTAAAACATGTCGATGGTGTGATGATTGGTCGTGAAGCCTACCATAATCCTTACCTGCTAGCTGAACTTGGGCAACTCTGGAATTTAGAAGCTCCAGATCGTTTTGATATTATGGCGCAAATGATGCCGTATATTGCCAAGCGCATGCAAGAAGGTGCACCGCTTTCCATTATTACCCGTCATATTTTGGGACTATTCCAGAATTTGCCAGGTACACGTAAATGGCGTCAAGCTTTAAGCGGTGGCAATGCCAAAACTTTAAAAGATGTAGAAACGGCGTTAATCAATATTCAGGAAGCCATGCAACGCACTGAAGATTATTTGAAAGAAAATCAGGGTGATTTGGCTTCAAATTAATTGCAAGTAATCTCATAATCAGCAATGTCAGTTCGTTTGAAATGGGCTGACATTTTTTTTGAATCTTGATTCATGCGCTGTCTTTATATTCTGCTGACTAAAGAAGTTTGATACAGCTTGCTATGACAATCAGTGAAAAAACTGCTGGCTTAGCTTACTCTAGATTTTCATCCTTCTTAATTCTGAACAATAAATGTGGATAAACTCAGTGATGATTATAAACAGCATGTCCGTGTTCTTTAACCGCTGCAATTTTTCTGCCTTCCACTTTGGCTTGTTCTAATTTACCATCCTGAACCAATAGTCTGGTTTTCTCAATCTCTGCCAACAGTTGATCATATAAAGCATCTGAGCTCGGTGCTTTTGCATCATGATTTTTTAATTTCACTTGTTTTGCATCTAAAGCTGCAGCTTTCATATAATCCAGCGCTTTCAGCGCATCAGTCTGATTTTCTGCCTTATTAAACACTTTAAAGTTTTTTGCCAGCATATCCATATTCTGTTCAAGCTTGGCTGCAAAACTCAAGCTGCTGAATGACAAAGCAACTGAAAGCGCCACTGTGGCTAAAATTTTTTTGATCATGTGAGTATCCTTTTAAAGATCCATTTAAAAATGGGGATTATGATTGCCGTTATTATTGTTGCTATTTAATGGTTCTGAATATTTGTATATTAAGTATTAAACATAATGTAAATGCCATAAAAAATGCAACGGATTCGTTGCATTTTAATGAAGATGTTCAGCTTTTTTAAACCGGTTCTATTTCATGGTGCAAGGCATCATGAATGGCTTCCACCAGCTGCTGCGCAATTTCCTGTTTTGAAGCTTTTTCCAGATCACGTTTCTGCATGTGATACTGCTCGGCAAAGAACACAATCATGGCATTTTCATCCGAAGCAAAACCAATATCGGCACGTGATACATCATTACAGGCAATCATGTCGAGTTTTTTCGCCACCAGCTTGCCTGCTGCATATTCTTCAACGTTACGCGTTTCCGCAGCAAATCCGACCATAAAGGGACGTTTTTGCTGTTGCGCAATGGTCGCCACAATATCTGGATTTTTAATGAGGGAAACATTCAGCTCATTACCGGCTTTTTTGATTTTGTGCTCGGCAACTTCAGCCACGCGATAATCTGCCACCGCAGCTGTGGCAATAAAGATATCGCAACCTTCATCCAGCATTTGCATGCTGACGTCCAGCATTTGTACTGCAGATGAAACATTCATACGGCGTACACCATTCGGCGTATCCAGACTGACGGGGCCTGCAATCAATGTCACTTTCGCACCGGCGGCATAGCAGGCCGCAGCCAAGGCAAAGCCCATCTTCCCGGTACTATGGTTTGAAATATAGCGGACTGGATCAATCGCTTCACGGGTTGGCCCTGCAGTCACCACTACATGTTTGCCGGCAAGCATGCCAAATTTTTCAGCAATGGCACGTTGTGCTCTATGAAAATACACAGTCACTTGTCGTGCCAAATCCTCCGGCTCAGGCATACGTCCCAAACCAACATCGCCACAGGCCTGTGAACCGGAATCCGGCATAATCACATGCACACCATCTTCAACCAGCGTATTTAAATTACGCTGTGTAGCTTTGGCTGCCCACATTTGTTGATTCATGGCTGGAGCAACCCAAACTGGAGATTTAGTCGCCAAATATAATGTACTGAGTAAATCATCTGCCAAACCTGCAGCAAATTTCGCCAGGGTGTCACAACTTGCAGGCGCAACCAGCAATAAATCGGCCCAACGCGCCAGCTCAATATGCCCCATCCCTGCCTCGGCTTCAGGATTAAGTAATTCAGTGTGAACTGGATTTCCCGACAAAGCCTGAAAGGTTAGTGGTGTAATAAATGCTTGCGCACCTTGCGTCATCACCACACGGACATTAAAGCCGGCATCTTTTAAGCGACGAACTAAAATGGCACTTTTATAGGCCGCGATACCACCGGTTACAGCTAAAACAATGTTCTTATTTGGAATCACACTCAAATCGAAGCTCACAAACAGGCTACCTTTGTGTTGCAGTGGCGCTCACAATATCATTAAATAAAGTCCTGCCCAAGTCAGCACTTCGGTCTAATCACTATCATTAATAACAAAAAAGTCTAAAAACAATGAATTCATCGATTAAACATTGGCCAGAACAGGAATGTCCACGTGAAAGACTGATTCAGCACGGTGCATCCAGTTTGTCAGATGCATAACTGTTGGCGAGCTTTTTACGTTCAGGTTCCAAACAATATTCAGCGGTTGGACTGTCACGGCTTCTGTTGCAGCATGTCGGCAGATTAAACTCTATTTTTGATTTCAGGCTTCAGGATTTAAGCCAGTTTCAAGGCATAGGCGAAACCAAATATGCCCAGCTGATGGCAGTCCAAGAACTGGGAAGACGTTATAGCGCGCAGCTTTTAAAACAAAAAAAATTGAATTGAACAACTCAAGAACCCTAATAGATTTTTTGAAATTTGAACTGCTAGATGAAGCCCAAGAAGTTTTGCCGTGCTTTGCCTCGATGTTCATTTAAGAAAAATAAGCTTTAAAAAAATGTTCTATGGTTCACTCAATTCCTGTGAAATTTCGATGAATCAATTGCTGCGTTATGCCTTAATCACCATACCAGTAACATTGTGATTGCGCATAACCATCCTTTTGGTATGCCACTACCTTCCAATGCAGATATTCAGTTAACCCAGCGTATTTTAACTGCCTGTGACTTATTGGAAATTTGCCTGATTGATCCTTGTATTACTTCTCCAGAATAAACCTGTTCATTTGCGGAATATGGACTTATTCAGGCTCAATATTAAATGTAACAAATATTGACAACAGCCCCGCTAACGCAGAAGATTAATGAAAATTTTGACGATACTAATAACATGATTGTTCGCGAACAACCGAGCATATTTAAGTTGCTATTTTCCTGGCGTGGAACCATTTTACCCAAGGTTTTACCACCCTTAGGTGTTGTCATGCTTATTTCCGCTTTGATTGGTGGATTATCTTATGTGGGCTATTTTCACTTCCCCGAACTTCCTTTGGTGGGCTTTACTTTAATTGGTGTCGTTCTATCCATTTTTCTGGGGTTTAAGAATACGGCATGTTATGACCGCTGGTGGGAAGCACGTAAACTTTGGGGCATGCTGATTGCCAATGCCCGGCATTTTGACCGCGATTGCCGTATGCTCAGTCAGGGGCGCCGTGAACGTGTGATTCAGCATGTGATTGTGTTTGCCAATGTTCTGCGTGATCGTTTACGCCATCAAACAGCGAACCCACTGGCATTGGTTGAAACCAGTGGCATGAGCCAACAGGCTGTAACCCAGCTTTACCAACAAGCCAATGCACCGCAATACACCTTGAGTTTGATTCAGTGGGAATTGATGCAAGCCCTTAAAGACGGTGAGATTTCGGATATTATTTATACCCAGATGAACCAGCATGTCGCTGAACTGAGTCTGGTACAAACCGGTTGCGACCGTATTGCGACCACCCCTTTGCCATTTGCTTATTCGGTTCTGCTGAATCGTACCGTATATTTTTTCTGTTTCATGTTGCCGTTTAGCTTAGGGTCGACTCTAGGCTTAGCAACACCGTTAATGGTCGGTATTTTGGCTTATACCTTTTTGGGCTTAGATGCGCTCAGCTCAGAAATTGAAGAACCGTTTGGTACGCAAAGTAATGACTTGCCACTCGATGCGATGGTTCGTACCATCGAGATTGAATTACTGGGAACTTTGGGAAAACCAACTCCTCCTCCAATTCAGGCGCAGGATCATAATTTGCTTTAATTTATTACCTCTCCCTAGCCCTCTACTTCTAAGAGAGGGTGAGTGAGAAGTTAAAATATTAAACAACAAAACTTTCCCAGATCCCCACTTGCCCTTCTTTAAGGCGCGGGATATTGCCCAATCGAATCCATGGCATATGATCGCCATGAAAATCACTCCCCACAGAAACCTTTAAATCAAATTCCTCAATCATACGATCGACCATCTGACGTGTAGAAGCCGGTTCAATTGCAGGAGGAAGCTCCACGGCGTCTCCACCGAATTTGGCAAATATCTCAATCAAATAACGGATATTGGTAGCGGATAAATCATATTTGGTTGGATGTGCCAATACGGCATAGCCTTGGCTGGCATGAATAACTTTGATGGTTTCTTCCAAACCCAACCCGTCAAATTTCACATAGGCTTTTTTGCCTTCTTTAATATATTTATCGAAAGCCTGTTGCGGACGGTTCACAATCTTTTTTTCGACTAGGGTTTTGGCAATATGGGTACGGGTAATACGGTCTGCAATGCCATCTACTTGGGCCATAACATCGGCATAAATGTCCTGACCAATTAATGGAATCAGCAAATCACAAATCTGTTTTGCGCGAATGGCGCGAATCTGTTTTTGTTGCTCCAGTAAAATCTGCAAGGGCTCTGGATTTTGCATATTCAAGGCAACAATATGCACCCCGTAACTTTTTTGAGTTGCCGGTCGTGACCATTGACTGGAAATTTCCACACCTGAAATAATGTTCAATGGTAAATCTAATGCAACTTTTTCAGCTAATTTTAAGCCATCCATAGTATCGTGGTCAGTCAGCGCAAGGGTATGAATACCTTTTTCAACGGCTGCATGCACAAGTTGCTCTGGAGACAAAGTTCCATCAGAAATATTACTGTGTGTATGTAAATCTACGCCTTGCATCACTTATACTACGTCATTTATTTGATCAGATTTAGATACTCTAACATGAAAGCACTTTTAGACTTTGTGCCACTCATTATTTTCTTTTATTTATATAAAACCGTTGATCCCAAAGATACTGAGCATCCCCTGCTTCAATTAATTGGTTCTGCAGGCGGTATAGATAATAATAATATTTTGGTTGCAACCACTGGCCTGATTATTTCTATGCTTGTGGTATATGGGGCTTTGTTTGTTATACAAAAATTCCGTTTAGACAAGCAACAATGGATCGTGTTGTTTATGACGGTGATTTTTGGTGGCGTCACTTTAATGCTCAGCGATGATTTTTATATTCGTTTGAAAGCAGTTTTGTTAAATATTATTTTCGCAGGTGCATTCTTACTTTCGCCTTATGTGATGAAAGACAAGAAACCGCTGATTCAACGTCTATTTGGTCCAATCTTCAATTTAACGGTAAAAGGCTGGAAGAATTTAAATTTTGCCTGGGCTGGAATGTTCATATTCATGTCCTGCTTACATATTTTCTTCGCTTTTTTATTTTTAAGTGGAAAATATTGGGGCGAATTCACTGCATTTGGTGACATGATTGTGATGTTTTCCTTTATCATTATTCAGTTTATTATCTTGCGCAAACATTTTAAGTCGCCTGAAGAATAATTTAGGTCAACCGATCGAGAAAGAATATGCCCTTATTCGTCGTAAGCTGTACAGATAACGAAGGTACAGTAGAAAAACGTCTTGCTACTCGCCCACAACATCTTGAACGTCTGCAAAAATTAAATGATGAAGGTCGCTTAATTGTTGCAGGTGCCATGCCTAAAGATCCTGGCAATCCACAAGCCGGTTTCTATGGCAGTACCATTATTGTTGACTTTGACTCACGTGAAGCGCTTGATGCATGGCTACAAGAAGAGCCTTTCTTAAAAGAAGGCGTATACGGTCATATTGATGTGAAACCTTTTAATAAAGCTTTCCCTCAAGGATAAAATCATGCGCGTTGTTGTTTCAAGCTTATTGGGTTTATCTCTTATCTGTTCAACTGCATGGGCGGTAGAAACCGCTCCTGTTGCTCCCGCTCCTAATGTAGCGACTGCTGCTCAAGCAACGACTGCAACACCACCGCCACAGCCCCAAAAACCACAAACGTTGCCTGCAAATAAACCCGGCACTGTTCCTGCTGCCGGGGGCATTGATGCCAACGGTCTACCTTTAGAAACAAAACCGTTAACGGCCGAACAACTTGCAAAAAATAAAGTCTTGCAAGAAGCTAAAGTTAAAGCTTTAGTTAAGGATCAGGCCACCCGCTTACAACAATTGGAAAAAGCCAATTTAGATGCCTTGTCGCAAAACCAGGAACTGCAATTGAAAAATGACAGCTTGGGTGTCCAAGTTCAAGTTTTACAAAGTGAACGTAGTGCACAAATGTTTTTATACGGTGCTGCAACCATTGCAGTCGGTGTCTTGCTGGGTTTCTTGATTGCAAGTTATGTCTATACCAAACGTCGTCGTCAATGGTAAAACATCTCTCTTTTGCTTTAAAGGTTGCTTAGCTTTTGTCGAGTGCAATTCAAACTGCTGATCTTGATTGGCAATGTGTTGACGGAATTGATATTCCTGTTTCCAAACAGTTTGGCGACATCTATTTTTCCAGAGACAATGGTTTACTCGAAACCCGACATGTCTTTTTAAAGGGCAACAACCTTGCAACACGTTTGGCAAAGCTGCAGGATTTTGAATACTTTTGTGTTGGTGAAACTGGCTTTGGTACAGCGCTAAATGCTTTGGCGTTATGGCAAATGTGGCAACAGCTTCGTCCTAATAACCAAAGTCATCTGCACTTGATCAGTGTAGAAAAGTTTCCACTTACGAAAGCCGATTTCATTCGTGCACTCAAGGTCTGGTCAGAACTGCAGCCTTTAGCCGAGCAGCTGATCGAGCAATATCCACTGCCTATCGCCGGCTGTCACCGACTGAACTTTCCTGACGATCGTTTTTCCATTGATCTATGGCTTGGCGATGCCAATGATGTTTTGCCGGTCATTGCCAAAACCAAAGCTGTAGATGCGTGGTTTCTAGATGGCTTCGCACCTTCTTGCAATCCCGATCTTTGGCAAGACAATGTTTTAAGCCATATTGTCCGACTTTCTGACTATGGAACGACTTTTTCATCTTTTAGTGTGGCGGGTGTTTTAAAACGGGGTTTAAACGCGCATGGAATGACAATTTCTCTTCCACCCGGCTTTAAGCATAAACGTCAAATGCTTACAGCAATCTGGAATCTTCCAGAAGTTGAAGATCAACAAGTGCTTCAGTCAAAATCCATAGAGACAGACCCATCCAGATTAAAAAATTCAGCTTCAGCATTTAAACAACGTAAAATTGCGATTATTGGCGCAGGAATAGCCGGTTTAAGTTGTGCCTATGCATTTGCTAGTCGTGGTCATCAAATCACAATTTACGATCAATCAGCGCCTCTGGCGGGAGCCTCTGGTAATCCACTGGCATTACTCAATCCCAGATTAGGTCGCATTGAGCAAAGTGCTGAGCATCTGGTCACTTTGGCATGGCAATATGCCATTCCGCATTATCAAAAATTCAAAGCTTTTCGCCCAACTCAGGTGAACCAATTGGCGCTTAAACAGGAAGATGATTTACTTGAGCTGGCAGAGCAATATCCACACGGGGTATTTGCAGAAAAAGTAAATCAAAGTGAGCTTGAAACCGAATTTTCGAGTTTGAAATTATTACAAGCGGGTACGGTTTCACCGCATCAATTACGTGATCAAATCTTAGAGCATCCTGCAATTCAATTTCAGCAAGCGGAAGTTGTTGAATTAAAGACCGCATCTAACATTCAAGTGATCGACAGCAAGCAGCAATGTTTGGGTGAATTTGATCATGTGATTGTTTGTGCCGCCCTAAATAGCAAAAACTTTGCGCAACAATTTCCAAAACTTAAACCAAATCGTGGTCAAGTCAGTTGGGTGAATAATGCGAGTGAGCCGTTGCAGCCGGAACAGGCATATAGCTACGGGGGTTATTGCATGCAGCTGGATCAGCAGCATCTGATTTTAGGCGCTTCATTTCATCCGGATCGCAATGATAATGAAGTCTTAACTGAAGATCATATACATAACTATACGATGCTCCACAGTGTCTTTCCAAATTATGCGCAATCTTTGCCGCCTGTGAAAACCTGGCAAGGTCGTGCATCAGTACGGATACAAAGCCCTGACTATTTCCCCTTGCTTGGAAAAATCCAGCCAGATGCTGAAATCTATACTTTTACTGCTTTAGGCTCCAAAGGCTTTTTATTTGCACCACTGTGTAGTGAGGTTATGGCTGCTCAAGTTTTAGCAGAAGCCTGCCCCCTCACTTCATATTGGGTCAATAAACTCAATCCAAGACGTTTTATTAAAAAAGTAAAACCGAAAAAGCCTTACTATCAGAAACCGCCAACAAGTTCGCTTTAAAAACACAGCAAAATAAAATCCCTCCTTTAAATAGAGAGGGATGAATTGGATTCATTTCTAGCCATGAAAAAAGCACCTTACGGTGCTTTTTTCTTAAGCGCCCTGTTCTAAAGGGAATCCTGCATCGCGCGCAGCACGAGTGCCACCCATCAATACAACATACTCACGTGAGCCGTCTAAGGTTTCTAACTTTTCAGCAGCACGCGGTGCTTTACTTCCACCACCACATAAAATGTAAATGGGCTGATCCGACTCCACCTGAGTTAAGCTGTCTGCATTCAAGTCATCTATGGGCTGATTTACAGCACCTTTTACATGACCTTCGGCAAAGGCTTTTGTATCACGAACATCCCAGATAACTGCATTTTCTGGGAACTCAAATGTTGTAATTTCTTGTTTACGGATCATTGTGCACTCCTTTGATGTAAACAACACTTGGCAAATGAAGAAAACATCCCTAGCATCTCAGATATTCTTTCCCTTTGTAAAGGTCTAAACCATGCCTTCTTTCGATATTGTCTCTGAATTAGAAATTTTTGAAGTAAATCATGCCGTTCAAAACACGCAAAAAGAGATTGCGACACGTTTTGACTTTCGCGGCCAAGACGTTTCTATTGAATTGAGCGAAAAAAATAAAGAAATCAAAATTACAACAGAAAGCGATTTTCAATGTGAACAAGTATACAGCATGCTGGAAAATCATTTCTTTAAACGTAAGGTGGATATTCAGGCTCTTGACCCACAAAAAATGACTGCTTCAGGTAAAAATGTTATTCAAGTGATTAAGCTTAAAGATGGTCTTGACTCAGATACCGCAAAAAAAATTAATAAAGCCATTAAAGAAAGCGGCATTAAAGTGCAATCTTCTATTCAAGGCGACAAGATTCGTGTAACTGACAAGAAACGCGATACTTTGCAACAAATTATGGCTTTCTTAAAAGAACAACAATTTGGTGTACCTTTGCAGTTTAATAACTTTAAAGACTAATGCATTGATGCAATAAAACCTCTAGGAACTTTATGATACCGACCAATCGCTTATCAAAACTGGTTAAAGCAACGTCTAAACTACCCAAAGGAATCCGCAGTACACTGTGGAGCAAAGCGTTTGGTCGGGTCGTGCCGATGGTGGGTAGCGCCAATATTCGCTATCTGGAATTAAGCCACTCAAAAGTAGTGGTAAAAATTGAAAACCATCATGCCACACGAAACCATATTGGTCAGGTGCATGCCTGCGCCATGGCATTAATTGCTGAAACAGCCACCGGTTTTGTTACAGGAATGAATGTCCCTGACTCGTGTATTGTACTTATTAAAAGTTTCAAAATTGATTTTAAACGCCCAACTAGGGGTGCCATGATTGCAACTGCAACACTCACCGATGAGCAGCAAAAACTGATGCAAAGCACCGAAAAAGGTGAAACGCTAGTTACAGTAAAAGTAACTGATGAATCGGGTGAAGAACCGATTCAATGCGAAATGCTCTGGGCTTGGGTATCCAAGTCACAATTAAACAAATAATCTTATTATGATTATTTAAAACTGGTTTAAGTGATGAATTTTTTGATATGTAAAAATTTCTTAACTTAAAATAAACCAGATGCTGGTTTAAAAATTCAAATAAAAAAGCCCAAGCATGATTGGGCTTTTTTATGATGTCTTATTATGCAGGGTGTGATGCTAAATATTTTTGTTTTACATCCTCTGGAATTTGACGCTTTCCACCTTTTACATCTACCGCGACAAAGGTAAACACCCCTTCAGTCACACGAAGGGGTTCACGTGAATCGTCATGGCTGTCCCATACTTCAATCTGCATTTGGATTGAAGTATTCCCCACTTTTAAAATTTTGGTATAACAACTAATGACATCACCAACTTTTACCGGAACCAAAAAAGTCATCTGATTAATCGAAATGGTGGCACAACGCCCTTTACTAAAACGCTCTGCGTGAATTGCGCCTGCTAAGTCCATTTGTGAAACAATCCACCCACCAAAAACATCACCACTCCAGTTGGTATCTGCCGGCATCGCAATGGTTTGAAGGGAAAGGGTTCCTTCAGGTTTTATATGAGTATCTGACACATTAGCTCCCAGTTTTGGCATTTAATTGTTGATCCAGCCACTGTTGCAGCTCTGTAGATCGTAAAGCACCGCTTATTCTAGCAATTTCGTTGGCTTTATTCATCAAAACTAAAGTGGGAATACTCCGCACATTAAAAGCGCCACTGAGTCGGGGTGATTGTTCCGTATTAATTTTCGCAAAAATTACTTTCGGATTTTGTTTGGCCACTTGTTCAAAATGAGGAGCCATCATTTTACAAGGACCACACCAATCTGCCCATAAATCAATAAGTACAGGCAAATCACTATGAGTGACGAAGTTACTAAAATTGTGTTCATTCAATTCAATGGGAGCCAAAGGAATAAGCGCATGTTGACACTGGCCACAGTTTGGATTTGCCTCAAGTTTATCTTCTGGCACTCGGTTTCTAGCTCCACATGCCGGACACACAATAATCATTTAGCTTACTCCAATATGTTGATGTAAGAAGTCTAATTGGGTAGAGATGGCTTTTTCAAACCATTGACCATGATAAATATCAAAATGCTGCATATCCCACTCATGATATTGTACATAAGGGGCAATATTGGTTGCTGTTTCCCGACTTGACTCAATAGGTATCAGACTATCTTGTTTCGAAGCAATAAACAGAACAGGGACACTGATTTTACGCACATCTTGAATAGGACGGTAACGAATTAAATTAAAAAAAATCCGTGCTGGAATCTCGCCACTCCAAAAATAATCTGGATTAACAATGGATAAATATCCGTCATAACTATCGGCTGTCGGCATAAAACATAAACCTTTCTTGCTCACCACCGGTAAAGTTTTCGGGGACATGCCCACTTTTGCACCCATATAGTCCTGACTTGATATTTTTAATGCTTTCGGTAGTTGTTGTAAAGAGTAAAGCTTTGCACTTTCTGTTCCATCCACGAAAGGAATTTGTGCAATTACAGCCTGAACATTTTTTAATTCTGCCGCCAAATTTAAGACATACCCCCCGCTTAAAGAGGTACCCCAAAGTACGATCCGTCGCGTATCTACTGATTTTCGCTCTAAAATATGCGCAATCATGGTTCGCCAATCTTCTAATTGGGATTGAATCGATACCAATTCACGTGGACGTCCTGTGCTCCCACCCCAATAACGATAATCAAACAATACCACTGCATAACCCGCTTGAGCAAAACGTTTGGCATACTGAATCAGTTTAAATTGACGTAGGGCTGCCAGACCATGCGCCATAATAATTACTGCAGGTTTTTGTGTAGTTTTAGGACGATAAAAATCTGCAGCAATAACCTCTTGCCCACTATTTACATACAGTGGTTCAACTGTATAGGAATGCATACGCGCTCCATTGCGTTATTTTATGGTTGTAATCGCTTATAAAAATTTCAACAGATTAAGCTCGAGTTTCAGCTTAATGCTATCATAAAGCATAAATCTATTTAACGAATGATGGAGTGACGAAATGAGCGAAAATGTCGGCTTTGCAGGTCAAATTACCCCGGAACAGGTAGCACAAGTAGTTGAGAAGGGTTTTAAATCAATTATCAACAACCGTCCGGATATGGAAGGTGGGCCAGAACAACCTACAAGTGCACAAATCGAAGAAGCTGCACGCAATGCAGGTTTGGATTATGTTTTTCAACCTGTTGTTGCAGGTCAAATTACTGAAATCGACGTTCGTACATTTGCCAATCATTTCAATGAACTTCCAAAACCTGTGTTAATGTTCTGCCGTACCGGCAACCGTTCAAATAACTTATATCAACTCGCAAAGCAAATGGATTTACTGGAGGATTAAGCACGTTGTTTATAGTGCTTTCTTCAGTTTAATTTTGACCTGTAATACACGGACCTTTGCTGAAAGCTACTGGTTGAACTCATAGTTTAAATGCTTAGCTAAGTGTTATAGGTCAAATGACTCAGATAGATTTAAAATTTTGATTTATAAAGATTTTAAATCAGCTATCGTGAATCGTTCCGATCAGAAACAAGGTAATCTGGCTTCAATTAATCAATTGCTCAATATTGTTGAACAAGCCCAAGTTAGTGTTATTTATCAATTGATTACCAGTACTCAAGTGTCTGCTACAGACGTAATTTAATTTGCAAAATATTATAATGAGCTTCCAAAAACAATTTTAATGATATGTCGAAGTGGCATACGCTCTTCAATTTAATGAAGCGAAAAAACTAGGATTGCTCAATGAATAAAATGATTCTTATACTACTTATTTCATGTGTCTTTACAGGATGTAGCTCGATGAATGTTCGACCTACGGTTGGAGTGAGTATGGGAACTTCAATTTAAATCTCCCCCATTAAAAACAGCGCCGAAGCGCTGTTTTTTTATTCTTAAAACTTAACGATAAGTAGCATAGAAATTCGAAACTTTACCATTTGGAGCTGTGGTTGTAATTTTGAAATTATCTCCAGCAGCACAATCTTTTAAGCGATATTGGTAATAAGTCGAATTAATCACATTGGCAATCGGGTTACTACCTGTAGCCAACTCAGCAGTACATGACTTACTGTTATCCGTTGTATCTTCAGGAGTAACTGCAATTGAAGTACCTGATGGCATTGGGGTTGTTAAAGCACTATTACCAAATAGATTGAAACTTAAAGAAGAACCTGTAGCAGTTAAGTCACGAATAGTGCCAGTACTATCAGCGAAATATAAAACAATTTGTTGACGTAAAATTGCGGATAATTGATTGTCGCATGTCTCTGCAATATTAGGTTGAGAGAATGAAGAAATCCCGCATACTAAAGGTGAACTTGTAAGTGGACGATCATACTTAAATTCACCAATTGTACTATCATAACGATTATTTTCGTTATCATCGCGGAAAAAGCTACCAATATTGTTGAACAATGTATCAATACCTGAGGTATAAATATTATCACCATTGGTATCAATATAACTCTTGTCACCTTCCACATAAGCAAGCACAGATACACGACCATCAGCAGGACGTGGGTTTTGAGTGCTTAACTCAACGGAACATTGACCATCTTTAGTTGAGCATGCACCCCTAACTTTACCGCCTTCTGTAATGAAGTTAACAACAGTTCCATCTGGCACATCGTTACCATTACGATCAGCTAAACGAGCAACAATAGTTGTCACATCACCATCTTTATCATTTTCTAAAGAGTTTTTAGAGACCGACAAACTGAAACTATTTTGAGTCGCGCGACCTGTTGTAATGGTTATATTTTTCGAGAGTGCACTGAATCCGCTCGGTAAAGTTGCTTTAATTTCTACAGGACCAGGAACATCGCCTGGATATACATTTACAACGACTTTACCATTACTGTCACTTTTAACTGTACGATCTAAGGTATTACCAAGGCTAACGAAGCTCGCCCCTTTTGGTGATTTATTTAAACTCAGTGTCACATCTTGATTAGGAAGCACAGCACCATTTGAGTACACAGTAAATTCTAATTGACCACTTGAAGAAGAACCACTACCTTGAACTGGAATTTTGAGATCTTCAATTGCAGTATAAACGATAGAAGTCGCTGTTGCAGCTTGGATATTTAAAGATAAAGATTCAGCTCTTGCAGGTGAATTTTTGGGAGTAGCAGTAATTTTTTGGTTACCACTACATAACTTTCCTGAAGCATCATAAGCATAATAAGTATTAGAAACATTACCTTCGCTTGATGAACTAACAGTAGGATTACTGAACGTACCACATCCAGCTGTAAAACTAACTTGTTGATTATTTTGGTAATTACCTTCAGTATCTTTAATTAAAAGTGTAAGAAGTGTAGATCCGCCTGATTCTAATGAGCTACTTGCTGCTTTAAAGGAATCAATGACAATATCTGTCTTCACAAAACTGACATTTTTAGATTTTGTTGCATTAATATCATTCAAGTTAGCATTCACAGCTAATAGATACGCACCTGTGATATTTGAATCTGTCGGAGTAATACCAATCACAGCTTCGCCATCAGCATTGGTAAATACAGCACTATTAGTTGTACTAAATGTCATATTTTCGCCACTGAATGACACTAAAGCACCACCAACAGGTTTGCCTCTACCATCAGTGACTTTTACTGTGGCTACTACACCTAAAGCTGAAACCAACTGCGTTTCTTTGCCACTTGTATCATTTAATTGAATACTTGAAATTTCTAGAGATTGGACTTCTTCAATATTACCAGCATTATCAGAACCACCAGAATTATTAGAAGAACCTTCTTGATTAAAATATCCTTCACTACCACCACCGCCACAACTTGCCAATAAAACTGCTAAAGTAACAGTTGAAAGCTTCAAACTTATTTGTTTTTTGCTCATTAAAAAAATCCCCAGAATCCCTATAAAAATAGTGTTGTCATTTAATTTATATTGACTGATATGTAATCATACATAGTACTTTATGTAAACAAAAGCATGATAAATGTTTAACTGTGTTAGTTTAAAAAAATATAAAAATGAGAGTTGTTTCACAATGTACGACATCATTATCATCGGTGCTGGTACTGCAGGAATATCAGCGTATAAAGAAGCGATAAAGCATACCCAAAACATTCTTATTATTAATAACGGTCCATGGGATACAACTTGTGCGCGTGTTGGATGTATGCCAAGTAAAGTTTTAATCTCCACAGCCAACAGAATGCACGATATTCAAAATGCCCAAGAAGTTGCGCTAAGGGTTTCAGCTAAAATAGATACTTCTCAAGTAATGCAACACATAAGAGAGCTTCGAGATTACTTTACCAATGCAGTATTAAAAGAAGTTGAGAGTTGGGAAGCTAGCCATAAAATCTCTGGGAAAGCCCATTTCATTAACTCAAATACAGTTCAAGTCAGTCAACAACATTACCAAGCTAAAAGTTTTATTATCGCGGTTGGATCTACTCCCACTATTAATAGAGACTGGAAAAATGAACTTGGCGAAAAACTTATTACATCTGATCAAATCTTTGAACTAGAAACCCTGCCCAAATCATTAGCAGTAATTGGCAGTGGTGTTATAGCTCTTGAACTTGCACAAGCTATGCAACGCTTAGGCATTCAAACCATTGTGTTTGCACGTAGTCGTAAAGTTGGCTCTCTTACTAGTCCAGAACTACAGAATATTGCTCAGATGAGCTTAAGTGAAGAATTAAATATCAAGTTTGGAATCCTTCCAGAACAAGTCAAAAAATTTCGTAATCAAGTTAAAATCAATTACATAGAAAAGGGGACTCAGAGTAGTTTCACTGCCGATTATTTATTGGTCGCAACGGGACGTAACAGTTATTTAGATAGTTTAAGTCTAGAAAACATTGATTCTAAATTTACTGATCTAAAAAAACTTCCTGTAGATCTGCACACTAAACAGCTGGCTGATTATCCAATCTTTATTATTGGTGATGCACATAGCAACTCTCCCATTCAGCATGAAGCGGCTCACGAAGGACGAACTACAGTTCATAATTGCCTAAACTTTCCTAAACTTAAAAATATCAAAACTCTGGCCCCACTAGGCATTGTTTTTAGCCAACCAGAAATGGCTATTGTGGGGCAGAGTTTCAAACAGCTGACTCAATCCAAGATTGAATTTGTTACCGGATTTGTGTCCTACAAAAATCAAGGTCGGGCAATCATTTTGGGTAAAAACCAAGGGGCTATTGAAGTTTATATTGATAAAACAACACGTAAATTTTTAGGAAGCGAACTTTTCGTTGAGTCCGCTGAACACATGGCACATCTATTATGCTGGATGATCGCTGAAGACCTAAGCCTGGATAAAATCCTGGAGAAACCGTTCTACCATCCCACCTTGGAAGAAGGCTTGAGAACCGCCTTTAAACATGCCCGGCGGCAACTGGAATAAAAGCTTCTGTTGATCTTTTTTAGTTCCCTGCGAAAACTTTTCTTTTTTTTTGCTTTTTATTTTCTTTTTTACCTTTATTTCCGCGCATAAAAAAAACCCCCTCTGCCTGTGGCGGAGGGGGTTTTGGAATTAATGAGCTGGCGATGACTTACTCTCACATGGGTAACCCCACACTACCATCAGCGCAAAGAGGTTTCACTTCTGAGTTCGGGAAGGG
>NZ_JAZQPV010000090.1:0-11253 GCF_045628685.1 Acinetobacter sp.
GTGATGAAGCCCGCGCAGCAAAGAAAATTCTCCGTAAGTGGGTTACGACCTAAGATGGCGTGTATAAGGGTTGAGCTTGGTGATACAATGTGCTTTTAAGGAGTGATCCCATGAACTTCACTAAGCCGACCCTCGTCACCATCACAGCTCCCACTTGCTCAGGTAAAAGCTACTTGATTGAACGGTTAGCCGTTCAAGGCTTCAACCGCATCGTAGGTTTCACAACGCGCGATCCTCGCCCTGGTGAAATCGATGGGTACGACTACTACTTCCTCACGCTCGAAGAAGTAGAGCGCCTCGAGCGCGAGGACCTACTAGCTGAGACCGTCACCTTCCGCGGAAATCGCTACGGTGTTACTCATGCTGAGATGGAAAAGAGGGTTAACGGCAACATGCCGCCAGTCATCATCCTCGAGCCACAAGGCCTTGCGTCATATGAGAAGTATTGCAAGACCAAGGGCTGGGACATCTTCAAAATATTTGTATCGACAACCGAACAAACTCGAATTAAGCGACTGAACGAGCGCACCGCGGCTGATGTCCTTGAAGCTGCAACATCGGGCAACATCTTCAATAAGCTTTCACTCGCAAGAATCATGAGCACCCACAGTGACCGTCTCTTGTCCATTACGGGTGATGAGCGCCTCTGGATTACTGTCAACACCTGGGATGCGGTAGTTCCTGGTGATGACATTGGCAAAGCGCTGTCCTTTATTGAAGAGGGCATAAAATGGCGCAATTCACTGAAAGCTACTCTATAAAATCTGGTGGTTGCTTCAGATCTAACTTAAAAATACCCGGTCCTTCCGGGTATTTTTTTGCCTATCGATTTGTATGTACTTTGTGGAGGTTGCGTGCTATAATGGCCACGTAAACCTTATTTGCTAACTAATGCTGTATCCGTGCACTGAGTGGGAGTATGTTGTTATGACATTTAAGATTGGTGGAAAAGACTTTTATGACTATGTCATTTATCGTTTGAAAAAAGACAAGCTTGGATTTTATCCATGTCAAAAATTTGAAGCCAAAACTGACACGAAAACTTTTATCAGTGCACCAATTCCAAAATGTGCGCTGGATTTTTTAATTTTTGCTCATGAGTTGGGGCACTGCAAAAGCAAGCAGATTCCTGTTAATTCCATTGATTCCATTGATTATTTTCCATCGTACTCTTATATCTCAGAGAAAACATTACTGAATGAATATAACGCATGGGTTTGGGCATTAAAATACATTAGAAGATTAAATCTAAAAATTAATCTGGAAAAAGTATCTAATCTTATTCAAGAAACTTTTGGTAGTTACACAAGAAATTCAAATGTGAATCTTGCAAATACGTTTATTATTTCGCTTAATGAGAAATTTAATCTCTCGCTTAAACTTGAAAATGATAATGCTGACATTTATTATATTAGAGAAAAATTGTCGCTCAATTTTGACCCTTATATAAACGATCCAATCATAAAAAACGAAAACGAAAAAGAAAAACCTATTGTTGTAGATTCAAAAAGAAAATCATGGATGGACATAGTTGATACACAAAATAAACGTTATCGTAAACACGCTGGAAAATGGTACTAACATTATTAGCCATGAAACTACGAGAAAGAAAAAATGAGAAAGAAAAAGCGCCAGCGGTATGCAGCCCCAGTTTATAATGCCTTTACCGTGTGGCTGAACTGGCATCAAGCTGCAGTGAAAAAGAAATCTGACGAACTTCAAAAGGAACACCAATGACTCCATCGTACCGCTTCTACTCATTCGTTGCTGGGCTGTATCTATCTCCACTCCAGCGCGGTCTGCAAACGGCTCATGCTGTAAGCGAGATGCACGCTGACCTGATTGCATCAGACATGTTTCCCTTAGACAACACACCTAGCATTGAGCGGAAAGCTTTTGATAATTGGGCGCAAAACGACAAAGTGATCGTGATCTTGGACGCGCTCAACTCGGCTGGCGTGATTGCCGCCTATGACAAGGCATGTTTCTTCGCAGAAACATTGAAGTTGCCAACTTCTATTTTTTATGAGGACGAGCAGAGCTTGAATGAAGCAGCAACGGCTGCAGCTATTGTAGTGCCTGATTATTTCTACGAAGCCTATCACGTTATCGATACGCCATCGTACAACGGTTTCTGGAAGTCCCTGTTCAGCAAACCTGAGAATCCCAAAATAATGTTCCGTTATGAACGTCGGAATGATGTAGGCGAGGTTATTGAAACCATTGATTATGAACGCAGTTCACGCGAGTATGATTTCATTTCATTTCTGAAGTCCTTTAAATTGGCGCAATCATGATTATTCCATACGTCTTGGCCATGGTTATTGTGGTCACTGGTGGGCCAGAGAGGCCCACCACCATTGTTCACGAATACAATTCTAAAGAAGCGTGTGAGGCCGCCAAAGACACGAATCGGGCGGCCTTGTCGGGTGGCAAGGTAGTGCTTGCCACCTGCACACGCAAGTAATCAAATCCATGGCATCTTCTTATAAATATTAAGTCACGGATGTGTGATGCTGGGAGATGTCATGGTTGAAAAGGACAAACGTATTTCACTAGGTAGAGCTATTGTGCTAACAGCGCTTGTTTGCTTCGTCACCTTTGGGCTGTTTGCTATCTCGTATTGGGCCTTTCATGCCAATCCTCAGGAGTTTATAATTCCTGAGCAGGCCCCCATCACAGCTTTGAAACCACGTGAGATTCCATCGCTGGAATCTCATCCGCGATTGGCTTCTTATGAAGCTAAGCAAGCTGCTGCACAAGAACGAAGTGCTGTGCGATCTGCTGAACGGCGTGCACGTGTGGTGCAGCAGCTTCAAATCAACTAACCCAAGGAGATACACACTATGGACATTGATCCAGAAACTGGCAACTTTATTATCAATAAGCCAGACCCGTCTACAGGCAACACGCCTGTGGTTTCCACTGACAACAAGAAAACCGCACGTAAGATTGTAATTGCTGTTGTCATTCTTTTTCTCGCGCTGGCCGCGTATTTCTTCCTTGATAAACAGAGCGATGGCACAGTGGTTCACAGCCCTAAATTTGTCGCTGGCCAAGTGATGGGGAAATCGACGGATGTTTTGAAGGAGGTGCCACAGGCAGCAAAGGACGCCACCACTGACGGTGACCAAGACACTACTCGTCCAAATAAGGACGATTCCAAAGATAAACTGGACCAAAAATAAGGAGAAATATTTATGCGTGCATATATTCTAGCTGGTGCAATGACGCTTGCAACCTTGACGGGTTGCGCATCTGATCACGATAATCGCATTCTAACTGGAGCTGCAGTTGGCGGCGTTCTAGGAAATGTGATTGGCGGCGGTTCTACTGGAGCAACTGCTGCAGGCGCAGTTGTTGGCGGTGTGATTGGCGCCAATTCAGACCGTGATCATTATGATCGACGGTCCGATCGTCGACACGATCGTCGTCGTTAATCAGAAGACGAAGTAGAAGAAAAAGCCCGCTTGCGCGGGCTTTTTCTGCATTCAGGGCTACCGCATGTACTTGGCAAAATGCGCATTATACAATAGCCCATACACACTCACTGAGGTTCACCATGAAATTGACCAGCAAGAACCATCCAAACAATCAACCGAAAGTACCAGTTTCAATCGACGATATTGAGTTACCAAAAGGTTTGTATCTTCGAGTCAAAGCGTACTGCAGGCGATGCGGGGATTCGTATACATATGATGGCGACATCGCCGAATTTGACTATGGCATGTCGTACTGCGGCAGAAATTGGCGTTGCTGTCCGTAATTTATCTGGACTTTACCATGATACGAAAGCTGTCCGTAATTTGAAAAACCATACTGGTGCAGCACTTAATTAGGATTATCTGCCCTTGTGCCATCAGTTAATTCGACAAAATAAGGTGTACAATCACTTGAGAACAGGTTATAATAAATTCATTACCGAAAGACACACTATATGACTACAAAAACTGTTGCTCAAACGTATCAAGTTCTTGATGAAATATCTCACGTCAGGTTGAGGACTGGGATGTACGCAGGTTCAACTTCATTAAATGAATCGACCGAGTACCTGTACGACCTTGAGTCGAAGAAGATGGTGCTGTATCAGATTAATGTGATTCCAGCCTTCATTAAGATCGTCTCCGAGATTCTCGATAATGCCATCGATGAAAGCCGCCGCGCGCCAGATGTCCTTGACTCCATTCGTGTGGAGATCAACGAGGCAGATGGTTCGATCTCGGTAACTGACAACGGTCGTGGCATCCCGGTTGAAGTCCACCCTCAAACGGGCAAGTACATCGCCGAGACCGTCTTCTCGAACCTTCGTGCTGGCTCAAACTTCAACGACGATGAAGACCAGCAGCTCATCGGTACCAATGGTGTCGGTTCAACCCTGACAAACGTCCTCTCGACTTCGTTCAAGATCGAGTCGGCCGATGGCAAGAAGCTATTCCGTCAGGAGTTCACCAACGGCATGCGCGAACGCAGCGAGCCGAAGGTACGTGATCATGACAAGCATTACACGAAGATCACGTTCACACCTGACTATGCCTTCTTCAAGCTCGATGGCATGGATGAGGACCACAAGCTGAAGATCATCAAGAAGGTTGTCGATGCAGCTGCGACCAACACGAAGGTGAAGTTCTACGTAAACGGCGAACGCATCCTCATTCGTGACTTCAGCGACTACATCGCGTTATATGCGGACGAGTACGTGTACGACGAGAACAAGGACTTCAAGGTCGGTGTGTCGAAGTCCGAAGGCTTCGAGCAGATTTCATTCGTAAACTCTGTCGAGACCTACCAAGGCGGCACTCACGTCACGTACTGCATCAACCAGATCGTCGATGCGCTCCGCGAACGCATCAAGAAGAAGCACAAGGTCGAGGTGTCGCCATCCGACATCCGCAACCACGTTCGCATCTACATCAGCGCGAACGTCAACCGTCCACGGTTCTCCTCGCAGACGAAGGAGAACATGCTCTCTCCCCCAAGTGAGTGGAAGACCTCGTGGCAGGTGCCCGACAAGTTCATCCGCAAGCTCATGGACTCCGAGATCATCGTGTCGGTCCTGGACTGGGTGAAAGCGAAGGAACAAGCGGACCTCATGAAGGACCTTCGCAAGGCCAACAAGGAAGTTGGCAAGGCAGACCCTCGCAAGGTCGACAAGTTCTCGGATGCAATGGAACGTCATGATCGTCAGAAGTGCATCTTGTTCCTGGCCGAGGGTGACAGCGCATCGAAGTCGATTCAAGGCGGTCGTGGTAAGAACCCATACATCGCTTCGTTCCCGATGAAGGGCAAGCCACTGAATGTGCGTGAAAAGGAAATCAGCCGCGTCCTCGGCCTGGACAAGAAGAAAGAGAAGGAAGCCGCAGGCAAGAAGGTCGAGCCAAACGAAATCCAAAAGATTCTTACGATCATCGGCCTACAGATCGGTGTTCCAGTCACCGACCTCTCTCAGCTTCGCTTCGGCAAGCTCGCCGTCGCAAGTGACGCGGACGTTGATGGCTTCCACATCTGCGGTCTGATCATGAACCTCATCGACCACTTCTGGCCAGAGCTGTTCAAGATGGGCTTCATCCACATCCTTCGTACTCCAGTGATTGTCGTCACTCTCAAGGACAAGAGCGAAATCGAGTTCTTCACCGAGCGTGACTTCAAGGACTGGGAAGCTGGCGACGGAGTGAAGCTGAAAGGCTGGTCGAAGAACTACTACAAAGGTCTGTCGAAGTGGAAGACGCCGCAGTTCGCGAAGTTCCTCGACAACCCGGACCAGTACCTCTTCAAGGTCACGATGGAAGACGAAGACGACAAGGACGCCATCGACCTCGCCTTCAACGGTCAACGTGCAGACGACCGCAAGGAGTGGCTCGAAACTCCAGCTGATGACTTCGAGCAGTTCATCGTCCGCGCATAATGGAATCATGCAAGCGCTGCTCAGCGTATGCTCAACTGGTAAAGTCGCTGGAATCTCAGCTTCTTTACTGGAAGGCGGAGCTCGAGACGCAGCGTGCCGTTGAGAAGGTGAACCACGAGGCAATCGCAACTCTTGCTTCTGAGCGGGCTGCAAATGCCCAACTAACTAACGAACTTCAAAGAAGTGAGGATAAAATGGAAGACCTAATCAAAGCGCTTCAAATTTTTCTGAAGTACGGAAACCCTCGGAACCCTACCCACTGCGAGCATGATGTTCTATACGTCGCGCAAGGGGTTCACCCCGAGGATATGGACAAAGCTGACGTGGACGCAGTCGAGGCATTAAGCTTCTGCTGGGACCTCGAGACAGAAGCTTGGCAGTCGTTCCGCTTCGGGAGCGCATGATGAAAATCGCCGGCCGCTTTGGCGTCTATGATGTCAAGTGGAGGGTAGATGGATTTACTTTCGCCAAGGTTGTGGTGTATGCAACCGTGCGGAAGAGCTTCCTCGGACTTAGCTACATGAAGCAAGAAGAAGTTTGGGTAACGAATGGCCGACGTGGTGCTTCTTCATATCGAGTCTGGACCTTTGAAAAGGCGCTTCCAGATTTTATTCGTAAAGTGTCCATTGACGCGGTCGACGAGTACGAAACGTACAAGGAAGCGTGGGACAAGGAACTCGAGTGCGATGTTACAGTGAAGTTCACGCCTGAGCCAAGCAGCGCGATGAGAATCCCATGACGTTCGCCGTTCTCTTTTTCGCCTTGCTCTTCGCGCACGCACTCGCTGACTACCCGTTGCAAGGGTCATTCCTTTCAGAAGCAAAGAACCGCAACACGCCGATAGGCAAGCAGTTCTGGATGCACGCTCTGCCAGCTCATGCGATCATCCATGGCGGGTTCGTCATGTTTCTGACGAGCTCACTGTGGCTTGGGCTGGCCGATGCGATCATCCACGGTGTCACCGACTGGCTTAAGTGCGAGGGTAAGATATCCCTACACACTGACCAAGCAATTCACCTGGCGTGCAAGCTGGCATGGGCAATAATTGTCACGACCTGACAAAGGCAGGAGTAGTAGGTGAAAACGCGTTATAATAATTCCATCGCTACTCCACCTAAAGGAAAACCATGTCGAACGAAAACGAGATGTACGCAACTAAGCTGCTGAAGCAAATGAACAAATCGGTTGTGGCAAACCGTTTGACCACTGATGCTGAACCCAACATCTTCACCGACGAGCGAAAGAAGCAGTGCGCAGAACGCCGCGGCTTCGGCAAAGCTAAGAACCGGAAGAAGGACAAATAAGGAGAGGGGCTGAGGCCCCTTCATCATGATAGCCTCTAAAGTTTGGCTAACCTGAGACCATCACAAAAATCGCTGATGCTGAACGTTGCAAAGATGCATTGGGCGCAATCTTTGCCACCCAAAATGGTGTACATTTGACGTCTCTTGGTGTATAATGAATCTATGAAAAAGCCAACCATCCAACTATCAACACATAGCGCAAACACGAAGCAGTCAATTCGTGCAAAGCACTTCTTTAACTCGGCATTCAAGACGTTCTCGCTAGCTGACAACGTTCGTTCGATTCCAGCAATCGACGGCCTGAAACCATCGCAACGCAAGGCGTTGCACGGTACCCTCGATCGCGGTGAAAACGCCGCCTTCCTTCAGGTAGAACGACTAGCTTCGCTCATCGCGGCAATCACCGACTACCACCACGGCGCAGGATCGATGGAAAGCACCATCGCGAAGATGGGCGCAGTGAAGTACCCAGGCTCGAACAACATGAACCTCTTCGTTCCTGAAGGTCAGTTCGGTTCGCGCCTCACGAAGGAAGCTGGCGCTGGTCGTTATATCGAGACCAAGTTGAGCACATACTTCCGACAGCTCTTCAAGAAGGAAGACGACCCTATCCTCGAGCACAACATGCTCGATAAGGAGCGCCTCGAACCGAAGCTGTATCTCCCAATTCTTCCACTGGTGCTGATCAACGGCGCCTCTGGCACCGGCACGGGTCATGGTTGCGAGATCAAGTCCTACCACCCGAATGAAATTCGCGATGCAGTCATGAACGTCCTCGCCGGCAAGAAGCTGACGCATGGTGCCCTCGTTCCATGGTTCCGTGGTTATCACGGTAAGGTCACTCGCAACCCTGAGACTGGCCAGGTCATTATGACCGGCACGTTGAAGGTCATCAACAGCACGAAGATCGTCATCACCGAGCTCCCAGTTGGTGTGTTCCTCGACGACTACAAGGACCACCTCAACAAACTCGAGGACAGCGGTTTCATTCGTGACTCCGTCGACTCCTCCACCGAGGAAGGCTTTGAGTTCACGATTACGGTGCCAAGGACCACAACCGAGCTAAGCGAGGCTGAGCTGTACCAGAAGTTCAAGCTTATCGCACGTGACACCGAGAACTTCACGATCTGGAACAAAGAAGGCGTACTCCAGCGCTTCGCATCTGCTGAGGCGATCATCGAAGAGTTTGTCAGCTGGAGGCTGGGCTTCTACGAGATTCGTCGCCAAAAGCTGATCAGTGACACGAACGAAACCATCCGCTACCAAAGCGAGTTGGTCCGCTTCATTCGCTTCTATCTCGCGAACGTGAAGGTCTTCCGTGATACCTCGAAGAAGGAACTCATCGAGGTCCTACTCAATAACGGTTTCACAGATTACGATCGACTCCTGTCGATGCCGATCTGGAACCTGACACATGATCGCATAAAAGAATTAGAAGATAAACTTGAAGCATTAAAAGTTTATCTTACTAAGCTAGAAGCTGATACAGCTGATGCAATGTATAAACGGGAACTCAAGCAGTTTGATTACGTTGAAAGTATATGATCGCGTTAATCCTGCTAACTGGTGCAGTTATGCTCTTCATGTCGATGGACAGTGCAGATTACGGTGCTCACTGGGAAGCAGGGTTATACGTGGTTTTATGCGCCGCAGGCGCAGTTTTCCTGTGGAGCATCAAGTGAAAACCCTTAAGTACCTCATCAGCATTTCTTGGATGCCCTTAGCTTTGCTAGGATGGACAACTACTGGGCTTTCAATCTTTCTCTACGTGCTATGGGGCTTTGTGGGTATTTCCGCTTTTCTTAGTATATGCTATATCATCCATGCTTTTGTCTTTCCTCCATCAATTGAGCGTCTTGAGATATGGCGCAAGGCGGCGCACGCGCAACCGTTTAAACGACACCGGCTCTTCGGCCTGATCTTCATGGCCCTCATGGTATTAGGCCTCTTCCGTTACGTAAATAACATTATGGGCACGTTGTATCTTTTATCTGTCATCATGCTTCAGGCAGGACGTGCCAAGCTAATTGGACGTTTATGAGGAACGAGCATGATTGGATACAGGAATCGCGACAACCCTGTCGAAACTGATGAATTACTGCCAGAAGAAATTGAAATTCAGAAGCGAATTGAAGCAGCCACTTTTGAAGTGCACGAACTAAGAAACAAGCTACACACCCTTGAACTAAGGCGTGGCTTGATGCAAGTAAAATGCCCCCATACAGTTTTCATTGACAAGTACAATGATCCACATGACCATCGTGTTTGCGTGATCTGCGGAAAATCTATCGGGGTAATTTAAGCTAGAGGCTCCACAATGGAGCCTCTTTAGCATGAGAGAGAATAAATGTATCAGAAGAACTACCATGCCATTCTAGGTGTTGCTAATAATGCCGCAGCCGATGATGTTGTTAAAGCATATCGCAGGCTCGCGATGCAACATCACCCTGACCGTGGTGGTGATCAAGAGATGTTCAAGAACATGAAGGCCGCGTATGAAACCATTGAGGCAAATGGTTTCCGTCCATTCACTCCACCGCGTACTTCCCCTCCACGGCAGAGCACTAGCTGGACAAAGCCTGAAACACCAGGTGGAACTTGGCGGGACCGCAGCGACATTGGCTCTATTTTCGAGGACCTCAAGGCGGCGAACAGGGGAGCTGCGCCTGGCCGGCGTGACTACTCCCAGGCGCAACCGGACGGAGAGCTCGTGGTGAATGTTACCTTGCGTGAAGCATTCTCTGGTTTCAACATGAACATTCAACGCCAGCGTTCAGGCGGTGTGTTTGACCTCGTTCCGCTTTCAATTCCTCCAGGTCTACCTGACGGACACCGTCGTAAATACACCCTTAGCGACGGGTCAACACAGGCAGTTATGGTAAGAATTTCTACAGGCGAGTATCACCTACGCGGGTTCATTGGGACAGATAACCTCTTCAACACGGGCCTAAGCGTTGGCGACATGGAACTGGAGATGGAGGTTGACGCACTCGACCTTATCACTGGTTCGTGGGTCAAAGTGAAGGACTTCCTCGGTGAGGAGATGAGCGTGCGCATCCCAGCAGGCTTCAATCCGATTCAGAGGCTTAAGGTTGCAAATAAGGGTTACGCTGGCTGGTCAGAAGAATACGCAAGACCAACGACTACACGCCGTGATCTTTATATTAAGCTTCGCCCTGTTTTCAAAAAGCCTGCTGACATTGAACGTCAAAAAATATTGAACCTGTACAATGCAGTTGGAGGATGGGAAAATGACAACGCTTAAGCTAGTTGAGCCACATTATTATGGTCTGCTCAAGGTTATCTCCGGCGGCCAGACAGGCGCCGACCGCGGCGGCATTGACGCAGCATTTGAATTAGGAGTTCCAACTGGGGGTCACGCCCCACAAGGTTGGCGCACCTCGCGTGGAGCGGCGCCAGAGCTTGCACGTATCGGACTAGTACAGGACATATCGGCAGCGTACCCACCGCGCACCCGGTTAAACGTTAAAAATTCGGATGCAACTGTTATTGTCGGTACGCGAATGCAGTCACCGGGAAGCGTCCTCACGCATAGCTTATGTCTAAAGCTGAAGAAGCCCTGCAAGCAGATCGCATTTACCGAGAATTATACAAACGAGGAAATTCTCGCGGCAGCAAAGGAGCTCGCTGCGTGGATTCGCAAGAAGCGCGTAATGGTTCTCAATGTGGCGGGCAACCGTGACTCGTACGCCTCATACCTCCATCACCACATGACGTTCAAGTTGATTCAAGCTACCTTGCTCGACCTTTACGCCAGCGGTCAGCTCATGGTGCCTGAGTTACAATAAGCTTTTGTACACCTTAGGACTTCCATGAAAATCGTAACACCAAAGTCATTCATCGTAGGCGACACGCAGATCAACAATGAGGGCTTCCAAGCGATGCTCGCCGAGATCGGTGTTCCAGAGTGGACGACTGATGCAGAGTCAGGCAGCGAGCTCCTCATCGAGGCAGCTGGTAAGATGTGCTACATGTCGTTCGACACGAAGCTGAACGAGAACCTGACCCGAACAGGAACTCGCAACA
>NZ_JAZQPV010000091.1:0-95435 GCF_045628685.1 Acinetobacter sp.
GGTGTTCCTGCTTCAGCTTGTTTCAAAATACTCATAATTAAGCTGTCTGAATATTTAGATATTTTCATAGAAAATCTCCTTGGATAAAGATTATTCGATTTTCTACTTTTAAACTCAATTATTTGCAGGGAGCATTACCTAAATAAAGAAGAATCTTAGATAAATTTGTGCATATCCAGTGGATATAAATGACTTAAAAGATTGAATGTAAAAGTCTTTAAGCGGGTACTTATTGAGAGTAGATTATTAAGATTTGCGAATGATTGTAGAAGGGAAGATTACTTCACACCATACAAATACACATTTTATTATGATTAAAAGTAAAAACTTAAAAATCCTGATATCAATTCATTAGGGAAATCTCAATGGTATTAAAAAGTATAGAAATGCATTGTTTTATTCTTCTATATTTCTATCATTATTATTGGTGGGTGAAAGCAGTAATTCTTGTTGAATCCAATCGATAAATTTTTGGATCAGCGGAGAGGATTCTTGACTAGAATGTACTAAATAATAAGAACGACTTCCTTCCAGTTTTTTACTCGAGGCAATGACTAATTCTTTGTTGTATAGTTCAGGGTTAATCAGTATTTGTGGTATGAGCGCCATGCCCATAGATTGCTTGGCTGCAACCGCCAACATGGAGAACAATTCATGTCGGTGCCCATCATAAGACTTCGGATGAAATATTTGATGGGTTTTAAACCATTCATGCCAAATGGTCGGGCGGGTGGTTTGTTGTAACAGCGGAAGCTGAATGAGCTGTTCAGGACTTAAATCATAGCTATATTCATTAACCATTTGTGCATCTGGAAAATTTTTTAAAATCAGCTGCGGGGAGCAAACCGCAATCAGGTCTTCTTTCATTAAGTAATGGGTTTGTACGCCGGGCCAATGTGCGATTTGTTGCGGCGTTCCTGCATATATTGCAGCATCAAATATGGTCTCATTAAATAGAAAGGGTTTGGTGCTGGTTTCTAAATGAACGGTAATTTCAGGGTAAATTTCATTAAAACGGTGCAATTTGGGGAGCAGCCAACAGGTTGCAAAAGTAGGAACCACACCTAATTTTAGCGTTCCCCCTAGACCTTTATGCGCCATAATATCTAAAGTACTTTGCTCCAGACCCAATAAATAAGGTTTGATCAGACTGTAATATTGCTGTCCTGCAAGGGTGAGTTCGACGCCATGTCGGGTACGGGTGAATAATTCAAGTTTAAGAAATTCTTCGAGTTGCTGAATTTGCCGCGACACCGCACTTTGGGTAATACACAGTTCCTGTGAGGCATGCGTATAACTGGCATGTTTGGCCGCAGACTCAAAACACAATAAACTTTGTAAAGAGGGGATGTGACGACGCATAGATAAATCCTTTTATCTGAACCAGATATTTTAAAATGGCATATGAAGATGCGAAACCTATTCAACTTTAGTCTAAAAATTGAATAATGTCTGATAAATATAGTCGCCAAATCCATTGTTATCTATCTGCTTAAAATAAGATATGCGTAAATGGTATAGCTGCATGCAAATTTATCGTTTGAAAGAATCATTTTTCCGCCATAGCATCGAGTCAGATAAATAGAACATGATATCGAGCAGAGGAAGCGATGAATCAAATGATCAATATGAAAAATACAGCAAAAGTTCAATTTAACTGGCAAGACCCGTTTTTAATCGAGCAGCAACTCACCGAAGAAGAGCGCATGATTCGCGATGCAGCAGCTGCGTATTGTCAGGACAAGCTGATGCCACGGGTATTGGAGCAGTTCCGCCATGAAAAAACCGATCCGGCTATTTTCCGTGAAATGGGCGAGCTGGGTTTACTTGGCCCAACCATTCCTGAACAGTACGGCGGTGCAGGCTTAAACTATGTCAGCTATGGCCTGGTGGCACGTGAAATTGAATATGTCGATTCAGGCTACCGTTCCATGGCGAGCGTGCAAAGTTCTCTGGTGATGGTGCCGATCAATGAATTTGGTTCTGAAGAACAGAAACAAAAGTATCTACCAAAACTGGCAACGGGTGAATACATCGGTTGCTTCGGCTTGACTGAACCGGATCATGGTTCTGATCCGGGCAGCATGATTAGCCGTGCTAAAAAAGTCGATGGTGGTTACCGTTTAACTGGCGCAAAAATGTGGATTACCAACAGTCCGATTGCCGATGTATTTGTGGTCTGGGCCAAAGAAGTATCCGCTGAGGGTAATGTCGGTGACATTCGCGGATTTATCCTGGAAAAAGGCTGGGAAGGGCTATCTGCTCCTGCGATTCATGGCAAGGTCGGCTTACGTGCCTCGATTACCGGTGAAATTGTGATGGATAGCGTTTTCGTTCCTGAAGAAAATGCCTTCCCGGAAATCCGTGGCTTAAAAGGTCCATTTACCTGTCTGAACAGTGCCCGTTACGGGATTGCCTGGGGTGCCATGGGTGCTGCAGAGTTCTGCTGGCATACCGCACATCAATACACCATGGACCGCAAGCAGTTCGGCCGTCCTTTGGCTGCTAATCAGTTGATTCAAAAGAAACTGGCGGATATGCAGACTGAAATTGCACTAGGCTTACAGATTGCCTTACGTTTTGGCCGCATGAAAGATGAAGGCATTGCTTCGGTTGAAGGCACTTCACTAATCAAGCGCAATAACTGCGGCAAGGCACTGGATATTGCACGTTTGGCACGTGACATGTTGGGTGGAAACGGTATTAGCGATGAGTTTGGTGTGGCGCGTCATCTGGTCAATCTGGAAGTGGTGAATACCTATGAAGGTACCCATGATGTGCATGCCTTGATTCTCGGTCGTGCTCAAACAGGAATTGCCGCATTCGGTAATTAAGTTAGTTCTTCAATTCAGGATGTTTATTCATGGGCATCCTGGGACTTTCTGTCTTAAAAAATCAATAATTAACTTAAATTAAAGGATTCATCGTGAAACATTCTTGTAGATCTGTGCATTTGCATGCTTAAAGTTCAAATGGAACGATAGAAAAACAATAAAGAACCTAAGGCAAATGTAGAGAAATAATAGGACAGCCGATGACTCATTTGGAAAAATGAGGGATATGGAAATGAATAATGATATACAGGCTGGAGCAGGAACGCTCAGCAGAAAATTACCATCCAATATAGGTACAGCGCACCGTATTCATAAAAACACCTGGAAAATTGCATTTGTTTTTGCGTTTATTTCACTGGTAATTGATGGTGTCGACATCATGCTGTTGTCATTCAGCCTAACCAGCTTAAAAGCTGAGTTTGGACTGACTTCATTTCAGGCCGGTATGCTGGGAAGTTCATCACTTGCCGGAATGGCGCTTGGTGGAATTACCGGTGGATGGGCATGTGACAAATTTGGCCGAGTAAAAACCATTGCTTGGTCTGTGGTTTTCTTTTCAATCATGACCTGTATTTTGGGTTTTACTCAAACTTATGAGCAATTCATGATTTTACGTTTTATTGGTGCATTTGGCTTGGGTTCATTATATATGGCCTGTAACACGCTCATGGCAGAATATGTGCCAACAAAGTATCGAACAACCGTTTTAGGCACATTACAGACTGGTCAAACCGTTGGTTATATCGTGGCGACGTTGTTGGCCGGCGCAATTATTCCTGACCATGGCTGGCGTATGCTGTTTTATGTCACGATTGTTCCAGCAGCATTTGCACTTATTTTCATGCGTTTTGTACCTGAACCTGCATCTTGGCAGGAAGCAAAAATAGAGCAATTTAAACGTAAAGAGTTAAAAATTGAACCTACTAGTGAAGCTATCACTGCTAAAGCTCCTTCTGAAAGTGTTTATAAACGTATTTTTGGACATACCCAGCACCGTAAAATGTTTTTGTTATGGATGAGCACAGCTGCCTTTTTGCAGTTTGGCTATTACGGTGTCAATAACTGGATGCCAACCTATTTAGAAACTGAGCTGAATATGAACTTCAAAGCTTTAACAGGCTATATGGTCGGTGCCTATACAGCGATGATTCTGGGGAAAATTATTGCAGGCTATGCTGCTGATAAATTGGGTCGTCGGGCAACTTTTGTTTTTGGTACAGTTGCTACAGCTGCATTTTTGCCGGTGATTATTTTCTACAATACACCAAGCAATATTGCATACCTGTTAATTACCTTCGGCTTTCTGTACGGAATTCCGTATGGAGTAAATGCAACTTATATGGCGGAAACTTTCTCGACCGATGTTCGTGGTACAGCCATTGGCGGTGCGTATAACATGGGGCGTCTAGGCGCTGCAATTGCACCTGCTACCATCGGGATTATTGCGGCAGGCGGTTCATTCACCATGGCATTTATTGTGATGGGTACAGCCTACTTTATTGCTGGTGTGATTCCAGGATTCTTTATCCGTGAACGCCAGTATGATCCACAGCAATCTTCATTAGTGACGGCCACAGATACGGAAGAGAAAACACCGAGTATTGTCGCAGTAACCAACAAAACAATTACCGCTAAATAATAAAAAAAGCCAGCAGAGGACGCTGCTGGCTTTTGGAGTAGAACATGGGTGCATTACAAGGAATTCGGGTGCTGGATTTAAGCCGCGTACTGGCAGGTCCATGGTGCGGGCAGATTTTGGCAGATCTTGGCGCAGAAGTGATTAAAATTGAACGTCCAAAAGTAGGGGATGACACCCGTATGTGGGGACCACCATGGATGCTGGATAATCAGGGTGCTGCAACCCGTGAATCGGGCTATTACCAATGTGCCAACCGCAACAAATATTCAGTTGCTATTGATATTGCAACTGAACAAGGGCAGGAACTGATTCGTGAAATTGCCAAAACGGCTGACGTAGTGATTGAAAACTATAAAGCAGGCTCATTGGAAAAATACGGTTTAGATTATGCATCTTTAAATCACCTTAATCCGAACTTGGTCTATTGCTCGATTACCGGATTCGGTCAAACTGGCCCACGTGCTGAAGAACCGGGTTATGACTTTATTATTCAAGGCATGTCGGGACTGATGAGTATCACCGGTGAAAAGGATGAGTTGCTCGGTGGGGGCGCGCAAAAAGTCGGTGTAGCAGTCGTCGATATTCAAACAGGCTTGTATGCAACAGTTGCCATTCAGGCAGCTTTACTGGCACGCCAACATACTGGTCGTGGGCAATATATTGATTTATCATTGCTAGATGTGCAAGTAGCTGCACTTGCCAATCAAGGTATGAATTATTTAACTACAGGTATATCTCCAAAGCGTATAGGGAATCATCATCCGAATATTGTGCCGTATCAGACTTTTAAGGCTAAAGATAAGGAATTTATTATTGCTTGTGGTAATGATAAACAGTTTAAAGATTTATGTATCGCCATTGGGTTGCCTGAGTTATTAGAAGATCAAAAATTCCAACGTAATCAAGATCGTGTTAAGTATCGTGATAAATTAATTCCATTACTATCTGAGTACTTCTTGGCTAAAAATGCACAAGATTGGGTAGCGGCAATTCATACAGTAAAAGTACCGGTCGGGGTGATTAACTCAATAGAAGATGCATTGAATGAGCCACAAATTCAATCTCGTGACATGGTGGTAAATATCGCACATCCATTGAATGATCATTTTAAAATGATTGGTTCGCCGATTAAACTATCTGATACCCCAGTTGAATATAGGCATGCTGCGCCACAATTAGGTGAACATACTGAACAGGTTTTATCGCAATTTAAAACTGAGGATGAATTAAGAGCTTTAAAAGCGCAGGGTGTTATTGATGGTGCAGTGGCTTAATCTATTTGATTGAAGTTTTACTGGTTCTGTTATGACCGATTTTTTTATAGAATTCGGTCTTTTTTATCTTTGGTAGTTTAATATTAAATTGATAAAAGAGTCGAACAATGGGGAAAATGAAAAAGGAAATTAAGAACGATTTAATCTCGCGTTAAGTATTTGCTTCTTCCTTAACGTGCATAGTCAGATTCACTTTCAAGGGTTATTATAGCGATCTTCATGTCATTGGAATGCACTATGAAAATCGTTGCGGATGAAAATCTGGCCTTTACCGAATATTTCTTTGGAGATTTTGGCGAGATTCAGCAAGCAGCAGGACGGACTTTAACCCATACAGATGTACAGGATGCTGAAGCCTTGCTGGTTCGTTCTGTGACCCAAGTAAATGAACTGCTTATTCAAGATACAAAATTAAAATTTGTCGGCAGTGCCACCATTGGTACAGACCATCTCGATATTCCAGTTTTAGAAAAACACAATATCGCATGGTCAAATGCGGCAGGGTGTAATGCGCAGGCAGTAGCTGAATATGTGATTACCGCACTGCTATATTTACAACCCGATTTAATCGAGAAAAATGAACAATTTACTCTGGGTATTATTGGCCTGGGGAATGTCGGTTCACGTCTGGCCTATATGGCAAAATTGCTCGGCTGGAATGTGGTTGGTCATGATCCTTTTGTGAATCGTGAACAGATCCAGCAAGTTGAATTAGTAGAATTGTTAAAAACAGCAGATGCCATTTCTATTCATGTACCCTTAACCAAAATCGGGGAGCATCCAACTTTTCATTTGATCAATGCGGATGCTTTGACACAAATGAAACCTGAAGCGATCTTGATTAATTCAGCACGTGGGCCGGTAGTTGAGGAAGCGGCACTGATTGCGGATATTCAACAGACCAATCGCCCAGTGGTATTGGATGTATTCGAACATGAACCTGAAATTTCAGAACAACTGTTAAATCTGATTCGTTTGGTAACCCCGCATATTGCGGGCTATAGTCTGGAAGGTAAAGCGCGTGGCACACAAATGATTTACGATGCTTTCTGTAAAACCTTTAATTTTACTGCAGATAAAAAATTTGAAACTCAATTACCGGTCTGTGAGCAATATTTCCAGAATCAGGATTTGAAACAGGTACTGAAACAGTATCTTGCTCAAATTTATAATATTGCACGCGACGATGCCAACCTGCGTGCCTGCTTGAAAGACGGTAAAGTGGATCAAAAAGCTTTTGATTATTTACGTAAAACCTATCCCTTACGCCGTGAATGGGCAGCCCATGGAGGGCCTCAAGCATGAGTCAAACTGTTTCTTATCAGCCGACTTGTGACTTAAAAGCCATCCAAGCTCGCGCCAAAATGTATGGTCAAATCCGTCAGTTTTTTGCTGAACGTGATGTGCTTGAAGTGGAAACACCAATATTGTCTCAAGCCGGTGTAACCGATGTACATTTAGCATCTATTCAAGCCCAACGTCATCTAGGTGGCCGCAAACACACCCATTATTTACAGACTTCACCTGAATTTGCCATGAAGCGATTGCTTGCCAGCGGTAGCGGTCCAATTTACCAAATTTGCAAAGTCTTTCGTGATGATGAACATGGGCGCAAACACAATAGTGAATTCACCATGCTGGAATGGTACCGCCCAAATTTAAGCTTGAAAGAACTGATGTTTGAAGTCACTGACTTGCTCAATGTGACCTTGGCACATCGTTTTGGCGAAGTCCGTCCGACCATTTTAAGTTACAAACATGCCTTTATGGGTCGTCTCGATCTCAATCCATTACAGGCCAGTCTGAAGGAACTGAAAGACTGCTGTAACCGTGTGGGGCTGAATCTGGATTTGGGTGATGACCGCTTGGGTTATATCGACCTGTTATTTTCACATATGGTTGAACCGAGTCTGGGTTTTGATACGCCGGTATTTTTAACCGATTTCCCCCATGAAATGGCATCGCTCGCGAAAGTTAAAGTCGATGAAGAGGGTGAACAGGTTGCAGCACGTTTCGAGCTTTATATTGAAGGCTTGGAATTGGCCAATGCCTATGATGAACTGATTGATGCTGACATTTTGCGCTCACGTTTTGAAGCCGATAATCTTGAGCGTGCAAAGCTCGGCTTGCATGTGATGCCGATTGATGAATATCTGCTTGCAGCTTTACCGCATATGACTGAATGTTCCGGCATTGCTTTAGGAATTGACCGTTTATTGATGGTCGCAACTGAACAGATGAAGCTGGAAAAAGTGATTACTTTCCCGGCGGATATTTCTTAATTGTATTTCTAAAAAAATCTTATAAATCCCTCCCAACCTCCCTTTAAAAAAGGGAGGGGAAAGTTCTTCATTTTTTAAAGATGACGAGCAGTGCTATGTGAGGCGAGGGATTAGAATAAAAAAGCTATACAGCAGCAATAATCTGACGGGCTTTTAATTCTTCAATTGCTTGAATACGCCGTTGAATCAACATTTCCCCAATATCCGGGCCACTAATGTCAGGTGGCAAATCCTGCGCTTTAATGCCACGGACCACTTCCATTGCATCCAAGACATATCGCGATTGTGGATATTCACGATCCTCTAGACCTAAGCGGCCACGTGAATCGCACTCACATGCTTGAACATAGGCTTCAACACGTTCAGGACGACGTAATACATCCAGACGTTGTAATAAACGCCATAAAGTGCCCGGTTTAAGATTCAAAGCTTGATGACATTTTAAATGCTCTTTACATACTGCAAGAGCAAGCTGCTTGGTATTGGTGGGAACTTTGAGTCGATCACACACCTCGGTTACTGGTTTGACCCCACGTTCTTCATGCATGATATGGCGCGGTAGTTCCTCGGCTGGTGTGAGCGCCTTGCCTAAATCATGAACCAGAACAGCAAAGCGTACATCGAGTGAATAGTTGGCTTTACAGGCTTGTTGCAATGACATCATGGTATGAATGCCACAATCAATTTCCGGATGATATTCAGGACGTTGCGGAATACCATATAAGGCATCCAACTCCGGGAAGAGCACTTTTAAAGCACCACAAGCACGCAATACTTCAAAATATTCATCAGCATGATTTTCCATCAAGGCACGTGAAGTTTCTTTCCATACCCGTTCAGGCATCAATGCCTGTAATTCACCCGATTCAGCCAGTTGTTGCATCAATGCTAAAGTTTCAGCGGCCACCGTGAATCCCAATGCTTTATAACGTGCGGCAAAGCGTGCGATGCGTAAAACGCGTAGCGGATCTTCTACAAAAGCATTGGATACATGACGTAATATTCGATCGGTTAAATCTTGCTGACCATTATAAGGGTCGTATACCTTACCATCTTCATCCATCGCCATCGCATTAATGGTCAGGTCACGACGGATCAGATCTTCTTCAAGGCTTACACTCGTATCTGTATAAAATTCAAAGCCATGATAACCATGACCGGATTTTCGTTCGGTACGGGCTAAAGCATATTCTTCTTTTGTTTGGGGATGTAAAAAAACAGGGAAATCTTTGCCCACCGGCTGATAGCCCTGAGCAAGGAGTTGTTCAGGTGTTGCACCAACAACCACATAATCTTTTTCGTGATAGGGGTGACCGAGTAAGTGATCACGTACTGCACCGCCTACTAAATAAACTCGCATGAAAAAACCTCTATTCTTCAAGCAATCATGCTACAGAATAGAGGTTTTCTCAAGTAAAGAACCTTAGCTTTTTGCTAAAGTTAAATACTAGCCTTCTTGTGACTGTTGAATTTCAGCAACTGTCAACGCGGTCATATTCACCACACGACGTGTTGTTGCAGTTGGTGTCAGGATATGCACAGGTTTCGCAGCACCCAACAGAATTGGGCCAATGGTTACATTGTTGCCTGAAGTCGCTTTCAACAGGTTAAATGAAATATTTGCTGCATCTAGGTTTGGCATGATGAGCAGGTTTGCAGAACCTTTGAAACGTGAGTTCGGGAATGCGAAATGACGAATATTTTCATCAAGTGCAGCGTCACCGTGCATTTCACCTTCAACCTCAAGTTCAGGTGCAATTTCACTTAAAATTTCAAATACTTTACGCATTTTTTGTGCGCTTGCATCAGTCTGGTCAGAGCCAAAGCTTGAATGCGATAACAATGCAATACGTGGAATTACACCAAAACGACGTACTTCTTCAGCCGCCAAAATAGTCATTTCCGCCAACTGTTCAGCCGTTGGATTAGTATTTACATAAGTATCGGCAATGAACAAGTTGCGATCCTGAAGCATTAATGCATTCAGAGTAAAGAATGTACTACGACCTTCTTTTAAGCCAATCACATTTTTTACGAAATCTAGGTGAATGTCATAGCTCGAATAAGTACCACAAAGCATACCGTCTGCATGACCGTGTTTCACTAGCATTGCAGCAATCAGGGTAGAGCGGCGACGTGCTTCACGATGTGCGTATTCAGGCGTTACGCCCTTACGCTGCATGATTTGATAGTAATCATCGGCAAAAAATTCGTAATCTGGATTTTTCTCTTGATCCACAATTTCAATGTTGAGACCGTGTTCAAGACGCAAGCCCAATTTCTTGATGTTTGCTTCAATAACCGCAGTACGACCGACCAGAATCGGAAACGCTAAACCTTCATCTACCGCAATTTGTACCGCACGAAGTACACGTAAATCTTCACCTTCCGCATAAGCAATGCGCTTAGGCGCTGTTTTTGCCTGGGCAAAGATCGGTTTCATCATGAATGCAGAGTTGTATACAAACTCAGACAATTTTTGACGATATGCAGAGAAATCTTCGATTGGGCGAGTCGCAACACCAGAATCCATGGCCGCTTTTGCGACAGCAGGGGCAATTTCAAGAATTAAGCGCTGATCAAGCGGACGTGGAATAAGATAGTCACGACCAAATGATGCAGATTTTTCACCATATGATGCTGCATCCGCTTCAACGTGTGCCATACGTGCAATGGCATGTACACAGGCAATTTTCATTTCTTCGTTGATGGTGGTTGCACCAACGTCTAAAGCACCACGGAAGATATACGGGAAACAAAGTGCATTGTTGACTTGGTTCGGATAATCCGAACGACCTGTTGCCATAATCACGTCATCACGAACTTCGTGTGCATGTTCAGGCAGAATTTCTGGATCCGGGTTTGCCAAAGCAAAAATGATTGGATTTTCAGCCATCACTTTAACCATTTCTTTGGTCAAAATGCCTGCCGCTGAAAGTCCCAAGAACATATCCGCACCTGCAATTACATCTGCTAATTGAGTGCCTTCAATATCTTGAACATAACGTTTTTTTGATTCATCCAGATTGTCACGTTTAGTGGTAAGCAGACCACGTGAATCGGCAACGGTAATATTGTGTTTGCTTGCACCTAAGGCGCAAAGTAAATCTAGACAAGACAATGCAGCTGCACCAGCACCTGAAGCAACAATCTTGATCTCTTTAATTTTTTTGCCCGTCAGTTGTAATGCATTGAGCAAAGCTGAACCGACAATGATGGATGTACCATGTTGATCATCATGAAAAACAGGAATATTCATGCGTTCACGAAGTTTTTGCTCGATGTAGAAACATTCTGGTGCCTTGATGTCTTCAAGGTTAATGCCACCAAAAGTAGGTTCTAGTGCAGCTACGATGTCCACAATTTTGTCTGGATCGTTTTCAGCAATTTCGAGGTCAAATACATCGACGCCTGCGAATTTTTTAAACAGTACACCTTTGCCTTCCATGACCGGTTTAGACGCTAAAGGACCGATGTTACCTAAACCTAAAACTGCAGTACCATTACTGACCACTGCAACAAGGTTGCCACGTGCAGTGTAAAGTGCTGCAGTAGATGGGTCGCGTTCAATCTCTAAACATGGTGCTGCGACACCTGGAGAGTAAGCCAGCGCTAAGTCATGTTGGTTGACCAGCTGTTTGCTTGGCGTAACACTGATTTTCCCTGGGGTTGGATATTCGTGGTAGTACAAAGCTTGCTGTTTTAATGATTGATCGTCCATCTGTATCTCTATTGTTGCTTAAGTTGCCCAGCCCGAGCTGGTGGTTTTTTGCTTAGTTTTACTGAATATAACATTTGTTGCGACCTTAGCACAGTCGCGAATATGCCATTTTCAAGTAAACTGATATTTAGGTGGGGCGACTTATATTAAGAAGGTATAAGTCGGTGTTGTTCCAGGAAGATGGTAGCTTCATTTTCGGGTAAAGGTTTTGAAAACAAGAAGCCTTGAGCAATGTCGCATTCCAGATCTTGCAGATACTGAAGTTGTTCCTCTGTTTCAATGCCTTCTGCAACCACCACCATGCCCATGGCTTTGCCCATGGCAATCATGGCGCTGACAATGGCTTCTTGCTTGTCTTGCCCGATTCTGGACACAAAGCTGCGGTCTATTTTTAATATATCAATAGGAAAATCAGCTAAATAAGAGAGTGAAGAGTAACCCGTGCCAAAATCATCCAAGGAGATATTGATCTTACGTTTCTTGATTTCATCCAGCAGATTTTTAACCGTAACCGAGTTCTCAAGCAGGGATGATTCGGTAATTTCAAGCTCTAGGTTAGAGCCCGAAATTTTATAGGTTTGAATGGCATGATCGAGGTCTTCGAGTAACTGTCCACGTTGCAATTGCTGTGCAACAACATTGACCGAAACACATATATTATTAAAGCCTAAGTCATTCCAGTTCCTGATTTGTTTAGCGGTTTGTTGTATCACAATTCTGCCAATATCCGAAATCAAACTGGTTTGTTCGGCGAGGGGAATGAACAGGTTCGGTGGAATAATGCCTTTGCTTGGATGGTTCCAGCGAACCAAAGCCTCAAAACCATAAATATGATGGTCACTAAAATTAATTTTTGGCTGATAGTAAACAATCAGTTCATTGTTGTTAATCGCGAGCCGTAAATCGCGTTCCAGATAAATCCCTTGCTCAAGTAAAGTCGTATTTTGATTGGAATAAAAACGGATGGTATTGCCACCTAGACTTTTCGCTTCGGTTAATGCCTGCTCAGCACAATTATTCAGGTAGTCCAGTTGGCGACCATTTTCAGGATAGAAAGCGATCCCTATAGACAGGGTAATAATATGATCCTGACCGAAGATATTAAAGGGGAGTGAGAATGCTTTGCTCATCCGTTCACAATGCTGCTTAACCGATGGACGAATATGCGAAATTTCATAGACGATGGCAAAGTCATCTCCATTTAAATGAGCAACCAATAATGCTTCAGCATGGGTGAGCCGTAATCTTTGTGCTACTTGGCGTAACAGTTCATCGCCACCACTATTGCTCAAAAATTCATTTAAAGGTCTGAAGCGATCAATATTTAAACGAATTACAGCAAGCTGTTTAATCGAATCCTTTTGAGTGACTAAATATTGATGTAGTTGATAGTTATAATAAAAACGATTCGGAAGGTCGGTCAGTGGATCGTAATTTTCTAGATAGGACAGGCGTTGTTCTTGCAATTTACGTTCAGTTAAATCAGAGACGATACCAATATAGTGGGTGACACGATTTTTTTCATCGCTAATGGCATTGATGCGCATCCAGACTGTAAGTTCCTTACCAGACAGGAATTTTTCATTTAGCTCACCATCAAATTCACCCATTTTATTCAGTTGATTAATGATGTCAGAATGGCTGTTTCTTTGCTCTGCCTTATAATTTACAGCAATATCAAATAAGTTTTTGCCAATAATTTGGTCGTGTGTAAAACCTGTTAATTGCTCATAAAATGGATTGACGTCGATATAGCAAAGTTGCTCATCGAGGATGAATATTCCTTCAGCTGCCTGTTGAAGTACACTTGCTGCAAGTTTCAAGCGTTCCTGATCGGTACGTTCCTGATGAATATCCCGACGAATACCAACCATCCGCAGAGGCTTATGATTGAGAGGGTCGCGTGCAATGACCCGGCCAATATCATGAACCCATTTCCATTTGCCATTGCTATGCTGAATTCGATAAGTAGCTTCATACTGATCGGTTTGACCGCGTAAATTTTGCTTCATCGAGCTTTTGAAGTGGTCGATATCCTCGGGATGAATAATATTTTGCAGCTGATGATGGTGCAGTTTTGAAGGTTTTAAAGTCTTTTGATGCTTAGAGTCGGTAACTAAAATTTCCCGATCTTTAATATTCCAGTCCCACGGTCGAAGTCCTGCAACTCCATGAGCTAACATCAAATTTTGTTGCTGATTTTCCAAATCTGCATTCATTTTAGCAATATCAAAAGTACGCTCTTTGACTTTCTGTTCAAGCAGCTGATTATTTAATTGTAATTGTTGTTCGATATCTTTGGATTTATTAATTTCATTTTGTAATTGCTGGCATAACTCATCGGTCCAGAGCACTTGTTGTTCAGCATTTTTAACCAAGCGATTGTTTTTGGAATATAGCGCTGAAATACGTTTATGAATTCGCATCGTAGAATTTGCGCAGAGTAAAATAACAATTAATATGAAATTAATCGTTAAATGGAACAAAAAATTTGAGGTCTCTGTGACAATAAACTGGGAAGCAAGATAAGGAAAAATTGCAGGCAGAAAGGTCAAACAAAAATAATTTAGACGTTGAGTTAAGAAAGTCAGGGCAAATACCTGGCTCACAATCAGTAATAAAGCTGAGAGGATTAAAGCATTCACTTGGCTGAAATTAGAGTTATATTCCGGTAGATAGTAGTAAATTAGACTAATACCAATTGCAATACAGATTCCTATTGCCAAACATTGAAATTGTAGCCAGCGATGTGCGTGATTGAGAGCGAAATTATACGGCTTAAAATAAAGACTGAGAATGAGTAAACTTAGGCAACTTAAGAGTTCGGTCGTAATAAACCATACATTGAAATAGAAAGATGATTTTGTAAAATAAAATTGATAAATGCCATAAATATATAAGGAAACGATCAGAATACTAATGAGAAAGAATCGACTGAGTCGAATCGTATTGGTAATTTGAGCAGCACTCACATGCTGTTTAATATATTCATCTTGAATATCTGACATAAAAGCAGAAACCTTATTTTTGTTTTGCGATAAATTGCTTTTCTGAATATTAATCGTATTTAAAAAACTATGCTGTATTTTAAATATACATTTGTGTCTTTAAATCAAGATTAATAATGTTATTCAGAAAAATCAATCAAATCAGGCAGTATTTATCCGAAATCAGATGAACTATACAGTTACTTTATAATTTAAAATAGATAAAGCAACAATCGGGGCAGTTTCTGTGCGTAAAACGCGATTGCCAATACACCAATTTATAAATCCGGCATCGTTGGATAATTGTATTTCAGCTTCGCTGAGTCCACCTTCAGGCCCAATTAAAAGTGCAATATCGGGTGTAATATTGGCTAAAACATCAACTTGATCTTTATTGGGTGCAAGCACCAGTTTTGTGTTCGGCAGCTCACTGGCTAACCAGTCTGGCAAAGAGAGCGGTGCTAACACTTCAGGAACTTTATTCATTCCGCATTGCTCACAAGCAGCAATAGCAATGCCTTGCCAGTGATCAATCTTTTTTTGATCCCGATCATACTTAAGGCGCATTTCACAACGTTCTGAGGTGAGGAGCTGGATTTTTGCAACACCCAGTTCAACTGCTTTTTGAATGGCATAATCCATGCGATCACCTTTACTCATGACTTGTCCAAGTAAAGCGGTAAAGGCAGGAGTGCGATCATCAGGGTTGAATATATTTACAGAAACGCTTGCTGATTTTTTCGAAACTTCAACAAGCGTCACTTCGTATTCACCACCTTGTCCATTGAACAAGGTGGCCTTTTCACCGACTTGTGCACGTAATACTTTCACCCAATGATGAAAAACCGTTTCGGTTAATTCAATATTCATATCAACCGCCAAATTAGCTTCAATATAAAAACGCGGCATTTAAGTATTACTCACAAATCAAATAAAAAATTAAGCTAAACCCAGATCATTCACGAGCTGACGTGTTGGATCTGTCGTGTTCATAGTATAGAAATGCAAACTTGGCGCACCCCCTGCAAGCAGACGTTCACACAATTTCACCACAACTTCATGACCAAAAGCCTTGATTGAAGCAGAGTCATCACCATAAGTGGCCAGTTGCTTGCGAATCCAGCGTGGGATTTCAGCACCCGTCCCATCTGCGAAGCGGATCAGGTTGCTTGCATTGGTAATTGGCATAATGCCTGGAGCAACAGGAACATTCACACCTTCTTTTTGAATACGATCTACAAAGTAGAAATACGCATCTGGGTTAAAGAAGAACTGTGTTAAAGCAGCATTGGCACCGGCATTGGCCTTTTCGACAAAGTGTTGAATATCTTTATCAAAGCTGTCCGCTTGTGGGTGCATTTCAGGATAAGCTGCGACTTCAATGGTGAAGTGATCACCTGAATGTTCACGGATGAAACGAACCAGATCCTGTGCATAAGGCAATTCTCCCAAGCCAACCTGACCAGAAGGTAAGTCACCACGCAGCGCAACAATACGGTCAATGCCTTGTGATTTGTACAAATCAAGCAACTCGGCAATACGTGCTTTGTCATCACCAATACAAGAAAGGTGAGGGGCTACAGGTGTGCCTTTGCCATTAAAGTCATTGATTGCAGCGAGTGTGCGTTCACGGGTCGAACCACCAGCACCATAAGTCACTGAAAAGAATTCAGGATTTAACAGTTGTAATTCTTTATGAACAACACGAAGTTTTTCCGCGCCAACATCAGTTTTGGTCGGAAAAAATTCAAACGAAATTGGGACACGTTTGGTCATTTTTCAAATCCTTTTTTATCAATACTGTTTTAATTTTCACCCTCTCCCTGACCCCTCCCAAAGGGAGAGGAGAATTCATTGCTGAATTATGCAGGGTTCAAGCCAAATTTATTCATATGATGAAATTAAACGTCCATCGGAAATAAATTTGGCGATCACCCTCTCTTGCGCTCGTTTTAAAGCACTGCTTAAAACGAGCGCAAGAGAGGGATGGGGTGAGGGTATTAGTATTTATAATTCTCAGATTTGAATGGACCTTCAACTTGTACGCCAAGGTAGTTAGCTTGTTCTTGAGTTAATGTCGTCAATACACCACCGAAACCAGCAACCATTGCAGCAGCAACTTCTTCATCTAGTTTTTTAGGAAGAAGTTCTACACGGATCGCAGCTTGTTTTTGATCTTCAGGGAGATCGGCAAATTTTTCAGCGAACAAGTGCATTTGAGCCAACACCTGGTTAGCAAAAGAACCATCCATTACACGTGATGGATGACCCGTTGCGTTACCAAGATTAACCAAACGACCTTCAGAAAGAAGAATTAGATAGTTGCTTTCATCTTCTGAACGATAAACCTGGTGTACTTGAGGTTTAACTTCAACCCATTTGTAACCACGTAAGTAATTGGTATCAATTTCAGTGTCAAAGTGACCAATATTACAAACCACTGAACCTGCTTTTAATGTATCTAACATTGCAGAGTCACATACGTGGTAGTTACCAGTCGTTGTTACGATCAGGTCAGTGTTTTGAAGAAGATCCACATTGATATCTTCTTTCTTGCCCGTTTGTACGCCGTTTTTGTATGGAGATACGACTTCGTAACCGTCCATGCAGGCTTGCATAGCACAGATTGGATCGATTTCAGTTACACGAACAATCATGCCTTCTTGACGAAGTGATTGAGCAGAACCTTTACCTACGTCACCGTAACCAATTACAAGTGCACGACGACCAGACATCAACATGTCAGTACCGCGTTTGATGGCATCGTTTAGAGAATGGCGGCAACCGTATTTATTGTCATTTTTAGATTTAGTCACTGAATCGTTTACGTTAATTGCAGGAACTTTTAAAGTACCGTCACGTAACATTTCATAAAGACGTTGCACGCCAGTGGTGGTTTCTTCAGTCACACCGTGGATTTTAGCAATCAGTTCAGGATATTTTTCGTGAACAACAGCAGTCAAGTCACCGCCATCGTCTAGAATCATGTTGGCATCCCAAGGTTTGCCATTCACATTGATTTGCTGTTCAAGACACCACATGTATTCTTCTTCAGTTTCGCCTTTCCAAGCGAAAACAGGAATACCGCGAGCAGCAATAGCCGCAGCAGCGTGGTCTTGAGTAGAGAAGATGTTACATGAAGTCCAGCGAACTTCTGCGCCCAGTTCAACCAGAGTTTCAATTAAAACAGCAGTTTGAATGGTCATGTGGATACAGCCGAGAATTTTCGCGCCTGCAAGTGGTTTAGCTGCAGCATAACGCTTACGCAAACCGATAAGTGCCGGCATTTCTGCTTCAGCAAGTTTGATTTCTTTACGACCGTATTCAGCAAGTGAAATATCAGCAACTTTATAATCTGTAAATGAAGCATTAACCGCGTTCATCAGGATCTCCTAGGATAAAAATAGATTGGATCGTTATGTTCGCGGATGCCGTTTTTGATCAAAATCAGTATTTCACCGAAGTTTTGACCTGATCGTCGAGCCTAGCGATTTCACATTTAGTGCCTGTGAAAAAGTCGCAGCATCCCTCGACTAGCCGGCTATTGTACTTGGAAAATGATTTTGTTCCAATCGAGAATTGATTATTATCTGGCTGATAAATGAGTACTTAGATAACTTAATGATGAATAAAGAAATAAATTATGAAATAAAAAATTGGAATGATATTTCAGCTCACTATATTAATGGCAGCTTAATTATAGGAAATGGGGCAAGTATTGCATTACATAACAAGTTTGCATTTAGTTCATTGAAAGAAGTAGCTGAACAAAATGATCTCTTCACTAATGATATTTCCAAGTTATTCACTGAATTTGATACTTGTGATTTTGAGTTGATATTGAGATTAGTTTGGCATGCAAAATTAGTTAATAAACATTTGGGAATAATTGATCATAAAATTGATTCAGCTTATGAAAATATTAAAAATTCTCTGATTGAGGTTGTAAAAGAAGTTCATTGTGAACACGCTGATATTGTCGATAAATTACCTCAGCTGTATCAATTTACAAAACAGTTTAAAACTATAGTTTCTCTTAACTATGATTTAATTCTTTATTGGATTCTCATGTATGGGAATCGTGAAAGAGATGGGCATAAATTTAAAGACTGTTTTCAGGGCGGTGGTATTTTTAGGAATAATTGGAAAGATCTTCGTGACCCTATATATGATCAAAAAGAAGTTACCTTAAGTTTTTATCAACATGGAAATTTATCTATCTTTAGAGACGCAAAAAATTTGGAAATAAAGCTTCAAAGTAGTGAGTTTTCGAATCTTTTGGATATTATAACTACTCAATGGACAGATGATAAAATCCCTTTATTTGTTGCCGAGGGGACTGGTACTAAGAAAGTAGAATCTATAAAAAGTAGTCCATATTTGAGTGCTGTTTTTTATGAAGTTCTACCAGAATTAATTACTGAAAATTCTAATTTAGTAATTAATGGATGGGGCTTGGGAGAACAGGAATCACATTTAGTTCAAAAAATATTTAAGAATAAAGATTTAGGAAAAGTTGCTATTTCAACATATGATAAAAATCAAGATGAATGTCATCGAGTTTATCGACTCATAAAGGATATTGCTCCAGATATTGATGTGGAATTTTTTGATAGTCAGAGTTCAGAGTGTTGGAATAATCCTTAATAGAGTGGATATTTATATTATTATCGGCACAATCATATTTTGGATGAAAATTATGGCCTTAGAAATGCCTGAAGAATTAGCCAATCTAGAAGCAAATGGTGGGATTTTTGCGGTGTGGATGCTGCTGCAGCATTTAGGGATCGATGCTGATATTCAGCAACTTGTAGATGTATGTGGATATAATTCGGAAAATGGCACGACCACTATTGGTCTGGCTGTTGGATTAAAAAAATTTGGTTTTAATGTTCAGTTTTATACCGATCATGATCCTGATCTTCAGGAGAGTGAAAAAATCAGTTATCAAGAAGCTGAGCAACTAGGTTTGCCTATTCTGCCCGCGTTAAACTATGAGCAAATCCAGCAGGCATTTGATCAAAATAAATTTGTGATTGTCTATTACGACACATTAGAAGAGGTAGGGAATCACTCACTGGTTTATGATGTCAATGCGGATGAAATCTGTTTTTTTGACAGTTTTGATGCGATGCCTGCTTTGGTTTTTGAGCAGCAACGTCAAGTAGACGGAATTTGTCGACAAGTGATTGTGGTTGAAGAAAATGGTTGTACCGAGAGTTAAGATTTAAAAACTGTATAAAACAAAAGCCCATTATTTGATGGGCTTTTTAATTCAATTATTCTTCAGCAGATTGAGCTTTATCATGCCAGTAATCGGCTTTTTCATCATCCACATCTACACCCAAACCATGTTCATAAATGCAGGCTAAATCACGCATGGCTTGAACTTCACCCAGTTCAGCGGCTTGCTTGACCAGTTCAACAGACTTGGTCACATCCTTTTCCACCACATCGCCACGACGGTAAAAATTCGATAACTCTAAAAGCGCAGCAGGGTGTTTATGTTTCGCTGCTTGTTCTAACCAGCGGTAAGCATGTTCAAAATAGGTTTTTGCTTCCTCCGGATCTTCTTCCAGCATGTCTTTTGCATAAAATGCATAACCTTCACCCAGCCAGTACATGGCTTCAACATGACCCAGTTGAGCGGCTTTGAGTGCCCATTCTTCAGCAAGGGCAACATGCTCATCATTTTCACTTTGCATATAAATTTCAGCAAGCTCAAATTGTGCATCACGGTTGCCTGCCATTGCACGGTTAAAAAGTTCGGTAGAAATAGGGAGATCAGACATTAAAAAATCCAAAGATAGATTTGAGTGAAGCTAAATATTTAAACTAAGAAAACCAATCTGAAAACTGGCTGTTCAATTATAGCGTGCTTTTTTAGATTAAGTTAATCACGCAACTTAAGGCCATGATAACAAGATATATAAGTCATAAGAGTGATTGTTGGTTTTGCTTCTTAGAGAGCCTAAATACAGACCAATAAACGCAGACCAATAACACAGACCAGTAAACAAAGGCAGAGTAGGTGAATCGGATCAGCATGGAAGTTGTTTATAGAAGATTTGGATCTAATTTACTTTTATAAAATTCATAAAAAACAGCGACAGAAGTCGCTGTTTTTAGCTCAGAAGAACTTAAGCCTCTTGTTGAATACCGGCAACCAACCAGTCCTGGTTAGAACCTGCGGGCTTGGTGAAATGCCAAACTTCTGCAAAAGGTTGCGGTAAGCTGTTTAAATCTTCGCTTACAGTACCCGTAAAACGAATGCTTATCACATACTGACCATTTTCAGTTGAAGAATCTGTAACCATCGCATTGAGATTAGAGAATTCAGCAACGTCTTGGTCTTGGTTCCCCATAATATCGTTATACATAGACTGATAAAGATCAGGTGTTAAATAACGTTGAATTTCAGCAACATTACTAGCTGTATTCATCGACTGAATATGGTTAAAACGCTGACGAGCAATACGCAAGAATGCTGCAGGTTCAGTACCATCTGGTAATTGATTGCCATTGCTGGTTGAAGCATTACCAAATGGCGCTTGAATTGCTGCACCTGCAGAACTACCTACTGACTGACCAAAAATATTGCTGTTGTCATTCGACGTACGTGGTGCTGCATTTTGTTGACCAAACGGTGCATTATTGCCTGCATTGTTTGGTGCATAAGGATTGTTAGCGGCTAGTTTTTTTTTTGCTCCGAATTTACGGAACAAGAAGAATGCGACTGCGGCTGCTAGAAGCATCCAGATCCAGCCTGGAAGTCCGCCTTTTTCTTCCTCCTGCTGTTGTGCTGCAGTAGCATCAGCACTGCTTGCAGCAGGTTTGTCATCTGCCATTGCATTCGCTGCAACTGCACCAATTGCAGCACCTGCAACACCAGCAGCTACCATTTTACCTACACCAGAACCCGATTTTTGAGCAGGTGCGGTAGTCGGTTGTGGGGCAGGATTAGCTTGACGCGGTTGTTGGTAAGACTGGGTTGGAGCAGCAGAACGACTCATGCCATGGCTTTTACCACCACCTGCACGTTTCGCTTCAGCCATTGGTGCAACCACCAAAGCCGCCATTAAAAGACCTGCCATCAAACCACGCTGTCGAACTTCCATCGAATTTTTCCTAAATAAAAAAATAAATTATAACGCTATAGTTATGCAGTCATTTGTACTGAATTTCAATATCAAAATGGTGTTTTTTTTACATAATTTTTCATATGTTTAAGCTTAAGCCAACTCTTCACTTAAGCTCATGGCTTCGCTTAATGCTTCATGTAAACGTGCCACGGAAATGATCTGCACATTCGGAATTGGTTTTTGCGGCGCATTGCCTCTGGGTAGAATAATGTACTTAAAACCATGCTTAACCGCTTCTTTTAATCGTTCCTGACCATTCGGCACAGGGCGAATTTCACCCGATAGCCCAACTTCGCCAAACACAGCCAGTTGTTGAGGCAATGCTTTACCACGCAAGCTTGAAGCACAGGCCAGTAAAACTGCCAAATCAGACCCTGTTTCGGTGATTTTTAAACCACCGACTACATTGACATAAACATCTTGCCCTGCAGTTTGTACCCCGCCATGACGATGCATTACCGCAAGCAACATGTTCAGTCGGTTCTGGTCCAAACCTAAGGCCACACGACGTGGTTGGCCATGTGCATCGTCTACCAATGCTTGCACTTCAACCAAGAGTGGACGGGTACCTTCACGACTAATCATCACAATCGAACCGGGAATGGCTTCATCATAACGACTTAGGAAAATAGCGGATGGATTGGAAACTTCCCGCAAGCCTTTCTCGGTCATGCCAAACACGCCCAATTCATTGACTGCACCAAAACGGTTTTTTACCGCACGAATCATGCGATAACGTGAGTCAGATTGGCCTTCAAAATACAAAACACAATCGACCATATGTTCCAGAACACGCGGACCCGCCAAAGCACCTTCTTTGGTCACATGCCCCACAAGAAATAATGAGGTGCCACTGTTTTTGGCAAAGCGGGTCAGTAATGCGGCAGATTCACGAATTTGGGACACACCGCCTGGTGCAGATTGCAAGGTTTCGGTATATAACGTTTGAATGGAATCAAGAATGGCAACGGCAGGACGTACTTGTGCCAGGACTTCACAAATACGTTCCACACAGGTTTCCGCCATGACTTGAAGGTGCTCTGTCGGCAACTCCAGACGGTGGGCACGTAAAGCAACCTGTGAAAGTGATTCCTCACCCGTGACATAAAGCGCAGAACTTTGTGCAGATGCCATATGCGTGGCGGTTTGTAAAAGAATCGTGGATTTACCAATTCCTGGGTCACCGCCAATCAGCACTACAGAACCCGTTACCAGACCGCCGCCCAGAACCCGGTCAAATTCACTAATGCCAGTTTCTAAGCGTGATTCATGTGAAACAGAAACTTTATTTAAGGTGGTGATATTCGCGACTTGACCAGCATAGCCGCCACTTATTTTCGGCTGTGCGCGATGAGTCACGGGAGGTGCAATGCTGACTTCGGTCAGACTGTTCCACTCACCACATTCGCTACATTGACCTGCCCATTTTAGATGGTCAGCACCACATTGTTCACATCGATAAACACTTTTCGCTTTGGCCATATTTTTATTTGAAATATACAAAATTAAAAACTGGCTACAGCATACAGCGGTAGATCCAAATAAAAAAGCCACCTATAAGGTGGCTTGTGGGTCATCATAAAAAACTTGAATTAATACAGTTCACCTGATTGACGCTTGGCTATAAAATCTTTTGATTCTTTCACAATTACGCTAGAAAGGAATAGGAGTGCAATTAAGTTTGGAACTGCCATTAAGCCATTGAATGTATCGGCGAATAACCAGACCAGATCCAGGGTGGCGATACAGCCAATGAAGACTGAAGCAATATAAATAATACGATATGCCAGTACGTACTTTTCTCCAAAAATATAAGTACAGCATTTTTCCCCGTAATAACACCAACCCAAAATAGTGGAATAGGCAAAGAAAATAATACCCAATGTGACCACCCAGCCGCCTACACCCGGCAATAATTGATCAAAGGTATGCGTCGTTAGTACAGCACCCGTTTCATTGCCAAAACTATTGTCTGCCATAATGAAACCCATCACCAAGACAATACCGGTAATACTACAAACGATGATGGTGTCAATAAATGTTCCGGTCATGGAAACTAGACCCTGACGTACGGGATGATCAGTTTTTGCTGCCGCCGCTGCGATGGGTGCAGAACCCATGCCTGCTTCGTTTGAGAAGACACCACGTGCGACACCGTAACGAATCACTGCACCAATTGCACCGCCTGCGACTGCTTCACCGGTAAATGCATCTTTAAAGATTAATTGCAGGGCAGGCATTACCAGGTCTAGGTTATTGAGAATAATGACCAGACCGCCTGTAACATATCCAACCGCCATAATAGGCACAATCAGGGTCGCTGCTTTGGCAATCGATCTAATACCGCCTAAAATGACCAATGCTGAAAAAACAGTAATCACAATGCCCGTGATCCAGGTTTCAATGCCCATACTGTTTTGTACTGCAAGTGCCACCGTATTGGACTGTACGGAACTGCCAATACCAAAAGAAGCTACAGTACCAAAAAACGCAAAAATCAGTGCAAGCCATTTCCACTTTAAGCCATGTTCGATGTAATACATGGGGCCACCGGACATTAGCCCATTTTCATTTTTAATGCGATATTTGACTGCTAATACACCTTCACCATATTTGGTTGCCATACCAAATAAAGCCGTCATCCACATCCAGAAGACCGCTCCAGGACCGCCCAGAACGCAGGCGGTTGCAACACCAGCGATATTACCGGTACCAATGGTGGCGGAAAGTGCCGTCATCAGGGAGGCAAAGTGTGAAATATCTCCTGCGTGTGATTTGGTGTGATGATGCTTGCCAAAAACCTGTTTAAAGGCCAAAGGCAGCATACGAATTTGCCAGAACATGAGACGGAATGTGAGAAATACACCGGTACCTACAATCAGTACCAACATATATGGACCCCAGACCCATCCGCTCAGCGTTTCCATTATCGATTGTAAGTTTTGCATCATATCTTCTTCTTGTCGTCCTGAGTTTAGTAAATGGCTTATTTAGATTTATCAATGCTTAAGCAAGTGATGTGCCATATCTGGATCTTCCTGATTATTTGCTATAACGTTTCTATTTTTTATTCCTTATGCTTTAAAAGTGTTTTAATTTTTGTTAACTGAAAATTAAATTTTTATCAGCATATTCTTTAGGTTATTTATTTTTTAGCTAAAGTTCCGCACTTTTACAAGTATTTAAAGATAAATTTTTAATGTTTATTTTTAAATCAATTATTCATTTATTTTATATATGAGAAAAATAAATTAACTTTTTTACTTAATGGGAAAATATAGATAGTTCACAGTTTTTTGTTGTTTTCTGCTTTTTTTGGGGTAATTTGTTGCGATAGACGTCGAAGATGAATGAAATAATGTCAAATCAAAATAGAGGTTCGACCAGTGAAGGCGGCGAACTACAACGGAGTTTGTCTAATCGACATTTGCAATTGATTGCAATAGGTGGGGCAATTGGTACAGGATTGTTCATGGGCTCGGGTAAAACCATTAGTCTGGCAGGACCTTCAATTCTAATCATTTATATGATTATTGGTTTTATGGTTTTTTTGGTCATGCGCGCGCTTGGCGAACTGTTACTGTCTAACTTGCAATATAAGTCTTTTATTGATTTTGCAACCGATTTAATCGGTCCATGGGCGGGTTATTTTGTCGGCTGGACCTATTGGCTGTGCTGGATCACTATTGGCATTGCAGACTTGTCCGCGATCATTTATTACCTGCAATTCTTTAACGGAGGGTTGCCATTTACGCCTGGCGAAGGGGTCATGATCAGTATCGCGGCGATTGTATTTATTATGGGTTTGAATCTGGTCACGGTAAAATTATTCGGTGAATTAGAGTTCTGGTTTGCTCTTATTAAGATTATTGCCATTGTGGTGCTGATTGGCGCTGGTTTATGGATGATCTTTACCGGATTTACTTCTACTGCGGGTGAAGTGGCTGCATTTACCAATCTTTGGTCACATGGTGGCATATTTCCAACCGGAGTGACAGGTTTCTTGGCAGGCTTCCAGATTGCAATCTTCGCCTTTGTGGGCGTTGAGCTGGTTGGTACAACTGCGGCTGAAACCAAAGATCCAGAGCGCAACTTGCCTAAAGCGGTCAACTCGATTCCGATTCGTATCATTATTTTCTATGTGCTTGCACTGGTGATTGTGATGTCGGTAACGCCATGGAATAAAATTGATCCGAGCATCAGTCCGTTTGTAAACCTGTTTAGCCAGGCGGGTATTGCTGCCGCAGCGATTATCATGAATCTGGTGGTGTTGTCTTCAGTCATGTCATCCATGAACAGCGGGGTATTCTCGACTAGCCGTATGCTGTTCGGCCTGTCACGTGAAGAACAAGGTCCAAAAGCATTTGGACATTTAAATAAACGTGCAGTTCCTGCGAATGCCTTGTATTTCTCTGCAGTGTGTTTACTTTTGGGTGCTGCATTACAGTACTTTGTACCGAACACTGTTGAAGCCTTTACTTTGGCAACCACGCTTTCAACCATCCTGTTCATTTGTGTATGGCTGATGATTATCTGGAGTTATATTGTTTACTATAAAACCCGTCCAGAACTGCATGCCAAATCAACCTTTAAATTACCGGGTGGATTGTTGACCTGTTGGGTGGTCATCATCTTCTTCATTGGCATGATTTACGTTTTGTCATTAGAAGCAGATACTATGCGTGCCTTAATGGTGAGCCCAATCTGGTTCATTATTTTGATTATTGGTTACTTTGGTTTCTACAAACCGAAACATAAATAAGCCTTTTGTTGATGAAAACGCCAGTCTGAAAACTGGCGTTTTTTTTTAACTAGCGATAATCTCTAGCGTTTAGCACTTTGGTCACGGCAGTGATCGAGTTATACTTCTTCGAAAATATAGGATAGGTGGTCAGATGCGTCTTGTCATTTGCTACATCAGTTTATTGGCAACAGGTTTTGCCTTGGTCGGTTGTGGTCAATCGGGAGCTTTGCAGTTACCGAGTGATCCAGATTATGACAAGCGTGCAAAATATTTGTTATATCCCAATGTCGATTCAAAACAGCAGTCTGAACAGAAAGAAGCAGCTCCGGTACAACAAGAGCTTCCTGCCTCATCTGCTGAAACAGATTAATTTTCAATATTTAAACGCATCATAGAAAGGATACATTCATGAGTTTTACCCGCATTAATGGGGTTCTGCACGCAGAGCAATGTTCGTTGCAACAACTTGCGCAGCAATTTGGCACGCCACTTTATGTTTATTCAAAAGCAGCTTTTGAAAAGCATTATCTCGATATGGATCGTGCATTTAGCTTTATCGATCATCAAATTTGTTTTGCGGTAAAGTCGAACTCTAATATAGCGGTCTTGAATGTACTGGCGAAGCTGGGTGCAGGTTTTGATATTGTCACTGGCGGTGAGCTTGCTCGTGTACTGAAAGCGGGTGGGGATGCAGCTAAAATTGTGTTCTCTGGCTTGGGTAAATCAGAAGCGGACATTAAAAAAGCCTTGGAAGTAGGTATTTCCTGCTTTAACGTTGAATCCTATGCAGAGCTGGATCGCATTCAAAAAGTGGCGGCTGAACTTGGCAAAAAAGCACCCATTTCATTACGTGTAAATCCAGATGTCGATGCCAAAACTCATCCTTATATTTCAACTGGTTTAAAGGAAAATAAATTTGGTATTCCATCGGACAGCGTATTTGAAACTTATCAGTATGCAGCGTCTTTGCCAAATCTGGATGTGGTCGGGATCGACTGTCATATCGGTTCGCAGTTGACCGAAACACAACCTTTTGTCGATGCGCTTGATCGTGTAATCATGATGATTGAAAAACTAAAAGAACTCGGTATCAATCTGAAACACATCGACATCGGTGGTGGTTTGGGTGTGACTTATAAAGATGAAGTACCGCCCACTGTAGTCGAATATGCCAATGCGCTAAAACCGGCGTTAGAAAAGCTCGGTTTAAAAGTCTATATGGAGCCGGGTCGTAGTATCTCTGCCAATGCGGGGGTATTACTGACTAAAGTTGATTTATTGAAACCGACCAATCACCGTAATTTTGCGATTATTGATGCCGCAATGAATGATCTGATTCGTCCAGCATTATACGAAGCATGGATGGATATTCAGGAAGTCACTCCACGTCACGATGTTGAAGCGAAAGAATGGGATGTGGTCGGCGCGATTTGTGAAACCGGCGATTTCCTGGGTAAAGAGCGTAAGCTTGCGCTTCAGGAAAATGATGTGCTTGCGGTATTGGGCGCAGGGGCATACGGTTTTGTAATGAGTTCAAATTACAACAGCCGTGGTCGTGCTGCTGAAGTGATGGTCGATGGTGATCAGGCACATTTGATTCGTGAGCGTGAAAGCATTGAATCATTGTGGGATAAAGAACGTTTATTGCCTTAAGGAGTAATTCAAGATGTTTTTAGAATTTACCAAAATGCATGGTCTGGGCAATGACTTTATGGTGGTTGATCTGATTAGTCAGCGCGCTTACTTGGATACCATGACCATTCAGCGTTTGGCGGATCGTCATTTCGGAATTGGTTTCGACCAGCTGCTCATTGTTGAGCCGCCAGATTTACCCAATGTCGATTTTAAATATCGTATTTTTAATGCGGATGGTTCTGAAGTCGAGCAATGTGGTAATGGAGTTCGCTGTTTTGCACGTTTTGTGCATGAACGTAAATTGACCACAAAAACCAAAATTAAAGTGCAAACCAAAGCGGGTATTGTAGAGCCTGAACTGGGTCAAAATGGTTGGGTTCGTGTGAATATGGGTTATCCAAAATTCTTGCCAAACCAGATTCCATTCCTTGCAGATCAGCCTGAGAACCTATACAGCTTAGCTCTAGCCAATGATGAAAGTATTATCATTGATGTGGTGAACATGGGTAATCCGCATGCGGTGACCATTGTTCCGGATGTGCTTACGGCTGATGTTGCTGGCATAGGACCTCAAATTGAATCGCATGAGCGTTTTCCACAACGTGTCAATGCTGGATTTATGCAAATTATTGATGAAAATCATGCGCGTTTACGTGTGTTTGAACGGGGTGTGGGCGAGACACTGGCATGTGGCACCGGTGCTTGTGCAGCTGCAGTTTCAGGTATGCGCCGTGGCTTGCTTGCCAATGTGGTAGAAATTGAACTTGCCGGTGGTAAGCTGCAAATTGAGTGGCGCGAAGGTGATGTGGTCTGGATGACTGGGCCAACTGCAAATGTCTATGAAGGCCGTATTGATCTAAGTTTTTACCAACAATAGAAACGTAGGGTTTGATCGAAAAAGCACTGTCATGTTGATGGTGCTTTTTTGTCTGTGGAATCATGGATTATGCAAGTTAGAATCAAATAGATACAATGGACGAAAAGGGCGTATCCTGTGATGTGCTTGATTGTTAAATTGAAGCGGTTTAAATATAAATTCTATAATTGTCGTTAAAGGGCACCGATAAATACAGTGAGAAAAAACGTGATTGATCCAGAGATGCAGATACGTTCTCCTGCTGATTTATTGCTGATGTGGTTAAAAGAACGAGAAATTCAAAATCAGTCCAAACATACTTTGCAGGCTTATGAGCGTGATATTTCAGATTTTTTAAATTTTTGTGAAATCAAAAAACTCAATTTAGCGGATGTTGAATCTACCGATTTGCGTGAGTTCTTGGCGCAAAAAGTCGAACAGCAGCAACTAAGCTCTAGCAGTTTGCAACGTCTTTTATCTTCCATCCGTCAATTCATGAAATGGGCCGAGCAAGGACAATATCTGGCTTTTAATCCCGCCGATGATTTTCAGTTAAAACGTTTGCCTAGACCGCTGCCGGGAATGGTAGATATTGAAACCATTAATCAAATTTTAGATCAACCCAAACCTGAAAAACCGGGCGAACAACAAATGTGGTTACGCGATAAAGCCATCTTGGAGCTGCTTTACTCAAGTGGTTTGCGACTGGCTGAAGTCCAAGGCTTGCGCATTAAGGATATCGATTTTAATCGGCAACTGTTACGCATTACCGGTAAAGGCAATAAAACCCGAGTAGTGCCTTTTGGTTCTAAAGCCAAAGATGCCGTAATGCTGTGGCTGCAAGTTTATCCATTATGGAATGGTGACTTTGTGCCTGATGCGAATGTGTTTATTACGCAAAAGGGCAATCCACTGGGTGCGCGACAAATTGAAAACCGGGTTAAGTTACAGGCACAACGTGCAGGGGTAAATGTCGACTTGCATCCGCATTTATTGCGTCACTGTTTTGCCAGTCATATGTTGTCTAATAGCGGAGATTTACGCGCTGTACAAGAAATGTTGGGGCACAGCAATTTAACTACTACACAAATTTATACTCATGTTGATTTTGATCATTTAGCGCAAGTTTATGATCAGGCACATCCGCGTGCACAACATAAAAAATCGTCATAAATATTTAAAACTATCTAGGGCCTGTCTTTAACGGGATTCTATATTTTTTAGAAAAAACAACATCAATTAATGAAAATTAAATAAATCTATGGCGAGTATTACGCAATATCGCTGGCGTTTTAAACTATTGTAGAATAATAAAAAGCCAATTTATGAGGTATAAAAATCAAGTATAAATATGAAATGGGTGGCATGAATAATGCAGAGTAATGAAATTATTTGTTGTTCCACTGGATGTTATACAAATTTTGGAAGTCAAAAATGATAGGGAAAACAATGGTTTCAGAGATTCAGGAAAAATATGATCGATTGAGTAGTGAGCAAAAAGAGATTTTTGCAGGCTATGGTCTGCGTCAGGTGAAGCATTTTGTTGAAATAAGTTTGCCCACTATTGAGCCATCTTTGCCTGAAAACACCCATGTTCAAGGCATCAATGCTGAAGGCAAGGTACAGGCGGTCAATACGGAGACGCAGCAGGGCTATATCTGGATTTCAGATCTGCAATGGCAGCAGCGACCGATCGCTACGGTGGATGTTGACTTAAAACAAGACTTTTTAGAGGTGTGGGGAATATTTAATCTTCAGGAATATGACCTGATTGATTTAAGCCATATTCACCGCGATTTTTTACAACATTATCATGTTTGATTGGTTTTTTTAGTCTGCCTAAATTGAGTATTACTTATTTGACAAAGCACGTGCCTTTGCAAGGGACTACGGTTATCTAAAGCCGGGTGGTTGAAGTGATCTTTAAATTGCATGCCTAAACGTTGCATAACGGCTTGGGGTTTTGTGTTTTGTACTGCAGGAATGCAACCACATAGTTTAGCTTGATCGAATCAAAAGCAAAATTTAAACAAGCAATTGCAGCTTCGGTGGCAAAACCTTGACCCCCAATATTCCTGCTCAAGTCGCCAAGCGATTTCGGTACAGGGCGAAAAGGTAAATTGACTCGGTTGAGCATTTAATCCTGTGAAGCCAATAAAATCTCTATCTTGTTTTTAATTCGACTGCCCCAAGCCCCCAACCTTGAGTTTCGATCATTCTTTGAAACTTATGCGCCAGCGCATAACTTTGCTCCTGAGTTAAGCAACCAGGAAAATATCGCATCACTTCAGGGTTAGAATTCAGCGCATAAAACGGCTTGAGATCACTTTCCAAGGTCTTGAAATGAGGCGTGATGTCTCAAGCTGCATGCTCATCATTTATTACTAAAGATCATCTAGGGGAAGCTGGAAACTCTGTTTAATAATTTGACTGGGTAAATCTGTTTTGACACTGGTAATGCCATTTTTCTTGGTTAAATGTGTGGACTGAAATTTGCGATAACTTTCCAGGTCGGGAACTACCACTTTTAACATAGCATCACATTCACCCAAAATAATATAGCACTCCATCACTTGAGGCAGCTCTTTCATGGCTGCAATAAAGCAGTCAATGGTTTCAGCATCTTGACCCACCAGCCAGATCCGCGAAAACAAAATTAGCTGCAATCCGATTTTTTGGGGATCCACCACGGTGGTGTAATTCTGAATGACCCCGGCTTCTTCGAGCAATTTCACCCGGCGTAAACACGAAGAAGGGGATAGCCCGATTTCGCGGGCAAGATCGTTATTTTGCATGCGCCCATTATGTTGCAATGCTCGAATGATATTTTTATCGGTACGATCCAGCTTAACTGAAATAAAATTGGAAGATAATTTCATAAATTAGAATATAATTTGAAAAACAATCATAATTATAGAATAAATTGAAATCCTATTTTGTAGTATTTATTCGATACTAATTTCCACTTTCAAGCCATGGAAAGGGAAAAGGAAATGTCTGTATTTGCACTGTTTGCCCTAACGGTTATCCCGCTTATTTTTACACCTGGACCAGATATGTTATTTATTCTGTCACAAGTGATGGGAAAAGATGCAAAAGCAGGCATGATGGCAACGGTCGGGGTGTGTCTGGGGTATTTGGTACATTCTGTTTTGGTCGCTTTGGGCATCGCAGCCATTATTGTTTCTTTTCCGGTGTTATTTGAAAGCATTCGCTGGCTCGGGATTGCTTATCTGTTATTTTTGGCTTTTAGTTTAATCAAGTCGGTTTTTAGCAATAAAAAACTGGCAATTGAAAATAAAAGTACATCCAAGCCAGTTCAAAAAGGCTTCTTTACCGCTTTACTGAATCCAAAAGGTATGTTGATTTACTTTGCAATTTTGCCGCAATTCATTAATAAAAGCGGAGATACTGTGACCCAAGGCCTCATCCTGTCGTTTATTTTTATCGGATTGATCTTTGTGGTGTACTGCAGTTTGAGTGTGGTCTTTGCCAAAATTACTCAAAAAAACCAGATCGATGAACGTAAACAAAAATGGATTGATGGCGGTTCGGGCGGTTTACTCATGCTTGCTGCGACCTGGTTAATCATTCATTGAAATGTTTATAAAAAGCATGTCCTAATGACATGCTTTTTATAAGTGGCCTGGATTTGTAAATTAAAACTAATTTATTACCCGTTTAATCTAAAAAATGATCATATTTTCTGCAAACATATAAAGTAAATGCTTCTGCTCTGTCTTAAATGACATTTCACAACTTTGCCTTTTGTACAAGAAGGATAACGTCTCCAAGCCAACAACCAATCTAAAACCAGCATTAAATCAGAACTTTTGATGAGGTTAATCAAATAAAAACATAATAAAAATCAATGCTTAAAAAATAAATAAATATTGAGCGAATTCATCTTAATAAAAACAATTCAAAAAAATATGAACGTCTAGTTCAAGTAATTTTACGCATTTTTACAGCTCTTTCGATAATTGTGACTTGACCGAAATGCCATACGCATTGCAAGATAGGGCACCTAAAAATTTTAAGTGAAGAGTTATTCTAACTTTTCTCAACATTTACTTTTGCTGAAACAGCCGAGGATTACATGAAGGCTCTTGTTGCTGTAAAACGTGTGGTTGATGCCAACGTTAAAGTTCGCGTTAAACCGGACAATAGTGGGGTAGACCTTACTAACGTTAAAATGTCGATCAACCCATTCTGTGAAATCGCAGTGGAAGAAGCGGTTCGTTTAAAAGAAAAAGGAACAGTTTCAGAAATCGTTGTGGTTTCTATCGGTCCTAAAGAAGCGCAAGAACAAATCCGTTCTGCTATGGCTTTGGGTGCTGACCGCGGTATCTTGGTAGAAACTGCTGATGAGATTGGTGCACTTGAAGTTGCTAAAATCTTGAAAGGAATTGTAGAACAAGAAAAGCCAGAACTTATCCTTCTTGGTAAACAAGCAATTGATGACGACTCTAACCAGGTTGGTCAGATGCTTGGTGCTTTACTTGGCGCAGGTCAAGGTACATTTGCTTCTGTAGTGAATGTGGCAGGCGACAAAGTTCAGGTTACTCGTGAAGTTGACGGCGGTTTACAAACTGTTGAATTGAACATTCCTGCAATTATCACCACTGACTTACGTTTGAATGAGCCACGTTATGCTGCTCTTCCAAACATCATGAAAGCGCGTAAAAAACCGCTTGATGTGAAGTCTCCTGCAGATTATGGCGTTTCAGCGACCACTAAACTTAAAACAGTGAAGGTTGAACCACCAGCAGAGCGTAAAGCTGGCGTACAAGTGAAATCTGTTGACGAGCTTGTTGAAAAACTTAAAAACGAAGCGAAAGTGATCTAATACAGAAGGATAATATCATGAGTATTTTAGTTATCGCTGAGCACGACAATAAAGCACTAAACGGTGCAACTTTAAACGTTGTTGCTGCAGCTCAAAAAATCGGTGGTGATATCACTGTATTGGTTGCCGGTTCTGGTGCTCAAGCAGTTGCTGACCAAGCGGCTCAAGTTGCGGGTGTGAGCAAAGTATTACTTGCTGACAACGCGGCTTATGCAAACCAGTTGGCTGAAAACGTAGCAAAACTTGTTGCAGAGTTAGGCAAAGGTTATTCACATATCCTGGCTGCATCTACCTCAAATGGCAAAAACGTATTGCCACGCGCTGCTGCACTTTTAGACGTAAGCATGATCACTGACATCATTGCTGTTGAAAGCCCAACAACTTTTAAACGTCCAATCTATGCAGGTAATGCAATTGCAACGGTTGAATCTGCTGAATCTATCGTTGTTGCGACTGTTCGTGGTACTGCATTTGATCCTGTAGCCGCTACAGGTGGTTCTGCAGTGATTGAAGCTGTAAGTGATGTTCAAGATGCTGGCATCTCTATTTTTATTTCTGAAGAGATTGTTAAATCTGAACGTCCAGAACTTACAGCGGCTCGTATTGTTGTTTCTGGTGGTCGTGGTGTGGGTTCAGGTGAAAACTACCACAAAATCCTTGATCCATTGGCGGACAAGTTGGGCGCTGCTCAAGGTGCTTCACGTGCTGCAGTGGATGCTGGCTTCGTTCCTAACGACATGCAAGTGGGTCAAACAGGTAAGATCGTTGCGCCTGACCTGTACATCGCTGTCGGTATTTCTGGTGCAATCCAGCATTTGGCTGGTATGAAAGATTCTAAAGTGATCGTTGCGATCAACAAAGATGAAGAAGCGCCAATCAATGCTGTTGCTGACTACTGGTTAGTAGGTGACTTGAACACAGTCATTCCTGAATTGGTTTCTAAAATCTAATTTCTGAATCCTGTTTCTAAAGACACTCTTGTGCAAGCAGTAAAAGCAACGCTTTACTACTTTGTTCAGGGGTGTTTTTTATTGTAGAAAATTTATTAAATAATCATGGCTGATGAAACATATTTAAGATTGTATTTAGCGCTAACTGATTTGAACTTTAAACAAGATTTATGGCTTTGCAAAGAGCGTTAAATTACATCATTTCAAGGGGGTTTGGATGATTTGGATGGATAGGTGTGAATGGCTTACTCATCATTAATTTTCTGTGCATAGGAGTGAACGAAATGACGACCTCTATTGAGAAATATTCTAAGGCATCTGGTTGGGTAGATTGGAATTAAAACTTGTGAAAAAATGAACTAATTCACACAAAATGCCGACAATTAAAACAGATTAAAAAATAAACGATAAATTGAAGAAAATTAACAAGATTAAGATGCAGGATAAGAGACAAAAACAACAGAATTTATGCTATAATTTACGGCTGTATTTAGACTTTAACTCAGCTTATTTTGGGTTAATTTTTTGCTAGATTGATTATATAAAACGAGCAGTTCCAAATACTGTTAGTAATAAGGAGTATGCATGAGCCTATCGGAAATCCGACCGATTGCCATTGAGGATGAACTCAAAAGCTCATATCTCGACTATGCCATGAGTGTTATTGTTTCTCGTGCATTACCAGACGTGCGAGATGGCTTGAAACCAGTGCATCGTCGTGTGCTTTTCGCTATGCACGAGTTAGGCAATGACTACAACAAAGCTTATAAAAAATCTGCCCGTGTGGTGGGTGACGTAATCGGTAAATATCACCCGCATGGTGACTCTGCTGTTTACGAAACCATTGTACGTATGGCACAAGAATTTAGCTTGCGTTATCAATTGGTCGATGGTCAGGGTAACTTTGGTTCTGTAGATGGCGATAGTGCTGCGGCAATGCGTTATACCGAAGTACGTATGCGTAAGTTGACTCATGAACTTTTGGCTGATCTGGAAAAAGATACAGTTGAATGGGAAGACAACTACGATGGGTCTGAGCGTATTCCTCAAGTCATGCCGACCCGTGTGCCGAACTTGCTGGTTAACGGTGTTACCGGTATTGCAGTGGGTATGGCGACCAATATGGCGCCGCACAACATGACTGAAGTTGTGAATGCCTGCCTTGCCTATGCCAATGATCCAAACATCAGCATCGAAGGGCTGATGCAGCACATTTCTGGTCCAGATTTTCCTACAGGCGGTATTATTTACGGAAAATCGGGGATTGTGGATGCGTACCGTACCGGTAAAGGCCGTTTGCATATCCGTGGTAAATATCACTTCGAAGAAGATCCGAAGAACGGCCGTATCACCATCGTATTTACTGAAATTCCGTATCAGGTCAATAAAGCAAAAACGATTGAACGTATTGCTGAACTGGTTAAAGAGAAAAAACTTGAAGGGATCTCGGAACTTCGTGACGAGTCTGATAAAGATGGGATGCGTATTGCAATTGACTTGAAGCGTGGCGAAAACGCTGAAGTGATTGTGAATAACCTGTTCCAGAATACCCAGCTTGAAAACTCTTTCAGCATCAACATGGTCTGCCTGGACAACGGCCAGCCGAAATTGATGAACTTAAAAGACATCATTGCTGCGTTTATCCGTCACCGTCAGGAAGTGGTTACACGTCGTACCATGTACGAGTTACGCAAAGCGCGTGAACGTGGTCATATCTTGGAAGGTTTGACGGTTGCTCTAGCAAATATTGATTCCATCATTGAAACCATCAAGACTTCTGCAAATCCTGCTGAAGCGCGTGAGCGTTTGCAAGTCGGTGAGTGGTCTGCAGGTGGTGTGGTTGCATTGCTTGAAAAAGCAGGTTCGGTTTCTGTACGTCCTGAAATTATTGAAGGCGAAGACCTGTCTAAACCGTATGGTTTTGATGGGGGTATTTACCGTCTTTCGCCAACCCAAGTCGGTGCAATTTTAGAATTACGTTTACACCGTTTAACCGGTCTTGAACAAGACAAGTTACATGCTGAATATTCAGAAATTTTAGCTCAAATTGCAGAATACACTGCCATTTTGAATGACTTTAATTTGTTGATGAATGTGATTCGTGAAGAATTAGCGCTTATTATTCAACAATATGGTGATGCGCGTAAAACTGCCATTATTGAATCACGTATCGATTTCTCTCGTGAAGATTTAATTCCTGAAGAGCAAATGGTACTGACTGTTTCTAAAACAGGTTATGCGAAAACTCAACCATTGTCTGACTATGCCGCTCAGCGTCGTGGTGGTCGTGGTAAGTCTGCAACATCAATGAAAACTGATGATTACATTCAGCATCTGATTGTGACATCGAACCATGCGACAGTTTTATGCTTTACCAATGTCGGTAAAGTCTATCGTCTGAAAGTATACGAAGTGCCACAAGCATCTCGTGGTGCAAAAGGTCGCCCAATGGTGAACTTGTTACCACTAGATGCCAATGAGACGATTACAGCGATTCTTCCTGTAATTGATGCACCGAAGAAATTTAAAGATCGTCTGGCCGATTTCCAGGCATTTGTAAAAGCCAATGCTGCGAAACTGCAAGAAAATGAAATCATCAATTCGCATTTTGCTGAACTTGAAGCGGCTTTAGCCGAGCTTGAAGATGGTGCAGATGACTTGTCTGATGCATTGCGTATTCAATTGAAACAATTGGGTCTTGAGCTTTCTACGACTGATCTAGACGATGAAATCATTGCTGACTTTGCGCAGCAAGCTGAAGCAGTTCGTAAAAACTTCTATGTGTTTATGGCGACCGAGTACGGTACGATTAAACGTGTAGAGCTTGAACAGTTCAGTAATGTTCGTTCAAATGGTTTACGTGCGATTGAGCTGAATGGCGATGACACCTTGATTGGTGTGGCGATTACCGATGGCGAACAGCAAATCATGTTGTTCTCTAACGAAGGTAAAGCAATTCGCTTCGCAGAAACCGACGTGCGTTCAATGGGTCGTTCTGCCAAAGGTGTACGCGGTATGCGCGTGACCATCGGTGCAGCAGCGCAGCTTGAAGATGCGGAAACTGATGTAGATTCAGATGATGAAGATACTTCAGATACCAATCTAGTGAGTCGTATTGTTTCATTGGTGGTTGTACCGGAAACTGGCGAAGTGCTTTGTGCATGTGCCAATGGTTACGGTAAACGTACTCCGGTGGGCGAATTCCCAACCAAAAAACGTGGTGGTAAAGGTGTGATTGCAATTAAAACATCTGAACGTAATGGTGAATTGGTCGGTGCGGTATCGATTGATGAAAGCAAAGAACTGATGTTGATTTCTGATGGCGGTACGATGGTTCGTACCCGTGCTTCAGAAGTTGCAACCACAGGTCGTAATGCGCAAGGTGTTCGTCTCATCCGTTTGGGTAATGAAGAAGTCTTGGTTGGTGTTGTTTCTGTAGAAGCCGTTGAAGAAGAAGAATTTGTTGAAGCAGTCGAAGGCGAAGAAGTCCTTGCCTCTGAAGCTTTGATTGATTCTGAAATTTTGGTTGATGATGAAACAATTGCTGATGAAGCTGAAAGTGAATCAGATTTAAGAGATTCGGAAGACTAAGTTTTGACTTGAAAAGAAGGGCGCTTAGGCGCTCTTTTTTTTTGAATTTATAAGCTTTAAGTAAAAAATTAAATCTCTGCTCTTAAATTAAATCTTTAAATTTTTTCAATTAATAAAAATCATATTTGATGAGCTAAATAAGCCTTTTATAATTTGTCTGTGATACGGAAATCATTTCATGCCAAAAATTAAAGAAAATTTAAGTCTAATAATTGTATTTTTAACTACGATTTTTTATTTATGGTTGTCTTTCCATTTCTTTTTTGATGTAAAAGATTTCATTCAATTAGAACTTAATGCGAAGGGTGATTTTTTAGCTGGGGTTTTTGCTCCTTTAGCATTTTTATGGTTAGTATATGGCTATTATCAACAAGGCAAGGAAATAAAACAAAATACTGAAGCTTTAAAGTCACAAGAAAAAGTACTGGAGCAAAATGTTGAACAGCAAAAGAAGTTATTAAAAGCAGCCCATGAAGAACTTGAGTTAGTTAAAGCTAAAGATATGAGGCAAGCTAGAATTGAAACAATACAGTCTCAACCTTTTTTTCATTTCAATAAATATAAAATTATATTATCGAAATCGGCAAATAACTCAGAAAATCTAGAAATGTATCGAGTATCATTTGAGTTCTATAATAGCCGCGCTATATGCAGAAAATTAGATATTTTTCATGATTTTATAGGAGATTATGCGAATTCTATAGATGAAATTGATTTAATAAAAAATGGTGAAGGAAATATTTATCAAGTAACGACTAGCTTGAATCCTGACTTCAAAGTGGATGGTGTTGATGTTTTTTTTAAATTAAGTTTTAGATACTTAGATTCCAATGATAATTCCCAAATACAAAAATTTGGATTTAGCCTGCGGAAGGTTTCTGAAACAGATGATTCATTATATTGGAATCATTCAAACATCTATATTGTCGGTGAAACATATAAAAATTAAATCAGTTTTTAACAGTTTATCTAATTATATTTGTCACGATGTATTTCCATTTTTGAGCAGATGGATGTTTAATAAACACAATGATTTTAAGCTATATAATTGAATAGCATACTAATATGGCTAGTAGAGCTGAGCTTGCAAAAGAATTTGTATTAGCTTGCTAGACTAGGGCTATACGGTATATACCCAAAACTAAGAAAAGAATTTGGATAATTTAAAATCAAAAAAAGGAAGCCGGAGCTTCCTTTTTTGATTTTATAAATTATGCAGCTTGTTTCATTTCAACTTGATAATCTTTTTGCTTTTCAGCATCGAACTGGCCTTCCCATTTACTGATCACAAGAACAGCCAACGAGTTACCAATCACATTCAATACTGTACGTGCCATATCTAGAATACGGTCAATACCGGCAATAAATGCCAAACCTTCAAGTGGAATGCCTACACTGCCCAATGTTGCCAACAGCACTACGAAAGACACGCCTGGAACACCAGCAATCCCTTTAGAAGTAATCATTAAGGTAAGAACCAAAATCACTTGCTGTGTCACACTTAAATCAATACCGTAAAGTTGCGCAATAAAGATCGCTGCAATACTTTGATATAAAGTCGAACCATCCAGGTTAAATGAATAACCAATTGGAATGACGAAACTGGTAATCGACTTAGGTGCACCATACGCTTCCATTTTTTGCATAATTCGAGGTAATACTGTCTCGGAACTTGCAGTTGAATAGGCAAGAATCAGTTCATCTTTTAGAATTTTAATAATTTCCCAAATGCTGAAACCACAGAATTTAGCCACTAAACCTAAAATGACAAAGATGAAGAAGAAAATAGCGCCATAAACCAGAAGAGCCAACTTCAATAATGGAAGCAGAGAACTAAAGCCAAAGTTCGCAACGGTTGCCGCAATCAGACCAAATACACCGAAAGGTGCAAACAGCATGATCATGTGCGTTACTTTGAACATGGTTTCAGAAATAGCATGCAACACATCAATTAATGGTTTCTTGGTTTCTTTAGCTAAAGACCCTAAACCGATACCGAAGATCACTGAGAAGAAAATGATTGGCAACATATGCCCATCAGTCAGTGATCCAAAAATATTGGAAGGAATTAAAGATAAAATGGTATTCACCAGACCATGGGACTGGTTACTGACTTCCTGTGTGGTTTGTTGATATTGGGAAATGTCAGTTTGAGTTAAACTTGACATATCAATACCGGCGCCCGGCTGGAATACATTTGCCGCAACTAGACCAACAATAATTGCAACTGTAGTAATAATCTCAAAATAGACAATGGTTTTGAAACCGAGCTTACCGACATTTTGACCATGACTTGCATTGGCAATACCTAAAATCAGCATTGAAACTACAAGTGGAATCACGATCATTTTTATCAAATTAATAAAGATTGAACCCAAAGGACTCAACAAATTATTAATCAGAGTTTCACGATATTCGGGAGAATAATGTAAAAAAGAGCCTACAAGTACACCTAAAATGAGCGCAATTACGATTTGCCAAGCAAGACTAATCTTAATCTTCTTCATGCTAAGCCCTTAAAATCAGATATTTAGTGAAAAAATGCTGTAATAACGCTGTCGACATCATAAAGACATGTTAATGGGAGCATGGGAATGAATAATATAAATAATATTCATGGATATGAGCAAGGGGCTATTTTGCATTGATTAAGATAACCAATCTAACTTTTTTCTTCATAATTGATTCGAAAGCTTAAAAAAAACTCAGTTTTAGTATGATAATTAATCAAATTATAAAGTTTTATTTAATAACCTTATCAGGTAGGCTATTAAGTGATTGTTTCTTATTTGGCTGGTTTAAACGGAAATATCCCCAAACCATTAACACAGCACCCAGAGTCGCAAGATAAATCATTTTTGAAATCACAATATTTAATGGCACACCCATTTGATTGAGCTGAATAAACATTTGGATGCCCTGAGTAGATGGCAAAACATTTCCTAGCCATTGCATCCATTCGGGCATGGCTGAATGAGGCCATGCTGTTCCTGATAGTAAAAATAGTGGAATGGAAGTAAACACAATTACCTGTCCTGCACGTTCAGGCATATCAAAAAATGAAGCGATTACCATGGCCAGACCAATCACGCAACTGATAAAAATTGGTACGCCAATCAGCATACCTAAGAAATTTCCACCATGCGGATAATCATACAACCAGAAAGTAAAACCAAATAAATAGAAACAGCCCAAACAGCCAATGGTTAAAATAGCACTAATGATTGAAAAATATTCAGTTTTTCTTGGTCGCCAGTTTTGCAGTCGGTAACCTGCAATCAGGATGCTTAAACCCAGAACAATGGTTTGATGAATAATGAGCGGAGCAATGGCAGGAAAAACATAACTGCCATAACCCGACAAGGTGTTGAATAGGGGAATTGAATGAATGGAAAGTGCAGGGGTGAAATGCGAAATATCGCCAAACTTCTGCACCTTTTCAGCAATGGCATATTCAATTGATGCCGCTAAACCCAAACCAATCTCTTTGGTCCTTAAAAGATAGGCTGCACTTAAATATAAGCCAATGCCACCGACTTCGCCACGATAAATACTGTGGGATAAATTTTCAGGTAAAAATAAAATACCGTCGGCTTGCTGGTTTTTGAGCATCATTTCCGCTTCAGCAAAATTGCCTGTGACTGCCTTTATTTTCACGTTCGGGCTTTTCGAAACTTCATTAATAATAGTTGAGGTGAGTATGCTTTGTTCTTCATCGACAATCACAATCGGTAAAAATTCGGCATGTTGGGCTTTGTAAGCGGTGGGGTAAAAGAAGCTATAAAAAAATACTGAAAGGATCAAAGTGGCCAAGAGAGAGCTGTTCGTGACAATATCTTTAAAGGTCTTGAAATAATAATGCAGAAAGTCTTTGATATGATTTTTCATGCCTTAACTCCCTTTGAATACTTTTTAAGGAAGAAATAGGCAGTGCCAAAATAGAACAGGCAATAAATAGCCAGCACCGCAAGCGGTAATAGCGAAATAGAGACAGGGCTGCCAATTACCCATTGTTCAGTTTGTAATTTTGCATAAGGTGTATAAGGAATAATATTGGACCAAAATTGGGTAAATAGCGGAGCATTATTAAGCGGTAAGGTTACCCCGGCAAAACTTAAAGATGAACCACCATACACGGCAATAAAATCAAAAGACTTGTCTAAGTTGCGAGTGGCTAAAATCACAGTGCTAGTGATAAAAGCATAAGCACTATAAAAGAAAAACTGACCCAGTAGAATGATCCATAAATGCCCTGCGACAAACCAGCCACGAATTTCAATTAGCCAGAACATCCACATCCATGTCCATGCAGTAAAAATCAGGACATAGGTTAAATTTTTGGCAAACAAGGCACTAAAGACAGTACGTTGATTGAGCCATTTTGCTGTGGTGTTAAATTTAAATTCTTGCCCAACCGAAAAAGCCACACAACAACACAGCAGTAAATGCAAGATTGCAGGAATCACAAACGGTTCTAAATAGAACTCGTAACTTAAACTGGGATTATATAAAGGCGATATTTTGACATTCGGTGTTGGAATATCGATATAAGGAATGTTATTTTCCAGATAATTGTGTCCTATGAAATCTACGATTGCTTCTACGGTACTGACCAGCATGGCAGAGGAAATACTATTTCCGACACTAAAGTAGCTTTGATTAAACACAATACTGATTTCGGCATCTTCAGCTTGAACCAGTCGTTGTTCAGCTCCTGCTGGAATAGAAATATAGCCCCAAATTTTTGTTTGATTAAGTAGCTTTTCGACTTCATCAGGGCTTTGAGAAATCACTAAAATATCTAAAGTTGAATTATGTCGAATATATTTTTCAATATTTCGACTCAGTCCACTTTGGTCTTGGTCAATAATTGCAATCGGTAAATGTTCAGGCTTACCCTGATAAAACATGCTGCTAAACAATACAATTATAAATAAAGGCGCAAGTGTGACCAAGCACAAGTCCCATTTATGTGTCAGTAAATAACGCAGTTCACGCAGCATGCCAGACCACATTATTTTGGCTCTTTAATTTTAAACAGCACGCTCATGCCCACTTTTAAAGCTGCAATGGGTTTTATGGGTGTTAAATGAAATTTAAAACTACGAATGTCATAACCACCAGTTTGGCGTGTGGTCTTAAGGGTGGCAAATTCACCTTCCACATCTATATTTTTAATTTTAAAAGTCGCCGTTTGATTTAAGGCTGGAATGAAACCTTCAATGGTTTTGCTTTTATAAACTTGCGCATAGAGGTCTTCACGTACATCCAAACTCACCCATAAATCATTATCCTGAATAAGGCTGACTATAGGTACACCCGTTACCACCAATTCAGAAGCTTTACCATAAGTTTTAGACACGATGCCATTAATAGGGGAATGCAATTTGGTTTCCGCTTCTAAGGAATTGGCCTCTTTAACTGCCGCTTTGGCAATTTCCACCTGTGCATCGGCTGAAGATTTTTGTTCTGGTGTACTGCCACGCTTGGCACGTTTATATTGTTGATAAGCAGCTTCAGCCATTTGAGTGGCTGAAGCTGCTGCAGCTTGCATTTCATCCCGACGTTGGCGCGAAATAACCCCTTCTTTAAACAGGGTGGCACCACGTCGATAAGTGGCTTGTGCTAAAGTCTGCTGTGCTTTTAGGCTTTGCCAGGTGGCATACAGGGTTTCAATATTTTCTTGCTGCGAACCACGATCGACCGTAGACTGCAGTGCTAAGGCAGCTTGCAGGGAAGCCAGAGCCTGTTGTCTTTTTGTATCGACTTCAGGGCTGAATAATCTTACTAACTCCTGACCTTTGGTAACTTTATCGCCTTCATGGACATAGACTTCCTCAATGCGACTCGGCACTTTGGTACTAACATAAATGGTTCCAGCTTCAACCCGACCTTGCAATTCAACCTGTTTGGGCTGGTAGCTTTTCCATAAGCCGAAAGCAATTAAGCCTAACAGTAAAATCAAAACGACGATGCCGACCATTTTAGTTACAGCTGACTTTTTCGGATTTGGCGCGGTGTCTTCAGTCGACTGAGCTTGTTCTGAATAACTGAAAAATGCGTTATCTGTATTGGCCTGCTGTTCAGATGTCGCTTGAGTATCCACTTGGGTAGTTGGTGCTGATGTATTTGTAGAGCTGCCTTCTGATGAGGCATTTTCTACATCTTGATCAGGTTTATTTTGATCTTGAGTCATATTTTTCCCCATCGAAAATTAACGGATATAGCTGGTTTGAGCTTGAGTTATATAGCTTTGAAATTGATTGATCGAGCCATGGCTTTGCAATAAAGTCGCCAGAGACATCACATATTTATAAGCATTCAGTGCCATTTCACTTTTTAAGGCGGTTAAAGCGTTTTGCGCATCAACAACTTGAGTGGCGGTACCCATCTCTTCTTTAAAGGACAGGGTTTGAATACGCAAGTTTTCCTGGGCAGCTTTCATATTTTGCTGTAGCAACTGATGACTTTGCTGGGCTGTGGTCACTTCGCTATACGATTTATAAATAATATTTTCAATTTCCTGCTTGCTGCGTTCCGTAAGCAGTTGCGAAGCATAGCGTTGTAATTCTGCCGCTTGAATATTCTTGTTTTTGTCGATCCCTGAAAACAGGTTATAGCGTGCCACCACACCCACAATCCAGTTTTGTTTTTCATCCAGACTGTATTCACCAAAAGCAAATAGAGTGGGTTTTTTTACTGCACTTTGCGCTTTGACATTCGCATTGGCCAGCTGGGTATCCATTTGCATTTTACGAATCAGCGAGGATTGATCCTGATAGGTTTTTAGCAAGCTATTTAAAGATTGATTCTGAAAGGAATTCACAAAAAGAGGAGTACTCAGTTCAGTAATCTGGCTGCTTTGCAAAAGATTGTTCAGTTGAAAAAGACTCGATCTCAGGTTAGCTTCAGCATTTTGATAAATCCGCTGCGCATCGTTTTTTGCCACTTCAAACTGCATGCGCTGACCCTTGCTAATAAAACCCTGACGTTCCAGTTTTAGCGCATTATTATAGTGGGTTTGCATGGCATTAAAATTGAAACGGCTTGACTCAAGTAATTGTTTTTGTAGTTGTGCATTGAAGTAAGCCTGAATCAGTTCAAAGCGTTGTATATCTTGTTGTTGCTGGGTATTCAGCTGGTTGCGCTGTGCGTTAATACTGGCCACTTCTTTGGCGCTAGAAGTCAGTCCACCAGTATAAATCGGCATTAAAACTGAAATTGTAGGACGAATCACCTGATCATCAAGGTTAACAGTCGACTCATCTGGAATTAATCCCACACCTTCTTGAATAGTTTGATTCACACCCTCTCTAAGTGGGTCCGCTAGACTACCAATGTTGGGATTGGAGTTTTGCCATTGATCAATTTGACTATTTACACCATTCGACAGGGTTTGTTCCAAATTATTTTTAAACGAATCGAGTGGAATATCCAGTTCATTATGAAAAGCATACGCCCGTATATTTAAGTCCACACGGGGCAGACCTAAACCTTTTACTGCTTCAGCTTCAAGTTGGGAAGCCTGCTGCAAGGCCTGAGTGGCTTGGGTGCTATATGAATCCGTTAAAACCGATTGTTCTGCTTGTGCATAACTAATGCTTTGAGCCAATGTTGTCGTTGCATAAAGAGGGGTGCTAGACAATAAAGCAATCTTGATTATTGTGCTGATGGTTTGGTTTATATTTTCTTGTGCCCATGTCAAATTCAGTAACATAAATTCGGCTCTCAACATCATTGTTATAAATTATACATCGCTTAAAAATAAGCTGTCTTTATTGTTATTCGCAATCGAGTTTAATATGTAATTGTATATTAAGGCCTATTGAAGATTAAAGCTACAACCTCCTTACCCAATAAGATGATAAAAATACTGTGAGTGAATAAGAGTAAAGTCTTGCACAGCCACCTTATAGAAATAGGAAGTAACCACATGGAACTGAAGTGATGGATAACTGATATTCCAATAGCCAATTTAAAATAACAAAATACCGAATGAAATTCTAAATTAATTTGCCGGGGTGTGCGCCAGACCAAGTTGGTTATTCATGTTTTCTTAGCGGTTCCTATTCATGTCGTTATTGTGATTTCTAGTATGATGACCAGTTTAATTGTTTGTACAGTCAGATATTTAATCACGGGTGGAATCGTTTAAGGAAATCATTAAACCGAAAACAACAATAGTCCTTTATTAGACTTCTTTCATAAATCATTTTTTACTCAGCTCCAGGTTATAGATTCCAGCAATTAAATTGAATCTCAAACCGAGTCTTTTGCCTCTATTTCGATAACGTTCGGCAAGGATCCTGAAGGTTTTTAGGCTGCCAAATACATATTCAATCCCGATTCTTCTTTTATTGATCTCCTGATTATAGCTTTTGAGTTCAGGATCCAGTTTACAGCGTCTTTTAGCTGAGTTTTATGGTGAATTATGGCCTGTACTTTAAAGGTATGGGGCTTTTTCTTGCCGCTATAGCTTTTCTTCTGTTTTTTTAGGCCTTTGTGTTGGAATTTCTATGGCATCTACGATCACCACATTGCAGTCTATGCCTTCACCTTAGCACAGACAGAGCAGAACCTGATCCTCAAGGCTTAACTTGGCCGATCTGCCCTTGGCAGGGACTGCATTTTCAATTGCCCCACCATTAAATAGAAGGTTGACCATGAGATGCCGGTGTATCGCTTGAACTGAGGATCAGAAAGCCTGTTTGAATCGATGTATTTCATCCGCAGATGATGCACGAATGCTAAAAAAACTGGAGTACAAATATCAACCAAAAAGAAGATCATTTTTTGATTTATGAAAGAGATCTATTGAACTTTTGACTTTAAATGTCCGACAGCATTGAAATATTTTCAGGATAATTTACTGCAAGCACAAGCTATCTGTGGTTAAATGCCGTTATTTTATTGTGTTTCACTTTGAAAGGAAAAATCATGCGCGCGTACAATTTCTGTGCTGGCCCTGCTGCATTACCGACTGCCGTTTTAGAAAAAGCCCAAGCTGAAATGCTCGATTGGCATGGCAAAGGTCTTTCGATCATGGAAATGAGTCACCGTAGCAGTGACTATGTAGCTGTGGCAGAAAAAGCAGAAGCAGATTTACGCAAATTGATGAACATCCCGGAGAACTATAAAGTATTGTTCTTGCAGGGTGGGGCTTCACTTCAATTTTCTGCAATTCCTTTAAACCTTTTAGGCAAAAATAATAAAGCAGATTATATCCATACCGGGATCTGGTCTGAAAAAGCGTTAAAAGAAGCGCAACGCTATGGCGATATCAATGTCGTGGAAGCGGGTACCAGTATTAACGGTAAATTAGCTATTACCAATCAAAGCCAGTGGAACTTGTCTGACGATGCGGCTTATGTGCATTATGCAGATAATGAAACCATCGGCGGGATTCAATTTTCCGGCATTCCTGAAGTGAATGCACCTTTGGTATCTGATTTATCTTCAAGCATCCTTTCAGCCCCAATTGATGTATCTAAGTTTGGTTTAATCTATGCAGGCGCACAAAAGAATATTGGTCCTGCTGGCTTAACTTTAGTGATTATTCGTGATGATTTGCTTGATCAGGCGAAACCTGAAATTCCAAGCATTTTGAAATATTCCGCACAAGCGAAGAATGATTCAATGGTGAATACACCATCAACCTATGCTTGGTATTTGTCTGGGCTGGTATTTGAATGGTTACTTGAAAATGGTGGTGTTGAAGCCATTCACCAAGTAAACCTTGAAAAAGCCAAATTGCTTTATGGTTATATCGACGGTAGCGATTTTTATGCCAACCCGATTGCGGAACAAAACCGTTCAATCATGAATGTTCCCTTTACTTTGGAAAATGCGGATCTAGATAAGTTGTTCCTGAAAGAAGCTGAACAAAATCATCTTCTTAACTTGGCAGGTCACCGCTCAGTTGGCGGTATGCGTGCAAGTATTTATAATGCCGTGCCATTAGAAGGGGTACAGGCTCTTGTTAACTTTATGGATGACTTTGCAAAACGTAATGCTTAAACCTTGAAGTGAAAAAAAAGCCCATCACATGATGGGCTTTTTATTGATTAAAAATGATTTTATTTAAACAAGTCTAAATCTAAATAAATAGAATTAAAGAATAAAATGATGCAACATATAGGCAGACATAAACATGCCCAATACAAAAAATAAGCACGAGACGGAGTCTAATTGGAAGCGTTTTCCAAGATGAGGTTCAACTTGTTGTATATTTTCTTCTTGCACGATTTTCATGGAAAGCTCTATTCCGATTTATTTATCGTTAAATTCTATTTCTAATTGCATTTTTATCATAAAAAATTGATTAAATAAAGTACTAAATAAAAATATGTAATTAAAATATTTATTTTATCGAAATAAATATCTCATTTATTCTCGGCTTCTTGTCAATCTAGGCTGAACTGAATAAAAAGCTTAAAAATTAACTATTAGCATATAATCATGAGTATATCTTAAAATATAAAATTTTGAATTTAAACTGTGGGTAAGTGTATTTAAATCTGAATTTAAAAACATTCAATATAATATTGAGTTGTGGATAAATTTAAAATTAATTTTGCAATTGGATAATAAAAATACACATAAAAAAAGCAGCTAAATAAGAGAATTAATCATCGTCATATTGAGCTGCTGTTTATAGCTTACTGTTTTTTAGAATGAATATTGACTTGAATCCACAGGTTGCCTCGAATAAATTGACCAATCTGAAAGTCTTTATGGGCTGCATTTTGGGTGGCAATACGGATTAGAGTGGCTTCTTGGTTTTCATCATGAATTAAGGAAACATCATAAAGTGTGTATTGCTGATTCATAAACGACATTGAGCTTTTACCAACAATATTGCCCTGAAACCAGGCTTCATCTTCCTGCCCCAAATTTTCGCCATACAGATAGGCCACCATTTTTGAAAAATCGACGGTGACCGGTTCTTTATCATCTTCCGATTTTGGTTCCCAAGCATCAATTTGCGCTTGTAAATTGGCAGGGGCAATCCCCTCATTGGCGGCTAAAATATCGTTTAAAGCACGATGGTGCTTGATTGAGGCAGGATCATCGACCACCAATTGTTCATGGTCTGAAACAGCTTCCAGTTCATAAGCCCAAGCATTCAATTGAGCCAAATAAGTCTGATCTTTTTCATAATGTTCATGATTAACGCTATAAAGCGTATCAAAGGCATACACAATAGTATTTGCCCCCAGATTTAAGCGTAAAACTGCCTGTGTATTTGATTTACAGCTAATAATACGTTCAATTTTGGCATCAATCTTGTAGGGACCTTCGAAACTGGGAAATGCAGTCTTCACCGCTTTTGGCTTATTATTTTCAACCGCAATCACCTGATTGATTTGCACCGCAGCTTTCTTTGGTCCTTGAATCAGCCAAGTTGTTTCATCCATGTCACACTCTTGGGGACATAAGCCCATAGGCATAACCGGGGCATTGAGTGCCAAACCCAGCCACTTTGGTACGTCCGTCGTTGGGTTTTCTGTGAGTAGATTCCAGTGTTCAATATGACTGCCAAAGCTTTGATCTTCAATGGTGATAATTTCTGGTCTATTTTGGTTTTTCATATTCACAATTGATGTTGGGTTATATTTATCTATTAAATCGAGGGTTATTTTAAAATTTCAAGTCATCCGGCTAAATTTAACCTTCAAAATATGAGAAATAGACCAAATAGCCGGGTAAAGAGAAACATGAATTATAAATTTTATGTATAGAAACCAAGTTTATCTTCCCCAAATGACAAAGTAGGGAATACGCCCAATAGATTTATCCATCCTCTTGTCATACGAATTTGTTAAACTAGGTCTTAATATTTTCTTGCTATGGATGCTTTGTGCTGCCATTTAAACTTTGGGTCGATGCCGATGCATTACCTAAAATTCTGCGTGAAGTGATTATTCGCGCTTCAGATCGTTATCAGTTAGAAGTTACTTTTGTCGCCAATCAAAATGTCGGCATTACGCCTTCAATTCGAATTAATTCCATTCAAGTGATGAGTGGGGCAGATGCCGCCGATAAAGAAATCATCGAACGCATGAAAGAGCATGATATTGTGATGACACAAGATATTCCACTTGCGGCTCTGGTGATTGAAAAGGGTGGTATTGCGATTCATCCACGGGGTGAGGTGTATACCACGGCAAATGTCAAAGCCCGTCTACATTTACGCGATTTTATGGATTCATTACGCGGAGCAGGGGTCAACACTGGTGGGCCACCGCCACTTTCTGAACGTGATAAACGTGAATTTTCCAGTTCACTCGATCAAACCATCCAGAAACAGAAACGTAAAACTGCACCCTAAGCCGAGCTCCATATGCCTTCTAAAGCCAATATTGTTTCCACCTATGCCTTATTGGTGTTTATTTGGGCTACTACACCATTGGCGATTGTGTGGAGTGTTTCTGATTTGCATTTAATGTGGGCTCTTGTGCTGCGTTTTTTTATTGCCTTGCCACTTGCAGTCGTATTATTGGTCGTTCTAAAAGTCAAATTTCCCACTGATCAAAACGCATGGCATAGCTATCTGGCGGGGTCATTTAGTTTGATGGGCTCGCAGATTTTTACTTATATTGCGACAAGCTATTTAAGCTCAGGCGTTATTGCGCTGATGTTTGGTTTGGCACCGATTATGGCGGGTTTGATTGGACGCTTTGGCTTTCAACAGAGTTTAAGTCGTTTACAGTGGCTGGGCATGTTCATTGCAGTTTCGGGCTTAGCCATTATTTGTTTTGGTGGTGAAAACCAGCATATTAACCCAATCGGTATTGGCTTCATGCTGATCAGTGTATTTACCTATGCTTTATCAATTTTTTGGGTAAAGAAGGTCAATGCGAATGTTGATCCTGTAGCACAGGCGACAGGTTCTATCTTTGTTTCCACTGTGGCTGCAATCTGTATTGTGCCTTTTATCTGGCAATATGCACCAACGCATATTCCAAATGCCAAGTCATTATTTGCCCTGCTTTATGCTGTGGTGATGGCTTCATTAATTGCAATGTTCTGTTATTTCAAATTGGTCCAAAATATTCAAGCCACCACTTTGTCATTAACCACCGTAATGACGCCAATGATTGCCTTGTTTATTGGTGCAGTACTGAATAACGAATCATTGTCTGCAATGATTTTTGTCGGTGCATTTGTTTTATTATTTGGTTTATTTGTCTATTTCTATCGTGACCTTCAGGCGAGTCGTAAGCTCGCCCATAAGATAAAATCTAAGCCTTAAATTGTTTAGTCCTTGGTCTTGCTCACGGTAATGCATTCGCTCAGTTTCACCCGATCTTGTGGATGTAGGGTGATGAAATAAGCGCCGGTACGGAATTTACCGTTGTCTTCAGCTCTGCTATAAACCACTTGTGCGGTTGCCGCAATATGAAAGAAGTTTTCAGGGTGGCTTAAGGTCACGTGAATATAGGTTCCTTCCTGAATCAGATGCTCATTAAAGAAACTGAATCCGGTTTCCGAGAAATTGACATTTTCGGGGATAGGTAACATGGATTGTACAATTGCATCGTACAAAGAACCGGTAATAAGGTTTAATTTTTGATTGAATAAGGATAAGATTCGAGCAATTTGTTGATCTCTTTCAGATAATTGTTCTAATTCGTAGTTTACTGCGTGATCAAATTGATCTAATTCTGCGAGTAGTAGAAAATAGCGCGGCAGCACAAAGTTAGGATCATAAGGGTCATTTAACGCGACATCATCAGAAATAATCTGATAATTAACGCGCAAGGCAGCATCTATACGCGACATAACGCGACGTTCCATGTTGCCGCTTTGATGCTGTGAATTTTCCATAATTATTCCTCGGACTAAATGGTATGTTTAAACCAATCTCGCTGTACATAGGGTTGAGATATACTCGCGCACGGCGTAGTAACCACTTTATTTCTTTTATTGCTCTGGTTTCTATGATCGGTCTCACATTAGGTGTAGCTGTACTCATTACAGTCTTATCTGTGATGAATGGTTTTGACCGAGAACTAAAAAACCGCGTCTTGGGAATGATACCTCAAGCTACTGTTTCTTCAACACAAATTTTAACAAATTGGCCTGAACTTGCAAAAAAAGTTGAACAACATGAGCATGTCAAAGGCGTAGCACCATTTACCCAGTTACAGGGGATGCTTACAGCGCAAGGACAAGTGGCCGGAATCATGGTTACGGGAATCGAACCTTCATATGAAAAGAAAGTTTCGATCATCCAGGATCACATGATTGAAGGCAGTATTGATAGTCTGAAGAAAGGTGAATTTGGCATTGTTTTAGGTAAACAAATGACTGATTCACTGGGCTTAGGCCTAAATGACAATATCACCTTGGTATTGCCTGAAGCAACGCCTTCCCCCGCTGGTGTGGTACCGCGCTTCAAGCGTTTTAAAATCGTCGGGATTTTTAGTATTGGGGCAGAAGTCGATTCAATGATGGGTTATATCGCCTTGAATGATGCTTCGACCTTGTTGCGCTTACCCGATGGTGCTCAAGGTGTCCGTTTAAAGCTGGATGATATTTTCCTTGCGCCTGAAGTTGCTGATGACATTGTCAAAGACTTGCCAAGCAACTTCTATGCATCGAACTGGACTTTTACCCATGGTAATTTGTTCAGTGCGATTCAGATGGAAAAAGCCATGGTCAGCTTGCTTTTGTTCCTGATTGTTTTGGTGGCAGCATTTAATATCGTGTCATCATTGGTAATGGTGGTCACCGACAAGAAATCTGACATTGCGATTCTACGAACCCTTGGCGCTTCACCTGCAACCATCACCCGAATTTTTATGGTACAGGGAACCATTATTGGGGTGATTGGTACCGTGTCTGGTGCTATTCTCGGGATTATTTTTGCCTCAAGTATCAGTAGTGTGATTGGTTGGCTCAATACCACATTTGGTTTGAATTTGTTTGATGCCTATTTCATTAATTATTTGCCGTCTTATTTGCGCTGGCAAGACGTAGTCGTGATTGTGTGTTTATCCTTGCTTTTAAGCTTCCTTGCGACGATTTATCCAGCTTTACGTGCTGCAAAAACTCAACCTGCAGAGGCCTTACGTTATGAGTAATATTGTCCTCGAAGCAAAGAATATCTCGAAAAGTTTTACTGATGGAAAAACCACGGTTGAAGTGATTAAAGACTTGTCTTTACAAGTTAAAGCAGGCGAATTTGTTTCGATTGTAGGTTCGAGTGGCTCGGGTAAAAGTACCTTGTTACATGTGCTGGGTGGTCTCGATTGTCCGACAGAAGGACAAGTCTTTTTAAACGGCAAGCGCTTTGATACCTTGGGTGAAGCTGAGCGTGGTTATTTACGTAATCAGCATTTGGGTTTTGTGTATCAGTTCCATCATCTGTTACCTGAATTCACGGCATTAGAAAATGTCGCAATGCCACTGATGCTGCGTGCAGGCACGACCTACAAACAATCTAAAGAGCAAGCAGAATACTTGCTGAATCGTGTCGGATTATCGCACCGTATGACACATAAACCGGGTGAATTGTCTGGTGGTGAGCGCCAGCGTGTCGCTTTGGCACGTGCTTTGGTGGCGAGACCTGAATTGATGCTAGCCGATGAACCGACCGGGAATCTGGACCGCAAAAATGCTGTGAAAATTTTTGAACTGTTGAGTGAATTACGCAGTGAGTTCAATATGGCGATGCTGATTGTGACGCATGATGAACAATTGGCTCAAGCCGGCGATTCCATTTTGCATATGCAAGATGGGATCTGGATTGATGCTTAGGCACTGATCGCTAAATTGAAAAATTGATTGAAGCTCACTGCGGTGGGCTTTAATATTGTGCAAAATAAAAAATATTATAAGAAATAATGATTCAATTAATATGTTTGGGCTGGGTTATCGGTATTGCGAGCATGGGAAAGACTTTCCCGATCTTACAGTCCTTAATGCTGCCTTGTATTGCTCTTTTCATTCTCTCCTTGCTTTTAAAGCTCACTGTTTTAAAACCAGTTCATTCTTTGTGGTGGAAATTTTTACAGCTTTGTATCGGATTGAGTCTGGGCATTACGCTTGGCTGTAACTATGCCCAGCATCAGCTGGATGACCGTTTACAGTTTCGAGAAAGGCAAACCAACCAAGTGGAAGTGATTGTCTATATTAAAAATATCAATGAATTGAGCGAATCATCTATACAACAAAAAATACAGGTGTTGAACCGACATACCCAAGTTGTGCAATGGCAGACATTTTTAAAAAATAAAATAGGGGCTCATCATCAACCTGCACTTGAACTGGGCCGGTATTATCGCTTGCAGGGAAAAATTTTGCCGGCACATAGCTATGCAACGCAAGGTGTCTTTGCTCAGGAACAATGGTATCTTCAGCAAAATATCATGTCTGGATTTAAGTTGACAGCGGTACACAAATTGTCTGAACAGGACATTTCTGCATTGGGTTATGGCCGGTATGTCAGGCAGCAACATTTTTTTGCGAATCAGATTCAGTTATGGATGGAACAGCAACGCTTAGCGCTACGTAATTTTATTTCTAAACAACCTCTAAAGCATAAAGGCTTACTTTTGGCTTTATTAACAGGCGATAAAAGCTTACTCAAACCCGAGACAGAACAATTCTTTCAGCGCTTTGGCATGAGTCATTTATTGGCAATTTCTGGGCCGCATGTGCTGATTTTTGCCCTATTGCTCTGTTGGGGCTTGCATCAATATATCCGCCGTTATTGGCCAGACATCTATTTAAAATGGCCAAAACAATATTTGTTGATTCTGCCTTTTTGTATTTGCGTAGTGTTGTATTGTGCTTTTGTGGGGTTTGAAATTCCGGCCCTCAGAACCTTGCTTACCTGCCTGTTGATGAGTGCATGTGTACTGTTAAAACAAAAGATCCAACCTTTAAATATTTTGCTGTTAAGTGCTTCTATTTTATTGATATTTGATCCATTTAGTATTTTATCGGCTGCATTCTGGTTGTCTTATGGTGCCTGCTTTGTGCTGTTACGTATTTATCAAACGGTGCAGCAGCAAAGTCAGGTTGAAGAAATCAAAACTAAGGCTCAAACCATTAAAATCCAAGTTAAAATTTTAATCGAATCACAATGGAAAATATTTATCGCACTATTTCCTTTGATGCTGATTTTCTTTAAACAGGTGGCCTGGATTACGCCATTGAGCAATTTGTTTGCTATTCCATGGATTGGTATCGTGATTGTTCCCTTAGATGTAATTGCGGCATTGTGTTATTTCATTTTTGAGCCGTTGGGAAGCCTGGTTTTTCAAATCAATGATTGGTGTCTTTCAGCTTTGCTCATCTTCATGCAAGCTTTGGATTGGCTTTTTTCGCCTTCGCTAGAACCGGTTGCCATGAACTTTTGGGTGTTGCTGAGTTTATGTCTGGGTTTAATTATTTTATTTTTACCGCGTGGCGTGGTACCGAAAACGTGGTCGGTATTATGCTGTATACCTTTAATCATGATCGATTCAAGTCAAAATGAGTTTGAATTGACGGTATTGGATGTGGGGCAAGGGCAAGCGATTTTTATTCGTGATCGGGCACAGACACTGATGATTGATACCGGCGGAAATTATGATGAGAGCAAATTTAGTGTGGGCAAGCAAATCATTTTGCCATTTTTGTCGGTAAAGGGGGTCAGTAAATTGAATCAACTGATTTTGACTCATTTGGATCAGGATCATAAAGGCGCTTATGAGTCGATCAAAGATGATTTGCCTATCAACACAGTATATTCAAATGAACAGCTTAAGGTCGCTCATTCCAGCCAGTTTGATTACTGTCATCAAGGTCAAAAATGGCAGTGGAGTGATCAGGTCGATCTTACAATTTTATCACCCAAAACTGAGTACTTGGCAAATGCCAAAAATGCAAAAAATGAAATGTCCTGCGTGGTTTATGTGCAGGTCAAAAATGCACAGCCCTATCAAAATTTTTTATTAATGGGAGATGCCGGTTGGTCTACAGAATATCAGATTCTTCAGGATTATCCTGACTTAAAAGTTGATGTTCTTGTTTTGGGGCATCATGGGAGTCGGCATAGTTCCGCCTATCATTTTTTAAAGCAATTCAATCCCAAACTGGCAGTGGCATCAGCAGGCTTTAACAATCGATATGGACATCCAAGCGTAGTGGTTGAATCTCGATTAAAAGAATTAAACATTCCGTTACTTACTACAGTAAAACAGGGGAGTATTCGATTTTCCAAACACAAAAACATCATGGTTATTGAATTTGAACGGGATTCACAGCAATGGTTAAAGCCCTAAGCTATTTTGGGCTGACTGGCTCTCGCGCGAACTTCAGTAACCAGTTTGAGTGCTTCATCTGTATTTAGATGATAAAGCCGATCTAGTTCAGGATTGGCTTTAAAGCGTTTATAACTCCAGTGATAATGTTCTGGATAACGACGAATTAAATTTTCGATGGCTTCTAAAATGACGCCGGTACCTTCATTGGCATTGCCTTGATAAATACGCTCATCAATTGCCTCAATGTGCATATCAAAACCTTGATTTTCATTACGCAGTGCATATAAAAATAAAGTTTTGGCTTTAGTTTTTTGAATCAGTTTGGCACTCAGATTACTGGTAGCCAGTGGAATTCCAAAATAAGGAATCATTTCGCCACCCACATTTGGGGTATGGTCTGGCAAAATCACCGTAGTGCCGCCTTGTTTTAAGGCTTTGAAAATTTTTCTTACCCCGGATTCATCGGTAGGTACCAAGTGAGCTTGTTCACGACTCCGGGCTGCACGTACAAATTGATCAGCAGATTCATTTTTGACCGGTTTATACAGAATGGTCATTTGGGTAAATTGAGCCAGGTAAGCATTCATGATTTCCCAAGTGCCAAAATGCGGAACAATCAGTACCAGGCCTTCAGGCGCCTTGAGTGCTTCATGGAGTAGCTGTTTTCCGGTAATTGAATGAATACGCGCAATATTTTTATTGTTATCGGCACCCCAGATACTAAAAAATTCGAAATATGAGGTCAGTTCGTTATGAATCGCCTGTGGAATGATCTTCTCGTGTTGTTCAGCGGTTAATTCTGGCAAAGCAATTTGAAGATTAAGACGAATTGTATCTGAAGTTTTTGACATTTTTAAAAAATTGACGAGCCCAGCTAGCATTCGAGCGAAAAATCTAGAAATTTGAATCGGTTGCCGACTTATAAATTTCAATAAGCGGTATGTACTATCCGTTGCAGTATTATCAGTCATTGCCTATCGTCAATGTATGTAAAGAGTCAAAAAGTGCAAATATTATAGGCGAAAATAGATTGTTTAGGCAGATTTCTATGATTCAGTGTATATAATGAATTCAATTTAACTCATCCTTGGATTATTTTGTATGTCCGATTGGCCACCAAAACCAGAAAATGAAATTCAGAATACACAACATAATTCACAAAACATCACTGGCAAAGAATGGCACATTTTAGAAAAAGCCGTTTTAGCTTCAGTAGAAGAGCAGCGTCGTGCACGTCGCTGGAGCATCTTCTTTAAATTGTTAACTTTTGCTTATCTCCTGTTTATTTTGGTGGTATTAGGAAAAAGTTGCAGTACTTCATCTACAGATCCAACTTCCACCACCAATTCACATATTGCAGTGGTGGATATTATTGGCACCATTGCTGCAGACAAGCAAAGTGTAAATAGCACTGATACTGTTAAAGCACTGAAGAAAGCCTTTGAAAACAAACAGAGTAAAGCTGTCGTTTTAAATATTAACTCACCAGGCGGTTCACCGGTTCAGTCGGATGAGATCTGGCAAGAAATTCAATATTTGAAAAAGAACCATGCCGATAAAAAACTGTATGCCGTAATTGGTGATACCGGTGCTTCAGGTGCGTATTACATCGCTTCTGCTGCCGATGAGATTATTGTTAATCCATCAAGCCTGGTTGGGTCTATTGGGGTAATTATGCCGAATTACGGTGTAAATGGCTTAATGCAAAAGTTAGGTATAGAAGATCGCACCATGACTTCAGGTAAAAATAAGGCATTGCTTTCCATGACTCAGCCAATAGATCCTGCACAAAAAGCACATGTGCAAGCTGTACTTGATGATGTCCATAATCATTTTATCAATGCAGTCAAACAGGGACGTGGCAAGAAGCTGAAATCTCAAGATCCGGCAATATTCTCCGGTTTATTCTGGACCGGTGATCAGGCAGTAAAATTGGGTGTTGCAGATCGTACCGGTAGCATAAATACGCTGAAGCGCGAATTAAAACTGGAAAGAGCAGTCAATTACACCATTGAATATAGTCCTTTTGATTCTGTACTTGGACGTATGGGGAGTTCTATTGGGCAGGGTTTCGCAAGCTCACTTTCACAACAAGTGCAAACTGAACAAACGACGAAGTTACAATGAAACCACTGATCCATTTTGCGCACGCCAATGGCGTGCCATCTAAAGTCTATCAAAAGTTGTTTGATTTACTCAAAGATGACTATGACATTATCTATGTGCCATTGCTTGGGCCAGATAAGCGCTATCCCATTGATAACCATTGGCAAAGTCTAACCAATCAAGTCATTGATAGTATTGTACGCCAAGCTCAAGGTCGTCCAGTTATTGGACTTGGGCATTCACTGGGTGCGGTGCTGACCTTTCAGGCGGCATTAAAGCGCCCTGAGCTGTTTAGTCAGGTGATCATGCTTGATCCACCAATGATCATGGGCAAGGAGGCTGTTGCCTTACATGTGGCGAAGCTGTTTAAGCTTAAAGCACTGGACAAAATGTCTCCGGCAGGTTTATCCAAGCGCCGTCGCGATCATTGGCAATCTCGTGAACAGGCTGCAGAACTATTAAGACCCAAAGGTTTTTATCAGCACTTTGAAGCAGACTGTTTTCAGGCCTATATCGATCATGCCTTGAAGGATGATCCATTACGTGGTGGCGTAGAGCTGACCATTCCTAAAATGGATGAAGTTAATATCTTTAGAACCAATCCATCGCTCTGGTGGTTGCCTCAAGTTAAGCCGCAGGTGCCTGTACATTTGGTGGTGGCTGAGAAGGGACCTTTTCTAGCACGTAAGTTTCCACAACAAGTTCAGAAGAAATTTGATATTCCTTTTGAAGTCTTTAAAGGTGGACATATGTTCCCGTTGGAACATCCGATTGAAGTGGTGAAATTAGTTAAAGAGCTGATTCAAGTACAAGCGTAATCACCATATTTTCACAAATAAAAAACGCATCCGGAGATGCGTTTTTTATTACATAAAATTCGATTTAAAACTTACAAAATTGAACTGGTTCCTGCATCGCTTGACCACGGTGCAACACACCTTGTTCAGTATGCCGAATTGTTCCTGAACAGATCCATTCAACCACTTGCGGGTAGATGACATGCTCAAGTACATGAACGCGATTGGCTAAAGTATTTACATCATCATGTACTTTTACTTTTAGCACGCCTTGAGCAAGCGCCTGACCGGCATCCAGCTCAGCAGTCACATAGTGAACTGTACAGCCATGCAAGACATCACCTGTGTGAAGTACACGTTGATGGGTATGCATGCCTTTATAGTTCGGCAACAGAGAAGGGTGGATGTTGAGCATTTTCCCTTCCCATGCTTTGACAAACTTGGCACTTAAAATGCGCATAAAGCCTGCAAGAACCACCAAATCCACATTCCAGTCCAGCAATTGTTGATGCATCACATCATCAAAAGTTTCACGGTTTGGATATTGCTTGTGTTCAATAACAGCAGTTTGAATCCCTGCTTTTTTCGCACGTTCTAAAGCATAAGCTTCAGGCTTATTAGAAATCACCCCAACAATTTGACCTGACAGATTGGCATCAATCAGGGCTTGCAAGTTACTTCCACTGCCGGAAACGAGGACAGCAATTTTGATCATGTGCGATTCTTTATGCAAAAATTACGCGAATTTTTTCATCTGCACCGGAAACAGATTCAGCATTATCCTGGATATGACCCATTGTCCATGCTTTTTCGCCAAGACTTGTTAATAATTCAACCGTTTTGTCAGCGTCTTGGGCATCAACAACAATGACCATGCCTACGCCACAGTTAAATGTGCGGTACATTTCATGTTGTTCAACCCCGCCTTCACGTTGAAGGAGTTTGAACAATTCTGGCCATTCCCAAGAAGACTCATTGACCACTGCTTGAGCCCCATTTGGCAATACGCGAGGTAAGTTGCCTGGTAAACCGCCGCCAGTGATATGTGCCATTGCGTGAATATCAACTTCTTTGCAAAGCTGGAGCAATGGTTTAACGTAAATACGGGTAGGTTCCATTGCAACATCGGCAAGTGGGCGGTCATCCACAATTTGTGTTAAATCAACGTTTTTTACGTCTAGAATTTTACGAAGTAAAGAGTAACCGTTTGAGTGTGCACCTGAAGATGCCACGCCAATTAATATGTCACCCGCTTTAACTTTAGTGCCATCAATAATTTTGCTTTGCTCAACCACGCCCACGCAGAACCCTGCAAGGTCGTAATCTTCACCTTCATACATGCCCGGCATCTCAGCAGTTTCACCGCCTACCAATGCACAGCCTGCAAGCTCACACCCTGCACCAATACCAGTTACGACATTTGCAGCTACGTCCACATTTAAGTGTCCAGTTGCATAATAATCGAGGAAGAATAATGGTTCAGCACCACATACAAGAAGATCGTTTACACACATTGCAACCAGGTCTTGACCAATCGTGTCATGACGGTTCAAATTGAGTGCTAAACGTAATTTTGTACCAACACCATCTGTGCCAGATACGAGAACAGGTTCTTCATAACCTTTAGGGATTTTACAAAGAGCGCCGAAGCCGCCTAATCCGCCCATAACTTCAGGACGTGAGGTACGCTTAGCGACAGATTTGATTCGATCGACAAGTGCGTCGCCCGCTTCAATGTCGACACCCGCATCTTTATAGCTTAAACCAGTGTTTGGGGAAGTTGAGTTGCTCATAATGAAGTCTCCGCATTCGCGCGGCGATTATACCCGAATATACGAAACTCTTATGTTATTTATGCGCTAAAATGCTATCTTTATTCAAATATTTTGCTTTCTATAACGAATAAACCGAGAAAAGGCGAATTTGCATGGTGGATCGTACCTTACGTCGCATTTTTATACTCTCAGGAATTGCTTTGATTCTTTGGGTTTTATATCTACTTAAACCAGTGGTATTGCCTTTTATAGCCGCATTTTTGGTGGCTTATTTATTTAGCCCGTTAGTAGATAAACTACATAAGATCGGTTTGCCTCGTTGGTTGGCTATTAGCATTGTTTTTATTGGCATTGGCGTGGTTCTTACCTTGGCAATGTGGTATCTGGTGCCTTTGGTCTGGCAACAGCTGATGTATGCACGGGACAGTATTCCAGCAGGAATTCACTGGTTAAATTACACCTTTTTACCGTGGGTGTCACAAACCTTTGGTGTCGAGCAGATGGAAATCGATACGCAGCAAATGTCATCGGTGGTCATGGAATATATTCAGACCAATTATAGCGCGGATAGTATTCAGGCCATGTTGTTAAAAGTCGCTCAATCGGGTCTGAATTTCATACAGATTGGCGGAACAGTTGTTCTGGTCCCCATTATTGCATTCTATTTCCTATTAGATTGGGATCGTATGCTTGACAATATGCGTCGTTTAATTCCTCGCCCTTATGAGAAAAGTACTTTACATATTGTAGGTGAATGTCACAACGTATTAGGGGCCTTTGTGAAAGGTCAGTTTTTGGTAATGTTTCTACTTGGTACGGTGTACGCCGTCGGCTTACAACTGATTGGTCTTGAAGTAGGACTGATTATTGGGATGGTTGCAGGACTGGCTAGTATTATTCCCTATTTAGGATTTGCTGTGGGGATTATTGCAGCTGTAGTTGCAACACTCTTCCAGTTTGGTATTGATTGGATGCAGCTATTTTTGGTCGGGGTAGTGTTCATGGTGGGTCAGGCAATTGAAGGCTATGTTCTCCAACCTTTTTTACTGGGTGATAAAATTGGTTTATCTCCAGTGGCAGTGGTCTTTGCAGTATTGGCAGGGGCGCAACTTGCAGGGTTCTTGGGCATGCTGATTGCTTTACCGGTTGCCGCGATTATTGTTGTGCTGTTACGCCATGCACGTGACTGTTATGAGAAGAGTCATATATATGGTCAATCTCCTATCATACAAGAGGCGGGGGCAGGATCAATTTCGTTTAAAATGGATCACGTAGATGTCGATATTGAGTTGAACAACCCAGAATCAAAAAATCTGCAAGATGCTGAAAAATCGAGTAAGATTGACTTGGTAGACAACAAAGAACCCTAAGGGCAAAACACATATATGCGTCAACTGCAATTAGATATAGAACCTCAACTGGACGCCCGAATTAGTGATTTTTCGGGGCCAAGTTGGGGACATGTAATTGATGCAGTCCGACAGCTTCATGCTGGTTTAATAAACCGCTTTTATGTGTATGGTGGTGCAGGTTCGGGAAAGAGTCATTTACTCTCTGCTATTTGTGATTCTTATTTAGAGGTCGGCAAGTCTGCAATTCAAGTCTCCTTACTGGAATTGCTTGACGCACCCACTGAAGCCATTACCTCATTAGATCAATATGACCTTGTGGCATTAGATGATATCGAAGCCATTAGCGGTGTTCCACATTGGCAAAAAGCAGTATTTCATTTAATTAATTATAATAATGAGGGTGGAGGACAGTTAGTTTTCTCTTCTCGTGTTGCACCCATTGAATTGAAGCTTGAACTTCCAGATTTACAGTCACGTTTGACTCAGGCGGTGAGTGTTAAAGTGCCGACAGGAAGTTTATACGCGGATCGTTTTGCGCTAGTAACATCGGTATTAACACGTCGTGGAATTCATATTGATCAGCAGGTGATAGATTATTTGTTACTGCATGGACCTCATCAAACCTCTGTTTTATTACAAACTTTAGAACAATTAATTCAACTTTTAAAAGGTGAAAAAACAAAAATCAGCCATGCCAATTTAAGACAAATTTATGCATTAATTGATGAATATCGGTAAACAATAAAAAATCTTGAGTAATTACTCTAGCTGTGACAAAGTACAGCAAAATAATTCGCAATTGCAGGGAATATGCAATTTCAGAATAAAAAGATAAAAGAATATAAGGAGAAAGGTATGCTCAAACGGAGCATAGGCATAGGGATGCTGTGTCTAGCAGGACATGCTTATAGTGCAGAAATCACAGTCACCATTACAGATGATATCACCAAAGATGATAGTGAATGTTCATTGCGTGAAGCCATTGAATATGTCAATAAAGGCATGCCTGAAGCTGGCTACATGGGCTGTGGTGGTAAAAATGCTTTGTCAACGATTTTATTAGACAAACAAAAAACTTATATCCTCAACGCTAAAGTTGATGTCAAAGCAAGTCTGGCCTTAAAAACATATTATGACACCACCGTGACTGAAGTTGCAGTTCCGGGTTTGAATAATGCCATCATTAAAATGATGGGCAAGGATCAAATTTTTAATATTGACCATGATCCGAAAGACCTAGCTCTGATTAACATCAAGGAAGTGAGTTTTGAAGGCTGTAACAAAAGTCTTTGTGCAGATAAAGGCGGAATTTTTTATAACAATGAACGTTTAGTCTTACAATATGTCAAATTGTCGGGTGGTAATGCACGCTTAGGTGGCGCAATTTATAATGTGGGCGAGAGTAGTGCAACACAAAACTATGTTAGCGAAGTATCTATCACTGATAGTATTGTGGAAAACAATACAGCTGTTACAGGTGCAGTTTTATATAGTCAACGACCGGCATTTACATTGAGTAGTGTAGTATTTAAAAACAACAATACAACTTCAGGTGCTGCTAATATTTTTAGTGAAAAAGCCATTGCTGATGTAACTCTATTAAACGATAAGAATATAAGTAAACTCAGCAATAGTACATTTTTAAATAATAGTGGTTATATCATCAATATCCGTGACGGTATTGCTGTAAATAATGTGACGATTGCAGGTAATAAGGCAGGGATACAATTCGATTCAAAAGAAGGCTACGGTTATCTTGCCAACAGTATTGTGGTAGGAAATGGTAGTGGGGCAAATTGTCAATTTAACGCAGATGATAAAACCTTATTACAAAACAATTTGGTTGGCACAGAATGTAAGAGTGGCGATGCCAAATATCCAAATGAATTTTGGACTGGTAGCAAACTTTTTGCGGGTGACAGCAGTGAAGGCAGTTGTAAATCGTTAATGGAAGATCCAGACACTTTACTGTGCCCATATAGTACGCCGAAAGATACATTTTTGGGTTATATCCGCCCGCGTATTTTACTCACCGCTAAAAACATGTTTGATACCTTGATCTTGAATAAAGGTCGTCTTGACTTGTCCGCAGACAGTACGCAATTGGTCTGTGAGACTATGGATCAACGTAATAAAAATCGAACTATAGATAATAGCTGGTGTGACCGCGGCGCAATTGAGATTGTTGTACCAAGCTCTAAATTTCGTATTGGACAAGATTTAAAGATGGGCGAAGTTGCTAAGCTAAATATTTTAGAATACTTGGGTGATAGTGACTTATATCCAAAAGAAAAATGCGAAAGCTTGCTTAAAATGAAAAACCCAGCAGGCGGTGATTGGCAAGACGGCTGTGCTTATATCGATCAAACGCTGACAAAGTCGAAAGGAACATTGACTTTGGATATTGATGGTAATTTGGTCTATACCCCAAATGGTAATTGGCATGGTGCGGATATTTTTAACCTACAAATTGTCACGTCATCGACGCATTTCAATGAAAATAAAAAATATATAGTGCTAGAAGCCTACATGGTGCAAGAACCAAACAATGAATTTGAAGATAAATCTGTAAAAACCTCGGGTGGGGCATTGGGATTGTTCGGCTTATTTGCAGTATTGGGACTGGTGGGTATACGCCGCTTTAAAAAATAAGAAAAAGGAAAAGTGATGCACACTTATAAAAAAGGACTGCTCTGTGTTATGGTTTTGTCTGCTATGTCACTGATGGCAGCAGAAGATAGAACCATTTATGTCACCACATTTGTAGACGAAAATGGTGAAAATGCCAATGCCTGTTCGCTTCGTGAAGCGATTATCACGGCGAAAAAAAATGCAGCTTATGGTGGCTGTACCCCGGGTAATACGGTGTTCGGTCAAAAAGACTATATTCAACTTAAAGCCGGTACATATAAATTAGATTCGGAGTTAGTGCCTGAATCGAACGTAATAATTAGCGGCGCATCGCGTAAAAACTATAAAGAAAAGAATAAATTAACCCAGACCTATCCAGCATTGGAGGGTATTAAAACCATGATTAGTGGTGAGGGACGTACACGGATATTTAATACCAGTAAAACGGAAATTAGCTTCACCCTCCAGGATATTCAGCTTGAGAATGGTTATGCCGGAACCCAATCTGGGCAAAATGGTCGGGGTGGTGCGGTACTGATTGGGGGAGATTTAATCTTTAATAATGGTGCGATTGTTAACTCTAAGGCAGATGTTGCAGGTGGTGCGATTTACAATGTGGCATTGAATACTGAAAAGAAAATATCGATTAATGGCAGTTTAATTCAGGGGAATACAGCAGCAAAAGGCAGCGTGATCGCGATGGACTGCTACGGCAATATGGATGATACCAAGCCAGTCATTTATTTTGAACGTAATAGTATTATTGAAAATGGTTCAAGTAACAGTTTAAGTAGCTTAGATTTTTGTGGTTCAGCGAAAATTGATTTACTGACTAATACCATTGCACAAAATAAAGCCAGTATTACTAATGGTAGTATTCTGCGTATGGTCACAGATGGCTTAAATCGTTTGAGTCCATATTCTGTTATTGCAATGACCAGTAACACCATCGTAGAGAATGAAGCGCATAGTACGTTGCTCTATGATGAGAATGGCAGCAAATACGGGGCATTTAATGTTTTAGCCTTCAATAAAGGGGGGAAATCGTGCCGCTACTATTCTAATACGGATGTGCCAAAAGAAAATATCATGTTTATTTTGGCAAAAAATGCGTTGAATTTAGGCACGGGTACAGATCAATGTATGCTACCGAAAAGCACATTAGATGCTACAGTAGAAAGCTCGAAAAATATTGATGTATCGACCACCAGTTTCTCGACTCTACTTTCTGAGCTGATCCCTGCATCTCCGTATAACACGTTCTTGCCGCTGTATTATCCACGTAATAACCAAACAGCAACGGATTTAATCGATGTGAACAGTAGTGGCTGTAGTGATTATGATCAACGGCTTTTAGCACGTGCTGATGATACGGTTTTACAGTTAAATCCCGATCTGCAAAGCAGTTGTGATATTGGTTCTGTTGAGCAAATGAACCTAGCAGCGGTTGATATAACTGATCTTAAGAATTCATCTTTAGTAACCTTGTTAGATTACTATCAGTCAAATATTGATGAACTTAAGAAACTGATTACTGAAAGTAATGAAAAAAAAGAAGATGTTGAAGACTTTAAGGAAGAGCTGACCAACTACGAAAATCTGTATAAATACACTAAACAGTACCAAAAATATCGTGCGATTTATTTTGATCCTTTTGCACTTGCTATTGCCGCAGAAGAGCGCGTTCCTGAAAGTGCAAATGAAGAATATCGTATTAAAGTCTTGGATACCCAGCATTACGAGGTTATTGCTGAGCCGTTTGGTATTGGAGTACTCAACATTAAAGATGGTCAGCCAGTACTGAATGGTTCAATGGATGACTTAAAGTGTGAATGGAAAGAAGATCTCAAACGCATCATGATTTATCGCACCAGCGGTGCACTGTTAGAAAATGGAGATAGTGCATATTGTAAATACACCATCAAAGAAAAAGGTGGCAAATCTCAGCAATCATCAGGTATTTTAAAAGCCAGCTTTACCAATATTGCGCCTATTGCAACAGATGATAATTATGTTCTGGATCCGAGTCAGAATCTAAGCGTGAATGTAAATCCGTTAGAAAATGACAACGATGATGGTGATGGTCCGATAGCGACGATTACGATTACGATTACGAAACCGAAAGCGATTTATCATAAAAATGATGCAGGTCAAGATATTCCGATTCGATTTGCTGCATTGCCAGCAGGTTTAATCATGAAAGCTGAACACGAAGGTCCGTGTCCAGAAGCTTATATCCGTGATAAATGCTATGGTGGAAAAATCGAATTTACTATCAAAAGTGCATTTAGTCAGTTCAATTATCCAATTCAATATGTAATTTTTGACGCGGATGGTGGAATATCTAAGGAAGCAACAGTGTTCTTAAAAAATACAGCAAAAGACACTAATTCAAGTAGTAGCGGTGGTGGATCATTGAATATTTATAGTCTATTGATACTTGCTGGACTGGGTTTATATCGACGTTATAAAATGAAATAAGTATAAAAAGCCTCGCAAGAGGCTTTTTATTACTATGGCTATATTTTGAGCATTAATGACTGGTAATATTAGGTTGCTGCAAATATTTACTGATATATTCATCCCGGATAGCAGGTCTTTCGTCAGGAGTGGCTTTTTGCATACGGCTACCTAAGTCTTTACGCTCTTGGCTACTCATTTTTTGCCAAGTTTCTCGCATTTTTTGTTTTTCTTGCTCGGGTAGTTGGGTAAACCAATCCATACGTTGATGCAAAGCTGTACCTTGTGCTTCAGGCAATTCTTTTAATGATTGATAACGCTGAATAAGTGCACGTTGCTCAGCATCTGACAAAGTTTCCCATGTTTCTGCCAATTGAGTGTCTGCGTCTTTAGAAAAAATCCAAAAACGCTCAAAACCAGCGAAACTGGTTTGTAGAAATCCGAGTGCACAAAAAGCGAATGCTAATCTTTTAGCTGCCATGTGGAACTTTGTCCTCGCCTAAAACCATTAACATCTCCAAATCTTCAACCATTTGGGGTGATAATTTTGGAGTAACTACTACTTGATTCTGAGGCTTTTTAGCCATTTCAAGAGAATTCGGGAAAACTATAAATCCTGCAATTGCAGCGGCAAGTGCAAATCCTGACATTTTCCAAAGTCCGTAACGGGCAGTTTCTCGATCCTGAATTTCTTCAATAACATGATTCATCACAATGGGCTTGTCTTTATGATGGTGTGCGAGTCCGTCGAGTTTGGAAGTAACTTGTTTTAAGAAATCATCTTGTTTCATTCGGATGACCCTCCAGAATATGGATTCAAATGTGCCAACGAGTTCCGAAGACCTTGAATGGCACGGTGATAATGCGTTTTTACACTACCTTCACTGCATTCCATAATTTGTGCAGTAGTATGTGTATCAAAACCTTCCCAAGCACGCAGCATAAAAGCTTGTTGCTGTCGAACGGGAAGCTGAGAAATGGCTTCCTGTATTTCCTCGGCAGTTACGGCTTGATCAAGAAAATCGAATGGACTGGGGGTATTTTCATCAATAATATCATTTAGTTCAATATCATCGTCATCTAGACTTACCTTTTTAAAAAATGAAAAAGGTTGTGCTCGACGAACTTCTTTTCTACGCCAGTCTTGTAGTTTATGGTTCAAAATTGTATAAAACAGGGGATACCATTCATCAGTTGGCTTTTCGGCATATGCTTTGTGCAAGGAAATAAATGCTTCTTGCACCAAATCCATCGCAATGCCTTGTTGACCTTGAGTAGCACTTTCCATCATCACTAAGGCACGCCCCGTCACATCTTGCATAAAAATTTTTAGGCGTTGTTCAGCCGTACTCTTCAGAATACTCAAATTTTCCGCTTGAGACTGTTTCGGTGCTGAATCCATAGAGATGGAAAATCCTGTCATTGGACACCCACCATTATTCTCATTTTCATGTATATATAACGTTGAGAATAATGGTTTGGTTGACAACAAACTTATTATTTTTCTAGTGTAGTCTATTTTTAAACATCAACACGTGGTGGTTAAAATAAAGTAACGAAAGAGGCAGAACTTATAAACGCTGACGAACCATCTCAAAGAAACATACAGAACCTGCAATCGCAACATTTAGAGATTCTTGTCCACCAGGCTGTGGGATAGAAACTGCTTCTGCATGGGCAAGGGCATATTCAGAAACGCCTTGACCTTCATTACCCAGAATCCATACGCAAGATTTCTTTAAGTCTTTTGAATATAAACTTTCTGATTCATGTGAACTAGTTACATAGACAGGAATCTTGAATTTATCTAAAAGATCTTCAAGTGCGATATTTTCATAAGTATGCAATGAAAAATGTGCCCCCATGCCTGCACGTAATACGCGTGGCGACCAGAGAGATGCTGAACCTTTTGTACACACAATTTGTTTAATGCCGGCTGCAGCTGCGGAACGAATTAAAGTGCCGACATTACCCGGATCTTGAATATTTTCCAAAATTAAAGTATCTGCCGTGAAGTCCAAAGCATGACTTGAACTTGGTAAATCAACAATAGCAATACAAGCTACGGTCGTACCTAATGTGCTTAAATCTCTATATAAAGATTCACTAATCACAAATACTGCACCTTGGTATTGCTCAGCAATAAGATCGAAATCCGGATGAGCTAAAGCATGTTCTGTGGTGAAAATAGATTTAATTTTTCTATCTTCTGCCAACCATGAAAGACACAAATGTGTACCTTCAAGAACAGTTTGACCTTGTTTTTTACGATATGAGTTTTGGTCAATTAAGCCACGTAAGTGCTTAATTTTAGGATTATCTTTAGATTCGAGAAAAATAGTAGGCATGGGAGAGCAAATCCACGAAAGTAAGCAGTAAGTACTTACTTCCGTTATAAAAAATTAATTATGGTAGTGAGTAACGAGGTCAACTTCGTTTTTAGAACCAATAACAACAGGAACACGTTGATGCAGTTCGGTCGGTTGAATCTCAAGAATACGGACACGGCCCGTAGTAGATGCACCGCCCGCCTGTTCCATCAACATACTCATTGGGTTTGCTTCATACATTAAACGAAGACGACCGGCTTTTTGGGGATCTTTGGTGTCATATGGATATAAGAAAATACCGCTGCGACAAAGGATGCGGTGAATATCACCCACCATACACGCCACCCAACGCATGTTGAAGTCTTTGCCACGAACTGATGTTTTACCGTCTTGCAATTCACCAATATAGCGTTTTACCGGTTCTTCCCAATGACGTTGATTGGATGCATTGATGGCATATTCTTTGGTATCAGCAGCAACCTGAATATTTTCAGAAGTTAAAAGGAACTCTTGAGTTTCTGGATCGAAAGTGAAGAATACAACACCAGCACCCACAGTAAGTGCCATCATGGTCGATGGACCATACAATACATAACCCGCAGCAGCCTGGTTAATACCTGCTTGCATGAAGTCTTCGGCTTTGGTCACTGCATTTTTAGCCGGCAAAATAGAGAAAATTGTGCCGACACACATATTGATATCGATATTGCTTGAACCATCAAGTGGATCGAACAATACCAAAAATTCACCATTTTCTTGCGCAGGGGTAAATTCATCGAGTTCTTCAGAAGCCAAACCACCGACATGTGGATGAACTTTTAAAGCATCGATCAGGTAATCATTCGAAATAACGTCAAGTTTCTTTTGTTCTTCGCCTTGTACGTTTTCGTGTTGTGCACTACCCAATACACCTGCCAAGGCTCCTTTTTGTAATAACTGATCAATGGCTTTGCATGTATTGCCAATTGTTTCAATTACTTGAGCAAGTTCAGGCGTTAAATTCCCTGTTTTTTGTTCTAGAAATTGGGAAAGGGTGAGGTATGACATGACAGGAAAACTCCAATTAGAAAATGATAAAAAATTATCAAAAGAATATGGGGACTCATTTTAGATGAGAACGCAGCAAAAGGACAATTAAACTCGACTATTTGTCGTGATTTTACGCTTGTAAGTTTTGTGGAAAATGCTATGTTGAGAAATAGAAGGTATTAAAATAGTGATAGGAGCACAGTTATGACAACGCAAAAGTTTGATGCGACTCCAACGCCAAATGAAGCTATAGATTTAAATGATATTTCTGAGGAAAAAGTGAAAGAAGCGTGGAACGCTTATGAAGCAAAACCAGAATATAAAAAATTCAACAAGCATGATTTGATCGAATCCATGCAAAGCTCGAAAGATGAAACGAATGAATCTGAAAAAGCTTAAAATATAAAAAAGCGCTCAATCAATAAGTTGAGCGCTTTTTTATTCAAGCCATTATTTTAGTAATGGTGGAACAGCTTCGTAGTTAAGTTCTACGCGGCGATTTTCTTTCCATGCATTTTCATCATGACCGGCATTAATCGGCATTTCTTTACCGTAGCTCACTGCTTCTAATTGTGTTGCAGCAACACCATTGGTAATCAGGAAATTTTCTACTGCTTTAGCACGGCGTTCACCCAAAGCCATGTTGTATTCACGTGTGCCACGTTCATCGGTATGACCGGTTAAAGCCACTTTCGAATTTGCATTGGCTACAAGGAATTGTGCATGTGCTTGAAGGGTTTGATAGTCTTCGTTAGAAAGATCGCTGCTGTCATAGTCAAAGTGAACAACGCGTTTTGCCAAGAAAGCTTTATTTGCTGCAGTCACACCTTTAGAAGAAGCGCCTGCCAGATTTTGTGCATTTAGCGCCGCATCTTCACTTAGGCCTTCAGTACTTACTGTAGCTGCTTCAGAGGGTGTTTGACCTGCTTGAATTTCAGCTGCAGGTTTACGGCTGGCACAACCAGTCATGACTAACGCTGTAGCCAGAAAAGGAAGGACCAATAATTTAACTGCTTTCATCTTTATCTCCATGATCATCATTGCTTTAAATTAATTTGTTATTTTGGTGCCCAGGCAGGTTCACGAACCTCACCTTGTTCACTCGGTAAATTCATACGGAAACGACCATCCAGTGACATGATAGACAATAAGCCGCGATTTCCTTCACGTGTTGCATAAACCACCATCTGCCCATTCGGCGAGAAACTTGGTGATTCATCCAGACTGGTTGGGGTCAGAATGTTGGTGATCCCGGTATTGATATCCTGAATCGCCACTTTGTAATTGCTGCCACTCGGACGATGAACTAGTGCAACTTTTTTACCATCTGCACTTAATGTGCCGCGGGCGTTAAATGCACCACGGAATGTCAGGCGCTTGCTTGAAGTATTGGCAAAATTGTAGGTATAAATTTGTGGTGAACCGCCTCGGTCAGAGGTGAAAATAAATGATTTACCGTCTGGGGCATAACGTGCTTCTGTATCAATGGCACTGTCATTGGTCATACGTTGCAACTGACGTGTTTCCAGATTCATTTGATAAATTTCAGGGTTGCCATGCAGAGATGCCGTAAACAGCATGCTTTTGCCATCGGGCGAGAAGCTTGGCGCACCATTTAAACCACGGAAGCTCGCCAGTTTTTCACGCTGACCTGTGGCCAAGTCTTGTACATAAATTGCAGGACGTTTGGTTTCAAATGAAACATAGGCAATTTTTTTCGCGTCCGGTGTCCAGGCAGGGGACAAAATTGGATCACGAGAAGTGAGAATGGTTTTTGGCTGTTCACCATCGGTGTCGGCAATTTGTAAGGTATAACGCTGTTCAGGAGTCGCAGGATTGCGCAGCACATAAGCAATACGTCCGCTAAAGTCACCTGCAATGCCAGTCAATGCCTGATAAATTGCATCACTGATCATGTGACCCGCTTGGCGAATACGTGAAGCAGGAACAGTTAGTAATTCATTTAATAAATATTGCTGTTTTTCGATATCGTAGAGTTGATAGTGAACTTCAAAACTACCATTTTCTGTTGTTTTTACTATACCTGTAACCACATAAGGAACACCTGCAGATTTCCATGCCGCTGCATTCGGGGTATTCATACTTGCTGTTGCAGGCAGATTTTTTGAAGCACTTGAAAATTTGCCTGAACGGTTTAAATCATTTTCGACAATAGGATAAATGCTTTGATCATTATTAAATGGAATAATGGCAATTTTCGGTGCTTCTTCGGGTGCTTTGGCAATTTCTAAATGCAGTTGTGCATAAGATTGGGTCGCTAAAACAGGACTTAAAGCTGTCAAAATGGTTAGGCAAAGTAAGTGTTTACGCGTCATTTCCATCATCCGCTACGTACTCTAAAAAATGTAAATTATTGTGAATTCAGTCGTGTCACATAATGGCATGATTTTGCTTTATTGGAAGCACCTTCTAACGATTAAACTGTTATAACACTGTGAAAATTGAATGAAATATTATCTATTTTTAGTAGCACTTGAGTTTATACCTCAATAAAAGCCACATCAAATTAAATTTAATGTGGCTTTTATTCTATTTCGCAGTAAAGCTTGAGGTAAATGTTCTTGCTTCCCGTCGTGCATCTGGATCGGAAGGCATAGGGTAAGGCGCTGCTGCACGTACAGCGGCTTCCACACTTGCTTTCATGTCCGGATCACTTGAACTGACGATGACCGATTGAACTGCTCCACTATCACTTAAAGTCACACGAGCAGTGGCTGTTTTTCCAATTGAACCGGATGGAACATCCCAAGCACGATGAACCTTGTTTGTAAAATCACGTTTTGCAGTTGAGGCGATTTTCTTTGCTTCCGCTTTTTTAGTCGCGGCTTCTTCAGCAGCTTGTTTGGCAGCGGACGCTTTGGCTTCTTCAGCCGCACGTTCACGGGCTTCTGCATCTGCCTTGGCTTTTGCAGCTGCGTCAGCTTTGGCTTTATTCGCTGTATCTGCCTTGGCTTTTGCATCGGCATCGGCATCGGCTTTAGCTTTATTTGCTGCATCAGCTTTGGCTTTATTGGCAGCGTCGGCTTTGGCTTTATTAGCCGCATCGGTTTTAGCTTTTTCAGCTGCATCCGCTTTGGCTTTATTGGCGGCATCGGCTTTGGCTTTATTGGCGGCATCAGTTTTAGCTTTATTAATAGCATCAGCTTTGGCCTTCGCAGCAGCGTCTGCTTTCGCTTTTTCAGCCGCGTCAGATTTAGCTTTCGCAGCGCTATCAGCTCGGGCTTTTTCAGCAGCCTCGGCTTTTGCCTTGGCTTGAGCATCTGCTTGAGCTTTTAACTTGTTTGCTGCAGCATTTTTTGCGTTTTCGGCGGCTTGTCGTTCCGCTTTTTGCACTACTTCAGCCGCAGCTTTAGCTTCCTGTGCAGCCTTATTTGCATCAGGCTTTGCTGGTGCTGGTGCTGGTGCTGGTGCTGGTGCTGGAGTAGGAGTAGGAGGGCTAGGCTGCGCAACTGGAATAACAGGTGCAGGTTCAACACTCGGTTTTGCCGTTTGTTGAACTTGTTCTGCAAGTTTTTCATGTGCCGTTTCAGTCGAGTCCGTCTGTTCTAAAGGCACAGGATCGGGAGGGAGCAAGTCCTCAGGCGTGACCAAAACCATTTTAATTTGTTTAGGCGGTTCGACAGGTTTACTCATGCCCAAAAAAAGTAAGCCAGTGATTGCCACAGCATGGATTCCGAGGGTAAATCCAAGTGCAATTGTTTTTTCTTTGGATTGTGGCTTTTTCAAATCTTTCATACTTTATTCTAAAGGCTTAGTGAGTAAGCTAACTTGTGTTAAACCAGCATCTTGAAGACCAGACATTAAAGCCATGACATCTCCATAGGGACGCGTGGTCGCACCATTAATGACGACATTCATTTCCTTATTATCATTTTTGGCTTGAGTTTGTGCCTCGACTAAAACACTCGTCAACTGAGCCAGATCAACAGGACCCGTTTTCTGGTTTTTATATTCCAGATAATACAGACCATCCTGATCCAGCGTCACGATTGTGGGTGCATCTTTAGATTCGATGGGATTGCCATTGGCTTGAGGTAAATCGACTTTAATCCCGCTGGTGATCATAGGTGCTGTGACCATGAAAATCACCAAAAGTACCAGCATGACGTCAATATAAGGGACGACATTCATCTCACTTTTTAGGGGTTTTTTGACCCGCTCAAAGCGTCCGGAACGCTGAATTGCCATTAGTCATTTTCCTGTGCAGAACTCACAGTTTGACGTTGTAATAGCGCCACCATTTCTTCAGCAAATAATGCACGGTTTGAATAGACTGTTTCACCTTTGGAGGTGTAATGGTTAAATGCCAATACAGCAGGAATTGCAGCAAACAGACCAATCGCTGTTGCAATCAGGGCTTCGGCAATACCCGGAGCAACCGTTGCCAAAGTCACTTGATCAACATCAGCCAGACCAATGAAGGCATTCATAATGCCCCAAACGGTACCGAACAGACCGATATAAGGTGCAACAGAACCAATGCTGGCAAGTGCGCCCAAGCCTTGTTCAAGCAGACCTTGGTCACGGCTTAGACCGACACGTAAAATACGTTCTGTGCCTTCAATTGTCTGCGTATTCGGGGCCTGGAATTTTTTGAGTTTAAAAAACTCGCCTATGCCTTGATAGAAGATATCTTCCAGACCGGTACGTTTAGAATTGAGTTGGGCGTTGTTGTATAGCGTGTTGAGTTCGGCGCCAGACCAGAAGATTTTTTGAAAATGTTCATCATCCGTCTGGGCTTTTTTATAACTCATATGTAACTTGGCAATCAGATACCAACTGTATAAAGATGCGAGCAGGAGCACGAGCATTACCAGTTGAACGATGGGACTTGCTTGTAAAATAAGATCTGATATGTGTAAAGATGATTCTAGTTGTGTTGCCATAGTTACATGTGCCAATAAATTTTTTAGTCTTGTTCTAACTCTTTAAGAATTAGTTCACGAATTTCGTCTGGAAGTCTACGAGGTTTCATTTCTGCACTTATACATGCCAATTCGACCTCGCCAGATGCAAGCATGATTTCACCACGATAAATATTTTGTTGCAATACAAATGATGTCGCTTTACACGAAACTACACTCGCAGTTACGGTAATCAAGTCATCCATCAAGATTGGGCGTGAATATTTCACGTTAATTTTATGGACCACAAAGTTGTAATCTTTTTGGTGCCAATAGTGGTCCACACCCGATGCGCGCAGCCATTCGGTACGAGTACGTTCCATAAAACGAATATGATTCGCGTGATAGACAATGCCACCTGCATCAGTGTCTTCAATATATACACGAATGTTGAATTCGAATTTATTCGCCATGATTGTGTTCCATTTTTTTCAATTCAGTTTTATGGTTTTAACTGTACTTTTAGCGGCTTAAAAGATCTGTGAAAATGACATTTTTTCGCTAAGAGTCAAGCTGTGTAACGCATTGCAGTTTAGCAGCTTGAGTTTTTAGTCCAATGGCACAAGGTTTCAAATGAAATCTATTCTGTATTCGATTAACACAAGCTTTAAATATAAAAATGTACTTTATTTTTTTGCAGTTTGCATCTTTTTCCATTTTATCTGTACCTGATCGGCATCTTTTAGATAATCCAGAATGAAGCGCACATGGCTTTCTACCCCGGGTTTTAAAGTCCTATTATCGACTATAAGTAAAGGGTTAGGTGCTGCTTTTGCCATGTTCTGATCGACAGGGGTTGCACCGACAAACATAAATAAAGAAGCTAATCAATCTAATTTATATCAACGAGTAAAATTAAAAGAATGTTTTTTAAGCAGCTTGTTAGTTTTTTGGCACTCAGATTGCAATAGCTATTCCATACTGTTTTTATGATGGAATTTGAACACATGTTAAAACCTTTGGCTTTATCACTCGCAATGGCCTCAAGCTTAAGTTTTATTTCTATGAGCCTATGGGCTGAAGACTTTAAGCTATTGAAACAGCTAGAAAATAAACCAACATTACTCAAAAGTGGTGAATATAAAGGTCACTATTATGTGCCAAGTACCTTAAATACGATTACCTGGGGCTATCTGCCAAATAAAGATGCAAAACCAGTCCTGACGGTTTCATCTGGTAGCACGGTAACGTTTGATACGGTGTCGCATGAAGGCTTACTGGAAGATCAGGGGCGGGATGCTGAAAAATATTTCACGTCAAAAGGGGTGAAAGCTGAACATGTGCTGCCTGAAGCGAAACTGATTACCGGTTCAAAGCTGAAACATGACTTTCATAAAGATGGTCCACATATTATTACCGGCCCGGTGTATGTAGAAGGTGCCATGCCGGGCGATATTTTAAAAGTTGAGATTTTGAAGGTTGAACCACGTGTCCCTTATGGGGTGATTTCAAACCGTCATGGTAAAGGTACCTTGCCTGAATTCCCTAAACGCACCAAACATGAGCATGCATCTCCTGCAAACCCTGATGCCTATGGCAATGTGTCCATTTTTACACCGATTGAAAAAAATGCAGATGGCATATGGGAAGGAGTGCTGAAAACTGAGTCGAGTAAAGCGATTCGTTTCCCATTGAATCCATTTATGGGCACGATGGGTGTAGCAGCCAATACCAGTGAACCTGTACATTCTGTTCCGCCGTCTTTTTATGGAGGCAATATTGATATTAATGATTTAAGCGCAGGAGCAACTGCTTACTTTCCTGTACAGGTACCAGGTGCGTTGTTTTATACGGGAGATAGTCATTTTGTTCAGGGCGATGGTGAAGTGGCTTTAACTGCACTAGAAGGTTCTGCGCGTGCAACTTTTAAGATTTCAGTATTAAAAGCGGGTAGTGACAAGATTCCGGGACAATCATTAAGTCAGCCCTTGGGTGAAAATGCTGAATTCTGGATCACGCCGGGTCTGGATGAAGATTTAGATGAAGCAATGCGTAAATCGACACGTGAAGCGATTCGCTTCCTAGTCAATGAATATGGGATTTCCGAAGAAATTGCCTATGCCTATTTAAGTGCAGCGACTGACTTTGAAGTGTCACAAGTCGTAGATAAAACTAAAGGTATTCACGCAATGATTCGTAAAGCGGACTTTAAGGAGTTTAAGAAAGACGCAAAATAAGCATGAATATCATTTAAAAATTGAAGAGTTGTGCTTTTGCCAACTGATTAGACATGGTCAGTTGGCTTTTTCTTTTGTAATGCTTTGAAAATGTTTAGAATATGAAAAATAAGTAATCTATTCAAAATATAAAGGGGTAACGTGTGGCAGAAGGAAATAATAATGAAGTGATGATTCAGCTGCCATGGACAGTGCCACAACAGCCTTTATATACAACTCATGTTAATGTTGACCCGGAAAGTAAGAAAATTCCAATTGATCTAAATGTGAGTTCGACGGATTGGGTTGTTGCAGGCAGTGTATTACTTTCATTTTTAGCTTTTGCAGTGACCATATACGTTGTTAAGCAATCAACAAAGAGTCAAATTAAGTCTAATAAATTATTCATTGCATCTCAAAAAAAATTGAAAAACTTAGAACTAGAAAATTTACATAATCAGGAAATTTTAAGAGAGCTAAATATATTCGAAATGGCTTTTAAAAATATAGGAGTCTATCTTAAGTTGAAAAGTGATAGGAAAATTGAAATCACTCCAGAAAGAACAGAATCTACGATAGAAAATTTAGAAATCTTGAACCGTCAGATGATTGTTTTAGGTAATTTAATACTGGCTTATAAAGGCATTGATATTCGTGAAGATTTTCAGCAATTGGATATTAAAATATGGGAATTAATAGATGAGTTGAAAGTAAGTGGTTGGCTGGATACAAAGATAAGTTCAATTATTAAGAACTGCGAAGAAATCACAGAATCAATCCACTCAAAAATAAAAGCAGCCTAAGCTGCTTTCCTAAATCACTTCTATTTCGGTTCGGGCGGTGTCATCCCAAACTGCAAATACGCCATATTGGTGGCAATACGGCCTCGTGCAGTACGCATTGCATAACCTTGCTGAATCAAATACGGCTCAATCACATCTTCCAATGTGCCTGAATCTTCCGCCATGGCAGCAGCCAAAGCTTCGACACCGGCAGGGCCACCATCAAAACGTTCTAACAACATGCTTAAATAACGACGGTCTAAAGTGTCCAAACCATCTTTATCGACTTTCAACATATCCAGCGCACGTTGCGCCATATCCTGATTGACTTCACCGTTGCCTTTGACTTGTGCATAGTCACGTACACGACGCAGTAAACGGTTAGCAATACGTGGTGTACCACGCGCACGACGGGCAATTTCTTTGGCACCATCACCAGTCATGGGAACGTCCATTAGCGATGCTGAACGTGTCACAATCTGGGTTAAATCTTCAACCGAATAAAACTCTAAACGCTGCACAATACCAAAACGGTCACGCAGTGGAGAGGTAAGTAAGCCTGCACGCGTCGTTGCTGCAACTAGTGTAAATGGTGGTAAATCCAGTTTAATCGAACGTGCACCCGGTCCTTCACCAATCATAATGTCGAGTTGGTAATCTTCCATCGCCGGATAGAGAATTTCTTCAATCACAGGTGAAAGACGGTGAATCTCGTCAATAAATAGCACATCACCTTCTTCAAGGTTGGTTAGCATGGCTGCCAAATCACCGGCACGTTCCAGTACAGGACCCGAAGTTGATTTTAAATTACCGCCCATCTCACGCGCGATAATATTGGCAAGTGTGGTTTTACCCAAACCGGGTGGGCCAAAAATCAAGGTGTGGTCAAGTGCTTCACCACGACCACGTGCTGCGCCAATAAAGATTTCCATTTGCTCACGTACCACCGGCTGACCAACATAGTCATCCAGTGAAGTGGGGCGAATGGCACGATCAAAATGATCTTCAGGTTTTTCAGAACCACTGATTAAACGGTCTTGCATAATGAATTAGATTTACCTTTAGGGGCATCAATTGAGTCTGCGATGATTCATACAGTCTCAAATATTTATCTGAGTTTAGATGCCATTGTGTAGGCATAACTTTACTTTTGATAGGCAAAAGTAACAAAACCCTTTGCAGAAATAATGGCATGTCCGTATGCCATATTTCTGCGGCAGCATCCATGCTGCCTTTCATTGCATCTATTTACATCTATAATTTTAAATAATGACGTTATTTGTTCATTGATTTAAGAGCTGCACGGATAATATCACTGGCTTCAGTGTAATCACCTTTCACGGCATTAATTAGTTTTTGAGCTTCAGCAGGTTTATAACCCAATGATTGCAACGCTGCTTCTGCTTCAGCAACCGCCGAATTACCCATAAACTGAATTTGGGGCGCTGTTGAATTAGTCGGCACATTGCCTGAAGACATGGCTTTAAAGCGGTCGCGAAGTTCAATCATCAGGCGTTCAGCGGTCTTTTTGCCGACACCCGGAACCTTAACCAGTGTATTCAGGTCTTCATTTTCAACGGTATGAATGAGCAGGTTGATACTCAAAGTCGATAAAATACCCAACGCCATTTTAGGACCAACGCCGTTTACTTTCAGTAAGGTACGGAAAATGGTTTTCTCTTGTGCATCTAAAAAACCGTAAAGCAATTGTGCATCTTCACGAACGGTTAAATGCGTCCATAGCGTTACCTTTTGCCCCTTTTGTAATTGGCAAAATGTAGAAAGCGGTGTATCCACTTCATAGCCCACGCCATTTACATTTAATAGTACTGTCGGTGCTTCCAAAGCAAATACTTCACCAATGAGACATCCAATCATTTTAATTTTTCACTTAGCTATCGTTGGTTGCATAGTAGTGAGCATTTGCATGAAAGGCAAAATGCACACGCATATTTTTTAAATTTCACAAAAATCCTGGTCAAAATATCTGCAAAACTTTTAGATCAAGCCGGCTTTATTGCCCTGTAATTCTTGCGACAGGTTATAGGCTTGATGGTCTGAAAACTTCGAAATAATATCCAAGACCTGCATAATATTTTCATAGTGATTACTTTCAAAATTCACCCCTGCACGTTGCAGCATCGACATTAAACGCTGTTCTTTAAAACTTAAAGTCTTATGCGGTGTGGTTAAAGGAATAAAAGCCTCTAAAATATTTTGCAGACTTTGATGGGCAATAATCTCCAAACCGGCTTTTTGCGGATGTTCAAAAATTTTGTCACGCGCCAAGTTCTTCGCCCGGTTAATACCGCGTTCAATATCTTGGGAGCAATATTGCAACAAGCTGCCCTTGAGTTGCCCAGACAAAATTTCATAATGATGTTTGGCAAATGCTGTGGTTACTTCATCCACCAGACGTTTCATGACTCGTCCCCGTAAAGCGGCAATTTTTTGCTGCCAAGTCATAGTGGGTATAGACAGTTCTTGGGGTATTCCATAATCCGCAATCAGATCAAGGAAAATAGGTTCCACTTCTTCATAAGACAGCATGTTTAAAATAATGCCATCTTCCAGATCAATCAGCGCATAGCAAATGTCATCTGCTGCTTCTAATAAGTAGGTCAGTGGATGACGGCAATAGTGATATTCACCGAGCTGAATTAAACCCAGTTGTTCGGCAATTTGCTTCAACACCTCTTTTTCGGACTGATAACAACCAAACTTTGCCCGTTGACTGGCAGGGCGGCCACCTTGAGAGGCAATGGTTTTAGACAGCCATGGGTACTTTAAGTAAGCTCCTAAGGTTGCGTAAGTTAGACGCATGCCGCCATCATTCGGATGATAGTCAATTTTGGTCAGTAAGCGTAAACCTTGGGCATTGCCTTCAAACTGGCGTACATCGGCCTGTTCCTCAGGCGAGAGCTTTGCTAAAAAGTTTCCGTGTGAAGCATCATCAAACCATTCGCGAATCGCATATTCACCGGCATGTCCAAAAGGCGGATTACCAATATCATGCGCCAGACAGGCTGCTTGAATAATTGCTCCGACATCAGCTGGGGAAATCCATACCGGAAGTTGATCTTTAATTTTTTCAGCTGCCAACATGCCGAGTGAACGACCGATACAGGACACTTCCAGTGAATGGGTCAAACGGGTATGAATGCCGTCATGCTGTGTCAGCGGATGAACCTGGGTTTTTCGGTTTAACTGGCGAAAACTTTGCGAGAAAATAATGCGGTCATAATCTTTATGGAATGGGCTACGTGCCTGTTCTGTACTTTGTTTTTTGCTACCAATACGAACTGTCGAAAGCAGTTCTAACCAACGCATTTGTTCCATTTATCATTGTTCAGTGACGACCTGAAATCATCATGCCAAAAAAAAGACCAACAGACTAGAGTGGAGCGACATGATTTGTCATTGTGAATGGTGTATATAAAGAGAAAAAAATGTTTCACCTTATCGGAATGTCTTTAATCACATTTGATCGTACGGCTTCAAAGGTTGAAAATAGGGTAGATTAGAACCTCGATAATTCTATTTAATAAACAAGTGAAAGGTGATGTACTTGAGTGTGTAGCGTACTCACACAGCACTAGTGACCGCATTGATCTGGTTGATCCAAAGTCACTTAAAATTGCAGTCGAAGCAATGGTTCATCTACTGAAAACCGTTGATAGGTTATCTAGTTAGAAGGTTTTAAATCATATTTAGAAACAAGATGCTAAACAATCCGAGATAGACGAAATTAAAAATTTTTACATGAAAATTAAAGTAATATTAAGGCTTCTTGCATGAATAGGCGGCACATTCGTGAATTTCTATCTAGCTGATTTGGTCAATACGAAGTAGAATATGCGCTCTCTCTAAGTCACATTGGCGGTATGGTCCCCAAGACCTGCCCGTGGAGCCAAAATCAGCATGTTTATCGTGGCCGGTGCACCAGCACACTCTTCTTTTAAGAAAACTCAACTCTTAAACCGTTTAGCGTCAATGAGTTCTGTTCAATCAATTGAAAGTCAATGGATTTATCTGTTTGATCAAGCGCTCAACGAGCAGCAGCATCAATCTGCATTACAACTGTTAAATGACGGTGCGTCTTTTGAAGTTCGCCAGGCGGCAAGTGATGAAATTCAAGTTCTTGTAACACCGCGTTTGGGGACAATCTCTCCGTGGTCTTCTAAAGCGACTGATATTTTTGCCAACTGTAATACCCCAATACACCGCCTTGAACGCGGTGTTTTGTTTACCTTAAAGGGTATTTCTGAAATATCGAATGAAGTAAAACTGGCATTGCATGACCGTATGACTGAAAGCATTTTCAATCAAATTGATGATGCGGTTGCCTTGTTTAACGAGACTGAACCAAAACCTTTAAATAGCATTGATATTTTAGGTCAAGGTAAAGAAGCACTGGTGAAAGCCAACTCTGAATTTGGTTTTGCATTGTCTGATGAAGAAATTGATTACTTAACCGAAGCATTTATCAAGATGGGTCGTAACCCACATGACATCGAGCTGATGATGTTTGCACAAGCAAACTCTGAGCATTGCCGTCATAAAATCTTCGGTTCAGAATGGACCATTGATGGTGAAAAACAGCCATTGTCATTGTTCCAGATGATTAAAAACACCTATAAAGAATCTCCTGCAGATGTATTGTCGGCATATAAAGACAACGCTTCTGTAATTGTGGGTTATGACACGCAACGTTTCTATCCAAAACCGGATGAAAACGGTCACCACGTTTATAAATACAAGAGCCAGGCTGCTCATATCCTCATGAAAGTGGAAACTCACAACCATCCAACAGCGATTGCACCATTTGCCGGTGCTGCGACAGGTTCAGGTGGTGAAATTCGTGATGAAGGCGCAACAGGTCGTGGCGGTAAACCAAAAGCAGGTTTAACTGGCTTCACCGTATCTAATTTGAATATTCCTGGTTTTGAACAACCTTGGGAAGACAATTACGGCAAACCATCGCGTATGGCATCTCCACTCCAGATCATGATTGATGGTCCTTTAGGTGGTGCTGCATTTAATAACGAATTTGGTCGTCCTGCGTTAAATGGTTACTTCCGTACGTTCGAACAAAATGTAAATGGTGATGTAAAAGGTTTTCACAAACCCATTATGATTGCCGGTGGTTACGGTAATATCCGTCCTGACCATGTAGAAAAAGATCCAATCCAACCGGGCGATTTGCTCATTGTTCTGGGTGGTCCTGCAATGCTCATCGGTTTAGGCGGTGGCGCAGCATCTTCTGTAGATAGCGGTAAACTCGGTGAGAACCTGGATTTCGCTTCAGTACAACGTGAAAACCCGGAAATGGAACGCCGTTGCCAGGAAGTGATTGATACCTGCTGGCGCTTTGAAGATGCCAATCCAATCGTGTCTATACATGACGTAGGTGCAGGCGGTGTATCGAATGCAATGCCAGAACTCGTGAACGATCACGAACTCGGTGCAGTCTTGAATCTTCGTAAGATTCCTTCATTAGAGCCAGGCATGTCTCCAATGGAAATCTGGTCGAACGAAGCGCAAGAACGTTATGTATTGGCAATTCGTCCATCTTCACTCGAATTATTTGAATCGATCTGTGCACGTGAACGTTGTCCGTTTGCCGTGTTAGGTGAAGCGACTGAAGCACGTCATTTGACGGTTGAAGATCCATTGTTTGGTAATAAAGCTGTGGATATGCCGATGCAAGTGATGCTGGGTGGTACACCTCGCATGAGCCGTTCATATGAAACCATTGAACGTAAAGGCGATGCCTTCACTGCGGCAAATATTGACTTGAAAGATGCGATTTACCGTGTTCTTAAAAATCCAACCGTTGCCTCTAAATCGTTCCTGATCACCATTGGTGACCGTTCGATTACCGGTATGGTTGCACGTGACCAAATGGTCGGTCGCTGGCAGGTTCCTGTAGCGGATGCTGCAGTAACAACCACAAGCCTTGTCGGTTACACCGGTGAAGCAATGGCGATGGGTGAACGTCCTCCGGTTGCCTTGTTGAATCCTGCTGCGTCTGCCCGTTTGGCTGTGGCTGAGTCAATTTCAAACATCATGTGTGCCAACATTGAACAGATCAGCGACATTAAGTTGTCTGCGAACTGGATGGCAGCTGCAGGCCAAAAAGGCGAAGACCAAGCGCTATTTGAAGGTGTTAAAGCCATTGGTATGGAAATGTGTCCAGCCCTTGGTATCGCAATTCCAGTCGGTAAAGACTCGTTGTCTATGCGTACCACCTGGAACGACGAAGGTACCGACAAATCCGTTACTTCACCAATGACTGGTGTAATTACCGCATTCGCACCAGTTGGTGATGTGCGTAAAACATTAACACCTGAATTGAAAAATGAAGATTCAGTACTGGTACGCATTGACTTGTCTAAAGGTCAGTTCCGTTTGGGCGGTTCGATCCTTGCTCAGGTTTACAAAGCCATTGGTTCTGTAACCCCGGATGTCGACAGCTTCGATGACTTCAAAGCATTCTTTGCCTTGGTTCAAGACTGGAACAACCGTGGCTTGGTGAAGGCTTACCATGACATCGGTGATGGTGGTTTGCTCGCGACTGTTGCAGAAATGATGTTTGCTTCACGTTTGGGTGTAGCACTTGAAGATCAATCGACTGAAAGCTTGTTTGCTGAAGAAATTGGTGCTGTACTTCAAATCGCGGCAAGCGATTGGGATGCACTTCAAGTTGAAGTTGCTGAATCAGTATTGAAAGATGCAATTAGCGTCGTTGGGCGTGTAAACAATACCGATCAATTGTCGATTAATGATCTGGTACTTGAACGTAGCGACTTGCAAGTGGCTTGGACTGAAGTGTCTCACCAAATCCAGCGCCTGCGTGACAACGTGGAAACTGCAAATTCCGAGTTTGCTTTAATCATAGACAAGAATCACAAAGGTATCATTGCACAGCCAACATTTGATTTGAATGAACCTGTTGAAGCGCCGTTTATTAATTCACGTCGTCCAAACATGGTGATCTTGCGTGAACAGGGCGTAAATGGTCATGTTGAAATGGCTGCGGCATTTGACAAAGTGGGCTTCAACACTATCGATGTTCACATGAGTGATCTTATCGCGGGTCGTATTGATCTGGATGACTTTGAAGGTCTGGTAACTTGTGGTGGTTTCTCTTACGGTGACGTGATGGGCGCAGGCGGTGGTTGGGCGAAATCAGTTCTATTCAACCCTAAACTTCGTGACCAGTTCGAGAAATTCTTCCATCGTCAAGAAACCTTCTCTCTAGGGATTTGTAACGGTTGTCAAATGTTATCGCAACTTGCTCCATTGATTCCGGGTGCCGATGCTTGGCCACGTTTCCACCGTAATACGTCTGAGATGTTCGAAGCGCGTGCTGTTAATGTTCGTGTTGAAAAGTCTCATTCGATCCTGTTAGAAGGTATGGAAGGTTCGATTTTACCAATTGCGGTTGCGCATGGTGAAGGTCGCGTCGTTGCAAGTGCGGAAAATATCGCTGCATTAAATGCAGGCAACCAGGTCAGCCTACGTTATGTAGATAGCTTGGGGAATGCAACGCAACAATATCCATTGAATCCGAACGGTTCACCGGAAGCGATTACAGGTGTGACGTCTATCGACGGTCGTGCAACAATTATGATGCCGCACCCTGAACGTAACTTCCGTGCAGTTCAGCATTCTTGGAAACCTGAAGAGTGGACTGAAGATGGTGCATGGTTACGCATGTTCCGTAATGCACGTAAGTTTATTGGTTAATCCAATTTAAATAATGAAAAGGGTCGCAAGAGCGGCCCTTTTTTTATTTAAATGTCCGATTTTAAAATAAATATGTACTTGAAATACTGGATCAGAAGATTGAATAAAGCTTAGGATTATTTGTTGATTATTATAATTAATTTATGAAAACAGGTTACAAATTAACCATAAGACTATTAAGAATCATAAATATAAAAAAAAATGAGAGGCGTAAGCTAGTTAAAACATGAAAAAGCAAAACCCTAGAGGATCCACAAGATGAAAAGAATAAATCTATTTTGTTTAACCGCGATTTGTATAATTCTAGCTGCTTGTGCAATGACCCCCGAGCAGAAAGCACAGCATGCCCAGGAAAAAGCGAAAAAACGTTTAGCATTCCAAGTAAAAATGGCTCAACAATGCGATCCTGTAGCCGCTAAACTTATGTCTCAATTACCCACCATTAGTCAGTTACCTCCAGCACAGCGTACTAAATTCGATCAGGAATATCAGGCACGTGTAAATAATCCAACATTCCAATCATGCTATAACATGGCATTTAAAGCATATAACGAGCAACAACAACTTAATCTAGAAGAACTGGAATGGGATACTGGTGCAGGATGGTTTAATAATTCACCATTTAACTGCGAATTCGCACGTCCAGAAGGGCCATTTTGGGGAGTTTGCTAATATTATTCAGGATAGCGACTCGATAGCTATGCTTATAACTGGATAATGTAAATAAATTTTTTTATTCATACTCGCTTCATCAATTGCCATCATTCGGTGGTTTTTTGCTTTTAAATCTTTTGATTTTTTTTAACTTACTTCTTCTCCTCACTGGACTTGGTTTGGATTTTGCTTTTATATTGGAGTGAAAGAGTATTTTTATTTTTTATTCACAAGCAATGCAATATGGAAGAAAGATGATTCACTAAATATAAGTTCAGGACTCAATCTCGAAGTGAGGTGACACAATGCCAAAAACTGTGACATATACAACAATTGATAAAGCGACTTTACGTAAAAAAGGCTGGATGTTTTTTATGGCAGTCGTTGGACTACAAATGTTGTTCTTAATAGGTAGTTATTTAGTTCAAAATTCTTAATTTTTTAAATTTGAAAAGCCACCGTGAGGTGGTTTTTTTATATTGATACTTTGAGTCCGCAAGATAAAAATGCTTTGTTTGGTAGAGGATATGTCCTTGTATCCCTACCAAACATGCGACCTCCATGTCGTTAGCCATATGATTTAATATTCTAAATAAAATATTAATTCCAGTTTAATTGATATTTTTGAACCCAGTACAATTTGGTTTCTATGCTGTAGCTACCATCGGGGCTAAGGGAAATAATGTAATGGATATTTTTACCTCGACTACGATTACCTTTCCCTTCAGGGACTTGGTACTTGTATTTTTCTATATCTTTAAGAGGGGTGAGTACAATCCGTTTCCAGGCAGTAACTGGAATTTTCTCTATAAAATCCTGTTGCTTGATATTCCACATATTAAATTCATTTTTCTCTTTTTCTGTAGCAAAGCCTAGTACGATGTCACTTAAAGCCTTTTGAGGATACTCTCCTAATATTGTTTGTACTTGTTCCATGGTCAACCAAGGTGCATATTCAATAATAATTTGTTCAGGAACATACCCCTCGGGAGATACCTTACAGCTACTATAAGTTGTAATATATCTTTGCTTTTTTATCACATCTGGTGTTCCTGATAAGTTGCCACATTCAGGCCAATTGTTTTTGTAAACTATGCTATAGACCGGCCAATATTTATTATCCATTTCAAAATTAATTCTATTTTTCATAATTGGTGCGGTTACTTGACAGCCATTTAAAATAAATAAACTGCTCATTATTATTAATTTTATTTTCATTTTTCTTTAACTTCACTTGCAAGTTTAAATGTTAATGTTGTCCCATAATTAACTTTGATCCATTTCAAATAAAGTATCAATTCCAATATCTTTGATATTTTTGAATCCAGTACAATTTGGTTTCTATGCTGTAACTACCATCAGGTTTTAATGAAATCGTATAATGAATTTCCTTGCCACGACGAGCGTTACCTTTCCCTTCGGGAACTTGGTACTTATATTTTTCTATATCTTTAGGAGGAGTAAGTACAATCTGTTTCCAGACAGTAGAAGGGAGGTTATCGATAGTAGTCATTATTTTTCTTTCTACATCGTCTGCATAGGCATGTAAGACCTCATCTGATGGCCATTTATCTCTAGACAGTTCATCTAAATGAAAAAAAGATCTGGCATTCCCTAGACCAGCTTTTACCCGCTCTTCATACGTTAACCATGGTGCATATTCAATAATAATCTGTTCAGGGACATAGCCTTCTGGCTCGACTTTGCAAGTGTTATCCGTAGTTAGATATTTAGTTTTTCTTTTTACAGGCATATTTCCATCGATATCATAAAAATTACCGCACAATGGCCAGTTGTTTTTAAAAACAAAGTTATGCTCAAAGTCTGATGGCCCTACAACAAAAGTAATATTATTCTTCATCAGGGGTGCGGTTACTTGACAGCCATTTAGAATAGATAAACTGCTCATTATTATTAATTTTATTTTCATTTTTCTTTAACTTCACTTGCAGGTTTAAATATTAATGTTGTCCCATAATTAGCTTTGATCCATTTCAAATAAAGTATCAATTCCATTTTAATTGATATTTTTGGACCCAGTACAATTTGGTTTCTATGCTGTAGCTACCATCAGGGTTAAGGGAAATAAGGTAATGAATCTCTTTACCTCGACTACGATTACCTTTCCCTTCAGGGACTTGGTACTTGTATTTTTCTATATCTTTAAGAGGAGTGAGTACAATCCGTTTCCAGGCAGTAGGGGGGAGTTTGTCGATAGCAGATTCAATATTTTTCTTAAGAATGGTTGTATTGTATTTAAGCGCATTTTCATCCTTACCTATAAATGCATCTTTCGTAATCCCATAAGGAGTTACTCTATCACCAGTAATGATAACTTTTTTCCCTTTAAGCTCAGGAATTTTTTGCTGATCCTCATACGTTAACCACGGAGCATACTCAATAATAATTTGTTCAGGGACATAGCCTTCTGGCTCGACTTTGCAAGAGCTATCTGTAGTTAAATATTTAGTTTTTCTTTTTACAGGCATATTTCCATCGCTATCATAAAAATTACCGCACAATGGCCAGTTGTTTTTGTAAACAACGTCTTGTCCTTTTAAGTGATCATTTATTTGAAATGATACTGAATTTTTCATTGGCATAATTGAACAGCCTGATAGGACTAGACTAGTCGTTAAGCTTATTAAAAGTATTAATTTTTTCATTTTGCTATACCGCCCCTTTGAAGTTCGAGAAAAATAAGGTGTACCAATTTTTTTTATATTTAGAATTAAATTCAATAAAAGAGATTATGAACTAGAAATATATTTAAATTTATTTTTAATTAACTTATAAAAAACGGCTGCAATCAGCCGTTTTTATTGCTGAAATTTTTATGGTGATAACGGTTCCTGCTGTTTTGGATCAGGCATAGGTGCGGATTCTTCCTCATCATTATAAGGATTTTCCAGTTCCAGTGCTTGATCAAGTTCAGAATCAAAAACGTCAGTCAGCATACTGTCGTAGCGTTTGACATTGTAGGTGAGAAGACTTGCTGCTTCCTCTTGAGTCACAAAACCTATCTCTACCGCATCTGCAAGACGTTCATCAAAAGTTAAACCTTTAAATTGCCCTTTCGATTCGGCTTTTTTGAACTTGTCCCACAGCGGTTCTAACTCAAGCAACATGTTAAAAGTCGATTCCATGCGACCAGTCACATCATCCGCATCGGTGTTATAGAATACATGCGTTTTCAATTCATTACGGAAGGCATTGTCTTGCATAATGATCTCGCCAACTTGTTGCTTTAAGGCATCACTTGGTTTGTTTACAGGACGGCCAAGCGGGAAACAAATGAATTTGACTAAGCCAGCTGCAAAGCCGACAGGAAAATTATCGAACAGACCATAAAAAGCTTCTTGTGCATTAAACAGGGATTTTTCCAGTGCGAGTTTTGCATGAACCTGTTCAGCCTCGGTTTTTTTGCCATGTTCATAATATTTAACAATCGCGGTGCTAATAAACAGGTTGGCATGAATATCTGCCAAACGTCCGGAAAGCATTTCTTTACGTTTAATATCCCCCGCGAGCAAGCCTAGACACATATCGGCAGTCAGTGAAAAGTCGGCACTTAAACGGTTGATGATTTTGTAATACGGACGGGTAAATTCATCGGCACTTTTTGGTGCATCTGAAGAGCCGCCAACATATCCATACGCAAATGCACGTGCAGTACGGTTAAAGGTATAGCCTAAGTGTTTAAACAGCATCTCGTTAAAAGTGGTGAGTGCAGTATCTTTATCCTTGGCTTGCAGCAGTTGTAATTCCTCAAACAGATAAGGATGGCAACGCATGGAACCTTGACCAAAAATCATTAAGGAACGACTGAGGATGTTAGCGCCTTCAACAGTAATCGACACGGGAATAGTTTGATAATACAAGGATAGGAAGTTCCGTGGTCCCATTTGTACGGCACGACCACCAACCACATCCATACCATGATTGACCACACGGCGCATAGTTTCCGTGGCATAGTATTTTGCCATTGCGGTCATCACTGCAGGCTTACCGCCTTGATTGAGACCACAGGTAACCAAATATCGAAAAGCTTCCAGCATGTAAGTATCACTGGCGATATCACTGGTGGCTTCCTGCACGCCTTCAAATTTACCCACAGAAATTTTGAATTGCTGACGGATTTTGGCAAAAGCCCCCACGGTTAAGTACGTTATTTCACTGGCTGCAGTCGATAGGGCAGGTAAGGAAATACCGCGACCGACCGCCAGACATTCCATCAGCATCCGCCAGCCTTTACCAATATTTTTCGAACCACCGATAATCCAGTCCAGAGGAATAAAAACATCTTTACCATCGACCGTTCCGTTCATAAAAGGCGAGCCGGGATTATGTCGTGCACCCACTTTTACGCCCTCATGACTAGCAGGAATCAGCGCGCAGGTAATACCGTATTCGACTTTATTTTTATCACCTAATAGCCCATCTGGATCATACAATTTGAAAGCCAAACCAATCACGGTCGCAATCGGAGCGAGGGTAATCCAGCGTTTAGAAAAGTGCATGCGTAAGCCAAGCACTTGCTGGCCTTCAAATTCGCCATAACAGACCACACCCGTATCCGGAATTGCCCCTGCATCGGAACCGGCTTCTGGGCTGGTTAAACCAAAACAGGGAATTTCTTTACCTTTGGCCAATCCCGGTAAATAGCGATTCTTTTGCTCTTCAGTTCCATAATGCAGTAATAATTCACCTGGTCCTAAAGAGTTTGGCACCATACAGCTCACGGCAGCCGTTAAGGAGCGCGAAGCAATCTTGCTCATAATCCGGCTTTGGGCAAATGAACTAAAGGCACGACCGCCATACTCCTTGGGAATAATCAGGCCTAAAAAACCATTTTCCCGAATGTAAGTCCAGGCTTCAGGAGGCAAGTCTTTAAGGTGATGATGGATCTCCCAGTCATTCAGCATTGAGCATAAATGTTCTACTTCATTATCCAGAAATGATTGTTCTTCTGCCGAAAGAGTAGGATAAGGATAACTTTCAAACTTGGACCAGTCCGGTGCCCCCATAAACAGGTCTTTTTCCCACCAGCTGGTGCCCGCATCCAAGGCTTCACGTTCTGTGACGCTCATTGTCGGCATGGCATTTGCCAGAGTCTTATAGGCAGGCTTGGTAATCAATGCCATCCTTAAAGGTTCAATCATCACAACTAAACTGATGAGAATGAGTGGAATACCAAAAATCAGCGACCATGGACTTATAAATGCAGTGGCGACTGCCACAATAATGGTGGTGATCGCACCGGTATTACGGCTGAGCCCAAAAAAGAAAATGGCCCATACGGTAAAAAATTGAATAAGCAGACTGATGATGAATAGCATTGATTTTCTCCAGTTGCCTACACCAGATGAAAGTCAGAGAAACAGTAGGTATGGAATACCTGAACATGTTGGACTGTTTAATTAGAAAGACTATTGGTGTAATGAAAATAGTATTGTCATGCCCGAGATGGAAATTAAAATTTCGAACCCGAAGTTATAAAATTGAGTGGTATGGGTAAGGTAGTTTGTTTTTTGATCGATGTAAAAGCTTGAACTGTCAGAGAAATGTCACGAAAAGTAATAGGCGCTTGTATTTAATATGATTAGCTTTCTAAAGTTTTGATGAAGGCTAAATAAAGTTTCATACAAATGAATCGATATTTTAGGACTAAGATAAAACAATCTTTATTGTACGGGGTTATAGCATGCTTAAACTGATTTATTACGTTCCTGAAGCGCATCTTGAATCTACTAAACGGGCAGTATTTGAAGCTGGGGCAGGGGGAATTGGTAATTATGAACATTGTGCCTGGCAAGTATTAGGCACAGGACAATTTAAGCCAGTGAAAGGTGCAAATCCGTTTATTGGCGAAGTCGGAGAACTTGAAAAGGTTGAGGAATGGCGTGTGGAAATCCTTGTACCGGAAGAAAAAGCATCTGATGTGGCAAAAGTACTCAAGGCCAGCCATCCTTATGAAGAGCCTGCTTTTGAGTTTATTCAAATGGTGGATATTGAATACTAATATAAATTATTTCTGAGATTGAATTTGAGTTTAGGTGACATCCATAAGAATAGGAACTTTAAACTCAGCCTTAATTCATTCAGCCGAACTGAACGGACTGGATTCCTATACTTCTCTGAGCGATCTGCTGAAAAAACTTCCGACTCAAAATGAGCCGGATTAAGGAATTGCTACGCACAATTAGAAGCCCGCCCGAAATCAAGCGGGTTCACGGGATGCTTATCACAGAATATTAATTCCACCTTTCTTGATATTTTTGCACCCAGTACAATTTGGTTTCTATATCGTAGTTACCATCGGGGTTCAAGGAAATGATGTAATGGATATTTTTGCCACGACGAGGATTGCCTTTCCCTTCAGGAACTTGATACTTGTATTTTTCTACTTCTTTAGGGGGAGTAAGTACAATCCGTTTCCAAGCAGTATGGGGAAGGTTGTCGATAGTAGTCATTATTTTTCTTTCTATATTGTCGGCATGGGCATGCAAGACCTCGTCTGATGGCCATTTATCTCTAGGCAGTTCATCTAAATGAAAAAAAGATCTGACATTCCCTAGACCAGCTTTTACCCGATCTTCATAAGTTAACTAAGGTGTATACTCAATAATAATTTGTTCAGGGACATAACCCTCAGGGGATACCTTACAGCCACTATAGGTTGTAATATATTTCTGCCTTTTTAGCGTATCTGGCGTTCCTGATAAGTTGCTACATTCAGGCCAGTTGTTTCTGTAAACAACGTCTTGTCCTTTTAAGTGATCATTTATTTGAAATGATATTGAATTTTTCATTGGCATAGCTGAACAGCCTGATAGGATTAGACTAATAGTTGAGCTTATTAAAAGCATTAATTTTTTCATTGTGCTTCAACCCCTGTTGCTGCTTTAAATGTTAATGCTGTTCCGTAATTGGCTTTAATCCAGTCTAAATATTTCTGGGCTTGAATAATTTCATTCTTCTCAGGATCTGTTGAGTAAACAATAGTTGCAGTACCTGTTTTAACATTGGATTTTAATTCTTGATATTCTGTTGATGCCTTATATCCTCCCCCCAGACTTCTTTACCCCTACAGTTAGGGTCGATTTTAAATTATTGTTCTAGTTTAAAAATAAAAATGGTAATATTAAATATTGCCATTTAAATAAAATATCAATTCCATTTTTCTGTATATTTTTGCACCCAGTACATTTTGGTTTCTATATCGTAGCTACCATCGGGTTTTAATGAAATCGTATAGTGAATTTCTTTGCCACGACGAGGATTGCCTTTACCTTCAGGAACTTGATATTTGTATTTTTCTACTTTTTTAGGCGGGGTAAGTACAATACGTTTCCATGCTGTAGGGGGGAGGTTATCGATAGTAGTCATTATTTTTCTTTCTATATTGTCGGCATGGGCATGCAAGACTTCGTCTGATGGCCATTTATCTCTAGGCAGTTCATCTAAATGAAAAAAAGATCTGACATTCCCTAGACCAGCTTTTACCCGATCTTCATAAGTTAACCAAGGTGTATACTCAATAATAATTTGTTCAGGGACATAACCCTCAGGGGATACTTTACAAGAGCTATCTGTAGTTAAATATCTAGTTTTTCTTTTTACGGGCATATTTCCATCGCTATCATAAAAATTACCACACAATGGCCAATTGTTTTTGTAAACTATGCTATAGGCCGGCCAGTATTTATTATCCATTTCAAAGCTAATACTGTTTTTCATGATTGGTGCTGTTGCTTGGCAACCATTTAAAATAAATAAACTAGGGTCTGTTGACATTTCAAGTATAGAATTTACCCGATAAAGGTAGCCAAATAAATACACAAGCTAATGCAACTGCACCCTCATAGCTACACTTTAGCTTATCATATCGTGTTGCTATTCCTCTGAACTGCTTTAACCTA
>NZ_JAZQPV010000092.1:0-21997 GCF_045628685.1 Acinetobacter sp.
TTCTGTATTGGAAAGTAATTTAGTAAATTAAAAAAACCGCCATTATGTGAAGGCGGTTTTTTTATGATGAAATTTTCTTATGCCAAAATATCAGCGCAAGACAGAGTAAACCAATACCTAGGCAGAATCCTAAAACGCCAATGGTTAAACCAAAATGATCGGCTAAATACCCTACCGCAATGATCGGGACAATCGTGCCCAAGTAACCAATAAATAAATAGGTCGACATCACAGCTGCGCGGTTATTTGTAGTGGTCATCTGGTGAATTAAACCGAATGCACCCAACAAGCCCAGCCCATGTCCTACACCGACCAAAATATCGCTGATAAAAAACAGAATACTCCATTGCATGCTCATGCATAAGCCCAGCAGAATAAAACTCACAATTAGGGTCATCAACCCTAAAATTAAACTTTTAGCTGGAAGCAGACTTTTAGCAGAAAATTGTACAACAGCAGAAACCAGTAAAATACTGGCAATTGCTGAACCACTGACCAGAGGGCCATGCCATGGAATCAGGTCTTTCACAAAAGAGGGTGAGAGCGATGCAAATAAACTAAATGCACCAAAAGCGCTGAATGCAGTCAAACCGGCAATAAAAAATAGGGATTGATACTGAGCGGCGGGTATTTCTAAACGTGGCGCAACTGAAAAAGGCTGGGCTTTGAATTGGGGAACTTTAACCAGAAATAAACCCAAAAAGCATACAATCGCAGCGGCAATAATCGGTAAATAAGGCGTAACCAATGGTTGGTTAGAGAACTGTGCAATTAGCCCGCCAATAAAGGGTCCCAAGCCAAAACCAATCACGGTAATGATGGAGCTTAATTGTGGTGCATTTTGTTTATGGCTGTCTGGAATGGTGGTGATTAAGCCCAGCATTGCCGAGGTACTGATCAGTCCAGAGGCAATCCCAATAATGAAACGACCCAAAGCCAGCCAAAGTGCATTCGATGCCAACGATGAGAGCGCTAAGCCGAATATCACAAACACGATCCCGATTTGTAAAGTGCATCGAAATCCAAAACTGTTGCTGCTCCGACCCAAAAATAACAAGGTCGCTAGGCAGCCAAACATATAGGCTACAAAGATATAGGTAATATGGCTGGGTAGTAGATGCCACAGTTCTTGATAGATCGGATATAAAGGACTCGCGAGCGCGGTGCCAATAGTTCCAATACACAGTGCCAGGCTGACCATTAAAAACGGTTGCCATGATTGTTGAGTCGTCATGTAGAGCCACAAAAAACACTCGCCATAGGGTTATAGCGAATATTTGGAGAAAAAAAGAAGAGATTTAGATTAATTGTTATTTATCTAAGACGTCAATTTATAAGATGTAAATCATTTAACTATAACGCTTTAATAATTTTAAAAATTCAGCCAGCTCCGGTTCATTAATTTCAGTTTGTTCACCCATCACGTGATGACGCAAATGTGATTCGATCAATTCATTCATCAGACCATTCACGGCGCCTTTAATGGCAGCGACTTGCTGTAATAGGGTAATGCATGAATGCTCAGGACTATTTAATGCTTGCTCGACGGCATTAATTTGCCCTTGTAAGCGTTTGACTCGATTCTGAATTTTCTTATCCTGATGTAAATGGCTCAACACAACACTCCAAAATTAAATATACTATGGGGGAGTATATTTAAACACTAAGATTATGCAAAAAACCCCATTGACCAGAATACACGCTCATCAGTTTGATGAAGGTAATCCCCTCGCCCAAAAACGAATTCTATTGGCGACTATTCTAACGGCAGTGATGATGCTATTAGAAGTAAGTGGTGGCTGGATTTACAACTCTATGGCCTTGCTTGCCGATGGCTGGCACATGAGTTCGCATATGCTGGCCTTGGGGTTGGCTTATTTCGCCTATCGTTCTGCACGTCATTATGCACATGATGCCCGATTTAGTTTTGGTACCTGGAAAATTGAAATTTTAGCCGGATATAGCAGCGCGATCTTATTGATGGTGGTGGCGATCTTTATGGTATTTCAATCAATAGAACGACTAATAAATCCCATAGATATTCATTATAACCAGGCCATTCCGATTGCAATTTTGGGCTTGGTGATTAATTTAATCTGTGCATGGTTACTGCATGATGATCACCATCACCATCACCATCACCATCACCATCACCATCACCATCACCATCACCATCATGAGCACGCTCATGCACATCACGACTTAAACCAGAAAGCGGCATTTATGCACGTGGTGGCAGATGCAGTGACTTCAGTATTTGCGATTATTGCGCTGTTTGCTGCAAAGTATTTAGATTGGGGCTTTCTGGATGCAGTACTCGGGATTGCAGGTTCAATTCTGGTAGCAAAATGGGCCATTGGCCTGATCAAAGACACCGGAAAAACTCTACTCGATGCAGAAATGGATCATCCCGTGGTTGAGGAAATTCGGCAAGTGATTGCTGAGTTTTCTATGGTAGAAATCACTGACCTGCATGTCTGGAAAGTGGGCAAAGGAAAATTTTCCTGCATTTTGGCTTTGGCCACCGATTCCAATTTGAACGCAGATCAGGTCCGTGAAGCACTGTCTGTCCATGATGAAATTGTGCATGTCTCGGTGGAAATCAATCCGCTATAAATCATCTCAATGTTCCACGTGAAACCTTGATGATGAAATGTGGAGTTTCAGTAAGGAGATCAGAAATTAACTGAATCCGTCGTTAAATTTTGAGTAGAATCGCGTTGAACAATTGGAATGTATGAGCAAAAGAATATGATTAAAAAAACATTGGCATTTGCCGCAGTCAGTTTTATTTCCAGCCTAAGTATGGCGAATGTCGATACGGTCAAAAGCAACCTGACTCAAAAATACCCAAAGTTGAACATTGAAAATTTGCAAGGTACCGATATGAAAGGTATTTACAGTGGTTCAATGGATGGTCAAGTGGTTTATTTGGGCGAAGATGCACAACATATTCTGGTGGGTTCAATGTATCGTTTGAGTGATCAGAAAAATTTAACCCACGATGTAGTGCTGAAACAAAACAGTATTGACTGGAAAAAATTGCCTTTGCAGGATGCAGTGAAAAGCGTGCGAGGTAATGGTAAACGCCAGATCGCGATTTTTTCTGACCCAAATTGCCCGTATTGCAAACAACTTGAAGCTGAATTAAGCAAGTTGAACGATGTCACGATTTATACTTTTATTTACCCCATCAAAACCCAGTCTATTGCTGTGTCAAAGCAAGTCTTCTGTGAAAAAGATCCTGCTTTAGCGTGGTCAAATTTGATCGGTAAAGGACTACAAGCCAAGTCCAATAAAACCTGTATCAATCCGATTGAGCGTAATCTGAATTTAGGAAAATTATTAGGTTTAAATGGAACACCTGCCATTATTTTCTCTAATGGTTTTAAAGTGATGGGTTCTCACCCGGCGCAAGACATAGAAGAAATGTGGAAAGAGCTGGGGCTGTAACACGTTTATTTTCTCATTGTCCAAGCCATAAAAAAGCACCTTCTAGGTGCTTTTTTATGAATAAAAGTAATGCTTTAAAATCGGAGGATTAAACGCGTGATTTCTTCGTTACCATATTATAGATGAATAGAACAATGATGGCGCCAATCACCGAAGCAATAAAGCCTGCTGCAGAATTTTCATCGTAAAGGCCGAGTAAACGCCCACCGTAGGTTGCCAGTAATGAACCTACAATCCCCAGTACAGTGGTCATAATGAATCCTGCTTTATCATTTCCAGGATGAATAGCACGTGCAATTAAACCTGCAATAAAACCGACTACGATCGCAACTATAAGTGTCCACATATGACTTCTCCATTTATCGTTTGTTTATCTATTTCATTACGCTTTCGTTTTTATAATTAATCATTTATGTTAATTGAAACAGTTGATTCCTGCTAAAACCTGTTGCTTTTTTGTTGAAGCATATATCTTAGATGTAAAAAAGTGGCCTGTAGCCACTTTAAATATTAAGTCTTTATTTTAAAGACCAATTTCACCAATAAACGGAATATGGCGATATTTCTGGTTATAGTCCAAACCATAACCGACAATAAAGCGATCTTCCACTTCAAAGCCTAAAAATTTCACTTCAAGTTCAATTTCACGGCGTGAAGGTTTGCTAATTAAAGTACACAGTTCAATTGAGTTTGGATTACGTGTGGTTAAAATTTCCAGCACTTTGCTGAGAGTATTGCCTGAGTCAATAATGTCTTCGACAATCAGCACGTCTTTACCGCGAATTTCGCCGTCCAGGTCTTTTAAAATTTTGACATCACGTGTTGAAACCGTACCGCCACCGTAACTTGATACCGTCATAAAGTCGAGTTCGTGTGGTTTGGTAATCGCACGACATAAATCAGCCATAAAAATGACTGAACCGCGAAGTAAACCAATCAGAACAAGTTCTTTGTCACTATTGGCATAGTGAGCATCAATTTTTGCACCAAGCTCTTTGACTTTAGCGTGAATTTCTTCCGCTGAGATCATTACGCTCATATGAACGGTCATGGGTAGATACCTAAAAGCAAATCAAAAAATAAAAAAGGTGTTGACCAGCAACACCTCAAAAGATGTTTTAATTTTAATACATCTGCCCAAGAGATGCATCTTTTTTGCGGTTGAAAATGTAATCAAGCCTTAGGCTTTGGGGTATCACGCTTGAGCAGCACAGTGCAAGTCATGCCTATTCCAACAACCCACAACACCTTTTTATAGGACATTTTTGTGGTCTTGTTCTTTGACATATACCAGTTCTCCATAAATATAAGTGGCCTGAATATTACGATCATCGCCCAGCGTCATCAGTGCAAACAATGCATCTTCAATACCTTTGCTACGTTCTTGACGCAATGCCTGTAGTGCAGTGGCTTTTAAATCGAGCACAATAAAATCAGCTTCTTTACCTAGGTTAAAGTTACCCAGTTTATCATCCAGATCCAAGGCTTTGGCTCCACCCAAGGTCGCATGATAAAGGGACTCAAATGCAGAGAGTTTATCGCCTTGAAGCTGTTGTACTTTGTAGGCTTCATTTAAGGTTTGCAGCTGGTTAAATGAAGTGCCCGCCCCTATGTCTGTGCCCAAACCGACTTTGACCTGTTTTTCCCAGGTTTTTTTCAAAGGAAATAAACCACTGCCCAAGAACAGATTGGAAGTAGGGCAAAAAGCAATCGCTGAATTGGTCTGATGCATGCAGTCCCATTCTGCCTCTTCCAGATGCACGCAGTGCGCAAAGACCGAACGCTGCCCGGTTAAGCCATAATGGTGATAAACATCCAGATAGCCTTTTTGTTCAGGAAATAATTCTTTGACCCAGGCAATTTCATTCTTGTTTTCACTTAAATGGGTATGTATATAGACATCTGGATATTCAGCTTTCAGCTCCCCTGCCCGAGCGAGTTGTTCGGGTGTAGACGTGGGTGCAAAACGTGGAGTAATCGCATACAGGTTACGACCTTTACCATGCCATTTTTCAATCAGTGCTTTAGAATCATGATAAGAACTTTCTGCTGTTTCACATAGATCTTCAGGTGCATGGCGATCCATCATCACCTTGCCGGCAATCAAACGCATTTGATGCTGTTCTGCAGCTTCAAATAATGCATTGACCGATTCAGCATGGACTGTACAGAATACCAAGGCGGTCGTGGTGCCATTTTTCAATAATTCCTGAACAAAGAATTGCGCGATTTTGTCAGCATAGACTTTGTCTTTAAATTGCACTTCCGTGGGGAACGTATAGGTATTCAGCCATTCTAATAGTTGTTCACCATAGGCACCGACCATTTCGGTTTGCGGGAAATGAATATGGGTATCGATGAATCCCGGTACAATCAGCTGCTCAGGATAATGCTCAAGAGGCATATCTTGATTCAGCAAATTTTGCCCTTCTTGCCAGCTTCCAAACCAGATGATTTTTCCAGCACCGGTAATGAGTAAGCCATCTTCAAGATAACGGATGGCTTGAGGGATATCTTTAGCTTGGGAAACAGTATATTGAAGATCAAGAAAGCGACCACGAACGGCGCGTTGAGCCTGAATAGGAGACATGCAATAACCTTTTAATTTCTCATTTTTTCGATTGATTGTACCTGAAATTTTTCCTTTAAACCCTGTCGCAGCAGTTTTAAGTCCTACTCTATTGTATAGATCAAGCATGCTATTTAGGGTTGGAGAAAGTAGTTATAAAAAACCATACATGGCATAAAAAGCTTTCCATCTCGGCGATGGAAAGCTAGATCATTTTATTTAAAAATTACAGTTGTGCTTGCTGCTTGTTATAGCGAATTGATAACCAGGTGGTAATGGCCAGTACAATCACAATAAAGCCGAGTGATATCCAGATTGGCATATGGAATACGTCGAGCATGAGCATTTTGAAACCAATGAATAGCAGAATAATGCCGAGACCATAGGGTAAATAATGCATTTTAGAAGCAGCACCTGCCAGTAAGAAGAACATGGCACGTAAGCCTAAAATTGCCATCAGGTTTGCGGTCAAGACAATGAAGGGATCGGTGGTCACTGCAAAAATAGCCGGAATGGAATCCACTGCGAAAATGACATCCGAGCCTTCAACCAAAATCAGCACCAGAAATAATGGCGTGGCCCAAAGCACACCGTTTTGACGCACAAAAAAGTTATGGCCATCTAGCTGAGGGGTAATACGGATATGTTTGCGTAACCATTTGAGTAAGGCCATATCTTCAATATTCGGGTTTTCTTCATGACCTTTAAGAAACTTAAAGCCGGTATAGACCAGAAAGGCACCAAAAATATACAGAATCCAGGAGAATTCCTGAACAAACCATGCACCGATAAAAATAAAAATGGTACGTAATACAATAGCGCCCAGTACCCCATAGAGCAAAATTTTACGCTGTAATGCGGGAGGAATGGCAAAGGTGGCAAAAATCATCAGCCAGACAAATACGTTATCAATGGCAAGTGATTTCTCTAACAAATAGCCCGCAAAATATTCCATGGTTTTTTGATTGGCCAAGGCAACACCCGCCGTTTGCTGTAAATAAAGCCATAAACCACCAGCGAACAGCATAGAAACACTGACCCAGGCAATGCTCCAATAAACTGCTGATTTAATTTTAACAGGCTGGTCTTCTTTGTGTTTGAAGCCAATGAAGTCGATGATGAGCATGACTGCCACCATCGCAAAAAATGCCAGATACAACCCAGGGTTGCCGATGGATTCCATAAAAAAAATCTCCACACCCGACAACTGGCCATAAAAAAACCTTGACCTGTTGCCAGATGATTTAAACATCTGTGTCAACATGATCAAGGTCTTGCCTACATCTGAATATCAATATTTTGTAATTTCAGATGCTCAGATACCGACTTTTTGCAAAGTGTAATGACGATATTCTGACACGTCGGCTAGAATTGCTTCTAGGGACGCTTGGAGGAGGCTACTCCCCTTGTTCAACTCAATTTCATTTTGGATTGAATCCAAATATGGCAGAAGAATCGCATATTTATGTGAATTGTGCAAATTTTATCTAGCGATTTACAGTTTAATAAAATCTTTACGTTGTACCAAAATAAATGCCAACACTGTGCCCACCACAGCCACCAAGCCACCCACTATTCCAATCTGACTTAAGCCATAATTGGCCGTGACCATTCCACCCAATAATGCCCCACCACCAATACCGACATTATAAAGACCTGAATAAATTGCCATGGCGACATCGGTTGCATCTGAAGCTAGATTGAGGGTTTTGGCTTGCAGCGCCAAGCTAAAGCAAATAATGCTCATGCCCCAAAACAAGCTCAGCACACTTAAACTGTTAAATCCTTGAGCGAATGGCAGGAGTAGCAACATGGACATTGCCAACAAAGCACTGCTTAAAGGAATTGCAATTTTAGGGTATTGACTGCCAAATTTACCAAACAGATAAGAACCAATAAAACCGGCACCGCCGTAAATGAGCAACAAGGTCGTAGTTTGGCTAGAACTAAAATGGGCAATATTGAGGGTAAAGGGTTCGATATAACTATAAGCAGTAAATTGTGCAGTAATGATAATAATGGTTAAAGCAAACACCATCACCAAGCTCGGGCGTTTAAACAGGAGGCCAATACTTTTGATTGAACCTGAATTGACACTGGGCAGTTTAGGCAAAGTTTTTGCCAGTGTCAGACAGACGATTGCCGCACCAATGGCAATTAAGGCAAAAGTATTGCGCCATCCATAGGCTTCACCAATCATGCGACCAAATGGAATTCCGAGTACCATCGCTAAAGCCGTGCCAGTCGCCAGTAAACCCAGTGCTTGAAACTCTTTACCTTTCGGGGCAACACGTACCGCTAAAGAGGCGGTAATAGACCAAAACAGCGCATGAGAAAATGCAATCCCGATCCGGCTGGCTAAAAGCACATTAAAGTCCCAGGCGAAACAAGATAAGCCATGACTAATAATAAATACGACAAATAACGCAATCAGTAGAAAACGCCGTTCAACATTACGTGTCAGCAGCATCATCGGAAGTGAGATGGGTGCAACCACCCACGCATATAGAGTAATCATGATGCCGACGTCAGTAGCCGGCATATTGAAACTGTTGCCAATGTCACTGAGCAATGCCACAGGAATAAATTCGGTAGTATTAAAAATAAAGGCAGAGAATGCTAAGGTAATGACACAAATCCACTGGCGTGTGGGATGGGGGTGAATTTCAGAAGATAAGGATGACATGGTCAGCGAAGTTAAAAAAGTAGCGTTGAAGTTTAGGCTGAAAAGTGAGGCTTGTTAAGGGTAATTCTGGGCCGGAAAAGTGTGACTCTATAGAGATCTAATAAAAAATTTAACAATATTAGGCAAGCATTCATGGCATGTTTATTCAGGTTCCCCCAATGAGAGAATTAAAAATGTTAGAAATTAAGCACAAAGACAATGGCACAAAAGGTGAATTTTACATCGGTGAAAATCATCAGCATTTAGCTGAAATGGCATATACCTGGGCGGGGGAAAGTGTATTTATTATTGAGCATACCGATGTGAATGATTCCTTGCGTGGCCAAGGCGTAGGCCATAAATTACTTGAGCATGCTATTGCCATGGCACGAGAAAAAAATCTCAAAATTATTCCGCTCTGTCCTTTTGTAAAGTCAGTTTTTGATAAAGACGCATCTATTCACGATGTGTTGAAATAAGGTCTTTTTAACGTATTCTAATATCAATCCAATTAAAAAGTGAGGGATAGCGATGCAGTTTCAACATAATGATAATGGTCAAAAAGGCGAGTTTTTTACTTTGAATGATTCAGGCAAACGAATTGCAGAAATCACTTATGTCTGGACAGGTGAGCATAAAATTATCGCCAATCATACCTGGGTGGATGATAGTTTGCGTGGACACGGCATAGCGCGTCAGTTACTGGATGTTTTGGTCGAATTTGCACGTCAAAAACAATTGAAAATTGTCCCGACCTGTTCCTATGTTGATGTCATGTTTAAACGTGATAAAAGCTTTGCCGATGTTGTAGCTTAAATTTTTCGGGATTTAAAAAGCCCAAAAATTGGGCTTTATCATTTTTGGGCTTTTGTTTTTGAACCAATTAATCCAGATCAATAATCACTTTCATCGCATTCTCATCTGCGGCATGTTTAAACACATCATAGGCTTTCCACATTTCTGCAAATTTAAAATGATGACTGGCCAAGCGTTCCAAAGGCAATTTTCCGGAACAACAGGTTTTCAGCAACATGCCAGTAGTATTGGTATTGACCAAACCTGTGGTAATGGTCAGGTTTTTAATCCAGAGCTTTTGCAGTTCGAAATTAACCGATTTGCCATGCACACCGACATTAGCCAGATGCCCCCCTTCTTTTACAATATTTTGGCAAATATTCCAGGTCGCTTCTGCGCCTACGGCTTCCATCGCACAATCGACTCCCCGACCCTCAGTAATCTCGAGTACCCGTTGAATCGCATCTTCCTTGCCGGAATTAAGGGTATGCGTTGCACCTAGTTCTTTGGCAAGTGCGAGGCGGTTATCATCCATATCTATAGCAATGATTTGCCCAGGGGAATAGAATTGTGCAGTCAGTAAGCAGCCCATTCCTATCGGTCCTGTGCCCACAATTGCAATACTATCACCTGGTTTGACATCGCCATAACGCACGCCAATTTCATGGGATGTTGGTAATACATCGGATAAAAATACTGCCACATCTTCATTTAAACCTTCGGGTAAGGGATAAAGTGAGGTATCGGCAAAGGGCGTACGTACATATTCTGCATGAGAACCATCAATCATGTAACCCATAATCCAGCCACCTCCATTGCGGCAGTGAGCATAGAGTTGTTTCTGACAGTTTTCACAAGTCCCGCAGCGGCTGACGCAGGAAATAATCACCCGATCACCTTTTTTCACATTCTTGACGGCTGATCCCACTTCTTCAATGATACCAATACCTTCATGACCTAAAATACGACCGTCAAATTTACCGGTCTGCTTTGTAGCTTCTTCCTGGATTTCGGGGTTTTTACCTTTCCAGATACCTAAATCTGTACCACAAATGGTGGTTTTGGTGACACGGACGACTGCATCCGTTGGATCAATAATCTGGGGAACGGGACGGTCTTCAAAACGGATATCATTTTCACCGTAGTAAACCATAGCTTTCATTGTTGTCATCAGCTTATTCCTTTTCTATTTGCTATCTTTCACCACCCTATTGCATTCATTTTATTTATCAAAAAACTTAAAACACGCTGTTTAAATCAAGCGAAAAACTGAACGACAGGATGACAGAAGTTAATCATTGGCTCTGCTGTATTTATAAGAGATGAAGCATTGAACATGAATACATAGAGCGTGCCTCTCTAAGCTATCAACAGTTAGGGAGGAAGTCATTACTTGGACAGGTTTGCTTACAGAATGGTCTGATTTAATGACGACTGAACTGGTTCAAGACAACAAATTGATAGTTGCGGACTTTTATTTCAGGTGATTTATCAGGACTATTTTTTTATAAAAATAAGTTTGAAATTTTTTATGTCATTTTAATGTTTAGAATAGTTTGAGTAAGCGAGGTCTTACTTTTGAAAGATCAAAAGTAACAAAAATCTTCTGTTGAACTGATGGTATGTCCCTATACCACAGTTCAACATGGCGACATCCATGTCGCTTTCCACGAATCATATTTTAGGTTTATCCCTTTCTTCAATTCTTGCCCGAACACCTTCAGGTAAACTTTCAAAACGATCACGAATTTTCTTAGGTCTTGCGATTAAATCTTCAATAATGTAATTGATCATTTCAAATAATGTCTGAGCAATTTCAGGGGAATCTTCTAAATTAATTTTGCCTGGATGAACAGCATTATTACCGACGACACGACAAAAATCTAAAGCTTGTTGAATATGAGGATCTAAACCTTTTGATACTAGGCTGGCAATATCTTGATTGATATCTTTGCCTTTTTCTCCTAATTCAATCATGAGTTTTTGAACAACTAAACGCAGTAATCTGCTGCACCACGAGGTGATTTGTTCACTATGCTAATTGCTTCTTCAAAATCTTTCTTTAAGCTCTCAGACATTTCTTCAGGGGACCGAATAAAACCTTCAACTTCTGGATATAAAATTTTTTATTAAGCCATAGAGTTCTATTTTTACAATGGTTACAGTAACTTGCCCTTAAGATATTGGGGTTCAATAATCCTATTGAACTACTAAACTCTTCAAACTTCAACCATGCATTATTACTCCAAAACTGCGATGCATAAACATTACAAAAAATACAATGAAACTGTTTTTCGCCATGCATGGGTGGAAAATGTTTTTGTGTCATAAGGTTTTTAATATAATTAGTATTAAATTTAGTCTAATAAAAAAGGACTATAAAAATAGTCCTTTAATTTCAAATATTAATTATGATTTTAAGCTTTTAAAGCGGTAATCAATTTCTGATGTAAACCACCAAAACCGCCATTCGACATAATCACTACAGCATCGCCCTCGCCTGCTTCACTGGCTACAGTTTTGATGATGTCATCTAATGAACGTGCAACCACAGCTTTGTTTGGTGCAGCATCAATCACTGGTTGTAAATCCCAGTCCAGACCTTCTGGTTGATACCAAATCACTTCATCCGCCAAACGTGCAGAATGGGCCAAGCCATCTTTATGACTCCCCATACGCATGGTGTTTGAGCGCGGCTCAATAATTGCCCAAAGTTTACGTTCGCCTAAGCGTTTACGTGCACCATCTAGCGTAGTTTCAATCGCTGTTGGGTGATGGGCAAAGTCATCATAAACTTCAATCCCCTTCACGGTGTCCAGCAATTCCATACGGCGTTTTACACCGCCAAAGTTTGAAAGGGCTTCACAAGCCATTTCAATGGAAACGCCAACATGTTCAGCAGCCGCAATGGTCGCCAAGGCATTGGCAACAGAGTGCTGACCGGTCATGTTCCATTTAACGATGCCTTTAACCACACCATTTTCTAACACTTTAAAGTGTGAACCATCTACAGATAGTTGTTCCGCAGAAAGTGATGCCTTTTCATTGGCATCCAATGAAGTACGAACCACAGGTGTCCAGCAGCCCATTTCTAAAACTTCATCAATATTGGTTTCAGTAATCGGGGCAATAATACGACCTTCCCTTGGAATGGTACGAACCAGATGATGGAACTGTTTTTGAATTGCAGCCAAATCATCAAAGATATCGGCATGGTCAAATTCAAGGTTATTTAAAATCGCCGTTTTAGGATGGTAGTGTACAAACTTGGAACGCTTGTCAAAGAAAGCAGAATCGTATTCATCCGCTTCTACACAAAAGTATTTACCCCCACCTAAACGTGCACTTTCACTAAAGCCGAGCGGTACGCCACCAATCAGAAATCCCGGCTCTAAACCAGCCTGATCAAGCACCCAAGCGAGCATCGTTGTGGTTGTGGTTTTACCATGCGTACCGGCTACACCTAAGACATGTTTGCCTTGGAGCACATGGTCTGCCAAAAATTGTGGGCCTGAAATATATGCTAAACCTTCATTCAACATATACTCCACAGCATCAATACCACGTTTCATGGCATTACCGACAATCACCAAATCAGGATGGGGTTGCAAATGGCTACGGTCATAGCCTTGCATTAAGGTAATACCTGCATTTTCCAGTTGGGTCGACATGGGTGGATAGACGTTCGCATCTGAACCCGTCACCTTATGTCCTAAATCACGTGCTAATAACGCCAGCGAACCCATAAAGGTGCCACAGATACCCAAAATATGCAGATGCATTCGTTTTAACTCCACTGCTTTTTTGACACATCACTTTGTTGTTGGTGGTGTCATTATTGATTCAATTTGAAAGCAACGATATCAAGGGTTTTGCGGAAAAGATAGTCTTTCTTGTATCTATTCATAGGATTACATCATGCATTTTATCGCCTTGTTTTAGGTGCCGGCTTTGCTCTAAAAATCATGGATGAAATAACATGCTTTTTGAGTGAAAAAACGTAAAATATTCACGATTGTTCCAGATAAATTGACTATGTTCTTTCCCCTGCTGCTTTTAGTTATTTCTAACTGTTTTATGACCTTGGCGTGGTATGGTCATTTGAAGTTTTTACATGGCGCGCCGCTTTGGCAAGCGATTTTATTTGGCTGGCTGATCGCGCTACTGGAATACAGTTTTATGATTCCTGCCACTCGATTGCTTGCACAACAAGGCTGGGCGGTGGGACAAATGAAAATCACGCAGGAAGTCATGACTTTACTGGTATTTGTGCCGTTTATGATTTTTATGTTTAAGCAGCCTTTTAAGCTGGATTATCTATGGGCAGGCTTGTGTCTTCTCGGTTGTGTATATTTTGTTTTTAGAAGTCAGTAAAACTTGATAATTTTATTTGCAATTTGAGTTACATCACTGCCCCTTCCTCACGTTATGATCCAAAATAATTTGTGGAGGCATTGCTTTACTTTTGAGAGATCAAAAGTAACAAAAATCCTTTGTTGATCTGATGATACTTCCTTGTATCACAGCTCAATGAAGACATCCATGTCGCATTTACGCCATGGCATCAATGGGAATGATAATTTAATAATTTTTTATAATTGATGATGGTTTCTTTATTATTTATCTAAAAATAGAGGAAATATGGCAGTACGGTATCTGTTAAATTTTGGTGAGATGAAAAATCAGTCTATAATGTCGGGCTTCTGATTCATTTAAAGCTTGGCACTTGTCGAGATTTATCCTTCCTTACATTCGTTTATGGAATATTTGCAATGAATGCGGCTGCTGCAGACACTCAACCTCTCGTTGGAATTATCATGGGTTCTCAATCTGATTGGGCAACTCTCGAAAACACTGCCAATATGCTTGAACAGCTTGGCGTCCCATTTGAAGCGGAAGTTGTTTCTGCGCATCGTACGCCAGACCGTTTATTCGAATATGCCGAAACAGCACGTGAGCGCGGTATTCAGGTGATTATTGCCGGTGCCGGTGGCGCAGCGCATTTACCCGGTATGTGTGCAGCAAAAACTGATCTACCTGTATTAGGCGTTCCAGTAAAATCTTCAATCTTGAATGGTGTAGATTCATTGCTTTCAATCGTACAAATGCCTGCAGGTATTGCAGTGGGTACTTTGGCGATTGGCCCTGCTGGTGCAACCAATGCCGCGATTATGGCAGCACAAATTTTAGGTTTAACACGTCCTGAAATTGCAAAAAATGTTGCCCAATTCCGTGCTGCGCAAACTGAAAAAGTGGCAAGCAAAAATATTCCGGGTCAAATCTAAAGCCAAGCTTAAAACGGGACACACGTTATGGATAAAACCATCGGTATTTTTGGTGGTGGTCAACTCGGCCGTATGATGGCGCAAGCTGCTCTACCGCTGAATATTCAATGCACCTTCTTTGAAGCCAATACAGATTGCCCTTCCGCAGCGATGGGTCAGGTGATTTCGACTAAGGCTGAAAATGGCTTACAACAGTTCATCGAGAGCGCAGATGTTTTCAGCCTGGAGTTTGAAAATACACCGCTGGCAGATGTTGATGTTTTAACTCAAAGCAAAACTCTTCATCCACCGCGTCAGGCTTTGGCAATTGCACAGCATCGTTTGTCTGAAAAAGCGTTGTTTGATGAGCTCGATATTCCTGTTGCGCCGTATAAAGCGGTCGCTTCACTTGAAAGCCTAAATATTGCGGTGGCTGAACTCGGTTTACCTATCGTTTTGAAAACCTCGCGTGGCGGTTATGACGGTAAAGGTCAGTTTGTTCTACGTTCAGCAGATCAAATTGAGCAAGCTTGGGCAGAACTTGGTCCTGCGGGCGAACTCATTGCTGAAAGTTTTGTGACATTTTCGCGTGAAGTATCGATTATTGCAGTACGTGGTCAAAATGGTGATGTGAAAACCTGGCCATTGGCTGAGAATCATCATCACAACGGTATTTTGTCGCATTCGATTGTACCTGCACCAAACAGCACAGATTTACAGCCTGTGGCGCAAGACTACATCACTCGCCTGCTCAATCATCTGAACTATGTCGGTGTGTTGACGCTTGAACTGTTTGTAACCGATAAAGGCTTATATGCCAACGAGATGGCACCACGTGTGCATAACTCAGGTCACTGGTCTATTGAAGGCGCGGTCTGTTCACAGTTTGAAAACCACATTCGTGCGGTTGCAGGCTTACCGTTGGGTTCAACTGAAGTGGTTCGTCCAACCGTGATGGTCAACATTATTGGCAAACATCCAAAATCTGAAGATGTTCTGGCTTTAAATGGCGCACATTTGCATCTGTACAACAAAACTGAACGTACAGGCCGTAAAATTGGTCATATCACGCTGATGCCAAACGATAGCGCTGAATTAACCGCTTTATGCCGTCAATTGGCGAAAATCTTGCCAGAACCCTTGGCATTGACTCAAGATATAAACATTTAATCCTTCAATTGAATGATAAAAAAGCGGTCATGCCAATGACCGCTTTTTTTATGCCTGAAGTTCGGGCATGATTGCGCCTCTTTCGAGTTTAAGCCCCATTTATCGGAACAGAATAAAAATAACTGTATGTAATTTATACAATCCTTTATAAATAGACTGGATAAAAAACAAACAAATAGAATTGTCCTGTATTTAAGTTTTACTGCGGTAAAACGAGGCAGAGGTTTTTAAATTCAAAAGATAAAAAATAAATTCAAAACAATACATTTAAATTGAAAAATATGAATTTAAATTCAAACCCGCATATTTGAATTTAAAAAATATGAATTCAAAGTTGTATCTAGTGATATGAATTTAAAGTTTTAAATTTAAAAGCAGGTTTTTGAATTTAAAACTTTATGTGTTTAAAAGCATAAAATAAAAGAGATTAACTTATCCACAGTGTATTTAAATTTAAAACCATAGTTTAAATTTAAAAGAGTAAATTTAAATTCATATTTTGAATTTAAAAGTTTTGAAAATGCAATTGTGGATAACTTTTTAAATTTAAAAACGATTATGAATTTAAAATTAAGGAAATGAATTTAAAATTACGATTTGATTCAGAAACTGGTAACCGATGGTGGTATGGTTAAAAACATAATTTAAATTTTAATACCATCAGGGATACTATGCGTCACTTAGCTTTCGTTTTAGGTTCAGTTTTTCTTGCAATGACTCAAGCCAATGCTGAGCTGATTATAAATGGTCAACCTGTTACGACCACTTCAACTCCATCATCCATGCCAGTTTTTAGTGCCCAAAAGAATTTTCAGCAATGTATTGCCAATTTGCGTAATCAAGCCATCAATTCTGGGGTGAGCGCTTCTACATATGATCGTTATACGCAAAATTTAATGCCGGATTATTCTGTGATTGAAAAACTGAATTACCAGCCTGAATTTTCGACTCCAATTTGGGATTATTTATCCGGTCTGGTGGATGAAGAGCGTGTACAACTAGGACGTCAAAAATTAGCCCAGCACCGTGAAGTACTTAACCGCGTTGCGGCCGCTTATGGCGTTCCGGCTGAAACCGTAGTGGCGGTTTGGGGTGTAGAGAGTAATTTTGGTGATATTGCTGGAAGTTATCCTTTATTGCAGGCTTTAGGGACTTTAAGTTGTGAAGGTCGTCGTCAAAGTTATTTCCGTGGTGAATTTTTTACCACGATGCGAATTTTACAGCGTGGTGATTTAACCGAGCAGCAAATGAAAGGCTCGTGGGCTGGGGCATTTGGTCATACCCAGTTTATGCCATCCACTTATGAAGAGCTTGCGGTTGATTTTGACGGTGATGGTCGTCGTGATCTGGTTTCAAGTACCACGGATGCTTTGGCTTCAACCGCGAATTTCTTGAAAAAACGCGGCTGGCAAACGGGTATGCCGTGGGGTTTTGAAGTTCGCATACCGGAAGGCATGTCGATTAGTGATGAAGGGCGTCGTAATAAAAAGTCGTTAAGCAGCTGGGTGAGTCGTGGTGTGGTTCGTGCCGATGGTAGTCCTTTGATACAAGGGAATCTATCTGAGAGCAGTTCGGCTGGACTAATGGCACCAGCAGGTGCAAATGGCCCGGTATTTTTAGTCTTTAAAAATTTCGATGCTATATATAGTTATAACGCTGCAGAAAGTTATGCTTTGGCGATTGCGCATTTGTCCGACCGTTTACAGGGTCAGGGTGGTTTTAGTAAAGCTTGGCCAACTGATGATGCCGGGACATCCCGTGCAGAACGTCGTGAAATTCAGCAGTTTTTACTCAACCGCGGTTATGACATTGGTAAAGTAGATGGTTTGATCGGCGATAAAACTCGTCAAGCGATTCGCCAAGAGCAAAATCGTTTGGGTTTAAGCACAACTGGTCGTGCGGGACAACAGATTTTACGTGCCTTTAGAAATGAAAATGCCAAAATAATGATGAAGTAATCGTGTTTTAGAAATAAAAAGGTCTGCTTAATCAAACCGTCCAACTTTCGGGGGTCAGATCATAATGCAGACTTTTTTATTATGAAGTATTTTTATAAATATGCTTATACAGCTGTAATGGTACCTAAAACACGATAGCCTGCAGCACCTGTAACATTTGGCAAGTTGCCACTTTGCTGATTCATAAAGCGCATCGCTAACCAGGCAAAAGCAGTGGCTTCAACCCAGGTTGGCGCTAAACCAAGGGCAGAGGTAGTTTGTACGGACCAATTGTGTTTACGTAAACGCCAGCGTAGTTGTTCCAGTAAGTGTGAGTTATAGGCACCACCGCCACAGACATAGACCTCACCGGTATCCATGTCAGAACGGTAAATGGCTTTTTTAATCGCCCGGGTGGTGAGTTTTAATAAGGTCGCCTGAACATTTTCCGGCGTATCTTCCAGTTCGTTGTATTCCAGATCGTTATGCCAATCGGCAATTTGTTCATCTAACCATTCCAGATTAAAGTCTTCACGACCGGTACTTTTTGGCGGTTCTTTAGAAAAATATTCATGGCCTTGCAGACGGTCGAGCAGGCTGCGAATTGGTTGCCCATAAGCCGCCCAGTTGCCATTTTCATCATAAGGTTGGCCGGTATAACGGTGACACCAGGCATCCATTAAAATATTGGCAGGCCCGGTGTCGAAACCATATACGCCATCTGGGTTGCCCGCAGGCAGCATGCTGACATTGGCAATGCCACCCAAATTTAAAATTACACGATGAATACTGGGGTGCTGAAATAAGGCTTGATGAAATGCAGGAACTAAAGGCGCACCTTGTCCACCAGCAGCCATATCACGACGTCGGAAATCTGAAATTACCGGAATCTCGGTCATTTCAGTAATGATATTGGGATCACCAATTTGCAAGGTAAAACCATGTTCAGGACGGTGACGAATGGTTTGTCCATGCGAACCAATGGCTTTAATCTGGCTACGATCCAGCTGGTTTTTTTCAATCAGCTGATTAATGCCACCACCAATCATTTGTGCTAAAGCAACATCTGCTTTGCCCATGCGATCAATTTCGTTGTCACCGGGTAAAGTAAGTCCCATCAGTTCGTCACGTAAGTCTAAACCAAAGGGTAAGGTGAGGGTGGCATGAAGCTGCAATGGATCAAATGAAGCAGCAACGATGTCAACGCCATCCATGCTGGTGCCGGTCATTACCCCAATATAGATCGCTGTCATGATGATAGTTAAGCCTGCATTACGCTGAAAAAGTGTTAGTATATCGCACAAATTGTATAACTGATGTATTGGGTTTTGTGATGTCAAATTTCCTGCCGGCTGAAGAACAACTTGCCCTCATCCAACGAGGCACTCATGAGATTATTTCTGAAGAGGATCTGCTAAAGAAACTCAAAGAAAATCGTCCTTTAAAAATTAAAGCGGGCTTTGACCCAACAGCACCTGACTTGCATTTAGGTCATACTGTACTGATTAACAAGCTAAAAGTGTTCCAGGATTTGGGTCATGAAGTGACTTTCCTGATTGGTGACTATACGGCCATGATTGGCGATCCCACAGGTAAAAGTGCAACACGTCCGCCATTGTCGCGTGAACAAGTGCTGGAAAATGCAAAAACTTATCAAGAACAAGTGTTTAAAATCCTTGATTCGAATAAAACCAAAGTTCGTTTTAACTCGGAATGGTTTGCAGAAAAGACTGCAGCCGATCTGATTCAACTGGCGTCTCAGCAAACTGTGGCACGCATGCTTGAACGTGATGATTTCACCAAGCGTTACAACAACCATCAACCGATTGCGATTCATGAATTCTTGTATCCATTGGTACAAGGCTATGACTCAATTGCTTTGGAAGCAGATGTAGAGTTAGGTGGTACAGATCAGACCTTTAACTTGTTGATGGGTCGTACGCTACAAGGTCGTTATGATCAGGAAGCGCAAGTCTGCATTACAGTGCCTATTCTTGAAGGTTTAGATGGTGTGAATAAAATGTCTAAATCATTGGGGAACTATATTGGTGTATTTGATGCACCTGGTGCGATGTACCAAAAAGTGCTTTCAATGCCGGACTCTTTAATCGAGCGTTATTTTGATCTGCTGAGCTTTAAATCACTGGAAGAAATTGCAGTGTTATTAAAAGAAATGCAAGAAGGTCGTAATCCTCAAGAGATTAAAAAGATCCTTGCACTTGAGTTGGTAGAGCGTTTTCACGGCGCGGAAGCGGCTGAGAATGCACATAAAGGTGCAGGTAATATTATTACCGAAGGTGAATTGCCTGAAGATACCCCAGAAGTGACCATTTCACGTGCTGAATTTGGCGGTGAAATGTTTATTGCTTCTATTTTACGTACTGCCGGTTTAACCAAAAATGCTGCTCAAGCCAAAGATGCTGTGGCACGTGGTGCTGTAAAAGTGGATTGGGAAGTGGTGGATGCAGGTTTCTCCGTGAATGAGAACAAGACCTACATCATTCAAGCAGGTAAGAAAGCGATTGCTAAAGTGACCTTTACGGATTGATGATTTCTTAAATTTCTATTTAAGTTATTGAAATAAAAGCAGGCTTTGGCCTGCTTTTATTTTTTTTATATCGCATATTAATATTTTTAATAAACAAATTAAAAAAAACCCTATAAAAACAACATTTAAATTTTCCCATATCGGTTGCATTCTGTTTTGCTTATGTATAAGATTTATCCATCTAGACCTTGTGTAAAAAACATATCTAGAGGGTAAGCGTGTAATAAAAAGCTCCGCAATTTTAAGTCTCTTCCATAGGAAACTTTTTTAAATTTTTTACAGATAACTATAATAATAATGACATCATGGATCTGAATATGATCTAACTCCAAGGAAGAGGTTTTGGGAGAGATCTCTTCCTTTTTTATTTGTTCTTATTTCATGATCAATATTTAGATCTACAGACAAACTCTTCTTCTGCAGTAATCAAACTTCATGTCAATGAGCAAATCAGACTTGGATGAATGACATCTAGGAAAGAAGTGCATTTCAACTGACTGCAAAAAAAGGCAAAATATAAAAAATTAAAATAAAGGTGATTTGATGTATCGCTATCGAACAGAAGATACTTTTGATGAACAGATCGATTTCATTTTACGGTTCTTGTTTGAGTACCAGCCTGTCGAACAAAAACGGCAACTCTATATACCTGTCTATACTTTATTTATGCAGCTTGATTTGGCTGCACATTACTTTTTATTTTCTCTGATAGAAGAGCGGTTACCGCGACGTGCGAAATTATTCTTTGTTGCTGAGGACTATCAGGGCAAGAAAGAGATGATTGTAGAAGTCATGCAATACTGGCTTGGACAGGAATTGCCGAAAAAAGTTACTTGATTGGAAATAACAGACTTTGGGTTCTATATAAGTGAGCTAAGCAGGGTGTTGCACTTGAAACCTGAAAAAATAAATGGTTCTTTTATAGGGCAGTTTAATTACAGGCTTTTATAAAAAGCTTTGAGTTAAAAGTTGCTGCTGAAGCTATGAAGATTAGACTGAAATAAGTGCTTTAAAAAATATAATCGATTTTGGCTGTCTTTTTGGGTATCAGCTTGAATTAAAAGCCTACATTTAAGGATTTATATCCTGTTCTTCCCATTTTAAATATTGATTTGATCGTTTTTAGGTCTAAATAATTTTTCATCCAGGAAGATAAAATGGTGTGTTTAGTGCATTGGTGGGCTAAAAACGCTTAAAAATTAGATAAAAAAGCGATTTTTCAGTAATTTTTGTAGAAAAAAAAGACATACGTGAAAAATATAGTGAATTGGGGGTTGCAATGATTCTGAAATCCTCTAGAATGCACCCATACCGACGAGATAGACGGAAACGAACGAAGCACGAAGTGCTGAGTTGTTAAGTATATCGAAGTCCAGCTCTTAATACTGACGAAGTATTAAGAAGATCATTAAGAGATTATGAAGAACAACTTGTGTGGATTTTTACCGGTTGATTGATCGAAATTATTTTCATTGATTGATGGTAGAAATGACTCGAAGTTTATTTGAGAAATATTTGTCAGAAAATTGATGAGCCAAGATTTGTAGCCATAAGCTACTAATGATTTTTAACTGAAGAGTTTGATCATGGCTCAGA
>NZ_JAZQPV010000093.1:0-27492 GCF_045628685.1 Acinetobacter sp.
AGCAATATTGATATTGGCGATTTGATCTTTGGTTAAGTGAAACTCACCTGCAATCACAGGCATAAGCGGTGCACAGGCAAACCATGCAAAAAAGCAGACAAAAAAAGCGAGCCAACTCATGTGGAAGGCTCTCATCGCTGCGCTGCTGAAATTAAAAAGACTTATTTTTGTGGCTTTTTTTTCATATAAATTTGAAGACATGGCCTTCTCCTTCCTGAACTGAACGTATAGGGTTATCTGCTATGCGGATCGCTGCATACCAGATTCGATCAGAGCGGACATCGTTGGCCGTCTACAAATTTTATAAAGTCTTCTTTGACTCACAAGGGATAATGCAATCTCTGTGCCAAAATTTAAAAAATATCCTTAACTTTACATTTTTTATTATTTTTTAATATAAATTTTTCATTTTCGGGCTTAATCATTATGTTCCTTTGTTCTTTTTAACCAGACTAGCGCCAAGGAGATCGCACAGCGTTGTGCTTTCTTGTAGCGCATTTTTGCATTAATACGGTGCACAACCTGATCACAGTTAAGTTCTATATCTGATTTTTATTGAATTATTGCAGTTTTAATAGTTTTGGCATTTTTATTGCCTGGGATTTACCATGATTTTTCTTTCAGGCTTTGCCTGATGATATTTAGCCGATATGCCAAAATTGAAAATTGCATTGATTGATGACGATCAAGAACGTGCGACCTATATAAAAGCCTCCCTGATCGAGCACAATTTCGAGGTGGTTGCCTGCCTCACCATTGACCATTTAAGTATGTTTCGTTTAGAACAATTGCATACCGATGTCATTTTATTGGATATGGATCATCCACATCGCGACATTATTGAAAGCTGTGTCAGTTAGTTCGATTTACCGACCGTTCTATTTACTAAAAATAGCCACAAAGACACCATTAAAAGTGCCATCGATGCTGGGGTGTAACAGCTTACATTGTTGACGGGATTGACCCTTCCAAACTGGAAAGCATCTTAGAAATTTCGATTGAACAATTTAAAAAACACAAGAAATTACTGGGTGATCTGGAAGATACCAAAAATAAACTGGTCGATCGTAAAGACGTGGAAAAAGCCAAAGTACTGATGATGCAATTGCATGCTTTAACTGAAGATCAGGCGTTTCAATTACTGCGCAAAAATGCCATGAGCCATCGCATTACCATTGGGGAAATGGCACGCCGTTTACTGGATGCCCAACAACTATTACAAAACCAATTGAAGGACTAGCTCATGACAGATTTAGAAAAAACTCAAATCCAGATCGGCTATATTCCTTTGCTTGATTGTGTTGCCATTCTGTGGCCCAAGCAGCGCGGCTTTTTTGATGAAGTCAGTTTGGATATCACACTCGTCAAGGAAGCCTCTTGGGCAAGTTTAAGAGACCGGCTGGCTTTTGGCTTTTTAGATGTTGCACATTGCCTTTCTGCCATGCTACCGGCAGCAGCGTCGGGTGAAGACCAACTCGGAATTCCCCTGCAAACGGCTTTGGTTCTCAGTCATAACCGTGCCTTTATCAGTTTGAGTCAAAAATTATGCTTTGAACTGGATATTTCTTCTCAAGATACAGTACAGCAATCAGCAGAAAAAATAGTCTCTGCCATACAACAACAAAAGCCGGTTCAATTGGCACATGTGTTTAAACAGTCGATTCATCATTATTGTCTAAGAGAATGGCTCGCCCTAGCCGACTGTAAGCTTGCACAGAACATCAAACTCGCGATCCTTCCTCCACCCTATATGGTCGAAGCTTTGGCTAATCATGTGATTGACGGTTTTTGTGTCGGTGAACCGTGGAATACTCAAGCTGAACTATTCGGAATCAGTCAGCTTGTCGCCTCTAGCCAAGACATTATTCCAAAAGTAGCGGACAAGGTTTTGGCAGTAACCAGTGAATGGGCTGCACAACATCCCAACACCCATCTTGCTTTAATCAATGCCATTCAAAAGGCACAACAGGAACTGAAAGATCTAGAGGATTATGCTGAAGTTTGGCAGATGCTGATTGACTTCAATATTATTCAATTTCAATGTTCTGACAGCATTCACGTGCAAAAATTCCATTCCATTCAGAATATTATTCGTCATTTTGTCGATGAATCATCTCAGCCAGACATTGAAGACTTTAAATGGCTGATTCAGCAAATGCTGAAATGGGATAATCAAATCAGTTTAAATGATGCCCTCATTGAGAAAATCAGCCAAAACTGTATCTTGTCTTTTTCATGATCCTTTGATGTTGTGCATCCATACAAAATATAGGCAAGAATTTCATCCCAGTATGCTGCGATGAAATTAAACTTACGAACCTGTTTGATATGCGACACAGAATTTTTAGTGCTGTGGATTCAACATATAGTTGAGAAGCATCATCATCTGTAGAAAGGAAGGCTTCACTTAGGCAAAGCATTCAAAATGCTGCTTCAATTTATGCGGCTGTGCTAGGGTTCACTCAAAAAAAAGCAGAACTTTATTTACAGATGGGTATTATTTCTGCACTCAAGATTCTATAAATATTTTTAAAATATTGGGAATTTATTCATGGCTACATAACATGGAGGTTTAAAATTCAACCATCCTTCAGCCCTATAACCCAAACAAACCTGTTGAAGCTAAATCATTCATTTTGATTATTTTATAGCTGTGATCAGATTTTTATCTTTTATTTTTATTTCTGTAATTTCCCACAAAATTTCTCCACATTTTTACGCTATCTTACGCAAAATTACATTTGGAACATCAAATAATGAAGCGCATACAACCGCGTTGGCAATTAAGCGCATTAAGTTGTGCCTTGCTCACTTTTATGTCCCCCACTTGGGCTGCTGATTCCATTACAAATACAACAACAGACAGCGCCCCAGAACAAACAACATCAGTACAAACAGCACCCGTACAAACACTGACCACTTTAAAATTCGAAGCGACCCCAGCGACTGCAAAAGATCCGGATATCAGTGCGGTTGCGAAAACCATCGTTACGCGTGAGGAAATGCTGCAATTTGGCGATCAGTCGGTGAATGATGCCTTGCGCCGTGCAGCAGGTTTTCAGATGCGAACCCCGGGACAAGGTCCACGCGGTGGCAGCGGTGCTTCAGGTATGCGTTTTCGTGGTGGCGGTGCCCCGGTATTTTTAATTAATGGCGAAGCGGTTCAAGGGGGCCCACGTGGTGGCATGTCGGTGGTCGACAGCATCACCCCAGACATGATTGAGAGGATTGAAATTACCAAACAGCCAAGTGTGGCTCAGGCTTCTGTCGCGTCTTCCGCAGTCATTAATATTATTCTTAAAGAACCCTTAGATAATGCCCGCATAGGCGGAACCATCCGTGCAGGATATGGCTTGGCAAAATCGGATCAAAAAGAAGAACAACGTAAAAATATCAGTGTTCAGGCTGATGGCCGTGATAATGCTTGGCTATACAGCCTGTCAGCGAATCAGATGTGGAATGACAGCACTTCCATTACGCAAACCCAAAACAGTACTGGAACACGTGAACAAAAACGAGTGACTGAACGCAAATCACAAATGCTTTCACCCCGTGTGGAATATCAACTGGATGATCAGCAAAAACTGGTTGCAGAACTGTTCTACCGCAATAACGAAAGTGACGGCGTTCGTGGCGACCAGGTCCAAAATGATAAAAATGACAGCATCCGTTTAAACACACGTTATGAACGTAAGGACAAAGGCAATTCAGATAAGATTCGCCTTTCTGTCGAGCAGCAGAATGAAACTGAATCGACTGAGTCAACTCAATCACCACGATTCAACAGCTATACCGATGAAACGGTCAATGAATATGGTGTGGCTTATGACGGCGTTCGAAAATTTAATGAAACTCGACAGCTTAAATTTGGTACAAATGTTCGTGCCAATGAACTCGACAGCAATGTCAGCCAAAGTTTAGATGAACAGCTGTATGCATTATATGCCGAAGGTAGCTGGAAATTTACCGATCGCCAAACCGTGACTTTAGGTGCACGTCAGGAATGGATCGAGCGCTCTGGTTTAGTCGATTATAGCGACAGTCACTTAAGCCCGGTCTTGGCACATCGTTTTGACTTTGATGATCATTGGTCTTTGCAAACCAATCTCAGTCAGGCTTTCCGTAGTCCTAAAGCAGACCGTTTATTACCAACAGTTTCGGTGTCTACCGATAGCGATGCCGGTAGCCTGAACAATCCTGATCGTGGTGGCAATCCTGATTTACGTCCTGAAAAAATTACTGCGTTTGAATCGACTTTGGGCTACAACACGCCTTCAGGCGGTATCAATATCACCGCGTACCAACGTGAAATTGATGACTACATCGAAAAAGTCATTCGCCAGGAAGGCACCCGTTTTGTCGAGCGCCCACAAAACCAGAATAATGCCACCACGTATGGGGTTGAAATTGCGGGTCGCTATGCATTAAAGCAAACTGAAAATGGTCATTCATTGATGCTCAATGGACAACTTTCTACTGTACGTGCAAAAGTTGAAGATGAAAATCATCAACAACGTCTGGTCAGTGATGTCGCGCCCTATACAGCAAGCACAGGTCTGTCTTATAACTATCAGCCTTGGCGCATTTCAACCAGTGTCAACCTGAACTATGTGCCTGAGTTCACCCGTGCCCTGGACAACCAACCCTATAACCGTACCAGCAATGAACGTGTCAACATGGATATCAGCGTGACCAAACGCTTCAACGATGGCTGGGCAACCACACTGAATGCGCGCAATATTTTCAGTACCGATTATAAAGAACGCTTAACCAATCAGTCAGATGGCAGCCTTTATGAATCACGGGTCAATCAGGCGATTCCAAGTGTATTAGTCAGTCTGGAAAAGAAATTCTAAGCCTAAAAAACCGGTGCTCAGGCACCGGTTTTTTCATCAATATTATTGTAGCACATCATTTATATTTTAAAAAATTTAACTGACTGCTCAAAAATTTGGCTTCATTTTTTCACTTGTAATTCTTTAAGCAAACTTGCAATTCGTAAGGTATGTTGCCTGTTGCCTCTTTTTTCCATGACTTTATTTTCGATACGCCATAAATATTCAAAAATCTCTGATTCATCTGCATTTTCACAAATCATCATAAAGAGTCTAGGTAAATAATCTTCATATTCGTCACGCATTGAAGGAATGCGACGAATCCCCAAAGGATCCCATTCTTTAAGCAGAATTTTATGGATTGCGTGTAATAATAATGTTGCATCACTTGTATGTTCGACTTTCATTAAACCTACCCCATCCTTAGGAAATCAAACCTACTCAATCCTTAGGAATTTAATATAAAATCATATAAATTGATTATAATTTATTCTTAATAATCTCAGCAAATATTTAAAAAAATATCTTCTATTTTTTACTTTTATAAAATTTTAAGTTGTTTCACCTTTGAAAAATACTTATTTTAAATTCCCAATGTGTACCAATATTGATTATTTAATAAATAGCATAAATAATTTATTTACCAAATAGCAAATTATACCTTATTAGAACAATTTTTTTACCTCTATCACTTCGCTCAGAGATTACCGCCTGAAACTAATTTATATCTTTTTAGCCATGAAAGTTCTTTTAAAACCCTCACGATCCATTGAATGACCCTTCATAAATATTTCAAAAACCACTAAAAATTCAAACATTTAAAATGGTAGGTGTTTGGTAGGTAGAATTTTTATCCTGTTTCTTTAATACTCAATTCACGGTGAGGGTCACCGATAACAACATACCAATGGTAGAAGGAATCGCACCATGGCTTTTAAAAATATTGCAGATCAAACGAACGGTTTTTATATTCCCTGTGTTTCTCTTTTCGGTCCAGGCTGTGCCAAAGAAATTGGCGCCAAAGCACAAAATTTAGGGGCTAAAAAAGCCTTGATTGTGACAGATGCAGGTCTTTTTAAATTTGGTGTTGCAGATATCATTTCAGCTTATTTAAAAGAGGCTGGCGTCGACAGCCACATTTTCCCTGGTGCAGAACCGAATCCAACCGATATTAACGTGCATAACGGTGTACAGGCCTATAACGAAAATGCTTGTGATTTCATCGTTTCTTTAGGTGGGGGTTCATCGCATGACTGTGCCAAAGGTATAGGCTTGGTGACAGCTGGCGGTGGCCATATCCGTGATTATGAAGGTATTGATAAAAGCACGGTACCCATGACGCCACTGATTGCCATCAATACCACGGCAGGTACCGCTTCTGAAATGACACGCTTCTGTATTATTACCAATACCGACACGCACGTAAAAATGGCGATTGTGGACTGGCGCTGTACGCCACTGATTGCGATTGATGATCCTAAACTGATGATTGCAAAACCTGCGAGTCTAACCGCAGCAACCGGTATGGATGCCTTAACTCATGCAGTTGAAGCCTATGTCTCTACCGCAGCCAACCCAATTACAGATGCCTGTGCAGAAAAAGCCATTAGCATGATTAGTGAATGGCTCAGCCCTGCGGTTGCCAATGGTGAAAATCTGGAAGCGCGTGATGCGATGAGCTATGCACAGTACCTTGCCGGTATGGCTTTCAACAACGCTTCTTTAGGTTATGTGCATGCCATGGCCCATCAGCTCGGTGGTTTCTATAACTTACCGCATGGTGTATGTAATGCAGTATTGCTCCCACATGTTTGTGAATTTAACCTGATTGCCTGCCCTGCCCGTTATGCCAAAATTGCCCAATTAATGGGTGTAAATGTGGACGGTTTGACGGTGAATGAAGCTGCAGATGAAGCCATTCAGGCCATTCGTCAGCTTTCAGCCTCGATTGGTATCCCATCTGGCCTAAATGAACTGGGTGTGAAAGAAGCAGACTTGGCCCTTATGTCTGAAAATGCACAGAAAGATGCCTGCATGCTAACCAACCCACGCAAAGCCACACATGCACAAGTGGTTGATATATTTAAAGCGGCAATGTAAACCCTCAATGTAAGTCTTCTCCTGCTATCTTTGGCTTACATTTTTGGCAATTTAATCTCCTTTTTTACAAGCTGGAGTTTAGATTGCCTTTTTTCATTTTGAATCTTAAAGCAATTTGACAAATGGCTGCTCATCATGAAGGATAAAAGAAAATTGATAATTCCAAATGAGTATAACAATGACAGAACAGATAATTGAACCGCTTTATCAACCGGATGTTTTAGATTCAGACTATGAGCAAGCCACCCTGGATTTCCCCGATGATTATGAAGGTCAAGTTACAGCAACACTGGTGCGTAAAAAAGCGGAGCAAACCACCCACAAAGCCGTTTTATATATTCATGGTTTCGTTGACTATTTTTTTCAGACCGAGATGGCGGAACAATTCAACCAACATGGTTTTGACTTTTATGCACTCGACTTACGCAAATATGGTCGCTCCCACCTTCCCCATCAAAAATATTATAACGTGCGTGAAATTTCTGAATACGATGATGAAATTACCCAGGCTTTAGACATTATTGGTGCAGAAGGTCATGATGCTGTTCTGCTCTGTGGCCATTCGACCGGGGGATTAATTACCACCTTATATGTAGCGCATCATCCAGATCATCCTTTAATTAAAGCACTGTGGGTCAATAGTCCCTTTTATGACTTCAATATGAACCTGATCAAGAAAAAACTGGGGCTGCCCAATTTAAGTCGTGTCGGTAAAATATGTCCAGATTTGGAATTCCCCAGTGAACTGAATAAATGGTATGTGACCAGTTTGCACAAAAACTTAAAAGGAGAATGGGACTTTAATCTGGAATGGAAAAAAACGTCTTATCCCCGGGTTCGTTTGAGCTTTGTCCGGGCCATTTATGAAGCGCAAAAGGAAATTCATCGAGGCGTGACTTTAACCGTCCCTGCCTTAGTGATGCATTCAGATCAAACTAAAAATCCAAAAAAATGGCACAAACATGCACAAAGCAGTGATGTGATTTTGGATGTCAAACATATTGATAAATATGCTAGAAAAATGAAAGGTGATGTCACCATCAGTGAAATAAAAAATGGACTACATGATCTGGTTCTGTCGGAAAAATCTGTCCGCCAGCAGGTATATCAGCAACTCTTCGCATGGCTCAAGCAGAAAGGCCTATAGCAGTAATTAAACAATATCAACGTTAGTTGTCTTTATATTTGAGTAAGGTTTGATGCACGGGATGGCTTTTGGGCATAAGTTCAATTAAACGCTCCACGGCATCAATTGCTTCAGGGAAACGCGCCATATGCTTAAGCAACACATCCGTTTCATTGGCTTTAAAAATGGCATCGCTTAAACGCGATTCCAGACAATCGCGCCATGCACATAAAAATGGGCTTCCAGTTTTTGCGAGAAATACACCACTACACAGTTTTAAGGCCGAATCAATATATCCCGCATCTAAGGATTGTTCTGTCAGTAAGAAATCAGCTTCTACATGCGCCAACAAACGATAGGGTCTAGACCCAAGCATGCCACCTAAAATATCACGCAATTGTGACATTTCTGCTTTTAACGTCCCCATGCTGACTTTCCGTTCCCCATATAATGCCTGATGCAAAGTATCCAAACTTAAGCCTTGCGGACACAATGCCAAGATGGTCAAAATTTCGATTTGACGTGGTGTAAGTACCAAAACTTTACCATTAAACATGATTTGCGGCACAGAAAAAGCCCGAATAAACAATCGCTGCTTTTGATATTCCAGTAATGCGGACTGGATAATAGAGGCACATCGCTCCGCTGCCAACATACCCAGACTATTATGCTTTTGCCAGGTGGTGGAAAGATCAATCACTCCTAAAACCTGTTTGGAATAAGGATCAATAATCGGGGCTGCATAACAGACCCAATCATGAATAGAGGACATGTAATGTTCATTGGAAAACACACAACTCGATTGTTGCGTCTTCAATGACAAAGCCAGAGCATTAGTGCCGACCAGTTCCTCGCGCCATTGCCCGCCTTCGATAAAATGCACACTCTCTGCTGCACTTTGCATTTGCGGACTTGATGCTGTCCAAATAATGGTACTGCCAATATCGCCTACCGCCAACACCATCGAAGATTGCTCGGCAATATGCTTTAAATCTTGTGCACAATGTTGCAAGGCATGTTCTAAGGCAGAAGGAGAAGTTTCTTTTTGTAAATGGATCAAGGGTGCAGCTGCACGATCTTTGGGAATTTCGGCGGATGTTGAGCGTTGCCAGGAACTCACAATGCTTTGTCCAAGTTGCTCTGCATGCAGGGGAGAAAGACTGCTACTTTGCCTAAACTGTTCAATATTCTGTCTTTTTTTCAGCAAATTTTGCTTTGTCATCATTCCTTATTCTCGCAACAATTCATGATTTACATCCACTGTAATAACTGTTGTTTTAAGACCGATTAAAAAGATTGTAAACCTTCTTGTATCCAACCTTTCTCCAACCTTATTCCCTGTATGCTAATCAAATAATGTACAAAAGTACCTTATACCAAAGCTGTAGATACGGTTTAAACACTAAAATAAGCAAAGGAAAATTCATATGCGTTACATTGATCCTAATCAAGATGGTTCAAAAGTTAAGTTTAAAGCCCAATATGAAAACTTTATTGGCGGTCAATGGGTAGCTCCAGTCAAGGGTGAATACTTTGACAATATTTCTCCTGTCGACGGTAAGGTATTTACTAAAGTTCCGCGCTCGAGTGTAGAAGATATTGAGCTAGCACTGGATGCAGCACATAAAGCCAAAGCGCAATGGAACAAATCCTCTCCCACTACCCGTTCCAACATTCTGTTAAAAATTGCAGACCGTTTAGAAGCCAATTTAGAGCTTTTGGCGGTAGCTGAAACCTGGGATAACGGTAAACCGGTACGTGAAACCTTGGCTGCCGATATTCCTTTGGCGATTGACCATTTCCGCTACTTTGCTGGCTGTATCCGTGCGCAGGAAGGCGGTATTTCAGAAATTGATGAAGATACCATTGCCTACCATTTCCATGAGCCTTTAGGTGTGGTTGGACAAATTATTCCGTGGAACTTCCCTATTTTAATGGCAACATGGAAATTGGCACCCGCATTGGCTGCGGGTAACTGTATTGTGCTAAAACCGGCTGAACAAACTCCGGTCAGTATTCTGGTTCTGGTGGAACTGATTCAGGACCTGCTGCCTGAAGGAGTACTAAACATTGTCAATGGTTACGGTATTGAAGTGGGTCGTCCGCTTGCCACCAATCCACGTATCGCCAAAATTGCATTTACCGGTTCAACGGCAGTCGGTCAGCAAATTATGCAATATGCAACCGAGAACATTATTCCGGTAACCCTTGAACTGGGTGGCAAATCACCAAATCTTTTCTTTGAAGATGTGATGGCAGAAGATGATGACTTTTTAGATAAAGCACTGGAAGGCTTTGTCATGTTTGCACTCAATCAGGGAGAGATTTGTACCTGCCCTTCTCGTGCACTGGTTCAGGAAAGCATTGCCGATAAATTTCTGGAAAAGGCCATTGAGCGTGTTAAACGGATTAAAACCGGTCATCCACTTGATACTGACACCATGATTGGTGCGCAAGCCTCTCAAGAACAGCAGGATAAAATTTTGGGCTGTATCGCAACAGGTCGTGCAGAAGGCGCTGAAATATTGACAGGTGGGGGCGAACGTCATGAAGTGGGGCAAGGTTTCTATATTGAACCAACCATTTTCAAAGGCACCAATGACATGAAAACTTTCCAGGAAGAAATTTTTGGACCTGTACTTGCTGTTGCCACATTTAAAGACTTTGATGATGCGATTAAAATTGCCAACGATACCATTTATGGTTTAGGTGCAGGCGTTTGGTCCCGTTCAGCACACACCTCTTACCGTGCTGGTCGTGCAATTCAGGCCGGTCGTGTATGGACCAACTGTTATCACATCTACCCTGCACATGCGGCATTCGGTGGTTATAAAAAATCGGGGATTGGGCGTGAAAACCATAAAATGATGCTTGATCATTACCAACAAACCAAAAACTTGTTGGTGAGTTATTCAACCAAACCGATGGGCTTTTTCTAAAATATCTTGGTATAAAGTATAAAAAAGCGAACTTCGGTTCGCTTTTTCTTTAATTGCCGGTCATTAACCAAATCATTTCTTTTGAAACCTTCATTTTTCTTCAAATTCGGGCTAAATTTCTCTTATTCTAAATATCTTGAAAAATAGTATGACTACAGTAACTCCAGATTTCCCCGATACGATTTTCGCCATTCAGCATCTTGCCTTTGAAGACTTAGGTGTAATGGAAGATGTCTTTTATCAACTCGGCTTTCGGGTACGTTATTTTGAAGCAGGTGTAGATGACCTAAGTAAAGCATTTCAGCATAAAGGTTTGACCATTATTTTAGGCGGACCGATTGGTGTTTATGAAACGGCTGACTATCCTTTCTTACAACAAGAAATTGACTTACTAAAAGTTCGTTTGGAAGAAAATTTACCGACCCTTGGCATTTGTTTAGGTGCTCAACTGATTGCACATGCCTTGGGTGCAAAAGTATATACAGGTCATGAAAAAGAAATTGGCTGGAGCAAACTCAGTCTTTTAAATACTGAAAACAACCTGCTTGCCCCCTTAACCGATACTGCAGTATTACATTGGCATGGTGATACTTTTGATTTGCCTGAACAGGCCGAATTATTAGCAAGCTCTGATGTTTATCCAAACCAGGCTTTTTCAGTTGGGGAAAATATTCTGGCTCTGCAATTTCATCTAGAAGTTGCAACAGAGAGCTTGGAAAAATGGCTCATTGGCCATACCAGTGAACTGCGTAAAGCTGAAATTAATATTCCTTCTTTACGTGCTGACAATGAAAAATATGCCATGTCCTTAGAAACCGTCGCTACAGAAATTTTACGAAACTATATGAAGAAAATCATGAAGCAAGTGATGAGTAAATAAACTTTAATTTATGATCTAATTCATTTATAAGGGTGTCATTCATTTATATAAGTTTCTGATGATGACACCTTTAATCAGTATTGCGTAATTCATTTCTTTGCGTTGATCAGCCCAGGTCCAGATTTTTTCTTCGTGACTCAAAGTGCAATTCGTCAGTCCAGATCGCACGCCCTGTTTACTGCTTTAGGTGTTTCACTGAGTATTTTAGTCTGGTCCATTGGTGCAATCAGCGGATTGCATTTTTTATTTCAAAAAATTACTTGGCTGCAGCAGGTGTTGATGATTTTGGGTGGCCTCTACCTTTTTTATCTCGGTATTCAACTGTTTAAATCAGCTTTAAGCAAATCGCAAGATTCAGCGTTACTTGTACACACATTACCGTCTAAATCAAGATTGACTCTGCTCTTACAAGGCTTCTTGACCAATATGGCCAACCCGAAAGCACTGGTCTATTTCAGTAGTGTTTTTGCCTTAGCCATCAACACCGATGCCCCATTAAGTACCCAAAGCTCATTACTTTTCCTGATTTGGATTGAAAGTTTAGTCTGGTTTGCTGTAGTAGCTTATCTATTTTCATGGCAAAAAATGAATGCCTATTATCAATGCTTCAGCAACTGGATAGATGGTCTAACTGGTGGCATCTTTATCAGTTTTGGTTGTTATCTCATTCTGAATCCAGATTAAAGTTAAATAAAAAAGCACCATGAATGGTGCTTTTTTATTTAAGAGCGTTTTAGGCTTATTTTTTCGCAGGAATCGATGCTTCAGTGGTAATGTTTACGGTAATTTTATCGCCTACATTCGGAACATATGCACCAACATTAAATGCTGAACGGTTAAATGAAGTGGTCGCATTGAAACCAACAGTTTGCAACTTGGTCATTGGATGAATTGCTTGTTTATTTAATACCGCATCTAAAACAACCGGTTTAGTTACACCTTTCACAGTTAAGTCACCTGTGATTTTGTATTTGTTTTTGCCTAAAGCCTGAACTTTAGTGCTTTTAAAAGTGATGTTCGGATATTTGGCAGCATCAAAGAATTCTGCACCTTTGATATGATCATCCAATGCTTTTACATTGGTATTGATGCTTGCGACTGGAATATTAACATTTACCGATGAGTTTGCAGGCTTTTCATTATCGACATTAATTGTACCTTGAATGTCAGAAAAGTTCGCAGATGGGGTGGAAAAACCAAAGTGGCTCCACGAAAAAACAGTTGCTGAATGTCCCGGATCAATTTGGTAAGCAACGGGTTTTGCCATACTAATAGTTGCTGCTGACGCCAATGCCAAACCTAAACCAAACGATTTTAATTTCATCTTGTTATCTCTCTATCTGTGTGAATGTGCGCTAGTCTAACAATTGAGTTTATTTATACATTATCGATTATAAAACAATATGTTCCATATATAGAACAATAGCATGGACATGACCCGTTTCAATTTATTTACTGTTTATTTTGTTATATCCTTTTGAATCTATTCTATTAGCTAAAACCATAATTGTGACATTATAAATATATAAAAAATATATAAATAAATTCAATAACTTACTCCTCAAAACCTCTATTTAAATTCCTCTTATTTTCTTATTTTCAGGATTCTTTAACTTAAAATTTGCAATTCTTTTAAAATTTATCCTATTTATAATACAGCCTAATTCAAACTTCATTCGAGTCATAATGACTGAACAACAAGCAATCGATAACGCACTTCAAACCAACGCACCTAAAGATGTGGTTCAAGTATTTTTACACAACACCCGTAAAGAATTGGTTGCCAAAGCTGCAGCAAAACTCGTTGCTGAAGATGCTATTTATAGGTCCTTCAATTTTAACAACCCGGAATTGAAACAAATCGAACTTTGGGCAGGTACATCTACAGGCCATTAAGTGTATGTTTATGCTTTCTCTAATGTGGGCACTTACTGGAATATCGGTGATTTCCAAATTACCGACATACTTTCTGAAAGCGAAACAGTTGCCGTATTTGGTTAATCTACCTACACCTCTGTACATGCAAAAATTATCTTCCCATCTCCTTTCTCAATCAAAGAAACGGTCAAAGATGGCTTGATCGCTTACTTTCAATTTATGGAAGCCACCTACACATCAGCTACATCTTTCCGTGTTTCTGGCGAATGGGAAATTCAACAAGATGCCGATCAAACCAAGAATTTTAGTTTCTGCTACGTCTTAATATTTTCGTTTTAAAGGCCCTATTCAGAACTTTTTACATACGATATTGAATTAAATCCTGTATTTTACCAAGTTGATCATACAAAGCTCGTGCTTGTGCATTTTGTTGCTGTGTCAGCCAATACACGCGATCACAATGCTTTTGGCAATGCTCACCCACATGTTGAATCAGTTTTCTTGCCACACCACGATTACGATAGGTTTCAGCCACATATAAATCTTGTAAGTATGCATAAGGTTTTGCGGTCCAACAGCTATCATGTTCTATCATATGCACCATGCCCACGATTTTTCCCTCTCTAATCGCAGCAAATCCATACATCTGCTTTATCTGGCTATCTGTTAAGCGCTGCCACGTCAGTTCATTCACATCCTCTGTCAGGCAAGTTTGGTAAAATGCTTGATAGCATTCCCATAACACTAACCAATCCGTGTATTGCACGCGATCTAAGCGTTGAATATGCATTCCATAGTCCTTGTTTTTAAATCACTTAATATTCAAACCATAATATAGAATCGCCCTGACAGAATAGGTGAATTTCACTCAAATTGGCATAAAAAAAGCCCCTATTCGGGACTTTATTTATATTGATAAAGCTTAGAGCTTTTCAACCAGAACACGATCGACTTGCTTCAAGCCTGTGTGCTTTTCACGATTTTGGCGACGCACTTTAATCACTTTTTCTTCGTCCAATTCTTTCAACATCAATACCACGGCCATCATGCTTTCCAGAGGGAGATCCTGACCGATCCACTTTTGCTCACCTGGTTCCATTAAAGTGATTTCATCACTAATTTGGTTATAAAGGCTCATATTTTCCTCACTTATGCAGAATAAATGCCATCTCAAAATGAATACTCAATGAATGGCATCACTATATACTTATTCCTAAAAACTGCTAGAACAATATCGTTAAAAATTTATTAAAATAAAAACGCCCCGTATGGGGCGTTTTTACCAATTTAATCTTTTAAAATTAAGCAGTAATTTCTTTTACTGCAGCAACCACAGCATCAGTTGTAATGCCGAAGTATTGGTACAAATCTTTCGCAGGTGCAGATTCACCATAAGTCGTCATGCCGATTACACGACCATCCAGACCTACAAATTTCCACCAGTAATCCACATGCGCAGCTTCAACAGCAACACGTGCACGGATATTAGATGGAAGAACCGTTTCACGATAAGCCGCATCCTGTTTCACAAATTCTTCAGCACATGGCATAGAAACAACACGCACACCTTCAAGTTGTGCATACGCTTCCATCGCAAGAGATACTTCAGAACCAGTTGCAATGATGATTGCTTTTAATTCACCTTTTTCTTCAGCCAGTACATAAGCACCTTTGGCAACATCAGCAATTTGAGCATCAGTACGCGTCTGGAATGGCAAGTTTTGACGAGAGAAAATCAGTGCAGTTGGACCTTCAGAACGTAAAAGTGCAGATTTCCAGGAAATCGCGGCTTCAACGGTGTCACATGGACGCCAAGTATTTAGGTTTGGTGTACCACGGAGAGATGCAATTTGCTCTACAGGTTGATGTGTAGGACCATCTTCACCCAGACCAATTGAGTCATGCGTATAAACATGAATCACACGCTGTTTCATGAGTGCAGACATACGTACTGCATTACGTGCATATTCCATGAACATCAGGAATGTTGCTACGTAAGGGATGAAACCGCCATGAAGTGCAACACCATTGGCAATCGCAGTCATACCGAACTCACGTACACCATAGTGTACGTAGTTACCCGCTGGATTGTCCTGAATGCCCTGCGCACCTTTCCAAAGGGTCAGGTTGGAACCTGCAAGGTCAGCCGAACCCCCTAAAATTTCAGGAAGTTGTGGAGCAAATGCCTGAATTGCCGCTTGGCTCGCTTTACGTGTCGCAACTGTTTCGCGTTTTGCATTCACTTCAGCAATGTATGCATCTGCGTTGGCAACAAAGTCTGCTGGTAAATCACCAGACATACGGCGTTTAAGTTCAGCAGCTTCAGTTGGATATTTTGCAGCATAGGCAGCAAATACTTCATTCCAGGCCGCTTCAGATTTAGCACCTTTGTCTTTTGCATCCCAAGCAGCATATACGTCTGCCGGAATAACAAATGCTTCGTCAACCCAACCTAATGCTTCACGCGTTAAATTAATTTCATCATTACCAAGAGGTGCACCGTGGCAATCTTCTTTACCTTGTTTGTTTGGTGAACCTAAGCCAATCACTGTTTTACACATGATTAAGGTTGGTTTAGCAGTTTCCGCTTTTGCATCTAAAGTTGCTTGACGGATTGCCTCAGAATCATGCCCATCAACTTTAATCACTTGCCAGCCATAAGCATGGAAACGTTGTTCTGTGTCATCAGAGAACCAGCCTTCAACTTCACCATCAATTGAAATGCCGTTGTCATCATAATAAGCAACAAGTTTACCAAGGCCCAAAGTACCTGCCAATGAACATGCTTCGTGTGAAACACCTTCCATTAAGCAACCATCACCAAGGAAACAGTAAGTGAAATGGTCAACCACTTTAATGTCGTCTTTGTTGAACTGAGCCGCTAACGTTTTTTCTGCCAAAGCAAAACCAACCGCATTGGCAATACCCTGACCGAGTGGACCAGTTGTCGTTTCGATCCCTGGTGCATAACCCAATTCAGGGTGACCTGGCGTTTTAGAATGTAATTGACGGAATTGTTGGAGATCCGCAATTGAAAGGTCATAACCGGTTAAATGTAATAATGCATATTGAAGCATTGAGCCATGACCGTTCGACAATACAAAACGGTCACGATTGGCCCATTGTGGATTTGTTGGGTTATGATTTAGAAATTCGCGCCATACTACATCCGCGATATCTGCCATCCCCATTGGAGCACCTGGATGTCCTGAATTTGCTTTTTGTACAGCATCCATTGCCAATACACGAATTGCATTTGCAATACGACGTTCGTTAAGCGGGGTTGTCATAGGTCAGAGTCCAACTAAATCGTTTAAAGAAGAGGATGAATAGGAAAAATTCAAAGCTGGCTATATTGTCTTAAAAAAATGCCGAGGGGTAAAGCCTAATAGTCAACATTTCAACATTTATTCGTGAGTAGGCATGTTTCGATGCAGGTAGTGTTCTATTTCACATCGTTTTTAAATCTTTAAAAAGCAAGTAAAAGCTTCAATTTATTAATATAAGACTCATAAATAATATTTTAACGATAAGTCAACTTTATTTATTCAATTAAAACATTATTCAAACATTTCCCTAATCAAAAGGATTATTTTTTTTCATTGACCTATTTATGAATAAGTCCTCATCAGATAATCGCTTCAATCAGTGAGCATGAGAAACAATTCGATCAATTAACCCACAACAGGCACCTAAGTTGAATAAAATTCATCTTTTAAAATATTTAATGAAAATTTAACTATTTAAAATGAATCTTTTGTGACAGTTTTTATGGGACCTATAATTTTAAATGACTGATCTAAAAACAACCATGAACTCCAATTTATTTTAATTAATACATTGATAATATTAACTATTAGTATAATTAAATTTTAACCTGAATTATGGGTGATATTATTTTAATTCCAATAAATACGCTTTGATCGCCTAATTAAATATTTACTCTATAAAAATTTTCATCGTTAAAATTGCAGCTTTAAAGCCTAATTTGCTCTGCTTATCAGTTTTTTAGATGCATATATCAATTAAAAAGTCGTGAAATTGAAATAATTTCAGTCATTTTGGTCGTGTAGAACTAGTCCAAAAGTCTAACTCGATGTAACATATCGGGTCTTTAAAATTAACTGTGATAGGACTTATGCGCGAGTATGCTGTATTTACCTCGGAATCTGTAAGCGAAGGCCATCCGGATAAAATGGCTGACCAAATCAGTGACGCTATTTTGGATGCAATCTTAACAGAAGACCCATATGCACGGGTTGCTTGTGAAACGCTTGTCAAAACGGGTGCGGTAGTACTTGCCGGTGAAATCACAACAACTGCAAATGTTGACTTCGAAGCAATTGTACGTCAAACCGTAAATGGAATTGGTTATCATCATTCTGATCTTGGTTTTGATGGTTCAACTTGTGCTGTTATCAACATGATTGGTAAACAGTCTCCTGAAATTGCTCAAGGTGTCGACCGTCTAAAACCTGAAGATCAAGGTGCTGGCGATCAGGGCTTGATGTTTGGCTATGCAAGCCGTGAAACTGACGTTTTAATGCCTGCGCCTATTTCTTATGCGCATCGCTTAATGGAAAAACAGGCTGAACTACGCCGTAACGGCCGTTTGCCCTGGTTACGCCCAGATGCAAAAAGTCAGGTAACTTTTGCTTATGAAAATGGCATGCCTGTTCGTTTAGATGCAGTGGTATTGTCGACTCAACACGATCCTGAAATTTCACAGGCAAATCTTAAAGAAGCTGTGATTGAAGAAATCGTGAAGAAAGTGATTCCTGCTGAAATGTTCCATGCAGACACCAAATTCCACATCAACCCAACCGGGATGTTTGTAATTGGTGGACCTGTAGGTGACTGTGGTTTAACTGGCCGTAAAATCATTGTAGATACTTATGGTGGTATGGCTCGTCATGGTGGTGGTGCTTTCTCTGGTAAGGATCCATCTAAAGTTGACCGCTCTGCTGCTTATGCAGGTCGTTATGTAGCGAAAAACATTGTTGCTGCTGGCCTGGCTGACAAATGTGAAATTCAGGTGTCTTATGCCATTGGTGTTGCAGAGCCAACTTCAATTTCAATCAATACCTTCAATACAGCAAAAGTATCTGAAGAGTTGATCATTGCACTAGTACGTGAACACTTCGACTTACGTCCATACGGCATTACCCGTATGCTTGACCTGATTCAACCGATGTATAAGCAAACTGCTGCTTATGGTCACTTCGGTCGTCAAGGTTCAGACACTGCATTTACTTGGGAAAAAACAGATAAAGTAGAAGCGCTTAAAGCCTCTGCCGGACTGTAATTTTTTCATAAAAAAGCCCACTTCTGTGGGCTTTTTTTTGGGTAAAAACTCATGATTTTGATTTTCCTCCCTGTTGTAACACTTCTAATAGTGAAATCTGCACAGGCGTTTCTTGATGATCCTGTAAATAGACATGCACAATTTTAAAAATGATGACTGCTGCCAAGCAGGTTAAAACACAAAAAACCCAGAAACCATACGGACTTTTAATATTATGTGAACCGCAATTTGTACATTCTTTATGATGGGTTGACTCAACGACCTGATCACAACACGCACAATGATATTGATATAGCATAGCTATGCTCCTACATTACGCACATTTTTGTTTTTATATTTCCATCCTGTTATTTGATGGAAGGTAATATCCTTAAAATCTTATGTGACTATTTATTAAGATACAAGTCTACTTATCAATAACTAAAACCCTCCTAAAAGCCTTATTTCCCCAATATTTTTATAAATAATTCATTTATATTTGAAATTAATTTATTCCATCCAATTTAAAAGACATCATTTGTAACACAATGCAATGAAACGAATTTCAAATCTTCAAATTTTAAAAATACATGCTGCTCAATTTTTTAGGTAAAATGGCAAGCAATAGTCTGGAGTATATGATGGTTCAACTGATTAAAAAAGGTGGTTTACGCGAACGTGCCAACCGTAGCCGCAGCTATAAAGGTTCAGAAAATACTGAAGCGACCTTGAAACCCAACCGCTATTCTCATGGTGAAAAAAATGAGGAAATCAGCCCTACCGTTATCCCATCTACGCAATTCATTGATCAGTCCGTTAAAAATAACTAGAACATCGCGAATGCATCAAACCCTAACCAGATTGCAAAAACCAGGAATAATCCACCCGAAATAATATCGATATACCCCCCTGAATGCTGATAAGCAGCTTTGATTTTAGGCATCGACATAATCAGCATAAACACGGCAAAAACCAAAAAGGTTTGCAGTGGAATAATCACCGCAAGCTGGGTTTTTAAATGGGTTGATGCAGATGAGCTCAAGGCCAAAGAAAATACACTACTAAAATAAATCAGGGTCTTAGGATTGGACAAATTGGTAAACAATCCCAATAAAAAATGGTTTATAGAATCGGGTGCAGCCAATTGTTGACCATCATCCAGATTGGTTTCTTGCTTAAGGGAGTGTAAACCGCCCTTCAGCATTGCCCAGCCCATGCGAGCCAAAAACAGTCCACCGACCAACATTAAAACCTGTTGTATCCATGGAAATTGCTGCATCAGCACAGTAAAGCCCAGCAGGGTCAGCACCACCCAGACCACAATACCGACTGAAATGCCCAAAATAATTTTTAATGTATTCGCCCTTGAAGTTGAGGCTGAACTTTTAGCAATCAGTAAAACATCTGGTCCCGGGCTAAGCTGCGCAATAAAATGCAGTGCACAAATGGTCAAAAGCAGTGACATAGAAATAAAGGAAGATTTTTAAAAAATGTATTATATCGTTTGTTCAATTTTTTACATGCCTCAGCCCCTCCTTTAAATACAAATATAGCGATTATAAAAAAGCCGAATCATCAGGATTCGGCTTTTAAAAATACAGCTCAATAAATTATTTATTCACATCTTTCATTTCAATTTTTTTCGCATCTGGCGTTACGTCACGTGCTTCGCCATCAATAACGTTAGACTCATGACGCGGTGCACCACCTTGCTGTTGTTGCATATCCTGCATTTGACGCATGATATCGGCAAATGGGTTTTGACCTTGAGCACCGCCGCCCATACCATTTACATCGCCCATCATACCACCCATCATTTTATCCATCATAGCTTGTTGGCGTTTTGCCATGGTTTTCATCATGGCATTTTTAAACACATTTTGAACAGCCGGAATCAAAATCAGCACAGCCAAGACATCGGTGATTAAACCAGGAATAAGCAAGAACAAGCCGGACAAAATTTTTGGCAGATTTCCTGTTAATGCCGGATCACCACTCATTTGTCCCATACGCATTTGCTGCATCTGAGGCATTAAACCTGTCGAATATTTACGAATCAGATTTATGCCGATAAAAAAGGCAGCAACGAACCAGAAAAATACGTACCACATACTGCCGACGAGGTCACCCACGCCAATCCAGACAAAGACTTCGAGGATTAAGCCAGCCAAAACAATAAGAAATAATTTCATAAAAATTAATCAAATCTCAATAAAATAAATAGGGTGCAATATTCAAGCGCTTAATCTCGATCAAGCTTTTTTGATACGCTTATGTAACAATATGGGCATTATTCTATTTTTAAAGTCTTTATATGTCATTAATTATTGGTATCGATCCGGGTTCTCGTATGACTGGCTACGGTATTATCGAAAAAGATGGGCAAAAATTGACTTTTGTAGATGCAGGAACCATTCGTACCGAAACTCCAGAAATGCCTGAACGCTTAAAACGAATTTTTGCCGGTGTTGAACGTGTTGTTAAATTTCATGGCCCAACCGAAGCAGCAGTCGAACAAGTATTTATGGCGCAAAACCCCGACTCTGCACTCAAGCTTGGTCAAGCCCGTGGTGCTGCCATAGCCGCATTGGTGAATTTAGATTTACAAGTCGCTGAATATACCGCACGACAGATTAAACAGTCCGTGGTGGGTTATGGTGCAGCAGATAAAGAACAAGTTCAGATGATGGTGATGCGCATTTTAAATTTAAGCATTAAACCCCAACAAGATGCTGCCGATGCTTTAGCCGCTGCGATTTGCCATGCCCATGCTTCAGGCAGCATGAGCAAAATGGCGGTACTCAATGCCCTAGGTGGTATGGCACGTGGTCGTAGTCGTACCAGCAGAAGAAGATAGGTAGAATATTAAAGATACGGTGCGAAATCTTTACGCATTTCAGCAATCGAAGGTTGCTTGGGATAAGTAAAAGTGACTCTGCGACCGAAGCTTCTTATATTCTTTTTCTGATCGGGATCAATCCTGATCAGGACCAGTTCATCAGGTTCATTGCAATGATTCATTTCGCAAATCATAATGGTTTGATTCCTTTCAATGACTTTATATTTAAGAAATTCTTTTTGTACGATGTCCTTAAATGATGTATTGCCTGAGCGACTTGAACTCCCGCCCTGTTGTGTATAAATCACCATCACAACGCAAATTGCGATCATAATCGCCACAACCAGATATTTGTCCATCATTCCTCTCTTATATTTTTGTTTGTATCCCAGTCATATTCAGCGCAACATTTTAAATGCGGCAAAATCCAGTGCCTGCTCATATTCAACCTGAATGATCTTTGAAACCTCGGCACATGATGGACCTATATAACTACGTTCGATTATTGTATGGATCTGATTTTCCGTACCGACAATAACGGCTTCAACTTCACCGTTTTCCAAATTTCTTACATAACCTTTGAGTTCTAATGCTAAAGCCTGCTGTTCAAACCAGCGCCGGTAGCCCACACCTTGTACCTTGCCCTGAATAATTAATTTAATTGCCTTATTCATCATGGTTTCCATTCACCACATGATAAATTGCTTGATTCATATGATGCGCCTGCAGACCACGCATCCCTTTTTTCGCCAGCCAGTCCCCGGCCAAAGCATGTAAGGTCACAATTTCATGCAGATGAATTTTCTCAGCAAATTGTGCTTTCAAACCGGCCACCATACCTGCCAGCACATCCCCCATGCCGCCCGTTCCCATACCGGCATTGCCTTTGGTGCAAATCCACAACTGATCTTCCAAAATCAAACTGCCTGCCCCTTTAAGCACCCATTGTCCCGCATACTTTTCTTGCAGTTGATGAATCGCTGCAATTCGATCGTGTTCAACTTCTTTCACTGAACAGTTTAAAAGTTTGGCAGCTTCACCCGGATGTGGTGTCGCGTAACTATCTGCTTTTAATAATTCAGGCTGCTCAGCCAAGAACCATAAAGCATCGGCATCCAACACCACCTGTAAATGTTCGGAGCTGTTGATTTTAGGGAACCATTTAGAAAATTGTTGTTCTGACCAGCTATCACGTCCCAGCCCCATACCAAAACTGACCGCATTAACATGATCTAATAATTGTTGAGTCTCAGTTTCGCTCAATGCATTGATATCACGCAACATAATATTTGGTGAACGCGCTAAAATCGCCATATGATGTTTTTCATGACAGACAATAGTGACTTTACCGGCACCGGCACTAAAGGCAGATTCGGCCGCCATCATTACCGCACCACCCATATCCGCATGTCCACCGACAATGAGTACATGACCATAACTACCCTTATGTCCAAAAGCTTTGCGTTGCGGAAGTGAAATAGAGCTTGCTGAAAGTTGGGCGATTGGATGTAAATCTTCATCTACAGGAATCAGGGAAATGACCTCAACCTGTCCTACAAATTCTTTACCTTGTCCAGTAAATAGTCCTACTTTTAAACCTAATACAGAATAAGTGTAATCGGCTTTAATCGCACAGGGTAATGGCTGACCATTATTGGCCTGTAAACCGCTTGGAACATCAATCGCAATTTTTAAACCCGATTGTGCATTGATGCCTTGAATAATCTGTTGCCAATCTGGGCTGAGTTCACGATTTAAACCAATGCCAAATAAAGCATCGATATAACAGTCATATTGTTTTTGAAACTCAAAACCTGAATAAATTTTTATTTCTGTAGCGACAGCTTCTTGATAAGCAGCATGTAAATCTTTAGAAGAACCTAATTCAGCAGCATAAATTTCAACATTAAAACCAGCCTGTTTTAAATATTTAGCCGTTAAATATCCATCCCCTGCATTATTGCCTTGCCCGCAACACACAGCAATATTCTTTATTTGATGTCGCTGGAAAATTGGAACGAGGCGCTGTGCAATCCCCCAGGCGACTTGCTGCATTAACGCATAGGAACTGTTTGGTCTGGCAAACCAGCGTTGCTCCCATGCTTGAATACTTTGGCTCAAATAAACTGGGCTATGATAAACTGGCTGACGCATTGTTATTCCCTTCTTGTTAAATTATGGCAACATCCACACCCTCACAGAAAATCCCTTTAGATCAATATAGTCCTGCAGCACTAAAAGCATGGATTAAAGCTCAAGCTTTGCAATTAGGCTTTAGTGATTGTGTCATTGCCAAACCGGATGCTCAAGAAGAATTGCCACGTTTTGAAGAATATTTAAAGCGTGGTTATCATGGCGACATGAAGTTTCTGGAAGAAAATTTAGAAAAACGTGCCGATCCAACTCTGCTGGTTCCCGGCACCAAAAGCATTATTTGTGTACGCATGAATTATCTGGTAGAAACACCTAAACCGCGTTATGTCCCAGATGAACCCAATGCAGCCATCATTGCGCGCTATGCCCGTGGTCGCGATTATCATAAAACCATGCGCGGTCGCTTAAAGACCTTAGCCAGCATCATCCGTGAAAAAGTCGGTGATTTTGAATCGCGTCCTTTTGCCGACTCTGCACCGGTATTTGAAAAATCTTTAGCCGAAAATGCCGGTATGGGCTGGACAGGCAAACATACCTTACTGATTCAGAAAAAGTCAGGTTCCTTTTTCGTTTTGGGTGAACTCTTTACTTCGCTGGATTTACCATTTGATTCGCCTGCAACCAAGCATTGTGGTTCTTGCACTGCATGTATCGCCATATGTCCAACCCAGGCCATTGTAGAACCGTATATGCTGGATGCACGTAAATGTATTGCTTATTTAACTATTGAATATAAAGGTATCATTGCTGAAGAATTGCGTCGCGGCATTGGCAATCGTGTTTTTGGCTGCGATGATTGCCAGCTGATTTGCCCCTGGAATAGTTTTGCAAAGAAAGCCACGATTGACGACTTTAATCCACGACATGGTTTGGATCAGATCAGTTTACTGGATTTATGGCACTGGGATGAACTGACCTTTTCAACCAAGACCGAAGGCAGTCCAATACGACGTACCGGTTATCAAAGTTTTATGCGAAACATTGCGATTGGTTTGGGAAATGCACCTTTTTCTCATGAAATTCTGGAAACTTTAAAGCAAACGCGTGATTTACATGATGAGATTGTGCAAGTCCATATTGATTGGGCAATTCAAGAACAAGTGACTAAATCTCATGAAAGGCTTAACTTATTGTAAGATACTTTCTTTAATTTCACTTTTCCCGATATAAGCAAAGTTTTAACCTTATAAAAAAATTGGCTCCCAGTTTGGCGTAAAACTAAAAATAGCATAAAAAACTTTGCAACTATATTTAAAGGAATATAGCTTACTTTGTAACTAATTATACAATCTCATAATTATCACATTTCTTTCAAACTGATCGATAGATACTATAAAACTTGGTTTTTTATGCCTTCGAATTTCATTTAAATTAGGTATGATAAATAATAAATAATGATGATTATGGATTATCACCAATGAATGTACGTAACGACTGGACACGTGAAGAAATTCAGGCTTTATATAATCAGCCTTTTTTAGATTTAGTTTTTGAAGCACAAAGTATTCATCGTGAATACTTTGATCCAAATACCATTCAAGTCAGCACATTGCTTTCGATAAAAACAGGAAAATGTCCTGAAGATTGTAAGTATTGTTCACAGTCAGCGCGTTATGACTCAAAACTTGAAGCTGAAAAACGTATTGCTGTCGATAAAGTGATTCAAGAAGCCAAAGAAGCACTCGCTTCAGGTTCCTCACGTTTCTGTATGGGGGCCGCTTGGCGTAATCCACACGAACGTGATATGCCTTATGTATTAGAAATGGTCAGCGAAGTAAAAGCACTCGGCTTAGAAACCTGTATGACCTTGGGTATGCTTAATCAATCGCAAGCTGAACGCCTGAGTGAAGCGGGTTTAGATTATTACAACCATAACCTCGACACCTCTCGCGAATATTACCCCCATGTAATTACCACACGCTCTTATGATGACCGTTTAAATACTTTGGATCATGTCCGTCAAGCCGGGATGAAAGTTTGTAGTGGCGGAATTGTGGGCTTAGGTGAAAACAGTAAAGATCGGATTGGTCTTTTATACGAACTCGCAACATTGCCGATTCATCCTGAATCTGTCCCTATTAATATGTTAGTCCCAATTGAAGGGACGCCTCTTGCAGATGTAGAAAAACTAGACGTAACCGAATGGATTCGCACGATTGCCGTTGCACGCATTATTATGCCAAAGAGTTATATTCGTCTTTCTGCTGGTCGCGAGTCTTTGTCTGATGCTGATCAGGCTTTAGCTTTCATGGCAGGTGCAAACTCATTATTCTCGGGTGAAAAGCTTTTAACCACCCCGAATGCAGGTGAAGGTAAAGACAAACAGTTATTTGACAAGCTGGGCTTGATTGCAGAAAAAGCAAAGCCTACAGTTAAAGAGTTATCTGTAGACGCGATGCCAAGTTAAATCATTCATGCTGATTGTAGATAAAAGCCTTTATTGGGCTTTTTTCTTTGCAAAATTTATTCTGCAACATTACTCTGCCCTATTTTCTGCAAAGTTATGTGCGGTTATTAAAATGCCATAATTCGCATTTAGATAATCTCCCATCCGAATGATGTCCATACCATTGGCGTGTTGTACCCATAATTCTTGTGTAATCGCATCATAAACAAATGAATCAAAACTGTCTTGATGATGTGATAACCACGTTAATGTATCTTCCAGATGCTTATCTACAATGTAGGTTGATGCTTTAAAATCTTTGTTCATTGACCTTAGCCTTGCCTAAGTAAAAAGTTTTACTTATCAATTATTACCAATTTTGCATTAAAAACAAAGAAGTGAGCATAAAGCTCACTTCTTTGTTATAAATAAAATTCAATTAAAGCGGCTTATCTCCACACTTCCTGCATTCCTTATAATGCTCCCCAATTTCTTCCATATGCTCATATTCATAGACATGTAAACAAAATAATTTCATAAGCAATTGAAGCATTTTTAAACTCCTTTTTTGATTGTTTTTAAAAATTCATTTTTTTAAATACATTTCTTCCTGAAACAACAAGGTGATCAAAAAACATCACTTCTCTTTATTACCATATTTTTTTGATAATTCAAATAACTTAGCAATAATTTTTAAAGTGAATTAAAAAAATAAAGCTGTTCTCGTAGATGAAGGACGTATAGAAAAAAATAATCAAAAGTATGAGACCATGCCGTCAATTTTAGTCATTCATTGTTAGGCAGTAAGCAAAATTTAATTTAAAAAATGGAAATAAACAAATTTTATACAATTATATTAGGGCGTGTCCTCATTTAGCTTTGCACCAAATAAATATGCAGCTATACGAATCTAGACTTATAATTGTGTACCAGGGTAATACCCCCGTTTTTAATTGAGTTAATAGGTAGAAAATCCAAAGCCCTTATCATTGTTTAAAATTGGGTGGCCTACCATCAACTGACATATGAGGTCGTTCATGATTATAAAAGTGCTGCCATAAGGTTGTACAG
>NZ_JAZQPV010000094.1:0-4129 GCF_045628685.1 Acinetobacter sp.
TGTTTGGTTAGCACTTGATCAGCCATACTTTTTTCTCCGGCATTAAAAAACCGCCCGAAGGCGGCTATATTTTGAAATCTAAACGAGGTTGTTAATGTGGTCTTTATCGTTACTGTAGTAGCGGCTGTCATATTGGATTGCACTCACACTTGACTCAAAAGTAGCGCTTGGCGATTTCTCTTGAATCAAGTAAGCCTCACTCTCTACCTCATTGGCTTTGGTGATGCTGTATGTAGCATTGACCACTTTGGATCCATCGGACACAACCAGTGGAATAAGCGGAATGCGTGCAAGCTGAATCTGAGAATCATTGATCTGACTGACAATATCAATCACATCAACCGAGCCATCTTTAAGTTGCAAGTGAATGGCGTAATTATCAGCAGCATTTAACAAAACTGGATTATCGAGCGTTAATACTGTATTGCTCTGTGATTCAATTTCACCACTGCCCGTCATTTTAAATAGATCACCTACCACTGCAATCCGGTCATTTCGGGTGACCAGATCGGCTTCACCGTATGCAGTAAACTCGATAGCCTTGCGGCTAAAGCGTATTTTATTCCAAGCCCGATGCGCCAGTAAGTGAGCCTGAACCGCATTGGTTACACCATTACTTTCAATGGTTTTGTAGTTCGCCAACCCATCATGAGGTAATTTAATTACCGTTTCCGCATAGTCATCCGATGCATCACGCCATTTAAATTCAACCCCATCATATTCATCCTCTATCCCAAAAGTATCGCTAAGCTTGAATGTTTGAGGCTTCATATTGCGATGGTTAAACAAAATTAAGGAGTTTGGTGTTTCTTTTTCAAAGTTAAAAAAGTGTGTGCCATTCTCCCGTCGTGCCGTACAAAACACCGCTTCAGCAATCGCAAAAGCCATCTCTTGATAACTGCTGTTCTTGTCATCAAAAGTGTAATTAAACTCACAGGCCTTAGGCGTTCCGAAATAAGCTTCAATCTCATCAGATACTGCATACAGTGACAGCACATCGATTTCGGATATATCGAAACGACCAATATAAGGATCGAGTGCCACATTGATAATAATGTCAGCAAAATTATTGGTTGGGACTCGCTGAGCTGATTTAACACCACCCCGGTATGAAAATAGCTTTCGTGTTACTGGCATGTTTAATTCAGATGCATTGGTCCCTGATCCAATCGCAAGACGCTTTAAGCGAATAATCGTATCGTGTTCATAGGCAGATTTTTTCGTTCCGTAAAAACTGTATGCACTTTCAAACACAACATCATCAATCAGGTTTGCGCCATTACCATTATCATTGATGCGCTTAACACGAAAGCGAAATTGACCTATGAAAGGCAATTGTTCCCGTATTGTGGCACCAACCTGATCCCGGCTATTTGCCCGGCCCTGCATGGTCATACCTGCAGAATAGATTTCACCGGTTGGCACACCATTGATGACTTGTTGATATTGAACTTCAACCGCAACCTGCTTGGCACGATCCCCCTCATAAATACCGTTGGCCGCAATAAAGTTCAGCATCATGCCTTCAGTATCTTTGTTCCCGGCATAGTACCAGCCAATAAAGTTCTCATCCGTACCTTTAAATATAATGCTGCGGCCCAGCATATCTGCAATTTGTTGAGCAGTAAGGTTGGCTAGTAACAGCCAGTCGGGATTTACGGCGGACGGATTGACCAGAGTGATTTCATTTCCGGATACAGAGGAAATCGTATAGGTGCCACTTAAATCGATATTTTCATCATGGTCGGTTAAGACTCCAGATAAAATTCCTTCCCCATCTGCTGACAGGCGACCAAAATTAATATTGGTTTCCTGATAATTAGGTTTAAGCGTTATCTCATAAAACCACCCACCACTTGAGCCGGTTTTTACAATATTTGAAATTGAATACTCGCCAGCCAAATTAAGTTGACCCTCATCTGCATCATCAACCGTGAGGGCTGAGATACGAATTTTTCTATATTTCTGCGGATCAATGATATCTGTGGCAGATGCAATAGTCAGCACACCACTCATGCTTACATCTGTTGTGCCAGAAATATTGGCATTAGGTGCTGATCCATAGATTGCATTTTCAATCGCAATCTGCTCACCGTTCACAAAATTATTATTAAAGTCTGCATATACATCACGAGGGACAGACTGCCATTGCGTGGGACCCATTGCTCCGCCACCGGTAAAAATAATATCGTTTTCCGTGTACTGAACAGATGCAGCCACAATAATTTTATTTCCAGAAAAACTGGTATTGGTGTAGCTTAATTTGGAATTATTGGGTGAAATTAGTTTTTGCTTGCCATCAATTGAGCTGACTTGCTTGGCCACAAGTGCCGGGTAGCTAAATGGCTCACCAATTAATACTTGTGGAGTGCCAGTGATTAGCTTATCTGGTTCATAAGCACTGAGGCTTGCACCTTCAATACTACTGATTGGAGTTTCACCTTCCTTGATCTGATCTGGATTGATATCAAAATAACCAGTGCCCACATCAAGCAAACATTCTTCAACCTGTACATTGTCTGCATAGTACCGATACACAGGTGCAATCAAATCAGGAACAGATTTTACGGTGCCGTAAATATCGGGTGTACGTTCACTGGTGCGGTGTTTGTTCTGGCGTGCTGAAAGACTGTTATTGCCTGATCCTGTGGACTGGTCATTATTCACTTCCGGCATGTTCATATAGGTATAAATAGCTATACCCACAGAAATAACCATCATTACTGCCATAAAAATGGTTATTGGCTCACCCGCATGGCAGAGCACATAGTAATCCCCATCCGCATGAAGTAATTGCAAGGCTTCTTCTTTGGTTTTAGGTGTTACATCATTTTTAGCGCAGATACTGTCTTTATAAAGCCGGGCATCTGGATATTCTTCACGTATATTCAACCAATCCTTAAGCAGACACTCATATTCTTTTTCACTGAATTCAAGCGGGTCAAGCTCATTGTGATAAATACGAAGCTTCATAAAATCTAAACCTTGAATAATTTCGCTCTAAAGATCGAAGTTCCTGAAAATAGACACCATTTTCAGATAGGTGCAAAACTCGACCACAATAAAAAAGCCCCACATGGGAGCTATTTAAGAGATTGGTCATTAAGACAATGCAGCCCTCGATAGGCTTCTCCAGTCTTTTGTTCTTAACTGTGGTGTCACGTGATGTCCGGATGCTTTGCGCCAAGTCACCAGTCAGACCCAAAAAGCTTGCCGAGTAATCTTTATTAAAAAGATATTGGGCCGCTTCAATCAGAAAATGGACACAGTGATAACTTCTCGGGTCGTATCTGCGGTCCAGCAAAGCATCAACACTTTTCATATCAAGCCTCGTAAATCTGGATACTCTTTAAAGTTATAGGTGCGACCTGTCTTGACGCTGTTTTTGCCGGAAGTCGCAGCTTCAAAAGTAGTGGCCTGATAGTCCTGGTTCATCTTGGCCACAGACAATCCACGAATAATTTCAATAGGCGTTTGCTTGGTCAGCACCATGGATGCTGCATCAAATGCAAATGAGCGATAAATCACTTGGGGTTTTTCATCGCTAAATGCATCACGGATCTTCTGGATTAAAGGCGGAACAATTTCACCCAAATCCCCGACTGTAATATTTAAAGTCTGATCCAGATCGTCTGAGGTATTGCCGCGCTGAATCATCAGCGGAATAAAATCAAAAAATGCTTGCTGACTATTCTCCAAAGTGACTGAAATTCCATCGGGATGATTGGTCACAATGCGAATTGGAACAGGCCATAATGAGTGACTGATTTCCAATGTCTCCAGTAAAACAACACTTGAGACACTATCGAGATGAAAGTCTTTAATGTCATCGACTGTAATCATATAACCCCCAAAGCATCCGGGAAACTCTCGTTCACCAGTTGCTCTAACAGATTCAGCACATCGGATGGACTGCCTGTATCCCATAGATCAACAATACTCTGATCGAATGCCAAGTCGCCATTGTTAAGTGGTTTACAGCGCACCTGAAACGATACGGAATAAATCACACCATTACGTTCACCGACTGAAATTGACTCAGCAACAAACTGGCAGGTGTGATCCTGCATCTCGGATGAGTCAGTAATCAATCGCCATAAAAACTTCTGCGGATTTAAGGTGTGACTTC